>CAZGHT010000066.1:0-12194 GCA_964525535.1 uncultured Rhodothermaceae bacterium
AGCATGGCTGCACGGAGGAATCTCTTCCTCCTATGCGCCTTCGTGGCGCACAGTCATCGGCGTAACGCACTAAGCGGTATCCATCGGCAAGTAATGCTTCGTCCAGTTCATCCAAGAATAGGTTGGCCAGTACAGGTGAAATAACCGATCCCTGAGGCAACCCTTTCAACCTGGCAACGCGTTGGCCATTAAACATCATATCGGCTTCTAGCCAGTGACGTATTAAGTCCAGAACGGCCTCTTCATGTACCAGTTCTGCAAGGCGTTTGATGAGTAGGTCGTGGTCTACTTGGTCGAAATAGGAATCAATATCTGCATCGACAACCCATGTGTATCCCTCATTACGCAATACTTCGAGGCGCCGAATAGCGTCTTTATAAGACAGACCTGGCCTATAACCGAAACTTTCTTTTTCGAACTCAGCTTCGAAGATCGGCTGCAAGACATGGAGCGTGGAGGATTGAACAACGCGATCACGTACGTCGGGGATAGCCAGCCTGCGAAAACCACCGGTAGGTTTGGGGATATCAAACCCAAACAATGGGCCCGGCTTATACTGTTCAGTAAGAAGATCTTCCTGCAGTAATTCGAGATTGTGTTCAAGATCAAGAGCAAACATCGATACCGTAATGCCATCGGCTCCAGCCATGGGGCTATTCCGTTTCACCCTAGACCAGCCAATGCGGAGAGAATCCATGGAGCATATTTGCCGGTAAATGGTCATCGACTTGCTTTCACCTTAAACTGCCCCATTCCCATAGTCGCCCCCTTTCCCACGTGGAGTAATTCGCCAACTCGAAGGTAGGGAGCGAGTTCCTTACACGGACCCTCTATTGTCATTTCCCCCAAGATACCATCCATAGGCATGGTTTTTCGGGTTCTAGCAGAAAACCTCCCTTGTGAATGCCAGTGCAGCGCCCTCCTGGTTATCCTCATACGATCTGCCAGATTAAGCACTTTTCTTTTGTCTAGTTGAACGGGCTCCCCATAAATCATAGACAAAACTTCAATGCGACGCAAAATAGCTTCGAACAAATGGGCAGGTATGAGTTCTGCTTCATGAATCCATCGTCCTTTTTTTCGGAGTCTAAGTGGCGTCACCATGGTTAGAACGAAGGCTCTAAGGGTGCTTTTAGGATTATGACTGCGAACACTATCGATTAAGGGCGTTTTATCTGGTAATCTGGAAAGTTTACCTTGGTGATACAAAACCGTTCGACTGATTCCTTTTGCCTGCTCGAGTCCCTCGAGGGTACAACGACCTTTACCTCTACGCCAGCCTATTCCCAATCCCGACCTGCCTAATTCCCGGATAGCATAGGCCAGATGAGGCAAATAGGATATAGCATCTCCGATCAGGATCAATTCGAATTTGAACGATTCCCCCCGGCTCCAAACCCGCTTGAAACACTCGGGAAAATGAATGATATAGGGCTTGGGGGCGTCTTCGAATCCGGTCATGGCATCCCGCCCTGCACGAAAGCCTGTTTCGAAAAGATTCGGGTAGGCACATTCTGCTGTTAATATACAACCGGTACAATCCGGCAGATGTGCAACACAAACTACTTTTCTAAGCTTTGCGCCGAGTCCACTTCGAATGGTGTTTCCTGGAAAAGCTCCCAAGTCGAGTTCGGTCTCAACGCGGAGTATTACCTTTATTCGTGCTGCTTCAATCTCAATAGTGGGCAGGTCCATTATGGGGTCGTCTGATTACTCTGAACGATCTGAGTTGCGGCGGTGTTAGCGTCCTCCTCGAATTTATCCCTTAAACGATCATAAAACCACGAAAATACAGGAATTGAACGCATACGGTGTAAAAAGATACCATCTTGCACCTGGCGAGACTGTGCAGTAAGCTGTGCTGAGTCGCTATCTGGTAAGAACGCAACTTCTTCTAGAGCATGCACAACCGTATGCAACCTGTCGAGCCGATCCGCTGCTTCCAGATGATGAATTCCATGGGCAAAGGCGAGCGTTATGAGTGGCAAAATCAAGGGCAGAGGACCTGTAAAAAATTCATTGAAATCCCAGTTATTATAAATGCCCACCGCCACCAGCAGCAGTATAATAACCATTCCGGCTGCAAGGACCCATCTTGCATAAATACGACGCTGCATACTGTCCCACCAGATGTTTTCCTTCTGGCAAAGAATACGCGCCTGGTGGATAGGCAATTTAGCTACTTTGGGTGGGTACCAATCTTTGAGCTTCTCCCATTCTGCAGCGTCTCTTTTTGAGTTAAATTGCCGGACTGCCCAGATAACCCGTTCGGGTATTGGTTTTTCTTCGGTGATGATTGGATTCCAGGGCAGGTCCAGTATATCACAGTCGAATAGCTCCTGTATTCTGGCAGCCTGTTCTCTATATGAGCGAATAACCCGTAGAAAAAAAAACTCGGCCAGAAGCAAAATGACCGTCACAAGCATAACATATGGTGAGAACACATTGAGCGCGGTCAATACACCGGTACCGAGAAAAGCAACCAACAATACGGCTGATCCGAGAATAACAAACCATTTTTTTTCTTGATCATAAAGATGCCGCTGTGCGGCAAGGTATTCCAGGTACTTGTCCTGGTTCTGCATCGTTGCAATCTGATTCATCGTAGTGGAGTAATGGGTTTAGGGTTTTCTATCCTGGACGAGGTTCCACCCCTTTGATTTTTCCTGGTAGAGTTCGAAGTGAATCGTTTTTTTGGTAGCCCAGAGTCTCTCGGCAATACGCCTGGCATCAACCGGATCCAACACTTGATTCATATGAATGGGCCGCCCGACGTTCCTCATCGCGTCCTGCGCTATTCTTACCTTTACCACCTGCTTGAATTCGGTGGGCCTGAACTGGGGGTACACGAAGATCAGCTCCTCGCAATTTTCCCGACTCAATATTTTTGCAAGGTGATTCAGCGCCTCCCAGTCGATCAGGTCCGGCATAAGCCCTTCTCGATTCAGGACCTCGGCATCCCAGGTCAGACCGGACCAGTGTGCAAGCAGTTCGTTGTGATCCTCCAGGCGGGAAGGGATACGCGTTTGTTCACGATGCTCTCTAAATTTTAATGCCCTGACATCAAACTCGACGGAGCCGTATCCGTACGCCTTGCCGTATCCGAGTTTGTGCCGAATATGCTTTCCGGGAGCGAGAACCAGGTAAAACAGGGCCATCAGAGGCCGGGGGATCTTCTCGAAATAGATGCGGAAGGGGCGGCATGTACGTTCCGGCTCGATGCATTCGATCTTGATTTCACTGGGATCTCTGCTGTACGCCCAGTTCTCCGCGTAGTACCGAAGACATTGCGAGGGGTCCTGATGAAAATAAAACTTGCGGCCTCTGAATCGACCACCGACGAATTCGGCACTTTCGCCCCGGTTCGAGGTTTTCTTCCTAATTTTCTCCGGGAAGAAGTACCACCAGTTGGAGGCTGAGGGGTTGGCGCCGCCCATGAAGCTCTTGCCTTTAATGTCGGGCACGATGTACTTGCCCCAGTGGACGTATTCAGGCTCCACGTGCGCGTCTTCGATCCATATCCTGGACTTTCTTGCGAGATCGCTGTGCGTGGCATCCTCCTTTTCGGACGACTCGATGACCATGCCAAAGAGGTAGGACGCCAGGTCAATCTCTCCTTCGCTGTGAAAGGCGGGCTTAAAGGAAGAGTCGACGGCAGCAGAAGCGGTATATCCTTTTTTCTTATCTTTGTACTTCTCAAACGTACGAAAACTTATGCTGCGGGAGGCGCCTTTTTTCGATGTATACTCTTCATTGGCTTGCGAAATCCATCCGGCCGTGAGCGCTTCGACAAATGATCGCAGGCATCCCCGAATCGTGGACCCGGGTACACACGGCATTCCATCGGTTTCGTACATGTAACTTTTCGCGTCTCCCTTCGAGGGGTTCAGGTAGCCTACCACGTGGACCGGAGTCAGGGCTTTCAAGGATACGTCCATATACCCGGTCACAGGTGCGCCCAAGTCGTCATAGAAGGATCCGGGCCGCAGGCGGGGGCTCCTGGTCAGAGGCACAAAGTCGAAGGGATTGGGGTGGTGCATAGCGTTACGTTAATTCTTTGATGAGGTGGTCCTCAAAATCCGGTAGCCGGGCCGGGGATAACTTGAACGGCTCCCAAAAACCGGCAAGCACATCCCAGGATTCCGGGGCGTCCATCGGTTGAAACGCATCCATGGTAAGATCTACCGTTGCGTTTCGTCTTTTCCACAAGATGTAGCGGGCGTCGTCGACGGATACCCTCCCGCGCCCGACATTGGAGAGCGCCCCAAACCGGAGTAGGCCGGCCTCGATCTCGCGGGTCCACAGGCTGAGCAGCCCCAGGTCGCTGTTCTGTGGATTTCGGATGAGTAATTCGACCGAGAACCGCTCTCCCCGGCAAAACTCAAGGGCGTGGTGCAACCCGCCGTCTTTGGAAGCGTGGGTGAAGCGATCCAGCGGATTTCGAACGGTCATCTGCCGGTAAACATTTGAGGGGCCCGTTTCTCCCTTGCCGCCCGTCCCATTCACCCGGATACGTTCTGAATGATTACTCGTGAACCGTTCCGCATACAGTCTCAAGCGGCCTGCATTCCCTGACACATCGTCGCCTGTCCGGGTATCCAGGGCTAACCCAAACAAAGAAGCGATGAGCTGGTAGCCGAATTTTTTGTGTTCCAATACCCGCCGGACGTGAGCGAGATAATCTTCCGTTCCCCGCTCGTCGTCGGCGTCAGGGATGACCAGTTTTTTCAGCATCTCAGGATCTACGAGATGCCGCATCGTCCAGCTACGCAGAGCGCCTCGTACCGAACTGGACGGAACCGAGTGATAGACGTTGACCTGTCCTGCGTTGACCTCATAATCGAAATGCAACCCCGACACCTGGTGCTCGGGATCCTCTTCTTTCGGTTGCGCCCAGACGAACCGAACGTTCAACCCCCTACTTTTCGTTTCGCCGTCCTCCTGGTACCCTATCGAAACCCCGTTCCTGACCACAAGGGGGGTCTGACAGAGGAGGGTCCACTGGACCTTCAATACCCCCGAAACGCCGTCTTTATAAATAGCATTAACGTACATGAATCACCCTGCGATCGCATTGATGAGTTGGGCCTTAACGTCCTTTATGAGTGTTTTCTGATCTTCGGCGTCGAGTTTTTCCAGGGCATAATACCCGGCGTTTAAGGGGACCGGCTCTTTCTCGCCTGAAGCCCCATTCCCCAGATGTTCGATCGTTTCATCCATCCACTGCCGGATGTTGGTCTGATCCAGGCGATACATGGGGCCAGGCACGTATTCCATCAGGCCGTACCCCACCCCGTTGCGTGCCCCTAATTGCATCGGGTAGATCGATGAATTAAACCCTTCCAGAGCGAAGAGCACGATGCCTAATTCGATGGGGTCCAGATTCTGCCCGACCAGTGTGAGATCGAACTCGACGCCGGGCGGCACCACTTCATTGTTATAGAGCAGGTGTTCCTGGGCGGTGCCGGTCTCCGGGTTAATCGCCACCGAGGTGGTAACGTAAGTCAGCAGTTCGCTATTCCAGTTTAAGAAGGCCTTCGATACTGGGGCCGCCGTCGTGGAACAGGTAGCGTCCCATACCTCCACTTTGCCCTCGTTGAAGGGCGTTCCCAGGATGAGCTCCAGCCGGCTGAACCCTTTGATTTCATTGTGCTGATCTTCCTGTGACAGGTTTTCGTACTCCTTAGCATTGAAGTCCCGCACGATGGCCCAGTCGGTCCCCAGCGAATGGAACACGTGCAGCAACCAGTGCCGCATTACTCCTTTGAGTGCGGTACCCGGGATCAAGGGCTTCCCGCGATGATCCCGGGCGACGCAGGAAATATCATGATTATCCTTTTCACGCGCCTCGTCCTTCTTCTTGTCCGCTATTTTCTCCTTCCCCTCTTTCTTGCCGCCCTTCTTTTTGGTCTTTTTTTCGACGGGTTTCGTCTCTCCCGTTCCGATATGGAGGGGAGACCGCGTTTTCAGCTTTCCCGTGATGCGATATCTATTGACAAATTTCTCGCCTTTTAGCGTATGTTCCATAACCGATGTATAATAACGTAAACGACAAAGAGACCCACGTATACCACCATGCCTGGGGGAGCGGCGGCGCCAGCGCTAGGGCGCCCGGTGCCAATGCCAGTTGAGATTCACGGCTACCTGCCCATAGCCGTTTTCAGGTACAAACGGACACGTTTGCCACAGGCTTCTACCCTGCCTTCCGTATTGATTCTGTGCCCATTCGGGGACCGCCAGCCCGGTAGCGGTCCATTGAGCGAGCCGTTCATTTGCGCGCTCTTCATCTGTCACTTCGAGTTTGAATACACTGCCGGCATTGGTCAGGTAATAGGGCGTGTACTTTGCCCCCTGGGAATCCCGCCCCCCCTCACCCAGGTACCGCCGGTAGAGATATCCACCCCTGAAGGATTGGTGTGCAAAAAAGTCGACGAGGCCCATACAGCTTTCCCCTTCCACTGTAGAGATCGCTTTCCAGTACTGCGCGTACAGATCCTGCAAACTCTGATTGGGGCCTAGACCGTACACCAGATGTGGGTTAAGCATGAGTGTATCGGACTGCAGTGTAATAATGGCTAGCCCTCCTTTCGCTTGATCCGCCGCACTCAGTGCCGGGCATGACTTGCCCGGAAGTACACGAGGTTGCACTTTCCCGCTTCGTTTGCCGAGTGTTCGGAGAAAATGAAGCGAGGCCTTGCCAAACTGGTCGATGACCCGGCTCCGGATCTCGGCGTCTTCTATATTGGAAAAATCCACGTCGCTAACCCATTCAATGGGTCTACCCTGATCGTCATCGGAACACACATAAGAGATTGCATAGAGCTGCCCGGTCAGGGCCTTACGGGATGTTTCATCTATGGCTGTTCTCGTCACAAAGATTTCTCGTGGGCGGGCATATCCTTCGTACTCCCGGGCTGATTTCCAATCCGCCGCATATGCCGGGGCTCTATCGCCAATCATGGGATACGCCTCGTCGGTCAGGGCGACATCGAACAAACCGTCATCGACGCGCACGGCCGAAAGGGGGATCTTCGAAGGGCGAGGTTCATCGGTATACGCAGGCAAGGCGTGCGAAACGACAATCGATTCGAAGTACGTGACCAGTTGCTCGAAGCCGGGATACCGGCTCGCGTTAGCCTCGGATAGCGGTTCATGGGCTGGAAGTACCCCATGACTTTCATTGAGACCGGCGGCTATGGCCCCCTTGATAACACCTCCTGAAATGAAGTCGGCGACGGCGATGTAGTTGGTCCTTCGTTTCTGAACCGTACCGAACGACAGCGGCTCCAGCGGTTTGATGCGCAAATGGCATGCCTCCGACTTATCCGACAGGCGGATATCGATCGGAGACACAGCTATCGGAGTTGGACTCCCTGTTTCAACGGTGTGGAGGCGGCCAAACCCGACTCCTTTCTCCGCCCCCATGTTGGGAATCCACCTGAAGCCCGTAATAATCCATTTCGCTATCTCGCGTGCCTCTTTTTCATCGCTTGCAGAGAATTCGATAGCCCCCTCAAAACAAACGTCCATACCGCTTGGAAAGGGTTCTTCAGCATCCCAGAGTTTATTCGTATCCGCTGTATAGGTGGTGGAGTCCAGGGCAATCCGCGTGCGAACGGCAGGCTGTGGTGACGATGTCTTACAGACAAAGTCGGAAAAGACAAGACGCCCCTTGAGAGGCGCATAACTGCCTTCCTGGCTCTCTACACCGAACAGCTCATCGACATCCACGGGCTCCCTGAAATGAGATGCCAGCTCGCTCAATGCCATGCGCAACTTGCCCTTCACGTGGCTCTTGGGGAGGGTTAACTGGTCGTTTTCATTGCGAAAAAACGATTTCTGGAGCCTGTAGGCCAATGCACCTGTAGACGCCGTTAAAATAGGACCTTTGAGGGTCAGTGTAATAGGTATATTATATCGATTCATTCGGCGTCCATATCCTTACATAATCCCACAGATCGGCTACAAAGTACCAGGACGCAACCCCCCGGGCATTCAGGTATCCGGCAGCACGCTGTGTCTCAAGGCCATCTGCCTTCGTCAACAATGCGCAGGCTTGTTCGATGGCCCGATCGACAGCGATTCGCTTTTGCTCGTCCGTAGCCGACTCCTGTTGAATGCTCTCGATGATGTCATACACCTTACTCCGGGCTACGTGCTGCCGGATCGTTTGCATGTGCGTCCAAAGAGGTTTCAGTTGAGAATGAGGAATGAGAAGATCGTGATAAGCCACCCCTTTATAATACCGTTCGATGAAATGGTCTAACGAACCCTGCAACATATCGAACGAACTCAGATTCAGGTAGTGGAACGCATCGCAATACCGGTGGCTGTTCCTGGTTCGCTTCAGCGCATCGTATTCGGCTGCAGGGAGATTCTGAGCTTCTGTCGACGCGTTCAACTGCGCCCCGATATCCCGCTTCGCGCAGGATAACAGGGCGTCTGCGAGTTTTCGCACTTGAAGGATCGGCGTGTGATGCTGGCAGAAAACAGCGGCCGCCCGATGGCTGAGCTCCCTACCGTTGAAATTCAACGATTGCATTTCATCGAAAAACACATCGATCACTTCCCAGCCTTTCCAGGCCGGTACAATGAGCATCATCTCATCGCCCCCCCAGAGTAACACCTCTAATCGAAGTGCCTCTTTCCCTTTCGCATCCCTGGTTCTAAAATCCTCATCGTTGTCAGCCAGATGGAGCAACTTGCACAAATAATTCTTTCGGGCACCCTGGATCGTTTGATCGAACTTGCGGCGGTTTTCTGGAGTCTCACATGACTTGCGCCGGATCTCGCCGAACGAATTACCATCAACGTAAAGAAATGCAATCCGGCCATCGAGACGCCCTTTGCCGGTATGTTTTGCCAGAAGCTCGAGGTCTTTCGAGCAGAGATTGTCCTCGTAGTTCGAATCCTGGAGCAGGTTTACGAACAACGTATGCTTGATATTGCGCCCGCGGTCGCGCCTCATCTTTGTAGAAGCACTCGTCTTTTCTCCCGTTGCATCCGGGTCACCGTAATAAGGTTCGGATCCTGGCCGCCACCCATCCAAAAAACATTCTGTTTCGGTTTCAAGGTTCAGGTTCGGTACGGCCACAGTAGGACGCCTCCATTGCTTGCGACGGAGCTGCGCCTCTAGCTTCTGAAGTACGAGCGGAAACTGGCCCTCGATTTCTGGCTCGACTGCCACCACAAACGTTCCGTGCCCCTCCGTCATACGGTGCAGGGTCGTTAATACCTCTCGCTGGATCTCGTCGAGTAATCCATCCGCTTCATCGTCGGCTGTGAAGGAGAAAAGGGCCTGACTGGCGGCGGCAGTGATGAGTTTGAGAGGAACCTGAAATCTAAACGTTTCGAGATTTTCTATGGCTTCCAGCAAAATATAGCTACCGCCTCGAATCGTACTGATATCGTGCGTGTCAAAAACAAAATGCGACAGATTCACTGCCTCCACACGAAGGTAATAGGTGGGCATGCCTTTCCAGACCAGGATGAATGTACAACGAAAAGAGAACGTATAAGAGTGATTTAGGCGACAGGCTAGCCTCAGCCGCACAAAGGAACTGCATAATTCTAACCAACACTTGTACGCCAGTATAAGGAATTGCTAATACTTATGACAATGGACACAAGCAAGAAAATCAAGGGAGATATCGAATGCTTGCGTTTCTTCACCCATGAGCGATTTTTAAATGGTTTGTACCCGTATCCAGGATAGCCGATGCCGGCGCGTGTAATGGCTGGCCCACAACAGCAGGTAAAAAGTTTGTGTTATGAATCCCACTGCAAAAGTGTTACCTTCTACCAGTTTTTACCCTACCATGCAGTTTATTGAAGTCTTATGAGCAGCCTGCACGTCGAAGAGCCGCCCCCCTCCAATATGATCGACCGCATACTGGGCGGGATCGAGAAGGTCGGCAACAAACTCCCCGATCCTTCGATGCTCTTTCTGATCTCGATGGTCATCGTCTGGATCCTGTCCGTATTTCTGGCGCCGGTCGAGTTTTCCGACATCGATCCGCGCAGCGGCGCCCCGATCCAGGTGAACAACCTGCTTACCGGGCCGGCTCTGACCACGTTCTTGTCCAACATGGTCACCATCTTCACCGGCTTCGCGCCGCTGGGCGTGGTGCTGGTCGCCATGTTAGGCGTCGGCGTGGCCGACGAAGCCGGCTACTTCAATACCGCCATCAAGCTCATGCTCGGCGTGACGGCCCGGTACCTGCTGACGCCCATGGTCATCCTGGTAGGCTTGTTGAGCCACAGCGCCGTGGATGCCGGGTACGTTCTCGTCATCCCGCTCGGGGGCATCATCTTTTACGCGGCCGGCCGGCATCCGCTGGCCGGCATCGCAGCCGCCTTCGCCGGCGTCTCCGGCGGTTTCAGCGCCAACCCCTTTCCGTCCGCTTTGGATCCCCTTCTTCAAGGCTTCACCCAGCCGGCCGCGCAACTCATCGACCCCGACCGGCTGGTCAACCCGTTGAACAACTACTTCTTCACCGCCATGTCCAGCGTGCTCATCATCGGCCTGGGCTGGTTCGTCACCGATCGCATCGTGGAGCCCCGGCTGGACTCCAGCACGCCGGTGGACGACGATGCCGAAGAAGCCGGCGAGATGACCACCATCGCCGACAAGGAACGCCGCGGCTTCTTCTGGGCCACGGCCGTGCTCTTCCTGGGCCTGGTCGTGCTCATCTTGACCATCCTGCCGGAAGATTCCCCCTTCCGGGATGCGAACGGCTCCTGGAATTCGTTTCAGGCGCCCATCATGCAGTCCATCGTGCCCCTCATCTTCCTGCTGTTCCTGATCCCTGGCGTCGTGTACGGCTACGTCGCCGGCTCGTTTAAATCTTCGAAGGACATGGTCGACGCCATGACCAAGGCGATGAGCGGGATGTCGTACTACATCGTCATGGCATTCTTCTGCTCGCTGTTCATCTACGCGTTCGGGCAGTCCAACATCGGCGCCCTGCTCGCCTTAAAAGGGGCCACGTTCCTGGAGGCGCTCGCCCTTCCGGGCTGGGTAACCATTATCGGGATCATCTTCCTGACGGCCTTCGTCAACCTCTTTGTGGGTTCGGCTTCGGCCAAGTGGGCCCTGCTCGCTCCGATCTTCGTGCCCATGTTGATGCAGTTGAATATATCGCCCGACCTCACCCAGGCAGCCTACCGGGTCGGGGATTCCTCGTCGAACATCATCACCCCGTTGATGCCCTACTTCCCACTCGTGGTGGTCTACTGCCAGCGGTACGTGAAAAAGACCGGCATCGGCACGTTGACGTCGATCATGATACCGTTCAGCGTGGTTTTTCTGGTAACCTGGTCGCTATTTTTAATTTTGTACTGGGTATCGGGGCTCCCGCTCGGCTGGGGCGCCTCCTACGTCCATCCCGCGCCGTAAGACGGTTCGCGAGCCCCGGACAGCATCGCTGTTCGCTGTATATTGGAATCCATCGGCACCATGCCTGAACGTACGTATTCTGAAAAAGAAATGGCCGCGTTGTTCGAACGGGCGGCCGAGCTGCAAGCGGAACACACGCGCCGCAGCCCGCACGGCCCGGGCCTCACCCTGACCGAGCTGGAGCACATCGCGCAAGAGTCAGGCATGGACCCCATGCTGATCCGGCAGGCCGCCGCGGAAATGGACGGCCGGTTTGCGTCGTCCCGGCTGGAGACGCGCAGCCAGACCTCCACGCACGTGATCGTAGAACGCGTTGTGCCGGCCCCCCTGACGATGGACGCCGTGGAGGACGTCGTCATGGAACTCAAACATCGCTACGATTCGGACCTCGGCAAAATGATGGGCACGCCGGACTATGGCAAAGGCTCGCTCGAACAGATCGGCCGCTCGTTCGAGTGGCGGCATACGAGCGTCTCGGGCATCGAAACGCGCGTGCTCCTGCGCCCCCGCGGGAATAAAACGCAGCTGCGCATAAGCAAACGCGTGGGGTGGGCGAGCAACGTCGCGGAAAGCGTCCTCTACGGGACGATCGCCGCTTTTCTCGCAGGCGCCATTACCGGCGCGGTGATGCACTCGAGCGTTATCGGGTTTGGCGTATTCGCCCTGGCTGCCCTCTTGTTCATCCCGCTCATCTACTGGGCCGACGGCGCCTGGCGCAGCAAAAAACACCGGGAGCTGACGGAACTGGCCGACCACGTCGCGCACCTGTTGGCGGCGTCGCAGGGCGAGACACAGG
>CAZGHT010000066.1:12294-15662 GCA_964525535.1 uncultured Rhodothermaceae bacterium
AAAACACGTAGGCAAAAACACGTAGGCAAAAACACGTAGGCAAAAACACGTAGGCAAAAACACGTAGGCGGCCTGTCACCGGCCAAGGGAAGGTATACCCCCCGACGACCCGCCATACATCGTCGAAGCTCATGATACGCGTCCATGCCGGCCCCCGATCCGGGATTCCGCCCCGGCCCTCGTAGTGCGCAAATCCCACCCACCACTGGCCTTCACGACGATCGATCCAGGTGGCCGAGCCGTGCATGATGCCGACACTGTGCGATCCCACGTGTTCGAGCGTTTCGGGGTCGAACATTTCGATGCTGCTCGCCATAGGCACCGCCGGGTAGTTGGAATGCGCGCAATACAACACGCCGACGCTCACGAAGCCCAGGCGGTTGGTGTACCATTCCCCCATGAGGTCGAAGCTGCGGGCGGTGGTGGGGTCGAGGTCCGGGTTGCCGCGGCTGATGAACACTTCCTCGTCGTCGCCGGTGGAGACGCTCTCGAAGGGGATGAGGGTGGTGTATTCGGGCCGGCTGAGTCCGGAAGAGAACGCTGCCCGGAGTTGAACGCCGTTGTTACCGCTATAGGTGACGTAATCGCCGTCGTTATCGAGCGTTTCGTCTCCGCTGAGGCCCATATATTCATGCGACGTCCATTCGACGCGTACACCGATGAGCGTGGACAGGTTGTCCGTCAGCTGCGCAGTATTCACGATATACCCGGCGGAGATCGTCTCTTTGCCGTCGTATCCAACGTCTTCGCCTACCGGCTGCTCGAAGCCGAGCGCTTGGAATTCACCTTCGGTCCAGCGCAGGTCGGGGAAGCCGAACCTACCCGGCTCGATGGTTTCGATCGCGGGACTCGTGGTTTCCAGCACCCCTCCTCGGACGCCGCTGTCGCGGAACTGGCGGTCGTTTTCGTAGACCTTACCGCCAAGCTTGAAGACGTACCGTTCTGCGAGATCGACCGGGATCGTCAGATCCAGAGCGCCGCTCGATCAAGGTTATGCCGACCCCTCGAAACAGGGGCTATTCGAATGGGTACGCTCTCTTTTAAACATCGTGCCCCATGAACACAGTACCGATCTTCGACTTCACCTCGCCGGCGCGTTCGGGCGCGTGGGCGCCCGTCGACGACGTCGTCATGGGCGGGGTATCGGCAAGCGCTTTCGACGTATTGCCCGACCATAAAGGCCGATTCTCCGGGGTGGTCTCCCTGGAAAACAACGGCGGATTCGCCTCCGTCCGGGCAGGGGTAGCGCCGGGGACGTTCAGCGGGTTTCGAGGCGTCCGTGTACGCGTGCGCGGAGACGGCAAAACCTACAGCTTCCGGCTGCGAGCCCGGGGGCCGGTGCGCCCGCTTTCGTACCGTGCGAAGTTCGACACCACGGCAGGAACGTGGGAAGAAATTGACCTGGCTTTTACCGGCTTCGTGCCCACACGACGGGGAAAAGTGTTCGCGGAAGCCGGCCCCATCGACCCGGCATCTATCGTCGATGTCGGCCTGCTGATCGCCGACAAACAGGCGGGGCCCTTCTCCCTCATCGTCGACTGGATCCAGGCGTGGTAGGCCTCCGGCGTACTACGGGCCCTGAGGCCTCCTGACTATACCCCTGTTATCCTTCGGCCAGTTTCATGACCTCTTCGGCATACCGATTCACGTGGTCCGCCTAGTTCTCGAAAGAGAACGGCAGCACGTCGGCATTGGCTAAGCGGAGGACGGCGCGCCCGGTTACGCTGGCGAGCAGCGCCGGCTCCTCCAGCGAGGCGCTGAAATAAGAAGGAGCCACCAGCTCGACGATACGCGCGGTCGGCGTGGGGAACAGCACGGTGAACTCTTCGACCTCTACCTCATACCCCCAGGACCGGAACAGGCCGGCCATATACGCCACCTTTTCTCCCGTAAATTCGGATCCGACGTGATGGGGGCGTTCCGTCATCGTCTTCATCCAGGTCTCCAGATTATCGCGATCCAGCGAAGCCTCAAACTACGCTTCCTGCTCGCGCCGCTGCGGTTTCGTCGTCGAAGCCCGGCAGGCCGTGGTGGTCGTCGAGAGGGGTGAGGGCCGGTACAGACAACGAGGCGCAGAGCAGAACGGTCCGGAATGGAATCATAGAAACAGGCGATCGATATTTCGAAAAACGAGAACGTTCGGAGAGAAAGGAAGTTGATACTTTCGAAGGATTGAATCAAGGGGCGGCGAGCCGGCCGCCGTATCTACTCGGAAAACAGCATGGACGCTAAAGCCGAACTCATCCGAAAGAAGTACCTGTACCGCCGGCTGATCATGTCGCGGAAGATGTCGCTCTCCCTCTCTTCGGCCAAAGGCCTGGTCGGGCCGGACTGCGCCTACCACCTGTACGGCCAGGTCCACCCGGAGCGCCCTCAGAAAGACGAGACCCCGAAGCGGAAATAGACGCAGGGGCGTTTATTATTCGGTGATATTATTCAGGGAGCATGCCGGGATTGACGATCCGGGCCATGGCGATCCACTGCTGCCGGCCGTTGCCGTAGGGGGGATAGTTGCTGCGCGAGGGTTCCCGGCGGTGCCAGTTGGTGACGCCGGCGACGGTGCCCGGCCTCCGGCCGTGAAAAAGTTTGTAGCTCTTGACTGTACCGTCGTCGAGCGTATCGATGGAAACGACGACGCCCATGTGCTCGATGCCCGATCCGTGCTCGAACAGCTCTTCCGCGGCGAAATTCTCGTAAACGGCGTCTCGATAGCCGTAAAACATGACGGCGCCGGGCTTGATCAGATCGGCCATAACCAGCGCATCCTGAATGAGAACGAGTTCCCCTTTTTCATGATACCACCGTCCGAGATCGCGTGTATCTCTGTATTCCGCAGGCATCGGGTATTCATGGTCGGGGCACTGCTGCTTCATGTGCCGCAACACTCGATGAAACGTGCCGGAGCAATCCGACAGGGGTTCGCTGTTATACCAGAGGGAGTCCGCCGAAATCTGGGAAGCGGCTTCGAACACGGGATCGGACAGTTCCAGGATCTCGCCGCTGCACTGGGCGCCGAAGGACGGGAGGGCGGCCAGGGGCTGCCATTCTCCGGTGAAGCGCATCACGCCGGCGCTTTCCGGCGCCGGGCCAATCTCGTCGGGGGGAGGTACAACCGTGTCGTTCACGCTCAGCGTGTCCTCGTCCGAAGCCGCCGAGGCCGAGGCGGGCAGTTCCTTTTTGCAGGAAAAAACACCCAGTGCCGAAAGGACGAGCACGAGGAGTGCCGCCCTGCGTTGGAAAAGAGGCGCCATAGATCTAAGGGGGCGATATAGGTGGTGGACCAGCCGTTCCGGCTGGTTGCCGGGCTTTTCGATTCCTCAAAATATAGATCACGCCCGTCGGAAAAACCAATACATGGTAAACGATGC
>CAZGHT010000066.1:15762-32505 GCA_964525535.1 uncultured Rhodothermaceae bacterium
GCAGATTCCTCCACAAGGTCGGAATGACATGCCGGTACGTTTTATTCACATTGAATAGCACACAACTCGGGTTAACAATAGTCCGTGCAGTTTTGAGTAACGCTCATGTAACAACTTGCAAAATGCTCTCTTTGAGATAGAAAAAAGCATCAATTTGAGCACCGTTAGACCAAACTTAGCGATTTAGCCAGGTTGGACTTAACGGAAAATAGTTTCGATACCGCTTAACACGATCATTTTGAGGGATTATCTCTGGAATCCGACCTCAAAACTGACCGGACTATGGGTTAATTGAGGGTAATGATCAGCCCGACCGAAAGAACGACGTCGTTTTGCAGGATCTTGTCCGTCTCGGACCCGTCGTTCAACTCCCAGTTCGTCGTCGTGAGGTAATCCGAGAGGTCGAACTGGAGGGCGAGCGATGTGTCCAGGGGGATCCGGTACCCCAGTGAGACGACGCCCATACCGCCGGGGGTCATCTCGAACTCGTCGTAATTGGTCGCAAACAGGCCGATGCCTCCGGTGAGCAGAAACCCGGCGGAGGCGGGCGAGGATCTGAAATCGTAGACCAGGCGCCCGTTGAGCTCGAAAAACTGCGCTTCCACCGTGCCGGGCACGCCGAACGCTTCGCTTTCGAGCGACGACGGGGCGAATCCCAGTTCGAGCTCGAGACCCATCTCGGACAGAAACCAGTAGGTAAGCCGGGCGCCGAACGTGACGCTCACTTCGTGGGCGGCAGCCGGGCTGCCGGTGCTGATGGCGCCGCTTTCGACGACGTCAGACAGGGGCAGCATGACGCCGACCGATGGGATCATCAAGTCGAGTTGCCCTTTCCGGTTCTGGGCGTCGGCCGGCTGCAGGCTCGCTACGCCGGCGATCAGGCCGAGGAGGAGGTAATGGATTTTTTTCATTCCGTTGAACATGTGTTCGCTACGTCAGGTTGGGCGGCCGGTTATCGAACGCGGATAATGGGGTTGGCCTGATGGAAAGAGCCCGAGGTAAATACATACATATACATCCCGCTGGCCACGTGTTCACCCGCGCTGTTCGTCCCATCCCAGACGACCCGATGGCGACCCACGTCCTGGTCTTCCGCGACCAGTGTTTTGACCCGCTGGCCGAGCACGTTATACACCTCCAGGCGAACGAATCCGGGATCGGGGATGGCGTACTCGATCGTCGTTCGGTCTACGAACGGATTGGGGAACCCTTGCTGGATCTGGAAGCGCTCTGGAGCGAGCTTGCTTTCCTCCTCGGCAATGAAGAGCGCATCTCCGATCAGGAGGCGCAGCGCCGAAACCTCCTGATCGGCTTCGAGGTGGACGACGGGGTTCTGGTGAAGATTATGGGCTTTGCCCAGGCGATCGTCGAAGAGATACACCTCGCGATGGGCCAGGGTCTCGAGGCCCTCGAAGTCCAGGTGCACCGCATCGCCGGGGACAGCCTTCAGTTCGAGCTCGAAGGCCTGCGCGTTTTCGGGGGACGTCCTGACCTCTTTTTGCAGGTACGGGTAGTCGGTCACCAGGGCTTCGTTTTTGAGCGTGATCCGGTATTTTTCGAAAAACGCCGGCGGCATGAAGCGGTCGCGATCGTCGAGGCCATCGTCGCCCTGCTCCGACCAGGCAATGTCGACGTGCGACACGGGCTCGGTTTCGGAGCCGGCCCGGAGGGAGATTCTCACCCCTTCAGGGGGGTCGGGCGCCGTCGCGGCCGGCCGGGGTTGAGCCTCGGTAAGGAAACAGGAGAAGTTGATCGATACGCTGTTGCCGCGGTTGAAGAAATAATATCCCTTGTAGGGGTCCATATTCTGCGCAGATACGTAGCGTTCGCCCGTCCAGTCCCATAGGTCGTCGTCGCTCGTGATGTTGTTGGCATCCAGGATATCCTGCCACGCCACGGGGAAGTCGAACGGGTTACCGATCATGGTCCAGCGGGCTTCGGCCGGCCCGGCGCCGGTGGTGAGCGGCACGCCGAAGAAACTCGTCGTTTCCTGATCGAGGGTCACCGACGGAATCTCTTGCGCGGCGACTTCCCAGCTCGACGAACTGATCGCCCAGAAGCCCCGGCCGGGTTGGAACGTGAAGCCGGCGTCGCTGCTGTTCGGGTCCATCTGTTCGAGATAGCTGGGGTAAGCGACCTCGTCCGAATTGTCTCGGAAGATTCGCCAGTCGGTCTCCGGCGTCTGCCCGGGGAACGTCGAGGCGATAGGGATGCTCCCTGACTGCCCGGGCACGCTGATCATCCGGAAGTCGGCGGACTCGGTCGCCTTCGGGAAGGACAACGTGTGGGCGACCGGGATCGTAGCCGGCCACGGTTTGTAGCGAAGCACTTTGGAGGGTGCACTTCGCGTCCCCAGGAATTCGGTAAAGGCGCGCCAGTAGTACGTCGTGCCGGCATCGAGCGTATCGAGAGCAGCCTGAAACTCGCTCACGCCCTCGACGAGCGGCGTCCTCAGTTCGATGGGCGAGGGGAACGCCGGGTCGGTGTCGAGCTCTACGATGAAGGCATCGGCAGCATTCGGGTCGATCTGGAGAGGAAACTGAAACACGGAGGTGCACAGGTCCCCCGGCACCACGACCAGCACGTCGGCGCTGTCTTGCAGGGGCGGCGTCCCGTCGTCGGTGACGAGCACCGTGAGTTTGAAGGCGCCCTGGACGTCGGGGGTCCAGTTCAGGCCGACCCGGGTACTGTCGCCCTCGGCCTGCGCGACCGTGGTATCGGCCAGGGTGTTGCCGGCCGAGTCCAGCAGCTGGAAGTTCAGCCCGTTGAGCGGTATATCCGGGTCGATCGCGACTGCAGGGATCGCAACGGTTTCGCCGACCAGCGCGTTCACGCCGGCAACCGGCGCAAGTACGGGCGGGGCATTCACTTCGTTGACGATCAGGGTCACTGTCGTATCGACCTGAGCCTGCGGGAGGTCGTCGTCCGTGGCGAAAAACGTGACGTCGTATTCCCCGGGCCCCTGGGCTTCGGAAGGCGTCCAGGTGAACGCACCCGTCGAGTCATCCAGGGTAGAGACGGACATCCCGAGGGAATCCGAGACGGCATCGATGGCAAAAGCCACCGGACCGCCGTCACCGTCCACGGCCTTGAGGGTGAAGTTCAACGCCGCGAGCTCGTCGGTCGTGCGCTCCTCGGCCGTCAGCTGAAAATCGAACACGGGCGGCGGATTATCGTCCACAACCGTGATCGTGATCGTTTCAGAGGCTGACAGAGCCGGCACCCCCTGGTCGGACACGGTGATCGTGACGTCAAATTCGCCCAGCGCGGCCGGCGTCCAGGTGAACGCGCCCGATGTCGACCCGATATTCATCCCGTTCACCGAAGTATCGGCCAGCGCATACGTGAGCGTGTTTTCGGGAAGGCCCACCGGTAAATCCGGATCCGATCCCTGCGCCGTAAACGACAGCTCGGTATCGACAACCACCGTGCGATTGCCGACAGGTGCGAGAGTGGGTGGCAGGTTCACCTCGTTGACGATCAGCGTAATGGTCGTGTCGGCGGAGGCGGCCGGATCGCCGTCGTCCGTAGCGATGAACGTGACCGGGTACTCGCCCGGGCCCTGCTCCTCGGTCGGCGTCCACGTAAACGCGCCCGTCGTGTCGTCGACGGCGGCGCCGGTTATGCCCAGGGTATCTCCGTCGACCGTGAACGAGACCGCGCCTCCGTCGGGATCGACGGCCGTGATTGTGAAGGCCAGCTCGACGAGCTCGTCCGTCGTGCGCTCCTCGGCGGTCAGATTAAACGTGAACTGGGGTGGGGCATTGCCGATGACCTGGACGACGAACGACGCGCTATCCGACAATGCCGGCACGCCGTCGTCGGTGACGACGACCGTCGCCTGGAAGAGGCCGGCTGAATCGGGCGCCCAGCTGAACTGCCCCGACAGGGCATCGATGTTCATTCCCGCAACCGAGGTGTCGGCCAGCGTGTAGGTGAGCGTGTTGTCGGGGAAGTCTTCGTCGGTTGCGCTGGCCGTAAGGGTCAGTTCCTGGTTGACGCTCACGAGCTGGCTGTCGATGGGAGCCAGCAGGGGCGGCAGGTTCACCTCGTTGACGATCAGCGTGACGGTCGTGTCGGCAGAGGCGGCCGGGTCGCCGTCGTCGGTTGCCGTAAACGTGACCGGGTACTCGCCCGGGCCCTGCTCCTCGTCCGGCGTCCACGTAAACGCACTCGTCGTGTCGTCGACCGCCGTAATCGCCATACCGAGGGAATCCGAATCGGCGTCGATCGTGAACGAGACCGCGCCGCCGTCGGGGTCGAGCGCCGTGATCGTGAAGGCCAGCTCGACCAGCTCGTCAGTCGTGCGCTGTTCTGCCGTCAGGGTAAAGGTGAATTGGGGCGGGGCGTTTTCCCCCTCAGCGATACTAAAGCGCCAGACCTCGCTCCACTCGCCTTCCGCGTCTGCCGCGTTACGGCCCCGGACGCGCCAGTAGTAGGTGCTGTCGGTATCGGAAGCGAGCAATTGATCCGTGGGCAACTCAACCGACGTATCGTCGAGCACTTTGATCTTCAGGGCCAGCGGTTCGTCGCCCGGCCCGGGCACGTCGGCAAAAACCTGCGCCTCGTAGGTGGCTGCATTTTGTATCTCGTTCCAGCTGAGTACAACGGGCAACTCGGAGACGAGCAACGTATCCTGATCTTCCGGAAACAACAACTCAGGAGCGGCGGGGAGAACGGATTGAGCGTCACTGCTTTGAGCGAAAGCAGTGACCAGTAGAAGAGCGAAAAATCCGCTGATCCGAAGCTGAGTGAAGCGCATTTGAGTAAGCATTATCGCGTTAGACAATGATAGGGAATATTAAAAGTCACTGGGCCGGGGCGGGGGCAGGAACGTGCCGTCGTCGTCGCTGCCCGTGCGGGGGAAGATATAGGCCGCGGCGACGCCGGCGGCGGCTGGAATCAAGACGCAGGGCCAGCAAACGCCCTTCCTCCGGAGCGTGAGTACAGGCACCGACCCCGGCATGCTGCTTTGCTGAGCTCGATCCATACTCCAGGCGAACCCGTACTCCCCGGGTCGCAACCCGGCGCCGGTACAGGCATTTTCTCCCGTGCAAACGAGCTGTTCTTGCAGGTCGGCGACCGGCTCCCAGGAGGCACTGTCTTGCAACTCGAAATCGACCGCATATTTTCGGTTCCGTTCGTCCCTGTCGACCAGTTCGAACGCCACGTCGACCTCCTCCTCACCGGTACGTTCGAGCCTGAGCCGCAGGTCGGCCGTTTCCGTGAGGTTTCTCACGACGAAGGGGCCGAGCTCGAAGTGTTCGCGCGTCGTCTGATCCGCCACGATCTGGACGCCGCGGGTCGTCGACGGGATGTGATACAGGCAATCGGTTTCCATGCCGTTGGAGAGGCAGCGGTCGTTGCGTGTCGATACCTGGAGGAGCGGTCCGTCTCCCGTAACGTCCATGCGCTCTTCCAGCGGGGTCATTCTCGAAGAATCGGCGTCGACGATCACCTGCGAGGGCGAGGGCGAGGACGTCACTTCGAGGGTACCCTGCAAGCGCTTCAGCTCGATCGTGACAGGCACGGGATCCGGACCCGGCAGTTGAAGGGTCGTATCCACCGGTTCGTAGAACGCCCGGACCAGTTGCAATCGGACCTGCCGGAAGTCGCTTTGAATCGTGCTGTCCGGATGAGGAACGCCTTTGAGGAGATCGACCGGGATCTCGACGATGCCGCCGTTTTCGAAGGGGGTTGCCTGGAAGCCCGTATTTTCGTCGTGCAGGCTCAGGGTCGTATTTTCGGCGTCGGGCAGGACCGTCAGTTGAATCTGACCGGGCCGGTGCGTCATATCGACCGAGACCGTTTCATCGGCCAGCACCTGTTCAGACGTAATGCTGAGGAATTCGGTCTCATACCACGTATTGTCGAGGGTGAGGTAGTGGAATTGCCAGGGGGCGTTGATGTATTCGTCGAAGGGGGTCGTCCGGTCGAGGTCGGTCCAGTCGATGTGGTCGAATTCGACGATCTGGACGCCGGCCGGACGGCTCGTCACCGAGAAGGCGCCTCGGCCGGCATTACGAAAGCGGAAAAAAGGTTCGTTGGACAGTTCGACGTCCAGCGACAGGTAATCGGTATCGATGTACCCGTTGGGCAAAAACATCCAGTGTTGAATCAGGGTGACCCGGTACAGCGATTCGCTGTACTCGCCTGCGTTGTCCCTGTGGGGGTATACGTTTACGAGTTCGTACGTGACGGTCGGGGCTGAGCCGACACGCCGGATCAAGGTTTCGAGGCGCTGGATATATCGAAAGGAGGGGGTTGGGGGAACAGCCACCGCCTGGCCGTTACGGAGGATGGACACCTTTATTTCAGCGTTGCCCAGCAGCCGGCTGAGATTGGGCATGCCGTCTGCTCCTTTGAACAGAGAGTCGGCGTCTGTGTTGTAAGCGTTCTCCAGCTCCAGGACGAGGTCGAGCACCTCCTCGCCCCTCGGGAGCGCGCTCACTCGCCGGCGGGTCTCGTCCATCGCCCGCCGCCGGTCGTCGGCGTCGAGCACGTCCATCTTTGTGATCATACCGGACGAATCGAAGGTGAGCGCCAGTTGCAGGTATTCCTCCGCTCCGTCGACGTCCAGGTGAAGACCGCGGACGACGTAGGCACTGTCCGCATCGTTCGAGATGGTTGGTACCGGCAAGATGTTATACCGCGTATGGAGCGTACAGGCGGTTCTCAAGAGGTCGGCGTCTGCATCGCTGACGACGTCAGGTCGAAGCAGCGCGTCCAGGCCTTCTTTGTCGTTGATGCGGTTGAGGACTTCTCGGGTAGAGTCCGTCAGGCTGTTTTTGAGATCATCCTCGCCGTTTCCGAGAGGGTAAGCTCTGACGGTGACTCCCTGGATGGAACAGTTCTGTTGGGCAAGCGCCCGTGTTGCTGCGCACAGGTTCAACAGCAAGAGGCATAGAGCTGCAATTAACGGACGATGGGACATAGCCTTCATTGGGTGCAAGAGCGAAAAATAATCAAACAGTGAACCGACCGGGACCAACCTCGACGCGTAGGGTATTATTTCATCAGTGTCATGGGCCGTACCTGGACGGCGTCGGGGGTTTCCAGGCGATACATGTACATACCGCTGGCCAGGCTGCCGGCGTCGAACGGTGCTTCGTGAAACCCGGCCGGCAAATCGTCGTCGATGAGGACGTGTACCTCGCGGCCGAGCATATCGAACACGGCCAGCCGAACCCGCATGCGTTCTGCCAGCCCGAAGCGAATCGTCGTGACCGGGTTGAACGGGTTGGGGAAGTTGGGCAGCAATTCGGGAATGTCTGAAATCTCACCCACTTTGCCGGCGGCCGCTGCATTGACGTTGGTAAAAGCGAGGCTATCTATGGATAAGACGTTGTTTGCCGCATCCTGTGACTCACCCACGATGAGCAACGCTCCATTCGGCGGCGAACCCCACGCAGAATAATTCGCGACATCCGGGGGGTCGACATCGACCAATCCCAGATCCGACCTGAAGTCTCCGAACAAGGCATACGGCCGGTAGCCTTCCGGCCGGCGATTGACGAGCGGCGTTCCACCCGCATTAAAGAGCGAAAAGACAACCCTGTCGATCACCGGCGGGTCATAGTCGATCGTATTGGCCCTGATGTTGAGATTGGGAGGCAGTGCCGCGAGGTCCAGCGTCGTATCCTCGGGGATCGGATCGAAGACGGCGATCGGCAGATTGGCATCTGCATCGATCAGCGTAAAGTTGCTGATTCGGGGGCCGAGCAACGTAAAGGAGAGGGTTCGAGCGGTCAGCTGGGCCGGGTCCGTGCCGGGCATTCCGACCGGGGTACCCGTCAATACATAACGACCCGCTGGCAACGGACCCGCCGTGAAATCTCCGGCGGCCTCTCCATAGGCCGAGTAAGGAGGGCCGGCGTCGGTGAGCGCAAGCGTAGCATTGCCGCCGATACTCAACTGGATCGTCGCATCAAACCGCACGGAGTCAACGACCCCGGCGTCGTCTTCCACAATGGCTCCGAGGGTGAGATTTCTGGAGAGCGTAGTCAGGTCAATCACGTCGCCGTCCTGGATCGGGTTATTAACCCCGGGGACCGGCGCATCGGTGTCGGCGTCGATGAGCGTGAAGTCGACCACACGCGAGCCGGCAGACGGGGTATTCTCGATAACAAAAACGACCGTCAACGAGGGAGCCGAAGCCCCCTGGAGGTTGTCTTCGCTGTAGGGAGTAACCGTGAGTTCGTAGGTGCCGTCGGTCAGATCTCCAGGGGCCAGGTCCCCCTGATCGTCTCCGAATAAAGCGAAGGGGGCCTCATCGTCGGGCGCATTATCGACCACCGTACTGCCGGACGTCTGATTGACGAGTGTAAAACCGACACTTTCGACGCAGCCTTCGAACGCATCGAATACGACGTTGAAGTTGGGACGTGGATTCTCGAAGGCATTCAGGTCGATCACGACGTTGTCTTCGAGCGTGTTGATCAGGGAATCGGGATCCGCAGCCGCATCGTAATAGAACAGAGATCCGTTATCCACGTATTCGAGCACCTCAAACGTGCCGTCGTCGCCCGAGAGCGTCAATGTGAATGCGGTGGAGTCGGGTCCTCTGAACCGGTCGACGACGGCGAAGAACGGCTGGTCCGGTCCTGTGTTGTCGAGCAGGGCCTCTTCGAATAGATTGGAGCCATCGGTTTGAAAATCGATGCCATTCGCTCCCTGGGGGAAGGCCCCGGTGGGATCGCCGACCGTTTTCCCCTCGACGTCGAACAGGTACAGGTCGAGGTCTGTGACGCCCTGCGTGGATTGGCTCCAGCTGGCCGTTATCGTCAGGGAGCTGCCTTCAGTAACGAAGGCATTCAGCGCAAAATCCTGATTCGCTTCGGCGCTCGCGAAGTAGGCCCGGCAGAAGTCGTGCGTATCTTCCGGAAAGGAAAAGGCATCCCCCGCTTCGGTATCGAAATAGGTGCTGGTGTATTCGACGTCGGCTCGGGAGGAAAAAAGCCGGCCGGCTCCGTCCGTCGCCCGTTTGGCCGGGAATTCGGCGGATGCGGACCCGCGTTCCCGTTTCGCCAGGCGGCGTGCACGGATCGTCGAAACGATACGCTCACGGGCTTCGCGGGAGAGCACGGTCTGGTCTATTTTATATTGCTCTATCGTATATTGCGAAGCCGGTGGCGCCTGGGCTGCGGCGAAATGATCAGGCCCCGGGAGCAGGGCGTTGCATACAAGAAGAGCAAGGAATACGAAGAACGAAAACGCGGACTTGCACCCTGAGATCGAGACGATCATGAGAATACTCGATATCGATTATTAGTGTGACGAAATGCAAAGAAAAGGCCCATGCATGCCTCGAGCAGCTTGTTCTGCATGGATGTTCCGTTGCCTTACACTAAAGCATCGCTTGCCGGCGAATCTGCGTTTTTGTCCGTGCAAACGACCTGGCCAGGACCCTAACGATGAAGGCAGTTACGATGGTGGAAAGGCGCATAACATCTATCGATCATAGCGTGGTCGGCCTTACTTTGGGAGCTCATGGAGCACCGGTTAAGAGCGATGTCGCTGCGCTACGCTGTGACGCTGTGCGACGTTGTTACATACCGAGAACAGAATTGGTCAAATTCTCATCAAACCGGTTTGTGCCGAATATACTTCATAGGTGCGTATCGCGCAACTCTATCCGAGAATCTATCGACCCGTTTTATCGTATTGCTGTGAAAGGAGCACACCGAATCATCCTGAAGTCGCCCGGCATCGAGACCTTATGATTACTTTTTCGCGATCCATGATATGCCCCTATTGCCTGGACGAGGTGGTCTTCATCGCGGAAACGCTCGACCGGGGCACAGTTTCTTACACGTGTCCGGCCTGCGGACTCCTCGTCCCGCCCCTTTACGTGCACGACTACAGGGCTTACCCGCCCATCGTGTTGAATGTGGTGGGTTTCCGTGCGCACGGCAAAACGGTGTTTTTGAGTGCTTTGTATCACACCTTCAAACGGTTCGGCTTGCACCGATTCTGGCCCCGCTTTTCAATGCTGCCGATCAATCAGAACAGCCTGACCGGTATCCTCGAAAAGATCGATGCCTTAGACGCCGGGCTGCTGCCGGAGCCCAACCAGCAGATCTTTCCAGAACCCGTAATGATCCACGCTGACGGTTTGCCATTTGTAAAAAGGGGTAAGGCTACTTTGCTGATCTACGATGCCGCCGGCGAAAGCTTCGAAGCGCCGGAAGACATGATCGACTATGCACACTTCGTAAAGAAGGCGCGGACGCTTTTTTTCCTGGTCAGCATACCGCGTATTCGGCGCTCAGGCAGCAGCGACGTTGCGGCCGAGATGGAACGGCTCCTTTCGGTTTATCTTCACGGCATGGCGGGCATGAACGGACTGACGAGTAAACAGAACTTGATCGTCGTTTTCACAGCAGCCGACGAGCTCCTGCCCGATCTGCGTCCCTGGGGCGCCCTCTACGGCTATGTGCAGGGCAAGGCTTCGCCCGATACCCTGTGCCTGAGTCAGTCAGACTCCTACCTCACCCACATGCAGCGCATCTCCAGGTGCCTGGAAGCATTTGCACAGGAAACGTTCGGTGCGCACCAGTTCCTGAATATAGCACGCGAGCGGTTCGCTTCGGTGCAGTTTTCCATCGTCTCCTCGTTAGGCGCACGACCTGGAGCCGATGGCCTCCTGCCTGCGGGTATCGAGCCCAGCCGCATCCTGGATCCGCTCCTCTGGTTGTTCGAGCAGGCCCCATCCGCTCGCAGAAACCGATTTCTCCGGCAAAACCCTTCGGCCGCACACGACCATCCCTGTAAGGATTCTGCCTGACACCTGAAACGGATATGCTCCTCTATTTCGATAAAACCGGGTTTCCGCTGATCGCGTTGAGAGAGTTGGGGTACTACGTGCATCTACTGCCCGTCGCGAAGAAGCAATTCAAACAATGCGATGCCCTCTGCGAAGCCTACCGCAAGGCCTCCTCCTACGTCGACCGCGCCGCGCCCCACATACGCTCCCGCAGGCTGCTCGAGCATCAGTTCATGACCGGCGTTCTACCGGAAGAGGTCGAACTCTTTTGCCGGTGGCTGGGAGAAGGTGTATCTCTCGACTTCGACGTACCCGATTCTGAACTCTGGCCTAGACTCTATGACGGCCTCGCGTCAGAAACCATCGATCCCGTTCTTTTGATGCACGAGTGCGAGAATCAGGCCGCCTACCCGTTGATTCAAAAGATCCTCGATGCCAGGCACCCCACTACTTATGCAGAACTCAGCCTGATGTGGGGCGGTGTCATAGAATGGGTATGCAAACGCCCCCATTGGTCCGGGCGAGGAAAACCACGCTGGGCGTTTTACAACAACACCTACGGCGATCCTCGCTCGCATGAAATTTCACCAACCACAGAATACAGAACCCGGCGCTCATTTCCCTTTGGCTTTCGCCTGGTGAGCCCCTACTGACCACTCCCTATCCGTACCGTTATGCCCGACCTGATTGCCCGGCAACTCGTTTATTCCAACGTCGAGGCGGAGGACGCCCCCTCTGGCCGAGGCGGGTTTCAAACTCTGTTCCACACACCGGAAGGATTGACCGCCGAAGACATCCGCTATATCGAGCGTCGCGTCTTTTATATGCCAGGAGCCGTAAAACCGACGAAACGGGTGTTTTTCACGCTGCCCGGCGGCGACGCCGTGTTCGGCCAGATCGTCCCCTTGTCCGGAAAAGACGCCGCCAACCGTGGCGGCAGGCACATGGCCCATTGTTACATCGTTCCGCATCAGGGCGTGTTGCCTGTCCATCCTTTTGCATTTTTCCGGCAGGCTCCTTTCTTCGAGCGCCTCGAAAACGCGTACCGCGAAGGGGACCCGACGACGGGGCATCTCCCTCCCCGGCATCTCCATATCGAGGATGCCTGCGACCCGCCGCTGCACGTGCCGCCTTCGCGCGTATTGAGCCGGCTGGTCGGTATGGCTTTGCATGCCCGGCAGCGCATCGAATCCGGCAGGGCGCTCGCCTTGATCGGAGCCGCTGCCGGCATCGAAACTGTCCTGGACTGCACGGTGAGCCTGGTCCCGGACCAGTATCGAGCCGGATGCACGTTCGATACGGTCTTCCAACGCGGCGGCAATATCCGCCACACACCCTACTGGGCTGTTGGCCTGGACGGACAGCCTGAGGGCAGATACTTCGACACCATGGACGTAACGGCTTATAGCGGTATGGACGATAGCTGTACCGAAAGCGCCATGGCATCGATGTACGAACGCTGGATTGAGCTCGCGCTCGACAGGGCGCCCTTTTCGAAGGTTGTCCAGCACCGAGAACACGCGTTCCTGCTCTGTGCTTACCTGGAGACCGGTTCGGGGCAAATAACCGGCTATGACCGCTCAACGGCGTTGAGTGCCTTCGAGAGCCTGATAACGCCGGATGCCGAATTCGTTTCGGGGATACTGCTCCTTCTCCTTCGATACATGGATACGCATCAGCTCACGACATTGCAGGAACTTGCTCTGGAGAAGAAGGCTATCTTGGAGAAAAAAGCTATCTTTAAGGAATTGCTTCACGAACTCGATGGTTTGCTCGAGGAGCATCCAGGAAGCCCCAGCGAAAAAAGGAACCTCTTCAAGAAGCTCTTCAGATATTAATATCTGTTGCCACCTGTTATGCCACAGCCGCCGACCGGAGTCGACGAACAAATCCGATTGATGCGCTTCGGAGAGCGTTCGGATCGCATTCACGCGCTCGAATCCGTGACACTCCCCGGTCAGGGAGAGTCTGCGCTTGCGTTAACTGAATGCCTGGTCGAATGCCTGGGCGAGCCCGACCTCACTATCCGGAAGGTAGCCACGGATGCATTCTTTCGCCTGGGAGAAGCGTCATTGGAATCGCTGATGAACGCCCTGCATCACGAGAACGGATCGATACGCCTCTACGCCATCCGCATTCTGGGCGACCTGGGCGATCGAAGAGCGGTACCCCCGCTCATCGACTATCTGCAAGGTGGGCATTGGGACTGTCAATACGAGGTGCTGGAGGCCCTGATCAAGCTGCAGGACGATCGCGCTATGGAGGCTTTTGTCCTGTCTCTGGCGAGCGATCAGCCTGACGTTCGCGAGATTGCATCGCAGGGCCTGGTAGAAATCGGCCTCGAAGCCGCCCCCGTGCTGGTTGACGCGCTGACCCATTCTCAATGGCAGGTCCGCAAGATGTCGGCGGAAATACTGGGACGGTTGGGGGATCGTCGAGCCTGTGCTCCCCTGATCGAGGCCCTCGACGACGAAGACACGGCCGTCTGCATCGCCGCGATCGCGGCCCTGGGAGCCATTCGGGACTGCTCCTCGACAGACGCTCTTCTGCCCTGCCTGCACCACCCGGTCCAGGAGATCAGGCTGGCCGCCGTCGACGTGCTGGGCCACATGGACGATGACCGTGCCGTACCCGCGTTGATCGACCGGTTCAGGCACGAGGTGTGGACCCAGCGGGAACGGATTGTCGAGTCCCTGGCCCGCCTCGGCCAACGTGGCCTGGAGCCGATGGTTTCGGGGCTCGAACACCCCAACCCACGCGTTCGCATCGGGATCGCTGAAACGCTGGGCTTCCTGCGGGATGAAGGCGCCGTCGATCCTCTCATCCGTGCGCTCGGGGACCAGGACCCTGTGGTCAGGAGCACGGCCGCACGATCGCTCGCCGCGCAGCCGGCCCGGCCGCGTTCCGGTGCGCCGGCAGCCCTGGTCGAAGCGCTCGGCGATTCGAATCATACGGTGGTGTCAGAGGCAACGGAGGCCCTGACGGCGATCGGTGCAGATGGCCTGCCCGCCCTGGTCGCCGCACTCACCCACGCCAGAAGGATCGTGCGATGCAGGAGCGCCGGCCTCATTCGACATTGCCTGATTCGTCAATGTATGAACACCGCTCCGGACGCGGCCGGGTTAAGGATCGACGCAGGCACAACACCTTTTTTGCTCGACACGCTCCCCCATCATCCAGAGCACCACGCCGATATCCTGGAGGTGCTTCGCCACGTGCAGGGGGATGCTTTGCCTCATTGGATCGCTCACCTCTATAATAACCTGGGCGGAGACATCCTCCCTATCCTGGAACGTTTAAAGCTGTCCGAAGAATGGCGGCCTATTTCTCTTCTCATCCAGGAGTACGGCACCCTCGTCGCATCGCGTTCACGTCGAGAGGCCTCTGCTGTCAAAAAAACACTCCGCGATACAGCCCGGAAACACAAAGCCCTTTCTGCACAGGGGTTTTGCAGCCAGCACTATGCTCGATTTTCCAGGCACACCCCTGCCGAAGGCATTCCCTATTTCGGTTGCCGGATGTGCCGGTCGACGCTGTTCGGCGTTCGGGCTTCCCGGGTCGACGTCGTGCTGGACCGGGCACTGAAGTCGAAGGGCGCGTTTACCCGAGAGGGACGGTTGCAGATCAACTGGCTTGCCGTCCGGAGCCCCGTCGACCTGGACCGTGTGTTGATCGGGGCGTGCACGGCAGACGACGTCGCCTCCTTATGCATGGCCCTCGGCAACGAAACGGACCCCGAGCGCATAGAGCGCCATAGGGCAGCGGACTGCCTGGTATTGCCGAAGGCGACCCTCCGCGGGGATGCGCTCAATCTGCTGAAGCAACGATTCCGGACGGTGCGAGACGTAGGGGACGAACCGGATTAGTTCCGGTCGATGTAGCAAGTCGATGTATCAGGCCGGCGTGATGGGGTCGCCTACCCGTATGGCGCCCTCGTCGAGTATCCGAGCTCTCAGTCCCCCTTTATGCACCATGGCAGCGACGAGGTGTTTCTCGCCGAGCAGGCGCGCCAGATACTTGCAGGGCTGGCACTTCCGCTCGCCCCGCACGCTCACTGAACCGATCCGGAATTCCTCTTTGATGAGTTCATGCAGGGGAACCCCCCGCGTCAGGAGATTCCTCCTCGTCAGTTCCGGCGCCAGCGTGATGCCCGATTCGGCCTCGATCCGTGCGAGGTCTTCTTCGGCGATGAGGGTGAGCTCACGATGGGGGCCGGGCCACCTCGAGAACGAGCCCTGGCCGTGATAATACCGGTCGCCCTCGAGTCCTCGACCGGGGTAGGCCACCGTTGCAGTCAGAGGCATCATGGGGCCTCCGGCAGTGGGTGTGATATAGATGCCGGAGAGTACCCCTTGCCACATGTTCGACGGTCGGATTTGTTCGGCCCGTTATCTACTGGGCGGGCACGAGTTCACCGGATTCGTCTCGTTTGAGGACCGCGCCGCTCTGAAGGACGACCCGCTCGATGTTGCCATTGGGGCTGCTAACCCGAATCGTGGCGCCTTCGATCTCAGGCGGAACCGGCGTGCCGGACTCATCGGCCTCCTCACCCTGCCGGATGCCGAAGGAGAATCGCGTGATCCCGTACGTGATGCCCTGGTCTTCGAAATTATGATCTCCGAAGAGGTAATCCGTCAGCAAGACGTTGTTGTTGCCGAAGGACTCTACGTTCGTCCCTTCGGCCGTAACGGTGATGTTGGTTCCGGCGGCCAGCGGATTCTGATTTTGATCGTACACGAAAAACTCGTAGGCTCTTCCGAGCTCCAACTGCCCTTGCCCCCCGGGCACGACAACCCTGGACGACCCTGAGAATAAGATGATCGTGTCGTCTGAAATTTGAGTGTCATTGAGGTCTGCGGTGCTGCCCGTCACGGTTACGTACCCGAACCCGAACTGGGGGTGATTGGGCTGGGGCGGGGCCGAGATGATCTGCACTGGCGCTCTGCCGTCGGCGCCGGTTGTGCTGGATCCCTCGATGATCCCTGCCGTAGCGGTGAAATACACCGAGGTGCCTACTCGCACAGGGTTGGCGAAGCGGTCGCCTACGAACGCTGTAACGGTCGCTTCGACACCCCATACGTCCCACGCTCTCGCGACGTTGAATACTGCCGGGGCCACCCCGAAGTGATCCACCTGAGGCAACCCGCCATGGATAGCCAGCGCGACGGGTTTCGAGCGGATCGTCTTGCCGGATACCGTCGCCTCGGCAATGACCTGTATTACGCCGCTCGTCGTTCCACTGGACACGTTGGTGCGTACCTGACCGGATGCATCCGTCAACTCAGAATCCGGAGAAATGAAAGCCCCGTCGCCCGGATCGACCCCGAACTGGAAGTTGACGGTAATCTGGTTATTCAGCGTAATGGGCACGCCCAGCGAGTCCGTCACGACGAAGACCAGTTCGGCTACCTCCGTAGATCCACTTTCGCGCACTCCGATGGATGAAGACGACTGAGACTGCAGCAGAATGTTGGACGCCCTGCCGGAAACGCGTCCCGAAGGATCCCTGGGATCGGCGTTATCGTCTTCGGGGACCAGCAGGACCGGGGCTACCTCGATCGTTCTGTTGGCCACGGCCAATTCGACCGCATTTGTACTGATAAAGCCGCTTTTCGTAAATCCAATGCTCACATTTTGTGTACTGTCGATGTCGATGTCGAGGGAGTACGCCCCGTTTCGATCGGTCTCCGTGATGGTTTCCTCCCCGCCATCACTCGGAAAAGCGCGTACAAAGACACCTTCGACTCCAGTACGGGTAACGGAATTGATCACCGTTCCGGTTAACGTAACCGTGCCGGACTCGTCCGAACTAAAGGCGTCGCATCCGTTCATGATCACCAGGATGAACGCGGCAGTCAACACAAAAGACATGAAACTTCTCATCAACTAGTACCTCAATGGGAGATTTCGATTAGTAACAGAGGTTACGCGCCGGATGCGCATTCGTGCTGCCAGAGCGGCTTTGCACGGTTGCAAAG
>CAZGHT010000067.1:0-28515 GCA_964525535.1 uncultured Rhodothermaceae bacterium
TGATTTACTGGTGTTACGCATTATTTCAAACGCATTATTTCAAAGGGGGCAAAACGAACTGCTGTGCACAACCTGCGTAACGCGACTGATATTGAAAGAAGTCTCATCAATAACCGAGTATCCATGACAGGTGTTCGCACCAGGGGTTATGGAATATCTTTGACGGTCCGGAATCCAACGTGAAAAAGCGAGGTTTCTGGCGTTGAGTGGCTACGAGCAGATACCCGATAGCCGTGGCAGTAATCGGAGTGACAGAGAAAAGATCCACCCCGCTGTACGCGTTCACTCTGGGCGTCAGGGTTGAAAGGGTTGTTTCGTTCCTGATAAGATCGATACCAGCTGTCGGTCCATTCCCACACGTTACCGCCCATATCGGTCAAGCCAAGGGGTGTTTTCCCAAAGTGTCCGACCGGCGAAGTCAGCAGGTACCCGTCCTCTTCGGTATTGTTGAACGGAAACGTACCGTCCCACGTATTGGCCATGGCTTCATCACCGGCATAAAGCACTTCGCCCCAGGCATACTGCTCCGGCGCCGACGCTGCCCCCCTCGCAGCATGTTCCCACTCGAACTCGGTCGGCAGACGATGTCCTCTCCATTCAGCATACGCTACGGCGTCATTCCATGACACTTGCGTAACGGGGTGGTCCTCCTGTGCTGCAGCCTGATCCGGGCCTAGCGGATATTCCCAGGTGGCGCCGGGCAGCAACATCCACTGATAAGTTTCAAAATCCAAGATACCGGCATCTCCGAATTCCTCGGCCTGGGTGACATAGCCCGTTTCTTCGACAAACACTCTAAACTCTGCAACGGTCACAGGGTGCTCGTCCATAAAAAAGGGGGCGATCTCCATCTTAAAAACCGGCCGCTCCATAGGCAGGCCCTTCTGTGAACCTATCGTCGTCTTGCCACCGGGCACGTACACCATGCCTTCAGGAGCTTCTACGGGTTCTTCTGGTGCACAGTGCACTCCGAGAACCAATAAACAACTCAAAGAAACGATCCTGATCGTTGATCCAATCATTGCGTGGGGAAATTTTTCAGTGACGTTACGCGAACTATGCACAGCAGCCGCTCTGGCAGGACCTACGCGCATCCGGCGCGCAACATCTGTTAATATGTGATGTCACGCGAACTGTGCACAGCAGGCTGGTTATCGTGGCTTTGCACGTGTGCAAAGCCATTCTGGCAGGATCTATGCGCATCCGGTGCGTAACATCTGTTAATAAGTAGTGGGATTTGAATGGCTCATCTTTTAACGACAGCTCCTCATACAAGAACCTGAAGAAAAAGATCGGCCCCCTCTAAAGAACGAGCCTCTCCACTCATTATCAAGTGCGGGGGAGGTCAACACGCCGTAAAACGACCTCTTTGCGTCGTGCCGTTAAAGAGAAGAGCCTATTTTAAGACGGTGAAGACTTTAGATGTCATGAAATATGCTCCCCTCACCCGGACCATATACGTACCTCCGGCCAGAGACTGGCTGTCCAGAACGAACGAGTACGGCGTTTCAGATTCCAACGAACCGGAAAACAGGTGGGTCATGTGCCGTCCCATTACGTCATACACGTCGATGCGAACCTCCTGGGAGCGGTCAACGGTCAGCTCGAATCGGGCTTGGGGGTTGGTTGGATTGGGGTAGATGGGGCCGAGGACGTATTCGGACTGCAATTCGACCGTGGCCGACACCTCGGGGCTAAATTCGAAGGCGCCGTCGAAGTCGATCTGCTTCAGCCGAAAGACGTGGCGGCCGGGCGCCAGGTTGGAGACGGTGAACGAATAATCGTGAGGCACTACGCTCGTTCCGTGGCCTTCAACAAAACCAACCGTAATGTAGCTGCCATCCAGACGATGTTGGATTTCGAATCCAGCGTTATTCGTCTCGCTGAGTGTCCGCCACTGCAGGTATACCCGGTTACTGTCAGCGATCGCAACGATATCAGTCGCCAGCTCTACCGGCAATTTAGGCTCCTGGCTAGTATCGAACACCTCATGGGACGTAAGCTCCGGAGAACCGCCTTGCTGTCCTGAACCGGCAGCGATGTAGATCTTATCCTGGTGCAGGAAGGCCTGGGTTCCATGCCTGCCGATGTTGAGGGGCGGCAGGGTCACCCAACTGTTGGTAGCTGTATTCAAAGCCTCGACTTCATCATTGGCCAGCGTCTGGTTGGATTCCCCGCCGATAACGACGACAAATTGGCCGACAGCGACGGTAGCCGTGCCACTTCGGGTCGTCGGGATATCGCCCGTATTCGAGGGCAACGTGCTCCACTGCCCGGAGTCGAAATCGTAGACGTCCACTTCAGCGATGTTGTCACCGATGTTTCCATCACGCCCGCCGGCTACATACAGTTTATTGCCCACAATAGCTGTATGGAAGTGATCTCGCGCTCTCGGTGCGTCAGGCAGCTGCGTCCACGTATTCGTACTCGGATCGTATTCGTCGAACCAGGTGCGGCGAATGGATTGCGCCCCGTGGCCCCCGGTGCTTCCGCACACGATATAGAATTTGCCGTTGCGCACGGCCACGCCGGCGGACCCTCGTCGCCTGGACTCGGGAATCTCGGGCCCCACCACCCAGGTATCGGTGACCGTGTCGTACTTGTACACGTTTTCGACCTGATCTTCGTCGGGATAGGTTCCTGTATAGGCGGCAAGAACGTATATCGTATCCCCCAGTGCAGCTGCCTGAAAGTGATGCAACGAGAAAAAATCGGGAGGGTGCGATCCCTGCGCCCAACGGCCTTCATTGGGGTCGTAAATCTGGACGGGACGCACAAATCGACCGCCCATGATATAAAATTTGCCGTTTACCTCCACGTAGGCATTTTCGTGTCGTGCATCGGGCTGGTTGGCATCGTTGAGAACCTGCCATGACGCCAGACCCGATACAACCCCGAAGGCCGTAATACAAACGAAAAGAGCGGCAACAAACAGGAGGTTTGCACGATATCTGAATAAAGGCGGTACAGCCATTTAGCGAATTCGACTGGATGGTGGATTAAAAAAGTGCGCACTGCAGGGTGTATGGGCACACGAGCAATCAATATGCCCTAAACGAAAGGCAAAACAGGGTCTACGCCGTACATCAGGCTTCCCCGGCTCTGACTAGAAGATCGACGTGATTCCGCAAATGTTCCAGGACAGCGTCGCGGGTGTCTTCACGAGACAGCGCATAATCGATAAAACATTTTGCATACTCGACCCGATTGCCGATATCGTATCGCCTGGCTCGCCAGTCCAGAGCATACATAGGCTCTTTGCTGGCAAGCACGTTCATAGCATCAGTCAGCTGGATCTCGCCGCCGACGCCCTCGGTCGTCTGGTCGATGCAATCGAAGATAGCAGCCGTGAAGACGTAGCGCCCCGCGATGGCGAGGTTGCTTGGCGCATCTTCAGGAGCCGGTTTTTCGACCAGGTGCGAGAGACGGTGCAGATTCTCGATTTCGCGATCCTCTTCCCCGGCAACAATGCCATATCGAGAGACCCATTCTCTCGGCACCTGGCGAACGGCAACCACGCTGGCCTGTTTTTGTTCGTACACATCGAGCAACTGGCGTAAACCGGGTTTTTCTCCGGGCTTCGTACTGATGATGGTATCTCCGAGCAATACGGCAAAGGCTTCGCCGGCAATGTGGCGTCGGCCGATCCGAATCGCGTCTCCAAGGCCTCGCTGCACCTTCTGGCGGATATAGAAAATGCGAGCGCGGTCTGCAATGTCGTGGACGGTCTCGATCAGGTGATCCTTGCCCACCTGGCGCAAAAAGGCTTCGAGCTCCGGCGCGTAATCGAGATGATTTTCGATGGCCCGCTTGCCACGGCCCGTAATGATCAGAATGTCCTCGATGCCACTGTCGATGGCTTCTTCGATGACATACTGCAACACCGGCTTGTCGATGATGGGCAGCATTTCTTTAGGCATCGACTTAGTTGCCGGCAAAAACCGGGTTCCCATGCCTGCTGCCGGAATGATCGCTTTCGTCACGCGTTTATTATTCACACAGACACCTCTGTTAGTCTAGATTCAATGATAGGCACGAGCAGGTTGGCGCCCATCTCGGCGTACGACGCCCTGAGCTTCTCCAGGCGTTCGGGATCCCCATCGTACATGCCGACGACAGCCCCCCCTGAGCCGGCAAACTTCACGTGTGCACCGAGGCGACGGCCTTTGTCGATCAGCCTGTAGTTGCCGTCGCTGATCTGGCACAGCCGAGCCCGCAGGTCAAAATTTGCATCCATAAGCGGGCCAATTTCCTCGCCGCGCCGAGCCTCGATGAGATCGCGTGCTTCCTGAGCCAGGCCGGCAAACTCTTTCATGCCCTCGACGACATCCGCCTCGCCCCGATTGAATCGGCTCCGCAGGTCGTTATGCGTGATTTCAGTCCCTTCTGAGAGATTGTCGTGATAGACCACGAACAGAGGCGGCAGGTTGGCCGTCACCAGGTGTTCGTAGGTCCCGTATCCCCGGTTTTCGAGGAGATCTCTATCGAAATCCATAAACACCGTGCCCTCGTAGACCTGGACGACGCGGTCTTGTAAACCGGCCCCAATGCCCAGTTCATTCGTTTCCACACTGAGAATGAGGTTGGGCAACTGCGGCTTCACGATCTCGACGCCGTAAAAAGCCATCATGGCCCGCATAGTCGCCGTGATAATGGCGCTCGAGCCGGCCAACCCGACCCGAACCGGCACCGTGGTCTGGTATTCCAGGGTAAAATTCTTCGGCGCCAGTTCGATGCCGACCTTCTTGCAATAATCGCTGAACATTTTGATTGTCGCCTTGATCAGTCTAATGCCCCCGTAATATCCATTCAGGCTGACGTCTTCGACGAGGGCTTCGCGGCTGCCGAATACGAGGTGATCTCTCGGGCCAGGCACTATCACCACACGAGGGGATTCGTAGCAGGTGACCGTTGCCGCAAAATTCTGGATGATAAATGAAATGGTCTTTCCGTAGTACCCGTCCGAGGGATTACCTATGAGGCCTGCTCGCCCAAAGGCTTTGGTATGGATAATCATTCGTTGTTTGAGCTTGTCGTTATATCATTCTATTCGTTGCACGCCGCCAACCGGCAGACCAGGAATCTGATTTGATTCACCCTACGTGCACCAGTAAGAGGTTGTACTGTCAAGAAAAGAGTATGTATCTTGGTGATCTATCACAACCCACTCCTCAGGATCCATGCGTAGTCCCTATCCGAACATCGTTCTGCTGCTCGTCGGTTTGTATGTCAGCGGCTGTCAGCAGGCGCCTCCAGCTGAGACCATCCTCGTCTCTCCCCTCTTCACCGACCATATGGTCCTGCAGCGGGACGCAGCGACGCCAGTCTGGGGAAAAGCCACACCGGGTGCTCAAGTTACGGTACGATTCAAGAATCAGCAATCGGTTGTAGACGCAGCTCCAGATAGTTCCTGGATGGTCTATCTCGCTCCCGAGCCGGCGGGGGGACCCTTTACTTTATCCATTATCGGTACTGATACCCTCCATATCGAAGATGTTCTTCTCGGTGAGGTCTGGCTCGCCTCAGGACAATCTAACATGCAATGGTCGGTCGAACAATCAGCCCATGCCGAAGCGGAGATACGCGATGCACAATTTTCGGATATCCGGTTATTCTCCGTCGATAGAACCTACAGCGCCCTACCCGCCTCCCACATTCCGAGCGACGGCTGGTACCGGACCACGCCGGAGACCATACCTGGCTTTTCTGCGGTGGCCTATTATTTCGGCCGCACATTGCACGACTCTCTGCAGGTGCCTATCGGCCTCATTCATAGCTCCTGGGGAGGAACGCCTGCTGAAGCCTGGACTAGCTCTACCACACTCAGCGAACTGCCCGACTTCGCCGAAGAGGTAGCTGCCCTTCGCTCGACCCCGGATGCCCTCCACCAAACCGAAGACGAATGGGGGAACGCCCTGTCCGAATGGCTCGCCTCAGCGGACGACCCCGGCTTCCAAAACGGAGAGGCCGCCTGGGCAGCCCCGGATCTAGATCACTCTGGCTGGTCCCGGACAGACCTCCCGGGCCTCTGGGACGACCTCCTCCCAAATTACGACGGTATCGTCTGGTTCCGAAAATCGTTCGAGGTCCCGGTGAGCGCCGTCAACCGTGAGGCCGTCCTGCACGTGGCACACGTCGACGACATCGATGTCACCTACATCAACGGCGTCGAAGTGGGTAGAACGCGAACATACAACAAAAAAAGAGAATACACCCTTCCCTCATCAGTGCTGCGTGCCGGCGAAAATGTGGTGGCTATACGGGCACTCGACACGGGCGGCGGCGGTGGCGTCTGGGGAGACTCCTCCGAGTTGCGGCTCGAACTCACCGGTGAGTACTCGACGACCGTACCTCTGGCCGGCACCTGGCACTACCAGCCTGCCCTGAACCTCGAAGAGGCTGCAACACGCCCCCCCAGACAAAGCCCCAGGCAACACACACCCAGTGTTTTGTACAACGCTATGATTCACCCACTCATACCCTACACCATCAAAGGTGTCATCTGGTACCAGGGCGAATCCAATGCGAGCCGGGCCCATCAATACCGAACACTCTTTCCGGCCATGATCGAGGACTGGAGAACCCAGTGGGGAGGAAACCTGGCTTTCCACTTCGTTCAGCTCGCGAATTTCCAGGCTCAGCAGCAAAACCCGTCAGAAAATGAAACCTGGCCCGAACTCAGAGAAGCTCAGGCGATGGCCCTCTCGTTGCCCAACACGGGAATGGCCGTTACGATCGATATCGGCGAAGCCGATGACATTCATCCAACCAACAAACAAGACGTGGGATACCGCCTCGCCCTGAATGTGCTGCACACGAACTACGATCGCCCCATCGTTCCTGCCGGCCCTCTGTTCAAATCCCTGGCTGTCTCCGGCGACACGGTTGAGGTCATTTTCGATTACGCAGAGAACGGATTGACTACATCGGACGGCGGCCCCCCTCAGGGGTTTGCCATCGCCGGTGAAGATCGCGTTTTCCACTGGGCCGTGGCCGAAATCAGAGGCAGCCGTATCATCGCCTACAGCGACAGCGTCGAGGACCCCGTCGCCATACGCATGGGATGGGCCAACAACCCGATAGTCAATCTCTACAATACCGAAGGATTGCCGGCCTCGCCTTTCCGCTCGGATGACTGGCCGGGGATCACAGAAGGGAACAGGTAGATACGTACGAGGTACCTGGCTCAGGTTCGTTTGCGATGTGCTTCGAATCACTCCCGATCGCCCGTGCTCCATCGCTCCTGCTCACCGGTACTCCAGTTTTCTCGCAACCGGTTCAATGAATACCATGCTTCGTTGCTCCATAGACGGGCTCCTTCTGCAGAGCTGAGGGTGGGGTCCAGATTGATATAGATGACGTGTCCGGCCTGCAGGCTCGGCACATCGAGTTCGACGGTTCTCCCCTCACCGAGCACCTCCGCATCCGCAACGCGGAGCCGGGTGGTAGTGCTCCGTTTTCGGCTCAAGTCCCGCTGAACCTCGCTGTCCGGCCATTGATACAGCCGGTACGCGTCCGGTTGAGCGGCGGCACCCCGGTCGACGGGATCAGTAAATTCAATGGCGAGCCCCCCGGGAATCAGCCGGATGGTCTTCATCTCAAACGCCGTTTCATTCATAAAGGAGAACTGTTGAAAGGCCGGCTCGGCGGCAACCACCTGCATCGCCGTCGTATCGACGGCAACCCCTCCGGCAATGACGCCACCACCGGGCGGGCTGGCGAACCGGCTAATGGATCCCCCCAGATTGTTCGTGAACGGGAAAACGGCCCCTTGCAGCGTCCCATCAACTTCATCGAGGCCTATACGGGTCAATATGGGTTCGAACATGTCACCTACCAGCCACTGCCCTCGATAGGGACCGACCTCAATGGGTAGTGGTTCGGTAGGCGCACGACCTGTCGTCCTGGAGGGCAGCCAGATCGACCCTTTTCCAGCGAGCCCATCAGGCGACTCCCTCCATCCGGCAGTCGTCCGGGTGAAAACGAGGCGTGAATCGGAGAACCAGAGGTTTCTCTGGTCAGCGATGGCCAGCACGCCTTCGTCGTTCATAGACAGGCCGTTGGGAATATGGAATCCATCGGCCATCTCCGTCAATGCCTGGCCGGCTCTTTGGCCGCTCACCATACCCCGATGGTGAATGTCCTCGATAAGTATAGCGCCGTTTCGATCCCAGGGCATTCCCAGGGCACTGACAAACACGCTATCTCTGTATTCCAGGCCATAGGCGAGTTCGAGATAATCCGAGGCAACCACCCACTCATGCCCGAGAGAACGGTATTCGTCGATCAGTTCGTTTCCATCGAGGTCAATCAGGTGCGTCAATTCGTGCCTTTGCACGATGTACAGATTATCATCGTCGACCGCTAATCCGAGGGGAAACCGCAGCCCAGAAGCGACTTCTTTGAGGGTCAATCGGGCCGGTTCATGGAGATCTCCCTCAAGTATAATTACCCGGCCGCTCCCTTCCCAGGTAGATATCGCGAGCCGCCCGTCAGGCAAAAAAGCCATCCCCCCTATGGATGCCCCAATGCCTGCAACAGGTAATTCTTCGATACGCAGGGCCGGGTGTATACCATCCACCTCAACCGTTTCGACGTCGAGTGTATCGGCAGTCGACTGCCTGCGTGTAAACTTTCGCCCACTGGAAGCGAACCGCTGTTCTTCTTTCCGGGTCGAAAGCACCCCAGCGTCAAGAACCGCAAACTCGTCTTCCCACGGAGGTTGCCACAACACGGTCAACTGTTTTTTGCCGGTCGACTGGAAGTGCTCGATTCGGATCGGGTGTATGCCGGCATCGAGCGGTATCGTTACAGGCTCGGAGAGCACAGCGGCCTGCAACACGTCTTGCTCGATCAATGTAGAATCCGAAATCGTGAGTCGGATGCCATCATCGGCAAGAACTCTGAAGGCGTACTCTCCCGACGCGGAAAGATTCAGGTATCCTGAAAGATGCGTGATGAAATAGAAATCCAGGTCGCCGAAATCCTCGCTGGAGGAGAGATCGATCTCGGGTATAACCCGGTGTGCATTGGGAAGTTGACCAGGCGCCAATTCAGAAAGTTGATTGATCGGTTCTTCAATACTGTATGCCTTCAGCGCTATTCCAGGCTCATGATCACTCCGGCGGACGAGTTCGGGCTCCGCAAGCGCCGTGTCACCCATACTGAGCGGCCTCAACCGAACGGCATACCCGAGATCGAACGACAGCGTTTCCTGGAGATTCCGGGCATTGGATGGGGAAAAAAAGATTGAGAGTGCCGTCGAGGTATCTGCTTGCAGTACGAGCCGGCCCGAGATCGATGTGGCTTCACCCCAGTAGTAGTCCCGTCTCTTCTCGCTGAATTGCTGAAAGAGCCCATCACTTTCTACGTCGTCTCGCCGCGCGAGTCCTCCAACACTAAGATGCAAGCCGAGTTGAACGCCCGGAGGCCTGTCATACACGTGAAAGACGCGCTGCAGGCGTGGGCGGTTGCCTTCAAAAAACAGAGCCGGTCGTTCCTCTACATAGACCATTTCTCCCGAAGGAGTTTTCATCAGATACTGCAGCACGACCTGAGGGCCGGAAATTCGATATCCCTGGTACGAAACATCGAGTGAATCTTCGATGCCGTGCTCGAGAGCATACCAGCTTCGATGCAGCAGATTTTCATGATAAACGAGACCTTCGACCGATACGTCGAGCGCCTGATAGAAAGCTGCACGACTGTAGGGGTCATCCAGGTTGCCCTGCCAGGCTTTATAGATATCTCCGCGCTCTGTGTCATAAGCTAACCAGAGGTTTCGATCAAAACCCACAAAGAGAACCCTCGCCCTCTCGTCGAGTGAACCGGCAAATACGGTGGGGCGACTCGGATCGGCGGGCTGCCCGAAAGCGGGGTGAAGGTCTGCCTGGAGCACAGCAGTCCATGAAATGAGCACCAGGATCCCGACAAGAATCAACCTATTTCGAATTTCGACTTCAGGCATCAGGCTTGGCTGGCAAATTAGACGGAAGGGCACTCTATACCAACCCCCTGTCGCACGATTCAAAGGCACTCACTCCTTTTCCGAAAGGCAGACGCGGGGCCCTCGATCGATCAAGAGCCTGACTTTTTCTTATTCGAGACGAAAACGGTGAGCCCCAATACACCCATCCAGACCGCTATCGTCACGAGCCCCATCATTTCTCTCCAGTATTCCGACGTGATCTGACGAGGTATCCAGGAGCACACCGCAACGAAGAAATCCATTTCCTCTTCACATTCCCGGACAGCTACAGACAGTTCCTGGTAGGTGATCTGGGTAGATAAGAAAACAGCCCAGACCACACAAATAATCAAATAAGACAGTGGAAAGGATAGGGGCAACCGGTTCACTAGAAAAAGCACGCTGGCTAGAGCCGCTAATCCATAGACGAGAATCCACAAAAAAGGATCCGGATCGTTATACTGAAACGCAGCCCAGGCAATGAATAATATCGCCAGGGCTGCGCTGATGAACTTCATAATTTGCATGAGGGGATAGACCTTACTGGTTTTCCTTGGCGAAGGCTGCGTCGAACGCCCCTTCTGCCGGTGTGAAATCAACCGCTTTGACGAACGCGCAGGCCTCTTCGGCGCCCTCTTCACGATCCATGCCGGAATCTTCCCATTCTATAGAAAGCGGGCCATTGTATCCGATCCGGTTGAGACGGCGAATAATCTCCTCGAAGTCTATGCTTCCTCTGCCGATCGAGCGGAAGTCCCAGTGGCGATCGCTGTGCCCGAACTCGACGTGGCCGCCGAATACACCTGCCCGTGTACCAATCCGAGACCACCAGACATCTTTCATGTGCGCATGGTAGATCCTGCCGGCAAACTCGTCGATAAAGCCGAGGTAGTCGACCCCTTGATAACCGAAATGACTCGGGTCGTAGTTGAATCCGAACGCTTCGCGGTGGCCGATCGCTTCAAGTGCGCGGTGCGCCGTTGTGATGTCGAAGGCGATCTCCGTAGGATGCACCTCAAGACCGAAACGAACACCCACTTCATCAAAAACGTCGAGGATAGGGTTGAATCGGTCGGCAAAATCTTTGAAACCGGCGTCGATCATAGCCGGGTCAACGGGGGGGAACGAGTACAATAGGTGCCAGATGCTACTGCCGGTAAAGCCATTAACCACCTTCACGCCCAGCCTGGCCGCAGCGCGTGCCGTATCCATCATTTCTTTCGCCGCCCGCTGGCGAACACCTTCTGGATCGCCATCACCCCAGATGTCGGGCGAAAGAATCGCCTGGTGGCGGGCGTCGATGTTGTCGCACACGGCTTGACCGACCAGGTGGTTGCTGATCGAGAAGACCTTGAGGTCGTATCTGGCCAGTATATCGTGCCGGCTCTGGCAGTAGGCCTCGTCGGACAGCGCTTTCTGGACCTCGAAGTGATCGCCCCAGCAGGCGAGTTCGAGCCCATCAAATCCCATATTGCTGGCTTTCTCGGCCAGGGTCTCTAGAGGTAAATCGGCCCATTGGCCTGTAAACAAAGTAACTGGACGTGCCATGTAAAATTGAGGTTTATAGGAGTATAGGTTTATAAGTGATGTTACGCGAACTGTGCACAGCAGCCTGGTTTACGCGGCTTTGCAACCGTGCAAAGCCGCTCTGGCAGCACGTATGCGCATCCGGCGCGTAACATCTGTTTATAGGTGTATAGGTATTCAGGCATATAAGGTTATGGGGATACAGGCTGTTGTACCTGTCCAGGGAATCCAGGCTATAACGCTCACCTGTAGACCTATATCCCTATTCCCCTGTATGCCTTGCCCCTATTCGGGGGGCGTGTAGCTCGCGTCGACCCATCGGCCCTCTTTACCGCTCTGTACGGCGCTGTGGATAAAGTGTACTCCGACGGCGCCGTCCTGGACGGTTGGGAAATCGGTATCGAATGGACCCGGATTTTCCCCGGCCAGCCTGGCGGCTATAGTCCGCGCTGCATTCACGTATATATTGGCGAAGGCTTCGATGAAGGCCTCCGGGTGCCCGAAAGGCAGGCGACTGTTGTGCCTGGCGATGTCCGACAGGTAATCATTCCCGCGCTTGAAGACCTCTTCGGGGCCGTCTCCGTACCGGACATGCAGGTAATTGGGGTGCTCCTGGTGCCACTGCAAAGACGCTTCGGTGCCGTAGATTCGGATATTGAGGTTATTTTCTTCGCCCACAGACACCTGAGAGCAGTGCAGCACGGCCCGGGCCCCGCCCTTGTAATGGAGCAGCATGTTGGCGTCGTCCTCGAGGAGCCGGCCGGGAACGAAGGTGGTGAGGTCGGCACACAGGCTTTCGATTTCGAGACCGGTGATGTAGCGGGCCAGGTTCTCGGAGTGTGACCCGATATCGCCGATCGCGGAGGAGACGCCGGCCTGTTTGGGGTCTGTTCGCCAGACCGCCTGCTTGGCCCCTTCCCCTTCCAGATAGGTAGCCAGCCATCCCTGTGGGTATTCGACGACTACCTTGCGGATCGTTCCGAGCAGGCCTTCACGAATCATGTGACGCGCCTGCTTCACCATCGGATAACCGGTATAGTTGTGCGTTAGTGCGAATATAGTGTCGTGCTCGTCGACCAGCCGGCAGAGGTCTTCTGCCTCCTCCACCGTGGTAGTCATCGGTTTGTCGCAAACAATGTGGAAGCCGGCTTCGATGAAGGTCCTGGCGATGTCGTAGTGGGTGTTGTTGGGTGTGACGATCGAAACAAAGTCGATGCGTTCCCCTTCAGGCAGCTTGCGTTCCGCCTCAGCCATCTCCTGGTAGGATCCGTATACGCGAGACGGATCCAGCAGCAGGGCCTCGCCCTGCTCTTTCGATTTTTCGGGTGAGGAAGAGAAAGCGCCCGCTACGAGGTCGATCTCCCCGTCCAGCGCCGCCGCTTTGCGGTGCACCCCACCAATGAAGGCGCCTGGACCGCCCCCTACCATCCCATATTTGATTTTGCGTCCTAAGGGCATGAATTATTGCGTGTTTGATTCACCGGGTGTCGTCTATGGGCTCCATGTTAAAGGTTTTTTAGCATTTAGGCAAAACCCTTGCAGAATTCTTTTCATCGTCAAAATCCGCCTGGCAGTATACGTTTCCTACACGCCTGTCATCCCCTCAATTTCCACTACCCTCATGGAAGTGCACGCCCCGTTCCCTCACTCATACCTGAGTGAATCGACCGGATTGGCCGATGCCGCCTTGGCAGAATGATAACTTACTGTCAGTAGAGCAACCGCCAGAACGAATAGGACAGGAACTACCAGGCTAACCGAACTGATGGTGACATGATATGCAAAATTTTCCAGCCACCGATCCATCGTTATGTACGCTATAGGAACGGCAAAGAACGCAGAAACACAAACCAGCATTACTACATCTTTAGAGAATACCTGCAGGATACTCCATCTAGAGGCTCCCATAACTTTTCGGATTCCGATTTCCCTCGTCCTCTGTTCTGCAGTAAAGGCGACCAACCCGTAGAGCCCAAGACATCCTACAACCAGAGCCAATACTGCTCCCCACGTCATTGTTTTCTGTATCTGCTCGTCCTTTATATAGAGCTTCTCCACCTGCTGGTCGAGGAAAAACCAGTTAAAAGGAGCCTCAGGATACAATTCGCTCCATTGCTCGCCGAGCCGGGAGAGAACCGGAGACCACGACGCGGAGGGGTCAAGCTTTAGCGCGATGTAGCTGTAAGGCGCCGGTTTATACCAGAGCACCATGGGAGCAATGGCGGTATGGAGCGACTCAAAGTGAAAATCCTTAACAACACCTACAACAGATACAGTGTCCCCCCTGACCAGCAGGGTTTCGCCCGTGCCCTTTGTCCATCCGAGCACTCTTAACGCAGTCTCATTCAAGAGCACAGTGTTCCATTTGTCGGTGCCATACGCATCAGAAAAAAAGCGCCCCTCTTTTAGTTCAAGGCCCAGCAATTCTGGATAGGCCTCATCCATCCAGTAAATGGAGAACGGTTTCTCTTCATCATCACCGCCGATTGGGGATACGGAGATCTTATCGACTTCTCCAGGAATCTGGAAGGAAGAACTCGCACTCTCGATCCCGGGTACCTGTTCCAGTATCTCGACAGCAGTCTCAAGGCGATCAGCCCCGGCCAGTGTCCATTCTCGGGGAACAGTATCGATCACCAGTACCCGTTCCTGGTCAAACCCTGGATCGGTAGAGGTTACATATTGCAACTGGTCTGAAATCACACCCACAGAAATGACCAGTACGGTCGCGGCGGCGAACTGCCCAACAACGAGTACACGGCGAAGCCACAGGCCAGATCTCCTCGAAACACCTCCCCTCAGTATCCGAGCCGGCTGAATGGAAGACAGGCCAATCGCCGGGAGGCACCCGGAAATAATACCGAGGATTAAGGCAAACCCGAGCGTTATCGCGAGAATTCTCGGGTCAACGAGATCAAGAGAAAGCTCCTTCCCGATGACATGATTAAAAGGCCCCAGAGCCAGCTTCGCTCCGAGAACACTGAGTAAAGCAGCGATTAAACATACGAGCACGGATTCTCCGATGAACTGTAGTGCCATTCGGCCCCGATTTGCTCCCAACGCTTTATGCACGCCGATCTCGCCGGCCCGTCGTATTGATTGAGCCGTCGCCAGGTTAACGTAATTAATACACGAAATGAGTAGAATAATTACCCCTATGACCGAGAACAACCTGATATTCCTCCGGGCAAGGCTGTTATTCTGATCGAGATATAGATGTGCAAGTGGTTTTAGCTCTAATGCCAGGACATCCCGATACGCGTCTGGAGCATGGGTCTGGAGCATGGCCTGCAAATTACTTTCAAGCGTGGCCGCCTCCGATGGATTGCGTATCTTCAAGAACGTAACAAGGTACTTATTCATCCAGTCATCTTCGAAGCCCTGCCTGAAGAAAAGACCAACATTCGCCATCGGCACGAATATCTCGCACGACTGGCCATTTCCGAAATCCGTGACGGAATTGTACGGTAAATCCTCGATGACACCAGCAACGCTAAAAGTCGAATAAGTTTGGCTGTTCCTGGCCCGTATGTCCACATCTCTTCCCTGCACCTCGGGAGAGCCAAAGAAGCGCCATGCAAGACGCTCGCTTAAGACCAGACCTCCAGGGTTTTGCAGCGCCGTTTCTCGCCTGCCTCCTACGAAATCGAGATCGAACAGGTCGAAAAATGTTGGGTCAGCGATGATCAGACATTCGCGAAAGGGTTCATTGCCGATCAAGAGAGTCGTATTCACCATCGTATACCGCACCTGCTCATCAACCTCAGTAAACGTGGTCTTGAGAAGCGGCCCTAATGGAGCAAGGGTGGTCAGAGGCAGCCCCATCGATTCGTCTTGCCACCGACTCTCAACGCGAAAGATCGAGTCGGCGTTATCGGTAAGATGATTGACGGCCCTCTCATCGGCGACATATAGTAGCACGAGTAGACATACGCCCATGCTGACCGCTAATCCGGCGATGTTGACGAAAGCATACAGCTTATGCCTGCGCAAAAAACGAAACGCGATTTTCAAGTAGACCAAGAACATATCCTGGGGCTTCGTATCTGGGAGACAGTGTAATAAGCGGGAAACACACGACCATCGTCATCCCGACCTTGCGGAGGGATCTGGCTAAGACCCAACGTCAATGAATACCCATATCGGATCGCTTTAGGCTGCGTTTCTGAAGCACCAGACAACGCTACATCGACACGTCCACCGATCGATACGCTTCGACCAGTTTCGCCTCGCCGTCCTTGCCAGGGTGGTAGTTTCCATGCTCCATGCCCAGAATACCCCTGTATCCCTTATCATAGATATGTTGGAAGACGTTCTTGTAGTTGATTTCCCCGGTCGTCGGCTCTTTTCGTCCAGGGTTGTCGCCAATCTGAAAATAGCCGATTTCCTCGTAGGCCTGATCGATGTTGGGGATCAGATTGCCCTCCTGGATCTGCTGGTGATACAGATCGTCGAGGATCTTGCAGGCCGGACTACCAACAGCTTTGCATATGTGGTATCCCTGGGAGATCTTCGTCAGGAAGAGGCCCGGGTGGTTGTAAAAGTTGAGGGGTTCGAGCACCATGACCAATCCGTGAGGCTCCAGGATATCGCTCGCCCTTTTCAGGACGTCGACGACATTAGCGGTCTGATACCCCATATCCATCCGTAGATCGACGAACCCGGGTACAACCGTCATCCACGTCGCATTCACTCGTTTTGCCACTTCGACGGAATCCTGGATCTCAGCGAGAAAGGTCTCGTGGGTGTCCGGATTCACGAGTCCGGGCTCTCTCCATGAAATCGTATGGGCCACAAATACACCCATATCCATTCCCAGCCGGCCCATCTCGCTGGCGATTGCCTCCTGGGTTTCCACCGTTCGCCCCTTCATACCGTTATCTTCCAGCGCCGTGAATCCGGCATCTGCCATAAATTTGAGCTGGTCGATCAAGTCGTCTCCTGCATGATGCTTGAACATCCCGAAATGAGGAGCGAACTTCAGGGTAAACGGTTCCGCACGACCGGAACTACGCGTATGACGTTCAGCCGCCGTGGCCAGTGACGAGGAGCCTCCCGCTACAACTGCGGAGGCTGCCAGACTATTCTTAACGAAATTTCTTCGATCCATAAGGGTTCTGGGTTGGGAGAGTTGGGGGTTCGGAGCTCCCGGCATCCTGAAAAGGACAGGGAGCTCCGAACACTGGACGCATCAAAGCACCTCAAAGCACCTGGGTGACACCGGGTACCGCTACCGGGTAATACCCGTACTCGTCAGGCAATACGGGCGGCGGTGCATCCCAGGCAAATTTTTTCGGCATCAGGCTCAGATCCGAATTCATCGCATCGTCCCATTCGATCACCTGGCCTGAATACGTAGCCATCCGTCCGAGAATCGATGTCATCGTACTTTTGGCCCCGTTTTCGGCATCGGCATATTTGTATTCGCCGGCAGCAATCGCGGCAAACAACTTATCGTGTTCGACCTGATACGGATTGGGGTCGTCTTCGTCATCGTGCTCCCACATGACGTAGCCACTCGGGGTTTTCAGCACACCCGGCTTCGGCGCAAAGCCGTTCGTTCCCTGGAAGGCTTCGGAGACACGGTTCATACAGCCCTCGATATGCCGGCACTGGCTAAACATACGGCTGCCGTCCGCATATTCGAACTCGACGAAGTGGTGGTCGAAAATTTCGCCGTGATCTTTACCATTGCGAACCTGGCGACCTCCCATGCCCTGAGCCCGAACCGGGTAATCGCCTTTCACCCAGTTAGACACATCGATGTTGTGAATGTGCTGTTCGGTGATGTGATCGCCGCAAAGCCAGTTGAAGTAATACCAGTTCCGCATCTGGTATTCCATCTCTGTCTGGCCCGGCTTCCGGGGGCGAACCCATACGCCGCTGCTGTTCCAGTACACGTGCGATGTCACGATGTCTCCGATAGCTCCTTTCTGAATGCGTTTCACCCACTCGCGATAAATCGTCTGATAATGACGCTGGAGCCCCACGACGACGTTTAACTTCTTCATTTTGGCCTTTTCAGCCGTTTCCAGCACCTTGCGGATACCCGGCGCATCGGTGGCTACGGGTTTTTCCATAAAGACGTGTTTGCCGGCTTCAATAGCGGCATCGAAGTGGATGGGCCGGAATCCGGGCGGTGTCGTCAGGATAACGACGTCCGACGCGGCAATGACCTCTTTGTACGCATCGAACCCGACAAACTTGCGTTCTTCAGGGACCTCGATGCGTGACGTGTCCTCCAGTTCGTTCTGGATATTTTCAAAGCTTTCATCGAGCCGGTCGCGGAAAGCTTCGCCCATAGCGACCAGCTTTACGTTTTGCTTCGTACGGAGTGCCTGTACAGCAGCTCCAGTGCCTCGACCGCCACAGCCGACCACTCCCACTCGTATCGTATCGGAACCCTGGGCGAAGGCGTAGTTGCCGGAGGCCATCAAGCCGGCCGTAGCCGCTGCTGACGTCTGCACGAACTGCCGGCGCGTCAAAGGGACTATTTTCTTTGAAGATTGCGTATCCATAAGATTACCTCAGTTTTTGGTCACTAGATGTTTGGTTCACGGATCCAACGAGCGAACGATGCGAAAGCCGACAAAGGGGCCATCGGAGAGCCACCACGTGCTTTTGGGGATCTGCGGGTCCCGCTCATTCCATTTCCTCGTTTGTTTGGCCCTCGCCTCGTATTGAACCGCTTCGTCGTCGTCACGATACGAGCCGCCTTTGGTCACGGGCTCTCCGTCATAGCCGACGACCCATTCCTGAACGTTGCCGAGCATATCGAACAACCCGAGCGCATTAGGGGCTTTGCTGGCCACCGGGTGGGTTTTGCCTCCCGAGTTCGCGGCGTACCAGGCTACCTTCTCCAGATCGCTGGCGTCGAGCCCGCCCGCCATGCTGCCGCCTGCGAGCGCCGCATGCACCCACTCCGCTTCGGTAGCAAGCCTGTAGGTCTTGCCCGTCTTCTCCGACAACCACTCCGTATACTGCTCGGCAGCCTGGAAAGTAACGCTCATAGCCGCGTACCCCTGATGGCCGAAGCCGTAATCCGGGGCCTCATAGGGCCGGCTCGGCCTCGTTTCTGCATCCGCATACTGAATCCGTTCGGATTCCGGCACGTCGAGACGATACGCGTAAATATCGTAAGCATCCCAGGTTACTTCCGTTGTACTCATCCAGAAGGGGGCTACCTCGACTTCCTTGAGCCCCTCCTCGGTCAGAAGAGCCACCGTTCCACCTGGCACGGGAATCATCTCGAACTCTACCAGTGACTCTCCGATTGGCTCGGTGTACTTCACGAAGGTGGTATCGTCCGTCCTCCACGCCGCCCGGCGTACTGCGTCGTCATCGGATTCGTCTAACCCGAAGGCCGGCATAAACACAGTCGAGCACAAAACGACAAAAATCGGTGCAACATACAACGCAACATACAAAGCGACATACAACAAGGACCCCATACTGAACGGAGCAGATCTATTTCTCTTCCTGCGCATTTCCGATATAGCTAATTTGTATTCTAAAACGTTCTCCAACCTCAATGACGCCCGGATACCATGTTCAGTGATACTGTGATTATTGATACCGTGATTATTGATACAGCCCGACATCTCGCTAAACGAGCTGTTCTACCTGCACTGTCGATCGCGGTCATTGTGGGACTTCAGGTGAGCTCGTGCCGGCCCCTCCAGCCTGAAAGGGCTTCTGAAAGCGCTCTCACAAGATATCAGTATACTCAACTCCACCTAGGGGTACAAGTCAGAATGATCGTCTATGCCGAAAAAGAGGACGCCGCCGCGGTGGGAGCGAAAGCCGTATTCGCGCGCATTGCGCAACTGGAAGACGTATTCAGCAGCTATCGGTCTCACAGCGAGTTGAGCAGGCTCTCTCAGAGTGCACACGAAAATGCAACACCGGTCAGCGATGCCCTGTTTACTGCCCTTCGAGCGGCTCAGGCCCTTTCAGCGGAAACGGAAGGCGCCTTCGACATCACAGCGGGCCCCCTCATAGACCTGTGGCGGGAATCCCGCGACAACAAACGCCTGCCGACCGATCAAGCCCTGAACACAGCCATGGAGCGCACGGGTTGGCGCCTCGTGGAGCTGGATGAACAAAAAAAGCGTGTCACGCTGAAAAAAGCGCACATGAAGCTCGACATGGGGGGCATTGCTAAAGGATTTATTCTCGACGAAGCCCTTAAGGTATTAAAATCGCACGGACTGCATCGGGCTCTCATCGAAGCCGGCGGCGATATTGTCATCGGCAACCCGCCTCCGGGCCGCGACGGCTGGGGCGTTCACGTGCCAGGCGCCCCCCCTGAATCGGACCTGTTTCGCGCCGCACAGAGCCTTTCGAACGCGGCCGTATCGACCTCGGGAGACACGGAGCAGTATGCCGTCATCGAAGGCGTCAGGTATGCCCACGTCGTCAACCCGGCCACCGGCCTCGGCCTCACACACCGCACGATGGCGACCGTAATCGCCCCCGATGGTTTAACCTCGGACGGCTATGCAACAGCCCTCACCGTTCTCGATTCGAAAGAACGCAATGCCTTCTTATCCAACCATCCTGAAGTCATGGCTTTCATACGTACGGTGGAATAGGGTTCAGGCTGCAAAGTCCTTTGTCCGGAGCCCCACGTCCAGCTTCCAGTCTCACGCTCCGGAGGTCAGGTGTTCGAAACTGTTGGTGATGCTCTGGATAGCATCACCGGGAGCGTCGTGCTCGACGATGTAGTGTTCGAGGCCGGCCTGCTCCGCATGGGCGAATATCGAAGCGAAATCGATCACCCCGCTGCCGACATCGGCCAGTTGTTTATCCGCAGTCATGTCTTTCACGTGACAGAGGGGGAAACGTCCGGGATAAGCCTCGAAGTACTCGATGGCATCCTTGCCGGCGACGCTGATCCAGTGGAGGTCGAGCTCGATGGATACGAGTTCGGGATCGGTTTCCTCGAGGAGGACATTCATCGGGATGACCCCATCGATTTCTTCGAATTCGAAGCCGTGGTTGTGATAACCGAATTGCAGACCGGCCTCTCCACACTTCATGCCGACTTCGTTAAAAAACGCTGCCATCGCTTTGTAGTCGTCGATCGTCTCGTAGGGTTCGTCGCCAGGGTGAGGGCAAATCAGGTAAGTATGACCGATGGTCAGGGATCGTTCGATGACCTCGTCCAGGGTATGCCTGAACTCAGAGGAAGAAATATGTGTGGCGGGCGAGCTCACCTGGAGCTCGTCGAGCAAACTCCGGATTTGCTGCCCGGTCATACCTCCGTATCCGGCGAACTCGAACTCGTCGTAGCCAATCTCGGCCGCTTTTCGGATGGGACCAACGAAGTCATCCTCCATCAAATAACGAAGCGTATATAACTGCAACCCGACCGTCGACAGCGACAGAGGAGCGGTACTGGGCGACTCTTCGATTGCCGGTTGGGAATCCTGGGACTCCTCGGCACATCCAGCAATCAGGCCGGCGGCCGTAGCCATACTTGCTCGGTGAATAAACGATCTTCGATTCATTTCAGTTGAGGTCAAATATTAAAGAGGACAGCGTTCAGATATTCGGGGGCGGGGACTGTCGAGCCCGGCTTCGATGTCGGGACACTCCGTATGGATGAAATCGACTATCCGATATTTCCTTTTTTCATTTCTTCTACGGTGTAGTCGACAGCGCGAGCCGTGAGGGCCATGTACGTAATGGAGGGATTCTGGCAGGCCGACGAAGTCATGCACGCCCCGTCCGTTACGAAGAGGTTACTCACGTCGTGGGCCTGATTGAACCCGTTGAGTACGGATGTCCCGGGGTCGCGCCCCATGCGCGCCGTGCCCATTTCGTGGATGCACAGGCCCGGCGCCGCATCGACCTCACCGGGGACGAATTCGTCAAAGGTCTGTATCGAAGTGGCGCCGGCAGCATCCAGCATGGCCTCGGCCTGTTGCGCCATATCCTTACGCATCGCCAACTCGTTGTCTCCCCAGGTACAATGCAGCCGGATCAACGGCATCCCCCAGGCGTCGACTTCATTGTCGTCCAGGGCCATATAGTTCTCGTACCTCGGCAGGGCTTCGCCCCAGGCGCCCAGCCACCAGCTCCAGGGACCCGGGTCGCGCAGCGTATTCTTGAACTCTACGCCAAAACCGGGAATGTTCATGCCCCGCCCCCAGCTCGGACGCGTGGCGCCGCCCTGATAGCCATAGCCCCGCACGAAATCGTCACGCATAGAGCCGGGCCCCAGATTGCGAAAACGGGCGATGTATATCCCATTGGGGCGATTGCCATACCAGTAGCGATCCTCGAACCCTTCGACGACGGCCGTGGCCCCTACGCGAAAGTGGTGGTCCATCAGGTAGTGCCCCAGCGTACCGCTGGAGTTGGCAAGGCCTTCGGAAAACCGGGGCGTTTTCGAATTCAGCAAGATCTGGGTGGAGCCAAGCGTCGAGGCGCATAAAAACACGACCCTGCCCGAGTACTCGGTCATCTCTTTCGTGATCGCATCGATGACGCGAACGCCCGTGGCTCTGTCGGCCTCTTCGTCGTAGATGACGCTATGGACGACGCTGTGAGGGCGAAGTGTCAAATTACCCGTTGCGCGAGCAGCGGGCAACGTGGAGCTCTGACTGCTGAAATACGACCCGGTCGAACAGCCCCTCGCGCAGGGACCGCAATAATGGCAGGCAGCACGACCATTGAGCGACTCGGTCAAAACGGCGACCCGCCCTATCGTCATGTGGCGATCCGGAAAAGCTTCCTTGATGCGGTCTCGAGTATGTTTTTCGACCGCGTTCATGCCCATCGGTGGCTGAAATTCCCCATCAGGCAAATGTGCAATGCCGAGCTTTTCGCCGCTCACGCCGATAAATCGTTCGACGTAGGAATACCACGGCTCGATGTCGGCATACCGAATCGGCCAGTCGACGCCATGTCCGTCATTCATGTTGGCCTCGAAATCCAGGTCGCTCCAGCGGTAACACTGCCGGCCCCACGTCAGAGAACGTCCGCCGACGTTATAACACCGAAGCCACGTGAACGGTGCGTCTTCGATATAATCTTGATCGGTGTCGTGAACGAAGAAATGGGCGGTCTCCGGATTAAACAGATAGGGCTCACGGGCCAGCTTCGGATTTCGCTCGATGACGTCCCGCCGCATAACACCCCGGTTCTCGAATTCCCACGGAGCGAGGTGTTCCGTGATGTAGTCGTCGCCGTGCACCACGTCGCGACCACGCTCCAGCACCAGTGTTTTTAGCCCTTTCTCGCACAATTCTTTGGCAGCCCAGCCGCCCGAGACCCCCGATCCAACGACGATGGCGTCGAATACTTCGGCCGATTGACGGATATGCACGGATTTCTTCATAGGATTTGGGAGGCGCCTCAGTCTGGCGGCCATTCAGTTCCGATCTAGCTCAGGTTTCCTTTTTTCAACTCATTAACGGCAAAGTCGGCGGCTCGGGCCGTAAGCGCCATGTACGTGATAGAGGGGTTCTGGCAGCCCGCAGACGTCATACAGGCGCCGTCAGTGACGAACAGGTTGGGAACTTCGTGGGCCTGGTTATGCCCGTTCAAGACCGACGTCTCGGGATCGCGCCCCATACGTGCCGTCCCCATCTCGTGGATGCCCAGGCCGGGCTCTGCACCGCCGACGCCGCCCTCGCGATAGTTATTGTATACACTTACGTTCTTGAACCCGGCCGCTTCGAGCATCTCCGCCGCATCGTTGCCCATGTCATCACGCATGGCGAATTCATTTTCACCCCACTCACAGTTGATGCGCAGCAGGGGAATACCCCACTTGTCCGTCCGATCGGGATCGAGACGAACGTGATTCTCGAAACGAGGCAGCGTTTCTCCAAAGGCCGTCATGCTGGCACGCCAGGGGCCGGCGTCTCTCAGCGTTCTCTTCAGATCCTCGCCGAAGCCCTTTTCGGCCATTCCACGCCCCCAGCTCATGCGGCTGGCGCGCCCCTGATAGCCAAATCCTCTCAAGTAATCGCGTTTCGTCTCATCGTTGATGTTCCGGAATCGAGGAATATAAAACCCGGTCGGGCGATTCCCGTAATAATACCGATCTTCGAAACCGTCGACCTCCCCGCTGGCGCCGATTCGGAAATGGTGGTCCATCAAGTAATGGCCCAGTACGCCGCTCGAGTTAGCGATCCCGTTCGGAAAACGATCGGACGTAGAATTGAGCATAATCTGCGTAGATCCCAGTGACGAGGCGCACAGGAAAACTACCTTCGCCCTGAACTCCATCGATTCCATCGTTTCTGCATCGATAACGCGAACGGCAGTGACGCGCCCCTGCTCTTCGTCGTATACGAGGCTGTGTACGATGCTATGCGGGCGGATCGTAGCGTTGCCCGTGGCATAGGCCGCCGGCAAGGTCGTGCTGACGCTGCTGAAGTACGAGGCCGTCGAACACCCTCGCGCACAGGGGCCGCAATAGTGGCAGGCAGCACGGCCGTTGAGCGACTCGGTAAGAATGGCCACACGGCCGATCGTCAAGATACGCTCCGGAAATGTCTCTTTGATGCGCTCACGCATGTGCTTTTCCACGACGTTGAGCTCCATGCCGGGCTGAAATTTCCCATCCGGCAGTTGAGGCAGACCGAGCAATTCGCCGCTGATGCCGGCGTACGATTCGACATAATCGTACCAGGAAGCGATGTCGGCATAACGGATGGGCCAGTCCACTCCGTTTCCATCGCGCAGGTTGGCCTCGAAGTCGAGATCGCTCCACCGGTAGCAATGGCGTCCCCACATGATCGAACGTCCTCCTTCATGGTAGCCGCGCAGCCAGGTGAACGGTTTCTCTTCGATGTAGGGATGCTCTTTGTCGTTTAAAAACCAGTGTTTCGTGGTTTCGTTGAACACACCGCGATCCCTGGAGTGTACGGGGGACTGTTCGCGCGTTTCCCGGTCGACCTGCCCACCTCGATTCGAGAATTCCCACGGCCGTTTGTGTTCGGTGATGTAATCATCGCCATGCGTAACCGATCGTCCTCGCTCCAGGATCAGGGTGTTCATGCCCTTCTCGCTCAACTCTTTCGCGGCCCATCCACCCGCAATGCCTGACCCGACAACGATCGCGTCGTACTCCTCAGCCTCTTGTGCAATGTATACGTTTTTCTTGAACATGAATTCTTTAGTGATGTTACGCGAACTGTGCACAGCAGCCTGGTTTACGCGGCTTTGCAACCGTGCAAAGCCGCTCTGGCAGCACATATGCGCATCCGGCGCGTAACATCAGTTCTTTAGATTAATAGATTCTGAAATCGGGATCGGGCGCTCCGCTTCCTGGAATAGTACCCTGAAAAGCACCGCTGCATAACGAGAAAGTGGGGTTATGCGTAGGCCTTGCCCACTTCGCTGTATGGAATGTCGGGACGATAGATACCCGCTTCGTGCACGTACTCGAGCTCCTGGGTGGCTCCGATCTCAGACGTGTAATATCCCGTCAGCGTCATTTCTTTCATCATGATGAAAAAATGAGGGTCTCCGCCTGGTCGACGAGCGGCATACGCTTCATCTTCCATCTGGGTCAACAACGCGACCTGCTGGTCCCCGGTACAATCGACAAACAAGGCGCCATACTCGGCCGTCGCTTTCGCATCCGCATCGGCCAGGCCGGCCAGGAACCGATCGCGGTCTTCTATCGGGTGAAAGTCGGTAAGCAGGATATCTACGAATTCATTTACGTTGGCGGCGCGAGCACCGGGTGTGTCGGTGGTCGGAATGATGAGCTCCGCCATCGTAGCGACGAGTTCGTCTTGTTCCGGCGTCAACGTCTGGAGGGCGTACGTGGTACCTTCGGCAGGGGGCTGGCAACCGGATAATACACCGGATACGAGAGGTACGGAAAGCGTCCCCCCCATCAATAAACCAACTCGTTTTAATGCTTCTCTTCTATGCATGAGGATCGGGTTTGAGGTTCAGGATTATGGATTCGGGGTTCTGAGTCGGAGACAGGTCGACCTCAGAACCCCGACCTTTCTACCCTTTAGTAAGCGGTAGCCGTTTCTTCCGTTTCGCCGGCCGTAACGAGCCTCTCCGCTTTGTATCCTCCCTGGGCTCTGTCTCGGAGGAGCATCCAGCCGAAGACAAGAATCAGAATGATGCCGATGAGCGACAGCCTCATGAGCGCTTTCATGCCTCCTACACTATCTGCGTCATTAATGATGGCATGTACAGCGGCAGTTTCGTCCGCGGCTTCGCTATTTTGGACGACCTCCAGGGAACTGGCCTTATCGATGGCTCTCAACGCCTGGGTGGTTTCTCCTTCTGGAAGACGGCCTTCCACTTCATAAACGGCGAGTGCCTGTCCCGCCATCGTGGCGGCTGAGTTGATGGCACTGGCCTCGAGGCTCTCCGCACTCAATTGCGGGAAGACGCGATTCACTTCTTGAAGGATGCTCACGGTTTGTTCCTCCGGAATCGTTTCGTGCCCGAGGTTATCCGACATGTTGCCCACCTGAGGAATGACCACGGCGACAGCCATCATCCCCATAGCCCCCATCATACCCAGACCGAGCGCACCACTTTTCGGATTCCGCTCGGAGACATACCCGAGCATCGTCGGCCAGAAATACGCAATACCTACGGCCCAGACGGCGGCCGTCAGGAACAGCATCCACAGGCTCGTAGCCTGGCTGAAGAAAAAGAGCCCTACAGTTGCCAGTACGGCGCCCCAGAACAGGATACCCGTAGGTCGCAAACGCTTTTCGACGGGGCCGGCGAATAGCCGCAAGGTACCCATAATACCAAATACGAAGGCAAACACGAGAATACCAGGCACAGCGCCACCAGCCGTCAGGACCGGCGGGATCCAACTCGATGGAGGCAGTTCCATCGAAGCGGTCAGGAGCATCATGCCAAGCATGAGCAGCATCATTGGAGACACGCAGGCTTTGAGCATATCCCTCGGACGAACGCCTGCGCTGACCCCTTCCGTATGCGGATATTTCGCCGTCACCATCATCAGTCCGTACCCAAGGCCGGGAATCAGGATAAGAAGAAGCCTGTTCTCCCAGGAAATGTTGAGCTGCGTCAGGCCGAGTGCCAGCAATGCAGCAATCAGGTTTCCATACGGAAACCACATATGGAAAATATTGAGCTTCTCGGTCTTTTTGTTCGGGTACAGAGCCACGACGAGCGGGTTACAGCCGGCTTCAACGAGACCTGCTCCCAGACCGGCCAGGAGCGAGCCCACCCACAGCATCGTAAAATTCTGTGCGAACATCATCAAGAGGGCCCCCCCTATATGGCCAATGAAAGCGCCGCGAACGATGGGACGCATCCCGATGGTGTCGCATAACGGCGAAAAAATGACCTGCGATATGACGAATCCCCAGAAGAACACGCCGGCAAATAATCCCAGATTGGCATTCGTGAGGATAAATTCAGCCTGTATATCCGTCTGGATTTCCCGTGTAACAGAAAACGCAAAGGCCGTCGTGATAAGTGCGAGGCAGCTTCCCCAAAACAGCCTTGTTTTGTTTACACTGTCCGTTGTTGATGTCATCGTGTGTACTCCTTTGTCTGGTTGGTTGGTAAGAAAGCCATGCACTGCATTCGGGTCTCGTTGATGGTATCGAAGATGCTGAGTGGCTTGGTGCACATCTTTCCTGGAAACAGGTACCGTAACTCGCGAGTGTGCGCGCCAGTGTGGTAGAAGCGCTTTCGTTCACACAAGGAATCTACTAAAAAGAGCCGGAGGGCGCCCTTATTTTGATTCATAATATTAAATTAAAGAAGTGGAAGGGCATCCGCAATACTAAAGCGAATCCCTCGTTTAATTGAGGCCAGGTGGGTGATGGATGCCTTATTGAGGCATCCGTTGGGTCGGCAAAATATTTCCTCATCTACGGATCACACAACAACAAGGGTCGTATAAGCGGTCTCTGTATGAAAACAGGGGGGTTTCGGTCCGGTAGTTCAGTTGGTTAGAACGCTGGCCTGTCACGCCAGAGGTCGCGAGTTCGAGTCTCGTCCGGACCGCCCGCTACAGAAAAAGCCGGCATCACAACAGAAGTTGTGATGCCGGCTTTTTCTTTTCTACACCCCTTTTTACCAGACCTAGCTAGGAAGGTGTGCACTTTTGATCTGTCACGAATTCTCCTCCATGGACCGTTTCAACCAGGACGGCCGCCGCGTCCTCTGGCCCCGTATTGAACGACCCGGCTCCTCAGGTGCATCGCGATGCAGGAAATCCTTAATGAACGCTGTCTCTCGAGAATCCTCAGGGTTCGCTGGTTGATCCTTTTCCTCTGCCCCTTCTTCCACAGCGTCCTCGTCCACGATGTGCTCGTCGTTGTCTGATTCCTCCTCATCGGAACGGGCAGTATCCAGGTCATCCCAGGCATAAGGTATTCGTCCGGTTGATTGATCGGTGGCGGCCTCGCGGCTCGGCTCCCCGTCCAGTCGAATCCATACGAACGGCTGCCGGCTGCTTTCTTCAGAATATTCCTTATCCTGCTCCTCTTCATCTGCTTCAGGCGCATCGGGGGCGGCCATCGGGATCATTTCTTCTTCAGGATCGGCGTCTTTTTGCTCTTCGTTTTCGACGTCCGTTTCCCTATCTTGCCGTTCTCGCTCGTCTTCGTCGTAGGCGGCAAGACTGGCGGCGTCGGCATATTCAGAAAGCTGCTCGTCGTCTACGTAATCCACCAGGCCTTCTTTTTGCTCTTCGTCGAGTTTGCGCCCGTTCAGAAGCAAGGGGTACTGGCGCTCGAGCACCTGCTGATCGTCGTCGGCCTCCTCCACTGCAGCATGTTCTGGCTGGTCTCTGACCGCCTCGGGTTTTTCTTCGCCCTCGTAACTCGATGCATAAGCATCCCAGAAGTCCTTCTCTTCGGCGAATGGATCGACACCGGCCTTACGCGTTTCGACCGGTTCTGCGTCCTCATCCTCGTTGGCCTCTTCGGCCTCGAGATCGACCGCGAACGGATCGGTCTTCTCGCGTTTGCCGACCTTTTCGACGTCTAGATCGGTCTCGAGCAGCTCTGCCTTCTCACGCTCGCCGACCTCTTCCG
>CAZGHT010000067.1:28615-31903 GCA_964525535.1 uncultured Rhodothermaceae bacterium
CGCTCGCCGACCTCTTCCGTCTCATAACCAACCTCGAGCGGCTCGTCCGAGACATCTTCGTCCGGTTTTTCCCGGCGGCCTTCTTCTGGCAGGTATGCAGGCGGCACTTCGGTTCTTTCTTCCTCCTGCCCGAGCTCAACGTCTCGCTCGAAGTCCACGTTCGGCTCGAGGAAATCAGCTTCAGCGATTGTGCGTTGCGTCTCCGCGACCTTACCGCTGATGATCATGTCTGTATAGGCCAGTCGTTCACGGTCGATCTGCTCCTGGATGTATCGATGGTTCGACCGAATTTTGCCGAGGAGATCTTCCAGTTGATCGACCTGCCCTTTCTTGACCTCGTAGCGGTGATTGACGATATCCCGTTCGTGCTTCAACCTGAGCGCGTTCGCTTTATTATCGGTAGACCGCAGTTCTGCGTTTTTCTTTGCCTGCACGGCGTGCAGCAGGTCGCCCCCTGCGAAGCTGCCCTTTTTCAAATCCTGATCGATGCCGTCCAACTGGCGCTGGATCTCCATGCCGTCGCGTTCGTTTTGCTCGACGGCATTCTCGGTTTGCAGGACCTCGACCATGATGTCGTTTAATTCCTCGACGTGGCGTTCGTAATCCTGCTCGATCGGCTCCATCATCTTCTGGATCTCCAGCTTCTCGCTCTCCAGTTGCTCGATCTTCAATTTAAAGGTGTTATACAGTTTGCTGCTCTCCCTTCTCTTGATGTCTTCGCTGCGCACGACGCCGTACGTATTGATACTCCAATCCTCGAAGCGGAGCGGGCTCATCCTGGCCACACCGTCCCCCTGGTACTGTTCTTCCTTCGAGATCCATTTGTTCAGGTTGCCGCGCAGGTATTCTTGAAAGAGATCCTGCAACTTTTCGTTGTAATAGATCCGCACGCTGCGCGGCTGGAACAGCTTGAGCAGGACCAGCGCAGCAAAGATGAACGCCAGGAATGCCGTTACAGCGTTTTTGGCCGCCCTGTACTCCGGATTTTCCGTGAGGCTGTTTAAGATGAAGGCACGTGCCTGTACCCCGTTATCGACGAGATCTACGTTGTATTGGTCGGCAAATTCCTCCGTGGTCAGGGTTTTGAACGACTCGGACAGTTCTTCTTTCTCATCCAATTTGGCCGTGCGTTCGTCTTTTAAACGCTGAATGTTCCGTTCCATCGCCTGCGTCACGGGCCCGAATCCGTAATTCCCGGATGCTCCTCGACCGGCCGTCTCGACGATGAGCTCGCCTTCTTTTTCGAGGATCAGAGTGTCGAGCGCTGCAACTTCCTGGTCTTTTGCCGCCAGCAACGAGTCGCTCATCGCGTCCACGCGAGCCACGTTGCGGCGTTCCATCTCGTTGTCGATGTCTTGCATGAACACGATCTGAGCCAGGAATGGCGCCGAAATACTGAGCGAGACGACTACGATAGCCACGCGGCCCAGCAAACCGGCGGACACTTTGGCGTTGTCCCACCCGCTGGAAGCGTCCTTTTTCAAGATCTCTTTGTCATAGTAGGCCCGAGATAAGTCGAGCGTGACGAAACTGACGTCAATGATCCAGATGATGAGGAAAACGAAGGTAAAGGCGATGCCGGCCGCCAGGAAACCGACCCACTCGCGGCCGAACAACGAACCCAGATACCCCCAGGCGATCGCTTCTGAGAGCGCCATAACGATGATGACCAGCCGGATGCAGGTAATCCAGTACCGGGCCCCCGGAGTACACAGGTTGTTGCCGTAGGGCTTTATCGAAAAGAGGTTAAGACCCTTTGCCTTCTCGGTATCCAGAGAAGCGGTCGTTTGATTTTCCATGGGATGTTGTCGGAGGCTTGTAATAATAGAGCAATTAACATCGCTATATTCTGACTGCCTCCCTTTTTTTGCCGGGCTCCGCCATTGACAGAGAATGTCCTGGATTTGCGGTATTTGGCGTATGGGAAAAATTCAGCAGATTTTCAGGTGCCTTTGTCTCATCTTTTGGCGTTTTTCTTTCTGGACATGAGGGATACACCGGGTTGGAGCGAACGGAAACCGACAAATGGACGCCTGCATTGATCAATGAGGATTCAAGAAAATAATCGCTTGACGTATCGACGTATGGGCCGTACTGACAAACATGTGCTTCTCCTGATCCTTTGTGCTTTACTTCCAACGGGCCCGATTCAGGGTCAAATCATTACGTCCATCGAGATCACATCGACACTCAACGAACAACTCAAACAAAAAAGCACAAACAGCCTGGAGTACGCCCTTTCGGCTTTCCAGAGGGCCTATACACAAAACGGGACCCCCGAACTACCCCCCGAATACTTTACGGAACGAGGTCGAACAGCCATCCAGGAGTTATGGAGCCGGGCGCCATTTCGATGTCTATATACTTCACTGAATGGCCCCCTGGTGCGCAGGCAAATCGATGGGAATTATGAATTCAGGGGGGTGACCCTCCACGTCAAGGATCAATCCGACAGCACGTTTACGGAAGAAGGACTATTTATCCTCTCTCCCGACGGAAAGGTTGCCGACTTCCGATTTGGCCTCGATGTACACCGGTATGCTCGATTGATCGAGGATCGAAAAAGCATCACCGAATTCAAGCACCGGCAAATTATCCTCGATTTTATCGATAATTTCAAAACCGCTTACAATCGAAAAGACCTCTCTTTTCTGCAGGATGTATTCAGCGAAAATGCACTGATCATCGTAGGCCGGGTCGTACAGCCGAAACAAGAGGATGAGCTATCGCAAAACCTGGTGGAGAGTCTGGGCACCGAACTGGTCGAATTCATCCGACTGAGTAAAATCGAGTATTTGTCCCGGTTGGAACAGGTATTTTCAAACAATGAATACATCAAAGTCGAGTTCGACTCCGTACGAATTCACCAGCATTCCAGAATCAATGGGATTTACGGTGTGCAGCTGTTCCAATACTGGCATTCATATTCTACACGGCAGGCCGGCTACAGGGACGAAGGGTATCTATTTCTGATGATCGACATCCGGGACGTCGAAGCCCCGATCATCCATGTGCGTACCTGGCAACCTGAGGCGTTTACGAACCCGGACGAGGTCATTAACCTCAGTAACTTTCGCATTATTCAGTGATGTTACGCAGGTTGTGCACAGCACTCCGGTTTCCCGGCTTTGAAATGATGCATTCCAGCCGGTTTCCGTCTGTTTTTGCCATTTCAAAGCCGTTGTGGCTGAACGATGGCGCACAGATGCGTAACATCCATTCAAATGGCATGTTACGCAGGTTGTGCACAGCACCCCGGTTCACGCGGCTTTGCAACTTTGCAAAGCC
>CAZGHT010000068.1:0-31219 GCA_964525535.1 uncultured Rhodothermaceae bacterium
AGGTCGTCATCATCGAAGTCCCCATCGTCGTCGAGGTCGTCGTCATCGAAGTCCCCATCGTCGTCGAGGTCCTCGTCATCGAAGTCCCCATCGTCGTCGAGGTCCTCGTCATCGAAGTCCCCATCATCGTAATCCTCGTCGTCGTCGTCCTCGTCGTCGAAGTCGTCCTTTTCTTCGTATGCGAGAGGTGTCAAAGCATCCTGCATGATACGGTTGTAGATATTTGTAGATAGATCAAGGGCATCACGCTCAACCTGGTCTGAAGTCCCGGAATGGGCATGCGTGGGTAATCTACGCAAACCGAACGATAGGGTCCATCATGCAGATCAATTCTTTGGGGATGTTACGCGAATCGGGCACGGCACGCGGGCTCCCCGGCTTTGAAATTCGTTCAGCAGACGGCGAATCGCCGCAACTTGTTGACCGATAAATCATTACATTCATCACAGACGAAATAAAGCTGAACCGCTGGCGTATGGTGCGGCATCCGGATGAACGGGTCTGGCGCAGTACCCGGTGAGTCAGATTCATTCCCGACTGGGTCCTATTCGAATATTTGAAAACGTACGTTTTATGCGAGATTACAGTGAGAGCAGTGCGTATCCTCACGTCGATGATTTTAAAGTGATGCGCCCCGAATATACGGAGCTTGAAGACGGGCTTTTCCAGGCCACCATCACGATACCGCCTTTCAAAGTGGTGGGCCGAAGTGCAACCAAAGCCGGGGCGCGGCGCGCCGCCATCTACGAATCGGCCAAGACGTACCAATCGTACCATCCATCGTACAAGATTTCGAATCCGTTTCCCGACGAGTTCGTCGATCAATCGGGCATGAGATGGGAACGCGTGTCCCCGATGCAGCGCAACAAGCTCGGCGACTTTCGATTCATCGACGAAGAAGACGAAGAGGATTTTGCCGATATCGAGACCATGTTGTTATGGGACGTACGGCCCGTATCGGTTCCCTCTGAATCCTGACCGCTTCGCCTGAACCCTTACTTCTTATGATTGCTCTGGCGTACCTGCTCTCGATGCGTATATCGCTCGTTTTCACGGCCGGGTTGCTTTTCGTTACGTGTTTGCTCGGCCGGCCTCACACGGGGAACGCACAGCCCTCATCCAGCATCATGCTTCGGACCCAACCTGCGGGGCAGCCGCTGCCTTCACGCCAGGAACTCATGGAGCGTTATTACAACGAACGAAAGCTCCTCGTCGTCTTCGGCACCCAACACCCCGATCGAATCGAACCCATGCGCAAGGCCATACAGGCCTCCTCCTGGAGCGGCTGGCGGCGATTCGACCTTACGATACAGCACGCTGCCGAGACATCCCCCGACGACCTGAAGCATAATGCCGTGCTGCTCGTCGGCAACCCTCAGAACAACCCTTTCATGTCCAGGCTCGAAGGCCGCCTTCCACTGTCGTTCGGCCGTTCCTCGTTTACCTTCGTCAATCAGACTTACGACGACCCGCTCGACGTTCTCACGGCGCTGTACCCCTCCCCTGACCCACCGGAGGTTCCAACGTACGTGATCGCCGGGTTCGACGACCAGGCCGTCATGGAAGCACTCGACATTCGCCTGGAGCGTCATCTGGACTATCAGGTGCTGCGCGGCCGGCAGCGGCTGCGCATCGGCACGTTCTCCCAGGAAACCCACCGGCGGTGGCAGTATGACCCGCAACTCGACCAGAACTTCGAAGACGACATCGTGCTCGTCGGTTCGACGGAGCTGTTCCGGTACTATGCGTACCGGGGAGTCCCCGATCATGCACTCCTCTCGGACATCATCCTCGCCCGAGAGTCGACGTACAAACGCGTTCGCCGGTTCTTCGGCGGCGCAGAGGACCTCCCCAGTCCGATGACCTACGTCATTTATCCCAGCCTGGAACAGAAAGCGCTCGTCACGAAAAGCATGGAGTTCGCTCACGCCGACGTACCCCGGCGTACGGTCCATATTGCCATCGAATCGGGCATACGGGGCGACCTGCTGAACAGGGAAACCCTCCTCTTGACGCGGGACCTGGTCGGGACAACCCCCTTCCGGGCGCTGGAAGACGGCCTCAGCATCATGCTGGGGCGAGACTGGCACGGTGAACCCTACCCGGTATGGATGAACCGCATCGCAAAGGCCGGGTTAACCCTGCCGGCCCGGGCTCTGCTGGACAACTCACAGTATCAACAATCGTCGCCTTTGCTGCGCGAACCCATGGCTGCGTCGCTCATCGCCTGCATGATCGACGAGTGGGGTAAAGATAATTTCCTCGATGAGTTCTCCGGATGGCAGCCTTCCGAAGAGGACTGGCCCATCCTCGAAGACGTCTGGGCGGCCTGCATCGAGACGCATCGATCGGATTTCACAGCGCCGGTTCGGACCCGCCAGCAGGACCTGCATCCGCCCTTCCAGAAAGGATTCAACTTCGCCCACGAGGGCTACAGCATCATCGACGGTTATGGGTCCAGAGAAGCCGACCGCGCGATTGAAAAGCTGGCCGACATGGGAGGCAACGCGCTGGCCCTCATTCCCTACACGGGCATGCGAGATCCTGGATTTCCCGTGCCGTTTCGCTTTGCCAACTCGGCAAACGACGAAAACGACGGCTCGGTAGCCCACGCCGCTCGATTTTCCCAGGAACTGGGCTTTACGGTGATGTTGAAACCCCAGATCTGGGTTCGCGGAAGCTGGCCCGGCGACCTCGATATGCAGTCCGAAGAACACTGGGACCTCTTCTTCGCCTACTACGAGCACTGGATCGGCCACTATGCCATGCTGGCCGAACTCTTCGAGATCGACATTCTGTGCATCGGCACTGAGCTGAGGCACGCGACGATGAAACACGAGGACCGTTGGATCGACATGGCTAACCGGCTGCGCTCCGTCTACAGCGGGCAACTGGTCTACGCTTCCAACTGGGGCGAAGAGTTCGAAAACCTCGCCTTCTGGGACGCCTTCGACTACATCGGCCTGAACAGCTATTACCCCCTTTCAGACAACCCCGACGCCACCGAAAGCGAGCTCCGAGCCGGCGCCGAACGGGTCGTGGCGCGCATCGAAGACGTACAGAAGCGGTTCAATAAGCCGCTGTTGCTCACCGAGATCGGGTTTCCCAGCTCGGCGAGGCCCTGGATTCTCCCTTACGAAGAGAACCGGCAAGAGCCGGCCAACACAGTCCATCAGGCGCTTTGTTACCGCATCATGATCGAGGCCCTGTCTGACGAACCCTGGCTGAGCGGCATCTACTGGTGGAAATGGCCGAGTCACCTGGAGCGCGGCGGCGCAACGTCCAGAGACCGTTTCACGCCCAACGGCAAACCCGCTGCCGACGTCGTCCGCCGGTGGTACCAGGAGGACGGGAGTGACAGCGGACGGGCGAAGCGTTAAAATAATTGGCCTTCCTGGGCTTGCGTACCATCTGTTACATACAGATGGTACGCGCCGGATGCGCATACGTGCTGCCAGAGCGGCTTTGCACAGTTCGCGTAACATCACTTACATAGATGCCGACTCCCAGGCCGGGAAGATAATAAGCGGTGGGGCGTATACATACGCAAAAACGCATGGAAACGATCGTAAACAAAGTAGCCGAAAGCGACATCGAGGTCTTCGACCTCGACAGCCTGTGGGACGGGAAGCCGGTAGTGTCCTTCGATCTGGCGCCGTTCCTCTATCAGGAGATGCTGCTCAAAGAGAAGGACTTTCGGGAGGCCATGAAATCGCACGACTGGCCGGCCTACGAGGACCGGCACGTCGCCATCCATTGTTCGGTCGATGCGATCGTCCCTATCTGGGCCTACATGCTCGTGGCGTCCAGGCTCCAGGGGATTGCCGCGTCGACCGCGTTTGGCGAGCCGGCCGACCTCGTCCGCGACGCCTTCACGCGCATGCTGGACCACGAAGACTGGAGCCGGTACCGGGACAAGATCGTCGTCGTCAAAGGCTGCTCGAGCAAAACGGTCCCCACCAACGCGTACCTGCTGGCCACGCAGAAGCTGCAGACCGTTGCCCGCAAGCTGATGTACGGGGAGCCCTGCTCCTCCGTCCCGCTCTGGCGCCGCCCCAAATCCTGAATTTCAGCTCATGCACATCGATCTTTCGGGGCAAACCGCCCTGGTCACGGGAGCGAGCCGCGGCATCGGGCGCGCCATAGCCCGTGCTCTGTCTGCCTCGGGGGCCCGCGTCGCCCTGCACTACAACACGCAGCGCGAACAGGCCGAGCGCATCGCCGCATCGCTCGACCACGATCCGATCTGCCTGCAGGCGGACCTCTCCGACCCTGTTGCCTGCGAAGCCCTCTTCTCCGATACCCTGCGAACGTTCGGCCGGCTGGACGTTCTCGTCAATAACGCCGGCGTGGCTATCGAACTCCCCATCGAAGCGCCGACGGACCGGTGGCTCGAAGGGTGGCAGACGACGATGGCGGTGAACCTGCAAGCTGCCGAGCTGCTCTGCCGGCTGGCCCTCCGGTACTTCAAAACCCACGAAGAAGGCGGTCGAATCATCAACATCGCTTCTCGCGCTGCTTTCCGCGGCGACACCGCGGACTACATGGCCTACGCCGCCTCCAAAGCCGGCGTGGTTGCCCTCACGAAATCGATTGCTCGCGCCTTCGGCAAAGACGGCGTCGCCGCCTTCGTCGTAGCCCCCGGCTTTACGCGCACCGACATGGCGCAGGACTTCATCGATGCCTACGGCGAAGCGTACGCCGTCGACGACATCGCCCTGAGCCGGCTGACCGAACCCGAGGACATCGCGCCGCTCGTTACGCTGCTCGCCAGCGGCCAGGCCAACCACGCCACCGGCGCCACGATCGACGTCAACGCCGGGAGTTATGTGCATTGAACGACACTCATCCATTGGCGCACATAATTCCCTTTTTAGTGCAATTTGCGCACACCCTGCCCACCGATTATGAGCGGCGACGACAATCCAAAACGGAATGAATAAAATTTAACGACATGTTTATATTAGGCCATCATAATGAATGGGGCAATACGTCACCTTCCGTTCTCAGCGCACCTCCGAACTCTACCCCGGATCCCGATTATTATTGATGACCCGCGGCCGATACCATCGGGGAACGAGTTTAGTATTTCCGTTAACCTGCCCCGATGTGATGAATTTTCATCAAAAAGGGCACTCCTTTCATATACATATGCCTGATATCTATTCTGCCTCTCTACGAACAGGCCTCCCTTCCTCTGACCGGCCCGGTCCGGGCGCCCTTTTCGTCCCTTTTATCGCCGCCGGCATTGTGATCGACCGCGACCCCGACGACGACGACATTACGAAGCCGCCTCGCAGATAGCTTCCTTCGTTCGAACACAGACCCTTCACGCAAACCCGAAGAAGAGCGGCAATCCGAACACGATGAAGGCGGTCCAGACCGTGTATAAGGGAAGATACCGGGTAATCCAGCGTTCGACCCGGTCCATGCCGGCGCGCCCTCTCATGAAACGCCCGTAGTAATACAGGATGCCGGCCAGGTTGCCGAACACGAGCAGGTTGGCGCCCAACACGGCAAGGCGGTTGGGCGTTAATCCGAACGACGATAACCGAAACACGATCGCCGACAGGGCAATCAGATCGACGATCAAGGCGACGACGACCAGCGCAAAGACGATGTAGTCGCTGGTCTGAATAGCCGTCGTCGAAGCGCGCTCCGAGATGGTGAAGATCGTGATGGCCAGCACGCCGATCAGCATGATGTTGAACACGATCAAGAAGTCGCGGTCCGTGTACGGGCTTTTGCCCTGCAGCGCGTTGGCCACCAGAAAGGCGACGAGCGTGATCAACACGAGCGGGCTGAAGATGCGGGCGATCGCCGGCGCGATCCGCTGCCCCGTCTCGGCGCGATGCACGGTGATGTACGAAGCCACGATCGGGATCGATACCAGGCCGTAGACGACAACGTTGCTCAGATACCATTCTTCTATGTGAACCCCTATCGCAGAGAACAGGGCTATGGTTATGCCGGTCATCGCCATGCCGCCGATGCCCAGGATCACGGAGTAGACGAGCATCTCTCCGTTGAACTTGAGGTAGTCCATGCGCGGCTCCAGTTCCCTGTACCGGATGCCGGCGTACGCGATGCCGACGATCGTCCAGAGCAGAAACGGCAGGTGCAGCACCGCCAACTGGACCGCATCACTGTTGCTGCTGTACGGAATCAGATTCATGTACATCGCTCCGCCCAGGAAAATCAGCCCCAGGCCGATGTACATGGTCGTGTTCACCCGGTTGCGCACCAGAAAGTATCCGGCCACCCAGGGCATGACAAAAAACGACAGGTTGCGCAGGATGTACGCCTCCTGGTCGACGAGCCCGAACAGCTCGGACACTTTGACCAGCGTTCCCCCGATCAGGCACAATAAAACGACGAGCAGGATCTCGCTGGGCTGCTGCAGAAATCCCGACTTCGCCCGCTGCGTAACGGGTTTCTCGTACGACAATCTCGCGTGCCACGCGTGCAGGATCGGAGACGACGGATGCGCCTCGAATACGCTTTCGAATTGCCGGGCGAACAGCTCGGGCGACGTACGGTACAAGACTTCCAGCCCCTCCGGATCGTCCCGCCGCGCTTCGATTTGATGTTTCAGATCCATGACAATATGGGTTTAGCGTTGTTATGGGAGCGCCCCGTCGGGGCGCTTCTACGGTCAGGGGGCTATGGTTTGCAGACGCGCCCCATCGGGACGTCGCTACGGTTGAGGAATTACCCTCCCGCTCTCCAGACCACCCCACCCTCCGGGCACACCTCCTTTGCCCATCAGTGAGGGGAGCGATTAGCGTTGTCACTCTGCCATCCCTCCACTCCTCCAGCACTCCCTCATCCCCGGGCGAGCTTCATGATCGACTCCATTTCGTCCAGATAGGTATTCAGGGCCTGCCGGCCCGCATCGAGCAAACGGAATTCGGTCTTCGGGACCCGGTCGTCGAACGATTTGATCGCTTCGATGTACCCGGCATCCTCCAGGCGGCGGGCGTGTACGCTGAGGTTGCCGTCCGTCGTCTGCAGCAGCTCTTTCAGCTCAGTGAAGGCAATCGTGTCGCGCGCAGCCAGCGCGCTGACGATGCCCAGGCGAATCCGCTCGTGAATGAGCCTGTCCAGGTGTGCAGGAAACGGGTTCGTTTCGATCTTCTTGCGCGCCATGCGCCGTTTGGTCTTATCCGCCATGATTTCTTGCGATAATCCATCCAAAGACGAGGTGAAAACCGCCGTAGCTCACGGCCATGAGCGCGTTGCTCCAGGCGAGAGGCATAAACAGGGCGCCGGCGCCCGTCAGTAAAAAACAGATGCCCATCACCGGCACGACACGAACGGAGTATTCCCCTCCCGCGATGGTGCCGACGCCGTACATCATCATCCATATCCCCGGCATCAATGCCATATACCCGGCCTGCCAGAGCCCGATCGATACCATCAGCCCGACAAACAACGACGGGATGAAGCTCATGATGAATTTCCGGCCCGCCCCCGATTGCAGGGGCGTCCCGGCGCGCCGCGCTTTGATTACCAGGCCGCTCCCTCCGATACACACCGCCACGATGGCATCGACGAACCAGACCCGCAGCCAGGCCGGCGACGACAGATGCTGCGAGGCGATGGCGGCCGCGATCAGTGCGGTGCACCCCATGGCGATCATGCCGCGCCCGGGCACCGCCGTAAACGTGCTGGTCCGCTCCATGACGTCGCGGATGTAGCGGATGTGGTCCTCGGCGTGGTTCTCCATCTCTGAACTCGACGCACCGCCGTCGTGCCGACTCATCGGTTTTCGGTCTTGTAACATAAGGCATTTATTTGTTCTAAAGGACTTTATCGTATAAAGTGGTCAAAGGTTTCGCTTCGGGAGAGGTTTTTTTCAGACTGGGTGCGGGAGACGTCCCACCTGGCAGGCCGTGCAGGATGTCCTTATAGGGCCAGAGACCCAGGGCACGGAACCCGGCGCTTACCCGACGCGGGCGAAGCCCAGGCTCATGCCGGCATAGTAGTGCTGGAAGTAGTCTTTTGTCTCGGTATGCTCGGGCTCGGTCATACGGGGATCGCGGTCCAACAGCTCCCGGGCAGCCTCCCGCGCCTGCGTGAGGATGTCCACATCGACCGTGATGTCGGCGATCTTCAGGTCGGGCAGGCCGCTCTGTTTGGTCCCGAAGAAATCGCCGGCGCCTCGCAGCTTGAGGTCTACTTCGCTGATCTTGAACCCGTCCGTCGTAGCGACCATCGTGTTGAGTCGCTCCTCCGCTTCCTGCGTCCGTTTGTAATCGGCCATGAGGATGCAGTAACTCTGAGCACCTCCTCGCCCCACCCGGCCGCGGAGCTGGTGCAGCTGGCTCAGGCCGAACCGTTCGGCGTGTTCGATGACCATAACAGTCGCGTTGGACACGTCCACGCCGACCTCGATCACCGTGGTCGCCACCAGGATGTCGGTTTCGCCCTGCTTGAAGCGGTCCATGGCTTCTTCCTTCTCGTAGGCAAACATACGGCCGTGGATGAGATCGACTTTGTAGGGCCTGAACTCGCCGACGAGCTTTTCGTAGCCCGACTCGGCGTCTTTAAGGTCGAGCTTTTCGCTTTCTTCGACGAGCGGGTACACGATATAACACTGCCGGCCTTCGCGGAGCTGCTCCTTGATGAAGGCATACACCTCGCCGCGCCGTTTCTCCGAGCGCAGCAGGGTCTCGATCGGTTTACGGCCGGCCGGCATCTCGTCCATGATCGTCACGTCGAGGTCGCCATACAGCGTCATGGCCAGGGACCGGGGGATGGGCGTGGCGGTCATGAGCAACATGTGGGGGTTGTCGCCCTTGACCAGCATCTCGGCGCGTTGCATCACCCCGAACCGGTGTTGCTCATCGACGATGGCCATCCCCAGCCGGTGAAACGCCACGTGCTCCTGGATGACGGCGTGCGTCCCCACGACGACCTGGCCGGCGCCCTGCAGGATGTCAGCCAGAATCTCTTCGCGCAGGGCTTTTCGTTGGCCGCCGATCAGCAGGCGCACTTCCACCCCCAACGGCTCCAGGTATTTTTTCAGGTTGGCGTAGTGCTGTTCGGCCAGGATTTCCGTCGGCGCCATGAAGGCGCTCTGGAATCCGTTGTCGAGGGCGTGCATCATAGCAGCCACGGCGACGACGGTTTTGCCGCTGCCGACGTCGCCCTGAATGAGCCGGTTCATCTGGACGCCGCGCTTCGTATCCGCGACCACATCCTCCAGGGCTTTCTTCTGGGCCCCCGTGAGCTGGAACGGCAGCACGTCGTCCAGAAAACGCCGCAAATAGGCGCCTTGCCGCTCGAACTTCGGGCCGGCGATCTGTTGTTTACCCTGCCGGGTCAGCGCCAGCATGAGCTGGATGAAGAAGAGCTCTTCGAACTTGAGCCGGTCTCGGCCCCGGGCGAGTTCATTTTGCGATTTGGGAAAATGGGCGGCCCGGAGGGCGACGCGGCCGTCAATCAGGTCGTACTTGTCCCGAAGCCAGGCCGGCAAAATTTCGGGCATGCGGAGGCCGTGCTCCTTGAACAGGCCGTAGATGACGCGACGAAAGACGCGGCTGGTGAGCCCGACTTTTTCGAAGGCTGCGCTCCCGGGGTACAGGGGGATGATCCGGCCGGTATCGAGGGCGGGCCCTTCGTCGTCGAACTTGTCGAACTCGGGATGGGTGATGGACAGCTGCCGGCCGAATTGCTGGGGCTTGCCGTGAAAAGCGACCCGGTCTCCCGGTGCAAAGACGCGGGCGATCCATCCCGTACGGTGGAACCAGACCCCTTTTAATCGCTCCCCCGTCTCGTCCTGGATGACCACTTCGTATCGCTTTCTCCGGCCGGGAATCACCCCGGTGGAGACGACCTCGCCGAGCACCGTGATCGCGCCGGCCTGGGGGACAACGCGGTTGATCGGCGTGACGGTCGAGCGGTCCAGGTAGCGGCGCGGGAAATAGTGGAGGAGGTCGCGGTGCGTCTCCAGGCCGGCTTTCTGGAGAACCTCGCCCTTCTTCGGGCCGATGCCCTTGAGAAATTGCAGGGGTTCGTTGAAGACATCGATAGGCATAAACAGGAACGGAGCGCAATCAATTCATGCGCGGGTCGTCTGGAAAATTAGCCAGCAAGGCGTATTCCCCGCCCATACGCCTCAATATACGCTTCCACAGGTGTTCGGGGTCTTCCTTGAAGATATACGAATTTTCCGTGGGTGTCAAAATCCAACCGTCCTGCTCGATTTCGGCATCGAGCTGCCCGGGCGACCAGCCGGCGTAGCCGAGAAAGAAGCGGATTTCTTCACACGACGTCTGAGTCGTCTTGACGAGTTCCTGGATCGATTCGAAGTCGCCACCCCAGTATACCTCCTCGAGCACCTCGATGCACTCCCCGACCTTATCGCCGAAGCGATGCAGGACGTGCAGGGTGTTGGGCTGGACCGGGCCGCCTACCGAAAGCGGGCCCTCGTAGTGGTCCATGCCCTCGACGACGTCGGTCAGTTGCAGAGAAATGGATCGATTGAGAATGAGCCCGAAACTCCCATCAACTCCGTGTTCACAAAGCAGGATGACGGTCCTGCGAAAATTTGGATCGTGCATCATCGGAGGAGCGACCAGTAGCACCCCGGCCGCCGGTGGAATATCAGAGAGAGCCATACCGTCGGATCGTTCCAGAAATAAAAGCGAAGGGTCTCATCCCCACGGACGCCGGCCTCCGCATCTCGTAATTTTCAATTCTCTCGTTTAACGTATAAACGCACCAACGTTCCGAACGACCGTTACTTCTTTTCCCTCTCTTTCTGGAGCGCATTGAGCGCTCCACACCACCAGTCGGCGTCGCGCGTCATCTTGGCAATCGTGATGCTTTGAAATTGAGGAATCAGGCTTACGAGAATCTCCGGTACGGCATCCCAGTTCTGCGCATAAATCAACTTCTTGAGCTTGTCGGCCGCCGTACGGCTCCACCGCCACTTTTCGCGAAGGCCTTCGGCTTTTTTCCAGTAGTTTTTCTCGTCCCAGGCATGGGCGCTTTCGTCGATGGTTTGATAAATGCCGCGTAGGTTGAATACGAGAAAGGCGACCATGTCTTTCGCTTCCTCGTCGAAGCTGCTGCGTTGGGCGAGCAGCCGGAGGACCTCCGCGCAAGATCGCATGTGGGCATTACGCCTCTTCGCAGGGGTATCTCCCGTCTGTATAATCCGAGCCATTCAGGGACTGTATTTCTTGGTTGCTGCTTCCTGCTCTTCTGGACGCATGAAAACGCGGAGTTGTTTCTGGGGCAGGGGGCAGCTATCAGTAGGCAGCTATCAGTAGGCAGGGGTCTGTGGCATACTGCCTGCTGCCATCCAAAAAAAAGCCCGGCCTCTCCACCACAAAGAGACCGGGCTCAGCCTTACCCTTCTTTCCTGTTCCGCCTCATCCACATCCAGTAGAAGCCCCGCAGGACGGGCATGAATAGCAAGCTCCAGCACGCACAGTGATCGTACCACACACTGAGCAAGGGGGGGCGTCCTCTTGATTTTTGAAGGTTGCTACCAGTACTTCTCTGGAGTATTCGATTTCGCTATCGTGGTTCAAGCTGTTGATGAACGCTTCGAGGGTCTGCCCGACCAGCGGATCTTTGGAGGTGGACTCCGTCGGGCCGGCAAATTCGAGCATCAGCTGCGTCTGGTCTTGAGCTGGACCGCGGCGGTCGACTTCCGAAGAGACCGCTTCGCCGGGGTTGATGGCTTCTTCCGCTTTCTGCTGCCCGAGAAACTTGAGCGCCAGGTACCGGAAGATGTAGTCCATGATCGACTTGGCGATCGGAATCTGTTTGTTGTTCGTAAAGCCGCTCGGTTCGAAGCGGGTGTGACTGAACTTGTTGCACAGGTCTTCGAGCGGGACGCCGTATTGCAGGGCGATGGAGATCGCCGTCGCAAACGTGTCCATCAACCCTGAGATCGTCGAGCCCTGCTTGGCCATCGTGATGAAGATCTCGCCCGGCATCTGTATATCGGGGTACAACCCGATGTGCAGGTACCCTTCGTGGCCGGCGATCGAAAACTTGTGCGTTACCGAGGGCCGTTCGTCGGGCAACCGCTTCCGTATGGGCTTGTAGACGATCTTTTCGACCACTTTTTCGGCGAGCTCGGGCTCTTGCATTGCGCCGTCGCCGGTGGACTCTGCGACCTCTTTGTTCTTGGTGTTTCCTCCTTTGGAGGTCGACAGCGGCTGGCTACGCTTGGAATTTTCCCGGTAGATCGCAACGGCCTTCAGGCCCAGCTTCCAGCCCTGGATGTACGCGTCCATGATATCCTCGACGCTGCAATCTTCGGGCAGGTTGACCGTTTTGCTGATTGCCCCGGAAATGAAGGGCTGGCAGGCGGCCATCATCTTGATGTGGCCCATGTGTTGGATGAACCGCTCACCATTGAAGGGTTTGAAGGCACAATCGAACACCGGCAGGTGTTCTTCCTTCAAATAGGGGGCTCCTTCAATGGTATCCTTGTCCTCCACAAACGCGAGAATGGCCTCCTGTTCTTCTTGGGAATAGCCCAGGCGCTTCAGGGCCACGTTGACCGTCTGGTTGACGATCTTCAAGAGGCCGTCGCCTTTGCCGGCGAGGAGTTTGTATTTGACGAGGGCGATGTCCGGCTCGATGCCGGTCGTATCGCAGTCCATCATGAACGCGATCGTACCGGTGGGCGCCAGCACGGTGGCCTGTCCGTTGCGATACCCGTAGGCCTGGCCCAGTTCGAGGCACCGGTTCATCGTGTCCCGGGCGGCCGAAAGGAGATAGTCAGGGCAACTCGGGTGGATGTCCTCGACGGCATCCCGGTGCATCTCCATGACCTCCAGCATCGGCTTGCGATTTTTCTTGAAGCCCGGGAAGGGGCCGATACGTTCGTTGGCCGCGATCTCGGCGCTGCGTGCATACGCCTCTCCGTGCTCGATCGCCATGATCGCGCCGGCGACGGAGCGCCCCGCGTCGCTGTCGTAGGGGAGCCCCATCGACATCAACAATGCGCCCAGGTTGGCGAACCCGAGGCCCAGCGGGCGGTAATCGTGCGAGTTCCTGGCGATCTTTTGGGACGGATAGCCGGCGTTGTCGACCAGGATCTCCATCGCGGTGATGACGAGGCGCGTCGCCGCCCGGAACCGGTCGACGTCGAACGAGCCGTCTTCGCTCTGGAACTTACGCAGGTTGAGCGAGGCGAGGTTGCACGCGGAGTTGTCCAGGTGCATGTACTCGCTGCACGGGTTGCTGCTGTTGATCGGGCCGGAATTTTTGACGGTATGCCATTTCTGGATGGTATCCTCATACTGCATACCGGGGTCGCCGCAGATGTGGGTCCCTTCGGCGATGCGGTACAGCAGTTCTCTGGCGCTGACCTCGTCGATCGGCTCGCCGGTCTGCGCCGCACGCAGGGCAAATACGTCGTCATCGACAGCCGCCTGCATGAACTCGTCGGTGGTTCGTACGGACTGGTTCACGTTCTGGAAGGCGACAGAGCCGTACGCAGGCCCGTTGAAGGAGCCGTCGTACCCCTCTTCGATCAGTGCCCAGGCTTTCTGCTCCTCTTCCTTTTTGGCCGTGACGAACTCCATGATATCCGGGTGCCACACTTTCAGCGTCTGCATGATCGCAGCGCGGCGCGTCTTGCCGCCGCTCTTGATCGTCCCGCCGGTGGCGTCCTGGACGCGCATGAACGAAACGGGCCCGGAAGGCTGGCCGCCGCCGGAGAGCTTCTCGCGGGTCGAGCGGAGCCGGGACCAGTCGGCCCCGACGCCGGAGCCGTACTTGAACAGGCGCGCGCTCTCGCTCATCAACTGCCAGATATCGTCGATCGAGTCCTGGACGGAGATGATGAAACAGGCCGACGCCTGGGGATATTCGTACGGGTCGACTTCCGCGACCTTTTTCTTGTCCCGGTCCCAGCCGTAGATCGTCTTGCCCCCGGTATCCCGAACTCCATATTGTTTGTTGAGGCCCACGTTGAACCAGACGGGTGAGTTGAAGGCGGCATGCTGGTGCAGGCACAGCCAGGTCAGTTCGTCGTAAAACCGTTCTCCGTCTTCGGTCGTGGCAAAGTAGTTCTGCTCGACGCCCCAGTCCGCAATCGTGCGGGTGACGCGGTGAACCAATTGCTTCAGCGAATGCTCGCGCCCCCCCTGGGCCGGGTCTTTGCCGGCTTCCTTCAGATCGCCGTAGAAATATTTGCTCGAGACCACGTTCGTGGCCAGCCGGCTCCAGGTGACGGGAAACTCGACGTCCTTTTGTTCGAAGACGGATTCTCCCTTGTGATTCTTGATGGCGGCCGTTCGGCGCTCGAAGGGAACCGAATCGAAGGGCGACTCATCCTCCCTGGAAAATACACGATCGATCGTCAACCCCTGGCGCAACGCGGCAGCGCCGGCCCCCGAAGACGGCGTCTTGCCTGCTGTTGACGACGGCGATGGCGATTTTTTTTCAGTGACAGACTTTTTCTTGGATACAGGCATACTTAATTGGCTGAATAGTTGATGCTTTGCTCAAAGCGAAGCGTTCAAAGCATGGTATTCGAGATTGATGCTAGCGTAGCGGTCAGGTCCTTCATGCTGCGAGCCGCCAATACCCGGTGAGGGTAGATAGGTTGAGGCGCGGCAGGTATGGAAGCGCACCCCTTGAGGAAATGACTTGCGTTGACCGAATTGGGACTCAGACCATGAGGAATAACGGAGATCCTTTTTACCGTTAAGATCCGCATATGTTCGAAATAAAAATTCCTCATAATAAAAAAAGTTAGCCCCCCGATTGCAAGTCGTTTTTTCCACAAATGACGGGCACGACGATCCACAACAAGAAAATACACATACGGCTCAAAAAAAGCGAATGGGACCTTTTTTCCGTGCTGCGCCATCCGTTCCCCACAAGATGTCCACATACCCACATCAGGGCGGGCCGAGTTATCCACATACTCACATATAAAAATCAGGCCAACGTATTCTTGTTTTGAAACAATAACGGGTCTTTTGATGGATGCTCTGGAAACTCGTCGTTACGTAGGTCGTGGTATGCTGAGCCCCGGAGCCCCGGAGCCCCGGCGCGATGGAGAATGTTACATAACGCTCACATTCCTTTAACCCCATACCCCGGTATACGATTCCCATGTCCTTCCTGAGCCGCATTCAAAAGTTAGCGTCTGAGACGGCAATCTACGGGATCTCTACGATCGTCGGCCGGCTCGTGAACTTCCTCCTGGTACCGCTGTACGTCAACTTCTTCCCCCCGGACCGGTACGGGATCGTCGTGCTGGTGTACACGTCGTTTTTGATCCTGAATCACGTCTACCAGCACGGCATGGAGTCGGCCTACCTGAAGTTTGCCTCCGGTTCGGAGGGGCGCGGCCGGCTCGGAAACGTCTTCAGCACGGCCACGTGGTCCCTGCTGCTGGTTTCGCTGGCGCTGTCGGGCGCCATGCTGGCCCTGCGGGACCCGCTGAGCCACCTGATACAGATTGGCCCTGCATGGACCTATTTATGGTACTACGCCGCGGCCATTCTGTCGCTCGACGCGCTGGCTATCGTACCCTTCGCCGAACTACGCCTGCAGAACCGCCCGTTGTATTTTGCCGCGCTCAAGCTGAGCAACATCGCGATCAATGTCGGCTTGAACATCGGGCTGATTATCGGTATGGGTATGGGCATCGAGGCCATCTTCATCTCGAACGTCGTCGCGTCGGCCAGTACGTTTCTCCTCGTGCTCCCGCTCTACGCGAGGCTGCTCACTCCTTCGTTCGACGGCGGGCTGTGGAAACAACTGATGGCGTTCGGGCTGCCCTTCCTGCCCAGCGGGATCAGTTATGCATTCGTCGACCGGGTCAATTTGTTTTTCCTGGGCAGCATGGACGGCAGCCGGGTACTCGAACTGTATCGGAATGCCATTCCGCCCGGTACGATCGCCGAGGGCGGCCTGAGAGCCGGCGAAGTACTGAGCCAGTACGTGACGGGCATTTTCGGCGCGGTCTGGAAGCTGGGCGTTTTCATGATGCTGGTCGCCCAGATGTTCAGGTTCGCCTGGCAGCCGTTTTTTTTGCAGCACGCCGGCGACGAAGACGCCAAGCCGTTGTTCGCCCGCATTTTCACGCTCTATACCGCCGCCAGCACCGGCGTATTGCTGGCCGTTTCGTTCCTCGTCGACGAGCTGGTTGCCCTCCCTTTGATGGGAGACCGCCGGCTGATTCCCGAGGCGTACTGGTTTGCCCTTTATCTGGTGCCTGTCGCGCTGCTGGCGTATTTCTTTCAGGGCTGGTATTACAACTTCATGGCCGGCGCCTACATCGAGAAGAAAACGAAGTACTTCGTGGTATGCACGTTCGCCGGGGCGGTGGTCGCCCTGATCGTCAACATCACGCTCATCCCTGTTTTCGGTATGCTGGCGGCCGCCTGGGCCACTACGGTCGCTTATGCCGTCATGGCCCTTTCCCTGCTGTTCATCGTGCAGCGGTTCTACCCCGTGCCCTACAGCTGGTCAGCCATTTTGCGGATCGGGCTGCTGGGCGGAGGGCTCTTTTTTCTATGGTATACCTACGCCGGGCTTCAGATCTGGTGGATCGAATGCGGATTATTGATCGGGTACCTGCTGGGGCTCTTTGTGCTTCGCGTACTTCCCATCGACACCGTCAGACGCCTGATTCAGGCTCGCCGGGGGTAGGCGATCACCGCCCGAGGGCGGACGCCGGCACAAACACAGGCCCCCCGTCATAAGAGGGCTGGGACGTAAGTCGTTTCATTTCCAGCGTTTCGACGTCGACCATCCAGAGGTCCCAGTTGCCGGCGTTGTCGGGTTCTCCGCCGAACGCGACATGTCGATTGTCGAGCGACCAGGCCGGGATGAGGTCATTGCCCGCGCGATTCGTCAGCCGGGTCACTTCCCCCGTCGCCAGCTCTCGGATGACGATCTCGGCCTGTTCGTCGATCAGGGTATCGTAGGCGATATAACGGCCATCGGGCGACCACGCCGGATGCCCTACGTACACGCCGCCCTCGGTGATGCGTTGGACGGGAGTATCGTCTTCGAAGGGATCGATCGTGTGCAGATCCCAGCCCGATTCCAGGCGCAGCGCGAATACGATCGACCGCCCATCGGGCGACCACGCCGGATACCGCTCGACGAGGGTATCGTTCGTCAAACGCCGTTCGCCCGAGCCGTCGGGCTCGGCGATGAAGAGATCCTCCTGACCGTCTCGCTGAGCGACGTATGTAATCCATCCGCCGTCGGGCGACCACGCCGGCGCTACATCTCCGTTCGGGTCGACGAACAGGTCCTCACCGTCGGCCACGAGCACGGCGCGCGCCGGATCCATATCGTACCGATGGTAGACGATACGATCGCGAAAGGCGTCGTACCGCACCGTGCCTTCCGGAGCGGGCGACCCGGCAACCAGCACGGTTTCCCCGCTCACGGGGTCGATTGCGTAGATATCGCTGTTGTTGCTGCGCGCCGAGGAGAAGACGATCCATGCGGGGGCTGCCGGCCCTTCCGAGACCGGATCTTCCGTTTCAGCTGGAGCACACCCCGAGATCAATACGCCCAGGATCAATACGCCCGGAATCAATGCTCTCCGTACGAATACGCGGGAGAGTAAAACACTCGAGATTGTCGACACGAGCAGAGGTACCGATATCACAATTCGCTGCATGGTGTTGAGTAGGGACTGTATGGGGAGGAAGATACGGGGCATCCCGGCGGTAACGCACTGGCTGGCCTGAGTACAAACACATGGGTTTTGTCCAGTAAGCCTGGTCAGATCCAGTCGCAGGCAGGCTCTCGACGACGCTCGGGATAAGTGCGCCAGGTGTAACACGCGCCCTCAAAAAATAGTTGATTGCACTACATGATAAGACACAGGCTATTGATCAGGGGCGTTTTTTGCGCCCGGCGGCTGGCTGCGTCGGTGACCGGCTATTCCGGATAGCCGGCCGGAGCGTCTTATCACGACCCAGAAGTCCAGAATGCTGCCCTGTTTCTCCGGGCTCGGGGCGACCTACCCGGGAGCTGTACCCCCCTCCTCAAGGAGCGGCTTCGTTACAAGCCCTGGTTCCCTGTAGCGGCTACCTGCCTGCCGACCGTTACAAAAAAAGCACGACCTGCAAGAGGCCGTGCTTTTTTGCGTCTGCTAAACCGGGGGACAGCAATATGTATACTCGAGGACAGGGATAGTATCGGCGGGTCTCGCGAAATCTTAAACGAGGAATAGGGTCCATCGATGGCACGGCGTCGTTTCGTGGATTTGTCGATCCGGGATCTGCGATGTAGTTTCTTGTCAGTAGGCAGACACCAATATCCAGACGCACCGCCATGAAGAAATCCCCACCGTTTGCGCTCGTACTCCTGTTTCCGGCGATTGCGCTCGGCCTGGCCTGGGCGATTCGCGGCCATTTCGGGCACGAATGGGGAGCGGCCTGGGCCGGCGGCGTCGCCGGGATCGCCGTGTTGCTCGTCTTACCCCGGGCGCGATGGCTCCACCGGCTGCCGGTGCTGGCGCTGTTGTGCGCGATCGGCTGGGGCGTCGGGGGGATGATGAGCTACGGCCTCCTCGTAGGCTACGGCAAAGGGACGGACTTCCTGAACGTCTGGTACGGCCTGTCGATGCTCGTCGTCGTGGGCGGGCTGTACGGATTCATCGGCGGTGGGCTCTTCGGGCTGGGCCTCGAGACCACTGACGAGCACCGACCCGACTGGCCCAACCTGCTCGCCCAGATGGTCGCCGGTGCGGTGCTCGCCTGGGGGTTATTGATCTACCAGCTCGAATGGTTCATGACGCCGCCGCGATCGGAGCTCTGGGCGGCCTGCCTGGGCAGTGCGCTGGCCCTCGCGTGGCACCTGCACCGCAACGGATTCCACAGCGCACTGCGCGTCGGCTGTTATGCCGCCCTGGGCGCCGGCTTCGGCTTCGGCTTCGGCAACGTACTGCAAACGATGGGGCTCGTCTCAGGCATTGCCTTCAACTGGTGGAACGTGATGGAGTACAGCCTGGGGTTCTTCGGCGGGCTGGGGATGACCTACGCGATCGCGACGTCCCCCTGGCCCGAGCCGGCGTCGCCCTCCAGCCCGGTCAACCGGCTGGCGCTCTTCGCGCTCGTCTTTGCGATTCCGGCCACGAACCTGATCATGGCCTTCGATGCGGCCAACTTCGTGGAGATGGGCGCCCGATTGGGGCAGGCCGACCCGGCCGCCTTCGCGGTGCTGCAGACGAGCCTGGGCTGGGGAGGGCTGCTGCTGGTGAGCAGCCTCGCCCTCTTCTTCTGGTTTGCCGGCAAAGACCCCCATCAGATCTTCACCTACGCCCCGGCCGTCTTTTTCGGCTATGCGGCGCTCTACATCTTCGAAAGCCACGTGCGGAAAGGGTTCTTCTTCGGCGCCAGCGACAGCCAGCTCGTCCAGTACCTGTACTGGGTCAACCTGGCCGTGCTCGGCATCCTGCTCGTCGTGATCAACTTGCGCACGCCCTCGGTCTCTTTTCCGCTCCGGCCGACGCCCCCCTGGAGGCGGTGGTACCTGCTCGCGATCGGCCTCGTCGCCGTCATGGCTGCGCTGGCCCTGCTTTCGATCAGCCAGCACGACGGCCTGCCCGGCGCCCACGAGCGTTTTGCTTCCCCTTGATCACCTCACATCTTGACCATCGACCGGGTCTCCCGGTATGGCCCCGCCTGGAGCGTATACCAGTATATGCCGGCCGGCCAGCCTTCGCTGTCGACGACGACGTCGTGAACGCCGGCGCGCACCACCCCATCAACTACGCGGGCGAGCTCGCGCCCGAGCACGTCGAACACGCGGAGGCTGACGCGCTCCGGCTGTACCAGTTCGAACCGCAGGCGCGTCGAGCCGGCGAACGGATTCGGGTAGTTCGCATGCAGCGCAACCGACGAGGCCTCGGGCGATTCGGTGGCGACCGGATTAACGATGCCTTCGATGTTCACCAGCGCCGTACCCATCAGGGCGCCGCTCAGATCGCTGGCTGCCACCCGATAGGTCCCCGACGTATCGCCGGCGACGTACAGGCCGTCCTCGTCGATCACCCCTCCCGTGGCGGACCAGACCGGCGTGAACCGACGATCCATCCCGAACTGATCCCTGCCGGCGACAGAAAACTGCAGCGTATCTCCGGAGGCCAGCATTGCCAGCGTAGGCGACAGGATGATGCTTTCGAGCCGGGCATCCGTTCGAACCGGCACGCTGTTCAGCACAAGATCGGTGACGATGAAGCTGGACGCCTGCAGCGTCAGGGTGTCGGACGAAGCCGGCTCGATGACAGGCTCCTGGAAGACCGGCCCGGTGGCGCCGTCGATCGGCACGCCGTTGCGGAACCACTGATAGGTATTGGCCGTGCCGCCCACGTCTACGGCGTACCGTAGGGCCCCGTTCAGCTCGTCGATGCGTACGGGCAGGGGCAACTGCGGGGCGTAGCTGACCCGGCCCTGCGCAGCATTGAGGTTCGGCTCGATGCTCTCGAAGGTGAGGTTGTTGAGGCTGATATCGAGCGTGTCCAGCTCAGCCAGGCCGGAGAAGTCCGGCATAGCGGTAAAGCCGTTGCTCTGGAACGTGGCTCCCTGCAGGGCGGCCAGGTCCCGGAAGCTATCCGGCACGGGCCCCGCGAGAGCATTGTTGTCCACCAGCAGAAACCGGAGCGTGCCGATCTGGCCCAGCGACGGCGGGAGCATCCCCGAGAGGGCATTGCTGCCGGCATCGAACAACTCCAGCGATTGGAGACCCCCCAGCTCGGCCGGCACGGCCCCGGAGAAGTCGTTGTTCCAGAGATCCAGGATGACGAGCCGATCCAGCGTACCCAGCGACGGCGGGATGCTCCCCGAGAAGTCGTTCTGACCCAGGCTGAGCCGCTGCAGCGTGATGAACGTAGATATATAGCGCGGCACCTCACCGGTCAGGTTGTTGGTCGACAGATCCAGGTTCTGCATGAGCACGAGCTCCCGGAACTGGTCGCCGATGACGCCGCTGAACTGGTTGTCGTTCAGCAGCAGGAAGCGGAGATCCTGCGCCAGATTGAGCGACGGGATGGGGCCGGACAAATTGTTGCTGCCTACATTCAGGAAGTCCAGCCCGCCGAGCACGCCGATCGCCGGGGGCAGCGGCCCGTCGAAGGCGTTTACGGACAGGTCCAGCTCGACCAGATTGAACAGGTTGATCGCCAGTTCGCCGGGAACCGGCCCGCTGAATTGATTCTCGTGGAGGAAAAGCCGCGTCATGTTGAAGAGCTGCAGGATGGCCGGAGGAAAGGGACCGGTGAGCGCGTTGCGACTCACGTCCAGTGTTCTCAAGGCGGCGAGGGCGCTGTATTCGGCCGGCACCGTCCCTTCCAGGCCGGCGTTGGATACCGACAGGAGAAGCAGGTTCGAGAGATTAGCGAGCTGAGGAGGGAGGCTCCCTTCCAGGTCGTTGTTGCCCAGAAACAACGAAAGCAGGTTCGTCATCGCGCCCAGCTCGGGCGGGATCGGGCCGGAGAGCCGGTTGAAGTCGAGAAAGAGTTCTTGCAGGTTCGTCAACTGAACCAGCCAGGCGGGGATAGGCCCTTCGAGCTGGTTGAAGTCGAGAAACAGGAGCTGGAGCTGGGAGAGGAAGCGGAGTTCGTCCGGGATGGCGCCCGTGAGCTCATTCTCGAAAAGCCACAACTCCTGCAGGTTCGAGAGCGCGCCCAGCTCGGGGGGGATGGCGCCCGTGAGCAGGTTCTGCCAGAGGATCAACTGTGTGAGCGACGAGAGATCGCCCAGGGAGGCCGGCATCTCGCCGGATATCGCGTTCGCGCTCAGATCGAGCACGGTCAGGTTCGTCAGGTTGCCGACCTCTACGGGTAGGGATCCCAGCACGAAGTTGGTCGACAGGTTCAGGCTGCGAAGCTCGGACAGCGTAAATAGCTCGGCCGGCAACATACCGAACAACCCGTTCTCAGACAGGTCGATGTCAACGACGCGGCCGTTGGCATCGACCCCGACGCCGGCCCAGTCCGCCACGGGATCCTCGAGCCACCCCGCACGATCGTTCCAACTGGGGCCGTCCATGGCATTATACAAGGCCACCAGCGCCAGCGAATCGGCCTCATTCGCCCGCATGGCCTCGCCGCCCGGCGCCGTTCTGGAAACCGCTTGCCCGGCGCGATACCGCCGGAGATGGGCCATTCTCCGCTGAAGGCGCTGTACATCGCGCTCTTCAGCCGCCGCCTCGTCGACCACGCCCCCCCTTTTTGACGGGGCCGGCAGGGACAGGCGGAGGTACTGCGCCGATCGCGATGTCTCGAAGGCCGAAGGGACGGCTTCCACGCACGGCATGCGGCTCACGTAGAGGCAGGCGTCGTCCGGCCTCGGATCCGGCAGTCCCGGCTGAGCGCCTGCGCTGTGATACGCGCCGGCCCCGATCAGGCAGGCGATGAGCAAACGAACCATGCCGAATCCTCGATCCAGCGCGCGATGAGCTTTGAGAAAAGTACGCATGAACGAAATGGGGCTAGAACGAGTGAGACCGCCGGCTTTCGGTTGGGAGGCAAACCAGACAGGTATAGTAGGCATAGACGGGCTAAGGGTCAACTCCAGGGGGGTAATCCGGGGGTCAACTCTGGACGCTCACCGCTTCGTCGTCCGACTGGTAGGCGCATTGGAAATGGATGGTATGGGCGCCGCTTTCGGAGCCGTCCTGGCCGAGCAGGATCACCCCCTCTCGGCGGAGATGCATCTGATCCCGGTGCAGAAAGACGAGCTCTTCGTCGCTGATCCGGAGGAAGGTTCCGTTGGTGCTTCGGTCGATCAGGATGAACTTCCCCCGGCGGTATTCGATGCTGGCATGCGTCCGGGACACACTCTGGTCTCTGACGACGAGGTCGTTCTTCTCGCCACGCCCCATCATGAAAGGCATCCGCTCCTTTTCGAGCTGGAAGTCTTTGTTGTTGTATTTCAGCAAGAGGTGGGCCCGGGGTATGCTGCGCTGCGCGATAGCCACCTGCCCGTGCATGATCGTCAGGTCGGCGGCGTCGGGCTGCCAGATCAACTCGTAGATCTCGATGTCGTCTTGTTTTCCGCGGACGGGGACCGTCCCGAGGCTGCGCATGCTGGCGTTTTGATAACTGGGAAGCTGGCTCGCCGTAGAGCTGGTCGTGATGATCTGGTCGGGCCGGGCCAGCTGTACCATGCGGGCTGCGACGTTGACCGCGTCGCCGTAGACATCGTCGTTATCGTCCCGGAGCACGTCGCCGTAATGGAGGCCAATTTTTATGGCGATACCGATCTCGACGAGCAGCGCGTCTTCGAGGATAGTCTGGGGCATACGGAGGGTGGCCTCGACAGCTTTGTCGAGGTTATCGAACGTGCACATCACCTCATCGCCGATCGTTTTGATGACCGTCCCTTCGTGGTGAGCCGTTACATCAGACAGGATGTCCAGCGTATGACTGATAATGTTGCGTGCACGCAGATTTCCATACGCCTCAAACAGCTGAGTACTTTTGCTGATATCGGCGAAAACAATGGCCAACTGAGTCTTCTCGTACGACATCGCTTCCCTGCGGCCTTGCAACGCAGGTATTCGTTGCAAATTAGCTATGATGGAGAGGTTACGAGGTGCGTTTCTCTACTACCCCAACGTCATCGTAAAGGTGCGGTTCCGAAGCCCCTTTTGGAGGTTCGGGCTGCCGGGCGCTTCCTCCCTCACCCGAGTTTCAGGCTGCCGATGCGGCTTCGAGTTGCCTGAGCACGGCCATCGATTCTTCGGCGATGACCCTGCCGCCGGGCGTGAAGTCGAAGATCTCCAGCGAGATCCACTCGTCATAGTTCAGTTCGCGGAGGGCCTTGAAGCTGTCCACGTAGGCGGTGGCCGCGTCGCCGGTCCCCAGGTGGCGGCCGTCCATCTCCTGGATCTGGATGTGATCGATGTGATCGAAATACGTGCGGACGAGCGCTTCGAGCGATTCCGTCTCATCCAGCGTGTTGTGGTAGTCGAACATGGTGCCAATGGCCGGATGGTTCACCGCGTTGACGATCTCCAACGATTCGGCCATGGTGTTGACGACATCGGTCTGCGAGGAATCCAGCGTTTCCACGAGGATTTTGACGTCGCGGGCCTGGGCCTGGTCGGCGACCTGGGCCAGCCCGTCGGCGAAATTCTTTTTGGCCTCTTCGACGGAGATACCCACGGTATTGCGTTGATTGGGTGAGCCGAAGATCATGACCGTTCCCCCCAGGTCGGCGCAAAAATCGACCAGGTCGGCCAGATACTGTACGGTCCGCTCTCGCTGCGCGTCGTCGGGTGTGGTGAAGTGCAGGCCTTCCGGGGGGGGCGCCAGCAGCCAGTGCAGGCCCACGCAGTCCAGGCCGTGGTCGTCCATGACCGTAACGAGCTCCTGACGCTGGGGCGGCGTCAGCTCGTTTACGCTTTCCTGAACGAGCGTGAAGGCCGCTATTTCGACTCCAGTGTAGCCGGCCTCGCTGATGATCCGGCACTGCTCCTCCCAGGGAAGCTCTTCCATACACTCATTACACATGGCAAACTTGAAACCGGGCCATTCCGCGTTCGCTGTGGCGGCCGGCTCCTGAACGCCCTGACCTTCCTGCCCGCAATGCAGGTGCATGCCGCCAAGCGCGGCGAGAGGCAGCGCGCTCAGAGACGTCTTCAGAAAATCACGGCGCTTGATTTCGCGCGGGGCAACGACGCGGGGGCGGTTCTCTCTTCGTTGGCTCATAACTGTACGTAACGGGAAACGTTGGTGATCGGGGTGTGGGACGTATTCCTACGAAGCTACGCTTTCTTTGGAAGAACGACAACTGGGGGCAACAGGAGAAGTGCGGGACGGAGGCCATACCCCACCATGTTGACCTCCGCCCTCTGGGTAAGATGTGCTAATGGATGTATCGGCCCCTCGAATCGTCTCTTAAGGATCGTCTTAGATAATACACCCTTGAAGTGCAGACCGGCGCCATAGTTTCGAAACAATTCCCCCATACTCCGATACCACATTTAGCACTTAATTATATTATTTTTATCAAGGTTCACAGTTGACCTGGCATATCTGTAGAACCCCGTTTATCAGGGGTTGCGTCGAAGCGGTTGGACGATCGTTCAGAATCTCAACTCTTTCTTCAAACAGGGTCAAATGTGACGAATACACAGTTCAGAGCTAATCAGTATTCCTTTCTTCTTACATGTAGCCAGCATGACATGATACCGCCTAACGGTTCACATACCTGAAACAGTGTCTCTCGCAACCACCCAGGGTATTGAAGGCTGTTAGCTCCCGATACATCACAGAGCCCCCGCGAAATCGTTTCTTAAGGAACGTACATCATGCTTCGCCCGAGCCCTCCGGCCGGCGCCGAGCAGCGAAACACATACGTCGCATGAAACCTGAAGAAATACGCGAGCTATGGCTCGGATTCATTGGACTCCTTCTGACCGGGATCTTCTTTCTCCTGGATGTTTTTTACCCCCCGATCAACCTGGGAGGAACGCCTTATCTCGCGATTCTGATCGTTTCGTTATGGCTTCCCGGTCGTCACCTGACCATCATGCTCACCGGCACGTGTGTGGCGCTCATGTTCATCGGATACCTGGTCAACACCGGCCTGGGCTTCACGGTACAGGATCTCCTCAACCGGCTCGTCTCGCTGGCCGGCATGTACGCGATCGCCCGCATGGCCCTTCAACAAAAGAACGTGCTGCGGGACGTCAGCAAGCGGGAACGGCGCATCAACACACTCATCGAGGAACGCGCCCAGACCGAGCGGTCGAAACTGACGAAAGAGAATAAAGAGCTCCAGATGGTGCTTCACGAGCAGGAGCTCGAAACGCAGGAGCTACGCGAAAGCGAGGCCCTCTTCCGCGTCATCGCCGACTCCGTGCCGGCCCTCATCTGGATGTCCGGCCCGGACATGGAGTTCACCTATTTCAACACCAGCTGGCTGACCTTCACCGGGCGACGACTCCAGCAGGAAGTAGGCACGGGCTGGATGGACCGCATCCACCCGGACGACGTCTTCAAATACCAGCGGGCCTACAACGAGGCCTTCGACAACCGCGAACCCTTCAGCGTAGAATACCGCCTCAAGCGCGCCGAAGGCAGCTATCGGTGGATCCTCGACTCCGGCGCCCCCCGATACGAACACGGGGAGTTCTCCGGCTATATCGGCTCCTCGATAGACATCACCGAAAAACTCGAGATCGAAAAAAACCTCACCATCAGCGAGGACCGCTACCGCACCGTCGTCGACAACCAGATCGAGCTGGTGTGCCATTTCAGCCCCGATACCACTCTCACATTCGTCAACGAAGCCTACTGCCAGTATTTCAACAAGACGCGCGAGGAACTCATCGGGACCAGCTTCCTCGGGCTGCTCCCCGAAAATTCGCGGCGTATCGTGCGCGAGCAGATCGGGGCCCTCATTGCCGACCCGAGGACGATCCAGTACGAACGCGAAGTGGAGCTCGCCGACCACAGCTTTGCCTGGCAACTCTGGCGCGATAAACCGATCCTCGACAAAGACGGCAACGTCATCGAATTTCAGTCGGTCGGGCGCGACATCACCGAGCTGAAGCTCGTGCAGAAGGAGCTCGAGAATCACGCCCACGACCTCGAACAGGCCAAGTCCTCCCTCGAACAGCAGGCGGCCGAGCTGGCCGAGACGGTCGACGAGCTCGACCGAGCGCGCGAGAAAGCGGAAGCCGCCACCCGCGCCAAGAGCGAGTTCCTCGCCAACATGAGCCACGAAATCCGGACGCCCATGAGCGGCATCCTCGGGTACGCCGACATCCTGCTGGAAACCGACCTGAACGATAACCAGCGGGACTTCGCCTCGACCATCCAGGAGAACGGCATGCGGCTGCTCTCGCTCCTGAACGACATCCTGGATTTCTCCAAGATCGAATCCGGCTATCTCGAACTCGAAGCCGAGCCCTTCTCCATCCACGACCTCGTCGAGGACACCCTCGGATTGCTCGCTCCAAAAGCCGCCTCCAAAGGCCTGCACCTGTGGCACCACATCGACAGCACCGTCCCGCATGAATTTCTCGGCGACGAGACGCGCATCCGCCAGATCCTGGTCAACCTCACCTCGAACGCCGTCAAGTTCACCGAACAGGGCGAAGTCGAGATCATCGTCCACGCCGAACGGGCGGACGATCACCGGCACAACCTGTACCTGTCCGTGCGCGATACCGGCATCGGCATCAGCGATGAAGACCTCGAGGAAATCTTCGGCCTCTTCACGCAGGCTGACGCGAGCACGACCCGGCGCTTCGGCGGCACCGGGCTCGGGCTGGCTATTTCACGCAAGCTGGCGGAACTGATGGACGGCGAGGTCTGGGCGGAAAGCACACTCGACGAAGGCTCGACCTTCCACGTCAGGCTCGTCCTCGAGGCCGTTTCTGAACAACACGAATACGGCAGCCCTGCACCGGCCCGTGAAATACCGGTCGTCAAAGCCGACGTGCTGCTCGCCATCGACAACCCCAACCTGAGCCAGAAGCTGGCGCGGGCCATGGAGAGCTGGGGGCTGAGCACCCTGGAGACCACGGACCCCAACGAGGCTTATCGCTGGGTCGACGAAGGCGGGCAATTCAGAACCCTGCTCGTCGACTTTCAGAAGACCCCCAGGTTCCGCTTCGAACTGCCGGAACGCATCCGATCGCTGCCGGCCGGGGCCGAATTACCCACCATCGTCTTCGGAAATCCACACGAAGAACGGGACGCACGCCGGCTCGGCCTGGAATTCCTGGTCAAGCCGATCAGCAAGGCGCAGATCCAGGACGCCCTGCGGTACACCCTCAGCGGGCGCGCCATCCCACAGACAGTCGAAGCCGCCCCTGCAGCCAGTGCACCGCCGCCGCTCCGGAAAGCGAATTCGCCCTCCTACCGGATCCTTCTCGCCGAAGACGAAATCACGAACGAAAAGCTGGCCGAGCACCTGCTCATCGACATGGGGCACCAGATCGACGTGGTCAACAACGGCCGCGACGCCGTGCAGGCCGTCCTGCAGGGCAACTACGACATCGTCCTCATGGACATCCAGATGCCGGAGATGGACGGCCTCGACGCGACCCGCCAGATCCGCCTCGAGCTGGCCGGCAAGCCCCAGCCCTACATCGTCGCCTTCACGGCACGCGCCATGCCGAGCGACCGCGAGAAATGCCTGCAGGCCGGCATGAACGATTACCTCAGCAAGCCGTTCTCGATGGCCGGCCTGAAGGAAGTCCTCGACCGCGTCCCCGCCCGCACCTCTCGCCCGGCTGCCATGGCGGCCAATTTTTAGGCGCTGACTCGTACAATCAGGGCCGCATCCTGCACGGGTGAATCAGGTTGAGTACGATTCAGGGACCACGCTGAGGTTCGACCCATCCCTTTGACACATATGACACACAGGTGACACTCCACGTCTGGATATTGTCGGCATACGGTCCGAATTACGGATCCTTAACCGATATATCGAACACCGCTATGTATCAAGACACACTCTATTCAGACACGCTCAGACGACGGACGGGCAGCATGTCCGATACCCATATAGAACACTGCGACTGCACCCACTGCGATGGGCGCGGGAGCCTGGAGATTATTTCGACGAGGTATGCCTCGATCGAAGAGTGCCCGTCCTGCGAAGGGCTCGGCGCCGTTCTGCCTCCGCTTACCGGCGCGGCCAGGGGCCTGCAACGGACTACGACCCCGGTCATTCACGAGATGCCCTCGCCCGCGTACCGGCCACGCCCACCTTATCGGTATGCGGCGTGAGGTTTACAATACGCCGTGGTTTTTGGCGACCTTCGTAAAAGCCTCGACGGCGGTATCGAGCTGCTCCGTCGTGTGGGCGGCGGAAACCTGCACGCGAATGCGCGCCTGCCCTTTGGGCACCACAGGATAGCTGAACCCGATGACGTAGATGCCTTCCTGGAGCAGGTCGCCGGCCATATTCTGGGCCAGGCTGGCGTCGTAGAGCATGATGGGCACGATGGGGTGGTCGCCCGGCCGAATGTCGAAGCCGGCGGCGGTCATTTTCTCGCGGAAGTAACGGGTATTCTCCTGCAGCCGGTCCCGCAGCTCGGTCGACTCGCTAAGCATGTCGAGCACCTTCAGCGAGGCCGTCACGATCGCCGGAGCCAGCGTGTTGGAGAACAGGTAGGGCCGGGAACGCTGCCGGAGCAGGTCGACGATCTCCTTTCGGCCGGAGGTAAAGCCCCCGGAGGCGCCGCCCAGCGCCTTGCCGAGCGTGCTCGTGATCACGTCGACGCGCCCCATGACGCCGCACGCTTCGATGGACCCCCGCCCCGTTTCTCCGAGGAATCCAGTGGCGTGGCAGTCGTCGACCATCACCATCGCATCGTACCGGTCCGCCAGGTTGCAGATGGCGTCCAGCTTCGCCACGTCGCCGTCCATGCTGAACACCCCGTCGGTGGCGATCATGCGGATTTTGGCGTGCTGCGTCTCCTCGAGGATGCGCTCCAGCTCGTCCATATCGGCGTGTTTGAACCGGTGGCGCTCCGCCTTGCAGAGGCGAATGCCGTCGATGATGCTGGCATGGTTGAGCTGGTCGCTGATGATGGCGCACTCGGCGTCGAGCAGGGTTTCGAAGAGGCCGGCGTTGGCGTCGAAGCAGGCGGCGTAAAGAATGGTGTCGTCCGTCTGTAAATACTCCGAGATGCGTCGTTCGAGTTCTTTGTGGATGTTCTGGGTCCCGCAGATGAACCGTACCGACGCCAGCCCGAACCCGTATGTTTTGACGCCTTCCCGGGCGGCTTCGATCAAGTCGGGATGGTTCGCGAGGCCCAGGTAGTTGTTTGCGCAGAAATTGATGACGTGTTCGCCGGTAGCGACGGCGATGTCCGTATCCTGTGGCGTGACGATCACACGTTCTTCTTTGTACAGGCCGGATTCTTTGATGTCGTCCAGGACGGACTGATATACGTTGGCTGCGGTGGTGTACATCGGGGTTCGGAGTTTGGGATTCGGGGGTGTGGCGTAAGTACCTAAATTTTGGGTACCAGGTTTGATTTCAAAGGTTCAGCTCTCCCGTCCTCAATCCCGGACCAGGGCGAGGCGGAACTGTTCCAGCATATCCGCCACCATCGTTTCGAGGGTGTATTCGGGGCGCCAGCTCCAGTCGGAGCGGGCCGCGGAGTCGTCAATGGTCGACGGCCAGGTTCGGGCGATATCGTTTCGGTAGTCCGGCTCGTAGTCGCAACGAAAGCCGGGGACGGTTTTCAGAATCTCCTGCTCCAGCTCCCGGGCGGTGAAGCTGAACGCCGCGATATTGTAGCTGGTGCGTATCGAGATCCGCTCCACGGGCGCGTCCATGAGATCGAGCGTGGCCCGGATGGCATCCGGCATGTACATCATGGGGAGGCGGGTGTCTGGGGCGACGAAGCATGAGAACGGCCGGTCCTCTACGGCGGCACGGAGCATATCGATCGTGTAGTCGGTCGTCCCTCCGCCCGGCGGGGCGGCGTGGCTGATGAGGCCCGGGTAGCGGACGCTCCGGATGTCCACGCCGTACCGGCGGTGGTAGTACTGGCACAGGAGCTCGCCGGCGCTTTTGGTGATGCCGTACATCGTCACCGGGTCCAGTGCTGTATGCTGAGGCGTATTCTCTTTCGGCGTGTTCGGCCCGAAGACGGCGATCGAACTCGGCCAGAACACCTGCAGGTTCGACTCGGCGGCAAGGTCCAGCACGTTCCGGAGCCCATCCAGGTTGACGGTCCAGGTGGCCTGCGGCATCTTTTCTCCTTTTGCCGACAGCAGGCTGGCCAGATGAAATACCGTATCGGGCTCGAACTGGCGGGCGATCCGGTGCAGGCCCTCCCGGTCGGTGATGTCCAGAATTTCGTGGGGCCCCGACCGCCTCTCCGGCGCCGGTACCGAGAGATCGAGCCCGAGGACGTAATCGTTGCCGAATCGATGCCGGAGCAACGCGACCAGATCGCTCCCGATCTGCCCGTTGGCGCCGGTTACCAGGATTCGTTGCATGTATCAGAAGGTTAACGTAGGTGGAGGTTGCCGCTCATGCGGCGTGCTCATCCAAGATCTGACGAGCGGAGTGGTTCCGCGCCGGCCGAAAATTCGAAGGGCCTTCTTATCCGAATTAGCGACTCGCGCCGCCAGACTCGGAACCGCTTCCAATATAAGAAGCCGCGAGTGTGGGGTGCAGAGCCGGTCGTGTTCAGGACAAAGATTTTTTCCTTATGGCTTCGATTTTTGAAGAACTGTCATTCCGACCTTGTGGAGGAATCTGGCCAGGGCGCCGCG
>CAZGHT010000069.1:0-30736 GCA_964525535.1 uncultured Rhodothermaceae bacterium
AGATATTCTGACTGGGTTTCACTAATATAACAGATGTTACGCGCCGGATGCGCATACGTGCTGCCAGAGCGGCTTTGCACGGTTGCAAAGCCGCGTAAACAAGCCTGCTGTGCACAGTTCGCGTACCATCACTAAATAACAGATGTTACGCGCCGGATGCGCATGGGTCCTGCCAGAGCGGCTCTGCACGTGTGCAAAGCCGCGTAAACAAGCCTGCTGTGCACAGTTCGCGTACCATCACTAAATAAAAGATCCCTTGGCACGCTCGGGATGACACCCTTTGTCGAATGAATTATCATACCATACAACTTGAGTAAATTAATCCCTTACCAATTATCCTGATGAAGAAAACTTTGATTATAGGTATCGTACTTGTCGTAGCTGGATTGCTGGCACTTGGTTATGAAAGTATATCTTACATGACACAAGAGGAAGTTCTCGATCTAGGATCTGTAGAAGTAGACGTCGAAAAAGAAGAACAGATTCCTATACCACGAATTCTCGGTATTGTGCTTCTGTCAGTCGGCGTTATTACAACTGTCTATTCAGTAACAACCTCACGCTAAACGAACGTCCTGTTAGGGGGATATCTCAGATTGATCGCACTGGAATCACAACACGTGTGTAAGTACATTTATCCACCCTTTTAAAATTTCTCTACACACGCCTTGATTCCATTACGCTCGGGTTTACTTCGAACCCTGTTTTCTCTGGTGTCCTGCACTCTCTTTCATGTGTTCCTTTTCGAGGCACAGGCTCAATCGAGAGATACCATAAACCTGGCCGTCTCTGACTCCCTGGAGTTCCATGTTGTCCGAGAGATTGCAATTGCAACGGAAATCGACTCTGTACTTGCCGCCCGTCTCGAACAAGTGTACCAGGCACTTGGGGATTTTGAGAAAGTGCATGTCGAGGTGCATGAACGTGTCGTGCGGTTGACAGGAACTGTCGTCGATGCATCGAAACGCAGACAGGCTGTTGAGTTAGCTGGTGCGTTCCCTGGCGTTGTGTATGTGATCGACGATTTGGGAACGGAGATTGAACTTGAAGCTCGTATAACGCCAGCCGTTGACCGCATCCAATCGTATATCAGCGACGCTATTTCCTACATGCCTATTCTCGGCATTGCCCTGGTCGTCCTTATTTTCTTTGGCTTACTCGCCCGGTTTGCAGATGGATTGTTACCTTCCTTTCGTACCTGGGGCCTGTCCCATTTGGCCGGTCAACTTCTGGTACGGCTTCTCCGCGCCTTCCTGTGGATAATCGGTCTCATACTGGCGCTCGATATTCTGGGTATTACTGCCCTCGTAGGTGCCGTCTTGGGAACAGCCGGCCTCATGGGTATTGCCATTGGCTTTGCATTCAAAGACATTATCGAGAATTATCTTGCAGGGTTGCTTCTTAGTGTTCGACACCCTTTCAATCTGAACGATTACATAAAAATAGGTGACGAGGAAGGAAAAGTTGTTCGCCTCACGTCACGCGAATTGGTGTTGATGACCCTCGACGGCAACCATGTACGTATTCCAAATTCTATCGTCTTCAAAAACACGATCTATAACTTTACGAGAAATCCCCGGAGACGGTTCAGCTTCGAAGCCGGCATTGATGTGGAGGAGGACTTGCAACGTGTACAGCGTATCGGTATCGATACCTTGATCAATATGGAAAGTATCATGGATTCGCCTAAACCGTTTAGTGTAGTGCGTGAACTCGGCGACTTCAACGTCATTTTGACATATTATGGTTGGGTAGATCAAACACGCGTTGACTTTCTGAAAGCGCGCAGCGAGGCTATTCGCATGGTCAAGAATGCTCTCGATGAGGCAGGTGTATTGATGCCGGAACCGATCTACAATGTTCGTATGCGAGCCATTCCACACGAGCTATTCGAGGAATCCAGCGAGGGCCCTAAGGTATCGAAGCGTACCAGCAGGCAAATGATAGAGGGTGATGTAGCCCCGGAAAAAGATATCGAAGAGCAAATTGAAGAAGATCTCCGCACCTCTGGTGAGCCGAATTTGCTCACCAACGGGGAAAACTAGTAGGTAATTAGACCGTGAGAGTTGAGCTGCTCGATTCCCATCACAACACCGCTTCTCTTGCGGGACAGGATTTCGAGACGCGATGCGGGGCATCTCGCGGGGAATGTAACGCAGCGCTGCGCAACATCGGCGAAAAAGAGCGGAGGCAGATGAATGCCCACACGCCCTAAACTCAAGCCGCGTTTTTAATGACTTGTTTTACGAGGATAGTCAGCAACGCGAATCCATCCTCAGGCGGCACTATTTAGTGGTAACGGTGAGTATCACAACTACATTGTGACCAGCTTGAATGGAAAGAGTCGAGCATAAGCATGTATAGTGTATCAGCCCCAATTTCGGCTGACATCCTAACGCCATGGATCCGGAGGTCGGATGTGGATAGTCAGGGGTTGATATCTTGAAAATCCGTGATGAAGTTCGTCACCGATCCCACGGCAGCGTCGGCGATCAGGTCCAGATTGTCGTAGGAAACGAGACCGACGAGGCCGGTGTCCCAGGTACATGCGGTCATCGTGCCTCGCCGGCGAGGCAGTTCGACCTGCTGATAGAACTGCGTATTGATGGCAAAAGGAACCAATCCGCCTTCCATGTCCAGCATGTTAACGTGGACGTACAGGTACGGTTCGTTCGACCGGGCGACCACTTCCGTCGATTCGAGCACGTTCAGGCCGGCTTCGCGGAGAGCGGTCGCCACCCGGCCTCGCACCGATATGACGTTGAGCGCCTCGTCCTGCGTCAGGCCCAGGCTGCCCTCCACGTCGACGTTCAAGTAAAAACCATGGATGCCCCGAAGGGATTGACGAGATTCTGCCGTTTCCATCTGTCCTTGCACCGGGGCTACGGGGCCAACCAGCAACAGGGTGAGTACGACGGACAACAGGCGAACAGGAGATGTTCGGGTAGTCTTCGGCATGGGCTGGGTCCGATTTGAGTGGAGATCGTCGCTCAGGTATAGACGTTTCAACCGGGATTTTGTCTCTCAGGGCATAGGAGGTAGCGTGAATCAGAGGCAATGTACAGGTCGAATAGCGCGGCAATCAGGCGTATCGATACAAGATACGTTCTTTTTTGCGGGGTCCCTCGATATGCCAGTGCAGATCGATGTGAGCGGGTAGGATCTCAAGGGTTGCCTGGTAAACGTCCAGGCCGCACCGATGGGGGTGGATGGGCGTCCAGGTATTCGAGGCGCCGGCGGCGAGGTCGAACAAAAAAACAGAGCGATCGAGGCCATACCGTGCGTGCTCCAGGCGTACGGATCGATGGTTCTCGAGGAGCGTCCATCGGTAGGTATTACGGAAGGACAGGGTAGAGCCCCCTTCGGGGGTCCAATCGCCTGTTTCCGTGAAAACGAGTGTGGCCGGATCCTGGACTTCGGTGCGCACGATGCCGCGCCCCTGTCCGTTCCAGCCGGCGTTCACCGGCGAGCGCGCTTCGAAAGAAACGCGCCGTACGGCGGTCAGTCGTTCGAGCAGGGGGTGGCGGATCATGGGGCAAAAGAGGCGGATCAGGCTTCGAGCTTTTCAGTTAGCAGCGCCTTGACGACTTTGGGGTTGGCTGCGCCTTTCGTCGCTTTCATGGCTTCACCGACAAAAAAGCCGATGAGTCCTTTTTTGCCGGAGGCATATTCCTCCACCTTCTCCGGGTAGGTTGTCATGATCTGGTCGACGAGGGCGGTCAGCGCCTCGGTATCGCTCACCTGCTTCAGGCCTTTTTCGTCGATGATCTGGCCTGCGGGAGCGTGGGTGAGGAGCATCTCGCTGAGCACCTCTTTGCCGATCCGGTTGGAGATCGTGCCGTCCTCGACGAAGCCGATGAGTTCGGCCAGTTCTTTGCCGCCGAAGGTGATCGTGTCGAGGGGCTGGTCTTTCAACTCGCCGGGCAGGACGTTGACCACCCACGAAGCGGCTGCTCGGGCGGGGGCGCCGGCGCGAATCGCGTCGTCGACCAGCTGTTCGACAGCCGGATCGGAAGCGATCACTTCGGCGTCGGGCAGGCTCAGCCCGTGGTCGTCGAGATACCGTTCGAAGGTAGCGACGGCGGCCGGCGAGGATTCGGTGAGGGTCTCGATCACCTGCGCTCGCGTGCGCACGGGCTGGTCAGGCGCGGCCTCTTTTTCGCGTTTCGCCGGCTTGCCGTTGGACGATGATGCATCCCGCTGCCCTTTGTCCGAAATTTTGGCCCAGGTGTCTCTCAGGGTTACAGTTCGGTTGAAAACGAGTGCATCCGGGCGGCTGTCTGTTTCGTCGGTTACGAAGTACCCCTGTCGTTCGAACTGAAAGCGGGCGCCGGCCTCTGTGCCGGCTACGCTCGGTTCGATCACACTGCGGGTCAGGATGATCTCGGAGTCGTGGTTGAAATGGTACAGAAAATCTTTGCCCTCAGGGACGTCTTCGGGGTCGGGGGCTTTGAACAGCCGGTCATACAGGCGCACCTCGACGGGCAGGGCGTGAGGGACCGATACCCAGTGGATGGTGCCCTTGATTTTTCGGCCGTCGGTCGTTTCTCCGCTTCGTGTGGCCGGGTCGTACGTGCAATGGAGTTCGACGACGTTGCCGTCATCGTCTTTGATCACGTCCGTACATTGGATGACGTAGGCGTAACGGAGACGCACTTCGCGGCCCGGGGCGAGGCGGTGGAATTTCTTGTGCGGCTGCTCCTGGAAGTCTTCGCGTTCGATGTAAATCTCGCGGCTGAACGGCACCGGGCGGGATCCCTCTTTCGGAATGTCGTGCGGCCAGTACGAGGCCTCCATCGGCTCGACCTGCTCCTCCGGATAATTCGTTATGACGACCTTGAGCGGGTCGAGGACGCACATGACGCGGGGCGCCCTGTGGTTGAGGTCGTTGCGCACGCTGTATTCGAGCAGGGCCATTTCGACCCGGTTTTCGGCCTTGGCTACCCCGACGCGTTCGCAGAAGTCCTGGATCGACTCCGGCGTATACCCGCGCCGCCGCAGACCGGATAACGTCAACATGCGGGGGTCGTCCCAGCCGCGGACGTATCGTTCTACGACCAGGCGCTTCAGTTTCCGCTTGCTCATGATCGTATAGTCCAGATTCAGCCGGGCGAATTCGTATTGGTGGGGCCGTACAGGCCATTGGATGCGCACGTGCTCGACCAGCCAGTCATAGAGGGGGCGATGGACCTCGAACTCGAGAGAACACAGCGAATGGGTGATTCCTTCGATGGCATCGGACAACGGATGGGCAAAGTCGTAGAGCGGGTAGATCGTCCAATCGTCGTTTCGCCGGTAGTGATGGGCATGTTTGATCCGGTAGAGGACCGGGTCGCGCAGCAGCATGTTGGGGGAGGCCATGTCGATTTTAGCGCGGAGCACGTGGGCTTCCTCCGGAAACTCGCCCTCGCGCATGCGCCGGAACAGGTCGAGGTTTTCCTCCACGGACCGGTTGCGGTACCGGCTGGGGACGCCGGGCTCGGTGACAGTGCCCCGGTGCAGGCGAATCTCTTCGCTGCTTTCGCTGTCGACGAACGCCTTCCTCTGTTTAATCAAGTCGACCGCCATGTCGTAGAGGCGTTCGAAATAGTCGGAGGCGAAGTAGAGATGTTCCCCCCAGTCGAATCCCAGCCAGCGAATATCGCGCTGGATGGACTCGACGAATTCAGGGTCTTCCGCCGTCGGGTTGGTGTCGTCGAAGCGGAGGTGACAGACGCCCCCTTCGTAGTCGCGTGCGATGCCGAAGTTCAGGCAGATCGCCTTGGCGTGCCCGATGTGCAGGTAGCCGTTCGGCTCGGGGGGGAAACGGGTCACTACAGCCCCGTTGTTTTTGCCGGCCTCGAGATCTTCGTCGATGATCGTACGAATGAAGTTCGAGGGGTTGGTGCGTTCGGTCGTATCCACTACTCGTTAACGGATAAATGCTGCCTAGTTCATAAAGAATCGGCGAGGGGGAGCTCCCTCCGGCGTGTCTTCGATCCTCTCAATGTCCGTATCGGCGAACCAGCCTTCGTCGGCTTCTTGAAATTCGCCGGACTCGCTCGGTCGATTGTAGCCCTGGATGCCGGTTACCCAGACGAGATTTTTGCGGATGCCCGGGGCTACTTCGGTCTCCGGGGCGAAGTCGGAAACTGTACCTTCGATGGCGCCGAGCAGTTGTCCGTGTTTGTTGTAGAGGTGAACTCGGACGCGATCGCCAAGCTTGAATTTTTCAGTCATCCTTTGCAGGCTTTGATAGGGTCCATTGAGCGAGACACCGTACCATTGAGTACTTTTTGGGTGTCTTCAGGGTATCGTCAGACGATCTGTGGAGCGAATGGATCCCCGGCTAGGGAAACTGGAAAATAAATTCATGGACACACTTGATATTTTCCTGGATTTTTACAATATAATGCTAGCCCTGAATTCCTTACCACCACGTTTCTGGCCAGAAGCCCGCTGGCCTTCTCGCCCCCAGTACCTATGGTTTATTCTGTAATCCGAACCTGTGTGTTGGCAGGTTCACTGATCGCGGCAACGCTCATACCGGTCTTATTCCCCCCTGATGCCACCGGCCTCTGGCACATCGACTTGCAAAACGAAGCTGCATCGGAACGGATTACCGTGCGCATCCATCAAACCGAGAAGCAATTGTCCGGCTCCTACGTGGGTCGTTACCAGGTGTCGCATTTGAGCGGCAACCTGAAAGGTAAGGACATCTCGTTCGCCTACGTCATCGACGGCGTCCCGATTTATCTCAAGGGAGAGTTGCACAGCAATACGATTACCGGGACGTACCACGCGGGGGACTTCGACTGGGGCACTTTCAAGGGCAGGCTCATCGATTCGACGGAGCTCTAACGGTTCACTTTTCTTTCACGACCAGTTCCAGGCGGCGATTGCGCTGTCGGTTTGCCTCGGTATCGCTATTCACGATCGGTTGAGTCGCTCCGAATCCCGTGAAATCGAGTTGCGCCTCATCTACGTCCTGTTCGGTAAATTTTTTGAACAGGCAGCGGGCGCGGACGGCCGAGAGCGTGATGTCTTCGCCATTCATAAACTGGCGGGCCACGTCTTCGTCTTCGGTACGATCGATGTGTCCCTGAAACTCGAACACGACGCCGGGATACGCCTTGAGCAGCTGGATGAGGTTGTCCACCTGGGTGTACGCGCCTTTATTGAGCTTGGCCGAGTGAACGGGGAATTGTACCGCATCCATCACAAACTGCTGTGGCAGGGAGCGGTCGGGCCGGCTGAGCATGTCGGCGATTCGTGCTTCGAGAGAGCCTTCCGAGAAGCCCAGTGCGGCTGCATCCGGCCCCAGGGGAGGTGCAGCCGCCTCGCCGGCCCCCTGGTCTGACGACGCTGCCCCCGGTTGCGCACTGGCGTTGCTCTCTGCCTGGCCGCCAGGGGCTTCTTCATCTGGCGATTCGCCGGCCAGTTGGCTGCCCGAGTTTTCATCGCCCGAGTTTTCATCGCCCGAGTTTTCATCGCCCGAATTATTCTCTTCGGCATCATCCTCGCTCGCCCCTGCAACCAGACCGGACGACGGGGTGTCGTCGCCGGCAACACCGTCAGGGGGCAGATCGGCGCCCGTAAAACACCCACGCAGCAAAAACAGCAGGAGCAACAGTAGAAGAACGAGTGGGATGATCCACGGCAGCCACAGGCGGAATCCTCCGCGATCTTCTTCGGCCATAGCATACCGGTCTTCGTCTTCATCCCGGCCGTCCGGATCGCCGGCCGGCACGGTTGAGCCGGTCGCGTCATCGGGGCCGGGTTGTATGCCGGCGAGCGTTAGCGTTTCCGTCTCGGTACGTTCGGACGGCAGCGTGACGCCGTAGGCCGTTGCAAACTGCTGGATCCAGGTGATTAGAAACGTGATCATGGCGTCCCGTTCGCCGGCCGTAGCGAAGTTGCGGCTGCGCGCTATTTCCTGCCTGTTTCCGGCGATGACGGCAAAATAGTAGGCCCCGTCTTCTTCACGAGGGACGTAGGAGGACGCTGCGACGCTGTTCCGAATGACGGATTTCAGGCCGTTGTCCCGGCTTCCGGCCGACGAGTAGCCCTGGCTGTAGAGGACCGGTGCGCCGTCTTCGTCATTGAGATGGAAATAATGTTCTCCGGTGTCCGGGTTGCGAAAGGTAACAAAGCCCGGATCGTTGCGGGGCGACGGGAAGGCGAGCACGTAGTCGTCCGCGCCCGACATGTCGCGCTTTGTTCTTTTTTTGACGTATTGCTCCGCATAGGGCGGTACGGATTCGGCCGCGAGGTCGACGCCGGCCTCGGCGAGATCGCGCGAGGGAAATCGCCGGCTGCGGGCAATCTCCTGACCGTTTCTCGCTTTTACGATGAAAAAATACTCCGATCCATCCTCGATGATATCGAAGCGAGACCGGTTGGAAGCGCTGCGGATCACCGACTCGATGCGCCTGTCGCGCTGGCCGGCCGTCCTGAATCCCCGGCTGTATATGAGGGCGTGCCCCTCTTCGTCGTTGAAATGGAAATAATATTCTTCGTCTTCTTCGGATTGGAACAGCTCGAATCCGGGGGTCTCCGAGCGGGACGCCCGGTCGAACCGGTAGAGGGCGGCAAACTCCTCGGTAGAGAGGGTATGAGGAACGGCGGGCCTCGTGGAGGACACCGTTACGGCTCGCGTGAAGGCCACATCGAATTGTTCGGTGTCCAGGGCTTCTTCGACGATCTGTTCGATGGTAGCGGCCGCCTGTTCCGGCGTGCCGAGCGGTTCGCTCCGGGCGAGGGGCGCTCCGTCGCCGTCGTTGAGCACGATGCGGCTATCGGACTCTGTTACGAAGTGGTCGGTGCTTCCGAGAGCTTCGATCGCGCTTCGGATGCCGTCCGTACAGCTCTCCCGGGAAGGATACGGGTTGCTCGTCAGCAGTACGGCGTCTTCGTCATCGACGAGTTGAAAAGAAAACGTTTGATCGGACGGTTCCTGGAGAATCTGAAAGTGCATGGGGGTTAGGCGGCTCTATCGGTGCGAGAATAATGGGGGGCCTGGTGCAAGTTGAAAGATATCAAAAATGATTCAAAGCGCAACCCGGTTGGGGGCGCGCTTTTGCCTCGATGGCAATCTCGATTTCAGCCCCGACCGGTTCTGCTGGAGGCGTATCGCAGGAGGGCTCATGCGATGAGTGCCTGCGCGACCGTACCGTGCACGTCGGTGAGGCGGTACCGCCGGCCCTGGTGTTTGAAGGTCAGCTGTTCGTGGTCGATGCCGAGGAGGAAGAGCAGGGTAGCGTGAAAGTCGTGCACGTGGACCGGGTCCTGGACGATGTTGTACCCGAATTCGTCGGTTTGCCCGTAATACATCCCTGATTTAATGCCGCCGCCGGCCATCCACAGCGTAAAACACCGGGGGTGGTGGTCACGGCCGTAATCCTCCTCGGTAAGCCGTCCCTGGCAGTAGCTGGTCCGGCCAAATTCTCCCCCCCAGATGACGAGCGTGTCGTCGAGCATGCCCCGCTGTTTGAGGTCGAGAACGAGGGCGGCAGACGCCTGGTCGGTTTCCCGGCATTGCTGCACGATGCCGCGAGGCAGGCCGCCGTGGTGATCCCATCCCTGGTGGTAGAGCTGGATGAACTTGACGCCGCGTTCGGCCAGCCGCCGGGCGAGCAGGCAGTTGGCGGCGAAGGTGCCCGGGCGCCGGGCGTCCTCGCCGTAGAGGTCGAAGATGGGGTCGGGCTCGTCATCGAGGCTCATCACGTCCGGGACCGAGGTTTGCATCCGGTAGGCCATCTCGTATTGCGCGATGCGCGATTCGATCTCTTCGTCCCGGGTGTACTGCAGCTGGAGGCGATTCATGTCCTGGAGGCGATCCAGCATCTTGCGGCGTCCTTGCCTGGAGAGGCCCGGGGGATCGTTGAGAAACAAGACGGGATCGTTTCCGGAGCGAAACTGCACGCCCTGGTGCAGCGAGGGGAGGAAGCCGTTGCCCCAGAGGCGAGCGTACAGGGGTTGCCCCCCTTTGTCTTTCGTGATGAGGACGCAGAATGCCGGCAGGTTTTCGTTTTCGCTGCCCAGCCCGTAGCTGAGCCAGGAGCCGATCGAGGGGCGGCCTGTATTCTGGGAACCGGTCTGGAAAAACGTGATGGCCGGGTCGTGGTTGATGGCTTCGGTGTACATGGACGTGACGATGCACAGTTCGTCGACGATGGCCGCCGTATGGGGCAGCAGTTCACTGACCCAGGCTCCGGAGTCGCCGTGCCGGGAGAACGAGTAGCGCGAGCCGGCGAGGGGCAGCGAGTTCTGGAAGCCGCTCATCCCGGTGAGGCGCTGGGAGCCGCGGACGGAATCGGGCAGTTCTTGGCCATGGCGTTCGTTGAGCAGGGGTTTATAGTCGAAGAGCTCCATCTGAGAGGGGCCTCCGCTCTGGAAGAGATAGATGACGCGCTTTGCCCGGGGCGCGAAGTGGGGCTTCTCCAGAATGCCCTTGAGGGGTTCGTCCGGCAGCGAGCCGGCCGCTCGCGAGGAGAGAGGGTTGCACAGCGTGCTGAGCGCCATCGCTCCCAGCCCCATGCTGGTGCGCGCCAAAAACTCTCGTCGCGTACGCGGTTGATGAAACTGATTGCAGGAGGTTACGGTCGGCCTGGACACGGTCTTCACGGGGTTTCGTTCAGGGTTTACAGGAAGGCAGGGGTTATTCGCGACGCATCCGGTTATCGTTTGACGATCGTGGCGTCGAGGTTCAGGATCAGGCTGGCTACGATCGTATAGGATGCCAGCTCGTCGGGGGGGATGTCCGGCGCGGCCGGCTTCTCGCCGACGGACAACAAGGGCTGTGCGGCATTGGCCGGCCCCTCGTCAGCCGGTGCTGCAAACAGGCTGCGTTGTTCCTGGAACGTATCGTGCAGGACGGCCGCCTCGTCCGGCGTAGGGAGCCGGCCGGTAGACAATCGGAACATGTACGAGAGGCGATCCCCGGTCGAAGCGCCGGCTTCCTGGTAGCTGCGTTCAGCGAGGACCCGGGCCGCTTCGATAAACTGGGGGTCGTTGAGCAGAACGAGCGCCTGCATCGGGGTGTTCGTGCTTTGCCGGCGTACGATGCACTGGTTGCGCCGTGCGGCATCGAAGGCGATCATCGATGGCGGCGGGGACGTACGTTTCCAGAAGGTATATACACTTCTCCGGTACAGGCCCTCTCCCGAGTCGGGCTCGTAAGGGGCGCCGGATTTCTCTTCCCACAGGCCGGCCGGTTGATACGGCTTTACGGGCGGGCCGCCGGTGCGATGGACCAGCAGGCCGCTGGCGGCCAGGGCATGGTCCCGAATCATCTCGGCTGAGAGGCGGTTGCGCGGCCCTCTGCCCAGGAGCTCGTTCGACGGATCCAGGGCCCGTTTCAGGGAGTCTGCCTCGGACGCCTGCCGGTACGTATGGGACATGACGATCTTTTTCAGGAGCGCTCTGGTATCCCATCCCGATTCGCGAAACGTCACGGCGAGCCAGTCCAGCAGAGCAGGGTGGGAGGGGAGCGCTCCCTGGTTGCCGAAGTCTTCCGGTGTAGCGACGAGCCCGCGGCCGAAGAGGGTTTGCCAGTACCGGTTGACGGCCACGCGGGCGGTGAGCGGGTTGGCGTCGCTGAATAGCCACTGGGAGAGGCCCAGGCGGTTGGCGGGTAGCGCATCGGGAAAAGCGAGGATCGACGCCGGCGTTCCCGGGGATACCTCTTCTCCTTTGTTGTCGTAGGCGCCCCGGATCAGCACATAGGCCGGGCGTGGCTCGTCCATCTCTTTCATCACCATCACCTCTTCGATGGGATCGATGAGGGCATTGCGGCGGGCTCTCAAGGTCTCCAGGGAGCGGAGCAGGGCGCCGTAGGTGCTGTCGTGGTGAGCCAGGTAATACGCTCTGAGGGGTTCGCGTTCGCTGTGTGTCCGTTCGGCCGGGGGCGTTGCAAAATAGTCATCGAAGGGGACCGATCCGGCGAGCTGGGCGACCTCCCAGGCGGTGAGCTGACGGTCGTAGACCCTGAGTTCGTCGATGCGGCCGTCTTTGAACCCCGAGTCCCGGAACCGGTACCCGACGGTCAAGGGGACGTTCTGGCGCTCGTACGTGATGTTCTTGAACAGGTTGTCGCGAACGACTTCGGCCGGCGACGGCCGGCCGTCGATATACAGGGTGAGGCCCGAGGAGCGCCCGGAACCGTCGTAGGTGAAGGTGACGTGGTGCCAGGCATTCAGGCGCAGCGTATCTTCAGAGACGATGCGCAGGGCATTTTGCGGCCACATGTGCGCCATGCCGACGACGACGCGGTTGTGTTGCAGGGCGACCTCATACCCTCTGCTACCCGCGTCGAGCGCCGCTTTGGTGCGGTGAACGAGCACGTTCCATGGATTCCACGCCCGGGCCTGGATCCAGAAGCCGACCGTGAAGGGGCTCGATCGGGTAAACCGGCCGGCGCCTTCGACGTCGATGCCGTTTTCTCCGTCGAAGACGAGTGCGCCGCCTATGCGGCCTTCGGTGAGCTTCGGGTCGAAGACGGAGGCGCCGGGCTGGTCGGGGTCAGCCGTGTTGGGGGTGGTGGTGCGATCGGCGCCGGCCGTTAACTCGTCGAAAGGCAGGTGTGCAGTTAATCCCTTTTCAGGTACCGGAGGGAACGAACGAGGCGTTTGTCGTTCCAGCCAGGCCTCAAAGGCAGGCCCGGGGGCGCTTCGCAGCGTCTCCAGGCGTTTTTCCACCTGCTCGATGCGGCGATTCAGTGGTTCGATCTCTCGGTCTTGTTCTTCGCTGGAGAGAAGGAGGGTCGGAACCGGTACGGCGTCAGTGAAGAACGACGTCTGCCCGGACTCGTCGATGTTGTTGAAGAACGCGAAGAACCGGTAGTAGTCTTTCTGGGAGATGGGGTCGTATTTGTGGTCATGGCATCGGGCGCATTCCATCGTGAGGCCGAGCAGGGCGGTGGCAGTGGTCTGGACCCGGTCGGCCACGTATTCGGTGCGGAATTCTTCTTCGATGCTGCCGCCCTCTTCCGTCTGGCGGTGGTTCCGGTTGAAGGCGGTGGCGAGTTGTTGTTCTTTGGTGGCGTCGGGGAGCAGGTCGCCGGCGAGCTGCCAGGTAACGAACGTATCGTAAGGCAGATTGCGGTTGTAGGCCTCGACGACCCAGTCGCGCCAGGGCCACATGCGGCGAAGGCGGTCGGACTGGTAGCCGCCGGTGTCGGCGTAGCGTGCCGCGTCGAGCCAGACCGCGGCCATCCGTTCGCCGTAGGCGTCGCTGGCGAGCAGCCGGTTCACGACACGCTCGTACGCATGGGAGGCGGTATCGGCGAGAAAGGCATCGATCTCTTCCAGGGTGGGCGGGAGTCCCGTCAGGTCGAACGTAACCCGTCGCAGCAGCAGGTCCCTACGGGCTTTCGGGTTCGGCGACAGCCCGTGCTGCTCGAGCCGCGCCTGCACGAAAGCGTCGATCTCGTTTTCATAGGTTGCAGGTCGAACGAAACCGTCCGGGGCGTTCGGCTTTACCGGGGGCGTGAACGACCAGTGTGGTTTCCATTCGGCGCCCTGTTCGACCCATCGACGGAGCAAGGCCTTTTCCAACTCCGTGAGCGTCAAATTCGATTCGGAGGGCGGCATGACTTCGTCAGGATCCGTATGGGTGATCCTGCGGATGAGCTCGCTTCGACCGGGGCGACGCGGGACTACGGGGTATCGATCGCCACCGTCACCGAGCGGCGTCGAGAAGCCTTCCGGTACATCGAGCCGCAGATCTGCTTCCCGTGTATTGGGGTCGGGGCCGTGGCAGGTGTAACACCGATCTGACAAGATCGGCTTGACGTGGAAGTTGTAGTCGACCGTTGCCGGCAGCACGGCCCGGAGCTCGGGCGATACGCTCGAGCGCCCACAGCCGGCGCCGGCGAAACCAAGTACACCGATCAGTACGATCAGACCCGACAAAAAGGAGCGAGGTACTTCCATAAGGCGTACAATCAATGAGGCGTTTACCCAAGGTATGAAATGTTGGTGTAAAGAGGTATAGCATTGAACGAGGTATACCCCTCCAGGCGTAGCGGTTCGGATGACGAGGGTGTAGGTAAATTCTTACTCAGGACGGGTCGAAATTAGATGGTCGTATGCGTGTTGGATGACAGGAAATAGAATTTCTGTTCTTATTCTTCGGTGAAAATGGCACAGAACTCGCGAGGGGACACGTAGCTCCCCGCTCAATTCAGGAGTCCTCTGGCTATTGGATTTACATTCTGGCTGATCACCCGTATTTCGCGAGAGGTGCGGTCTACCCCCGAGTTCTTTCACGAGTTATCTCCCATCAATCTATCCCTAACATGAGAGAAACGATACTGGCGGTGCTTGCGCTCAGCATAGTGACGACGATGTCACTGGGCATCATGAGCGCAAGTGTAAAAAACCAAATTCAGCAGATCGACCGAGAAATGGAGGTATATGCGAGTGCGGTAGCGATGAACGTCATGGATTACGTTAGCAGCCGCTCGTTCGACGAGCGGACTACCCCGAACGAATGGCGGTCACAGGTCTCCGAGCCGGATTCTTCGGAATTTAGTTTTATCGGCGATTTTGGCACGGTTCCGGCCTGTAACCTTTTTGAGCCTTACAATGATACTGTGGTCTGTGACGACATCGACGACGTCCATATGGCCGACACGGCATGGCAGCCCTACCCTTACGTGGTGGATACTCTGGGTACGATCCCTTTTGAAGTGAACACCCGGGTCATGTATGCCGATGCATCGAGTCCCGATGTGGTGCTGAGGCCGACGGCTCGGACGAATACGAAGAAGGTCGTCGTCAGCGTGCGAAGCGTCCAGCACCATCTCGAAGGCCGCCACGGAGGTAGTGTGACGGTCGAGCGGCTGATCACGTACGATAAAGACGTCGCCGAGGCCCGTGAAAATGCATCGGTGCCGGTGTGCACGTCGGGCGGCGAAACCGTGTACATCGACGAAACCCAGGTCTCCATCTACGAGAGCCTGGGTTCGATACCCGGCACGTGTTGACGACTCCGGCATATTCTGGCCTGTCCAGTGATGTTACGCGAACTGTGCACAGCAGCCTGGTTTACGCGGCGTTGCATAGGTGCAAAGCCGCTCTAGCAGGACGTATACGCATCCGGCGTGTAACATCTGTTTTCCAGTGTGCCGGTACATCCGGTGCAGCAACGAACGCATTATTGCTGCACCCCATCCAGCCTGCGGGGTCGAACCTCTCACGCCGATTCCGTTTTGTTTCCTCTTCGCCACTTATGTAGCCTTTTACGTTCCTCACACAGCCATGCAATTTATCTTTGATCATATTCAGGCCATCATCATTGCCAGTGTCATCGTACTGATTCTGATCGGCATGCAGATGCGCAATATCGAGACCAGTATCGACGATACGTCGGTCTACATTTCGAAAACGAATTCTCTGGATCTGGCAAAGATCATCGAAGAAGACTTGATGCTCACCCTTCACCGGTCCGACCGGTCGCGGGATCCTTTTGTGTGGCCTACGCGGGCGGACGGGCGGACGGTGCTCTTCGAGTTTTATCGCGACAGCCTGGGCAATCCGTTTGGTGTAGTGGATACGTTCCGGATCCAGACGCGGTATGCGCTGAACTTCCTGGACAGCCTTCACGCATCGGACGGGGTCGTGCCCATCTTCGAGATCGTCCGGGAAGAGTGCCTGTCTACTTCGTCAACTCCGTGTGGTGGCTGGGAGTATGCCGGCAGCAGTGCGCAATGGGTGACCGATTTCGACGTGACCCCCCTGCGCCTCGACAAGTCTCCGGCGACCAACGTCGCCGAGGCGCATTACGTAGACATCCGATTTACGATGGCGTCTCCCTTGAGGACCGATCGGCAGGTGGTCGAAAAAATGTTCTGGAGCACGCTCCTGCAGGTTCAACCTTTTTAACAGATGTTACGCGCCGGATGGGCATACGTCCTGCAAGAGCGGCTTTGCACCCCTACAAAGCCGCGTAATCCAGACTACTGTGCGCAGCTCGCATACCATCACTTTTTAACTTTCCTCGAACGCCCCCCGTCAAAACCGATACAGAACAATGGGTAAAGCAATTATTGTCATCATCTTGGGCACTATCGTGGCGGGCAGCATCATGTACATGCAATCGAGTGCTACCCGGTTAGAGACAACCACGCGCCAGGCCGTTTATCAGGACGAAATGCTGGCGCGTGAAATCGCGCGATCGGCCCATGGCATCGCCCGCATGAAGATACAACAGGCCAACCTCAACTACGACCTCGCCATTGCCAACATCAACGGCTGGAACGCGGACGGTACCGTGAACTTCGGCGGAAAGTTGAAGGGGGCCTTCCAGGGAGGGCAGTTCGAAGTATTCGCCTCCCCTCTCGACGGGCAAAATATCAAGCTTCATACAACAGGGATCTACAACGACGTCAAGGAGACCATCACGTCGTACTACCGGTTCGAAATGCTTCAGGTCAAAGATCCCAGCATCATGAATATCGAATTCATCGATTCGATGGCCGGGTATTGCTCTGCCGTCTATCTCCAGCAGTTCATTCCGATTTGGCCGGGTGACAGCCTGTTCGCGACGACGGGCGTGGTGTCGGACGACGGCGAGTGGTTCATCAAAGATCCCGACATGATTTTTACTGCCGGCCACGATCGGAACGGGACGAACACGACGCCCTCGGATGTGATCCTCACGCCCGGTACGCAGATGAACTTTTTCATCGGCGTCGACACGAACTGCAGTGAAGAGGGCGTATGGGTAGATGACTACGATCCGCTGGTATACGATTGGATCCATCAAGCGCTGCAAACCGATTCGGATATATCCGCGATGCAGGAAACGAAGTATGCGATGATCGAACAACATCACGCCAACGACCAGCGCTGGCGCATCGCCTTCGAAGACCTCACAAGCTTCAGCGACGTGCAGCACGCCGACATCAAACTGAACAGCTATGGGGATGATTGGGACGAGGCCGCGCAAACGTATGGCGGATCCGGCTGGCTGGTCACGGACGGGATGGGGTACCGGGCCCTCGAAAATACGTCGGCCAAGCCCGACTTCAGCGATCAGGTGATCCAGATCACCCTCACCCCTTGTGAGGGCAGCTGTGAAGATCTGCTCGCGTCGCTCATTGCGTCAGGAGACGACGACTAAAGAGCGTGCGGCAGTTCCTGGTGAGGCGGTGAGGGTGTATGCCCGTCGTGGGCTCCTGGAAGACCTCTCGTGATGGTGATGAGGCCGAGCACGAGGATGACGATGCCGCTGATCTGGTTGATGCGAAGGCGCCAGGCCGGCTTGAGCAGCAGGCCGGCGCTGGCCGCCAGCACAAGCGCCGGTACCGTCGACAGGCCGAAGACACTCATCACCAGGGCGCCCTCGATCGCCGTACCGGTGGCGGTTCCTACAGCCAGGGCTGCATACACGAGGCCGCAAGGGAGAAGGCCGTTGACCAGCCCCAGCCCGAAGGCGCCGGCCGGCGACGACGTGTTGAGCTGAACGCCGAGCAGGCGGGACAGTCGCTGCCAGGGCGCCGTCATGAAAGGCATGGTTTCTACGTTTCGGATCATGCCCAGGAGGCCGAGGCCGATCAGTACGAGCACGACGCCCAGGGAGAGGCTCAATACCGACTGAAAGCCCGAGAACAGTGCGCCCAGGGCGTGCCCCATCCCCCCGGCTATGCCGCCCAGCAGGGCGTAGGTGACCGTTTTGCCCGTGTAATAGAGCGCCTGTCTCCGGATCACCGGCCCCCTTTTCGAAGAGGTTCTCGCCAGTACGAGAGCAAATCCCCCGCACATGCCCATGCAGTGCATGCTGCCCAGCAACCCGATAAGGAGGACAGAAACGAGCAGGGACGTGTCAGGGGAAGGTATTTCCATCGAGGGTGGCATATCGATACTATTCGTCGTCCAGCAGCATCCGGATGGCCGGTGTTTCTGTGTCGTCAAACTGGCCGCTGCGGACGGCCCACCAGAAGGCGGCGACGCTTATCGCTGCCAGCAGGATAGCCAGAGGTACCAGGAAGTAGAGTACGTTCATAACGAAGCCGGGTGTACATTCAGTGCAGGGTTGGTGCTCGATCGATTCGAGCTGGAGGCGTCGTGTGCCTCCGAACCGGCGTTTCCGGTTTCCGAAGCGCTGAATGAGCGCTGCAATACCGAAGAGGTAACTACGAAGATCGAACTGAGGGGCATGGCAATGGCCGCTACGAGCGGCGTGACGAAGCCAAACATCGCCGCAGAGGCTCCCAGCACATTGTAGAGCAATGATACCGCGAGGTTGCGCCGAATGACGCTCATCACGGCGTGCGCCCCGCTCAGCACATCGACTACGGGCCGCAGCCCTTCGCGGGTGGTGAACACGTCAGCGGCCACGAGGCTGGGCGTCGATCCGCCCTGCACGGCGATGCCGACGTGCGCTGCCTGCAGTGCGGCCGCGTCGTTGACCCCGTCCCCGACCATGGCTACCGTTTTCGCGTCCTGCTGCAGGCGCTCGACGAGCCCGTGTTTTTGTTCGGGGCTCAGGTTTCCGAGCGCGCGCTGGGGGGGAATACCGAGGGCGTCTGCTACGTGCCGGACGACCGCCTCGTGGTCTCCCGAGGCGATATAGATGGTTTTGCCGGCGCGTCTCAGCACGTTGAGGGTTGCCGGGGCGTCATCGCGGATTTTGTCGCCCAGGGCGACTGCGGCGGCGAGGCGGCCCTCGACGGCGATGCCTACCGGCGTGAAACCGGCGGCAGAGTAGGCGTCCAGCTCGCCGGCCAGCGCGTCGTCGAATGCGGCGAACGAAGCGAGCCAGGCCGGCCGGCCGACGGCGACGTCGCGCCCCTCGATGCAGCCCCGGAGCCCGTTGCCGGGTAACTTCCGGAACGCTGTAATGCCATCGGCGGCGTGGCGACCCTCGTCGGCGCCGGCGCCTGCAGCGGCAGTGAGCGCTCGAGCGATCGGGTGATTGCTCATGGATTCCAGGCAGGCTGCCAGGCGTAAAGCCGCCTCGTCTCCGGCAAACCGCATGAGTTGCAGCGCCCCTTCGGTCAGGGTGCCGGTCTTGTCGAGCACGACGACGTCCACGCCGGTGAGCAGTTGCATGGCCTCGTCGCTTTTGATGAACAGCCCTTTCTGGGCCGCACGTCCGGCGGCCACGGCCATAGCCAGCGGCGTGGCCATACCCAGCGCGCAGGGACAGGAGATCACCAGCAGCGCCACAACGTGAGGTGCGGCTTGAGCGGGATCGACGAGGGCCCATACGGCTCCGGTGACGATCGCCAGCAGCAAAATGCCGGCGACAAAATAACCGCTCAACGTGTCGGCCAGGAGTACGATGGGGGCCTTCTTGCCGTGTTGCTCCTGAATCCAGGCGAGCAACCGGCCGACGCGGGTCTGATCGCCCGTTCTGGCCACCTGTACGCACACAGGCGACTGGAGGTTGGTGGCGCCTGCTTCTACGTCGAGGCCGGGCTCTATCGGCTCGGGGCGGCTCTCGCCCGTGAGTACGGATTTATTTACGGTGGAGATCCCCCAGATGACGCGGCCGTCCACGGGAAATACTTCTCCGGCCGGCACTTCGATGAGGTCGCCGGCCTGCAGGCGATCCACGCGCACGATCTCGCGCTCTCGCGTTCCAGCATCGGGTGCTGTGCCGGCTCTGGGAAGAGCGCCATTCGAGGCGCCTTCATCGACGATGCGGCGCGCCATGGATGGGATCATCGACAGCAGGCGGTCCGATGCGTCGCCGGCCAGCCGGCGGCTTCGCATCTGCAGCCATCGTGCGGTGAGCAGAGCCGCTATCAGGACCGTGATCGAATCGAACCAGACGTCGCCTTTTCCTGCCACCGTAGCCCATGCGCTATGGACAAAGCCGACCAGAATGCCGATCGAAATCGGCGTATCGATGTGCAGTTTCGTGATCCGGCGAGCCCGCCAGGCGAGCTGGATCGAGGCGAGGGCCCTCCGGAAAAAGGCGCTGCCGCCATAGAGGACAGAGATCAGCGCGAGTACGAGGCTGGCCCAGCGGGCGCCGTGGATGAGAGAGGGGTCGCCGGTCCGGTCGAGCCCCGAATAGAGGGCGAAGGCGAACAGCATGACGTTGCCGGCCAGGGCCCAGCTGATGCCCATCTTGATGAGCAGGTTTTGTTCGGCACGGGTGCGTTGCCTGGAGAGGTCCTGCTGAACGGGCGCCGCTGCGTATCCGAAGCGGGCCAGCCAACGCGCGACCGCCGAAAGAGGCGTCGTTTCAGGCCTGAAATGGAGGTGCAGGCGAGCCCTGGGAAGGTCCAGGCGAGCCGACAGCACCCCGTCCAGTTCGAACGGAAGCCGCTCCACGAGCCACACGCAGGCAGCGCAATGCACTCCGTCGAGAAACAACGCGACGCTGCGCGCACCCTCACCGGCGGCCCGGGTGTGCGCTTCCATGAAGGCTTCGGTATCCAGTTCGGACAGCCTCAGGTCGTCGCTGTGTGGGGCAGCCGGCCTCGCCGAGGCGAGCTCGGGAATCTGATCTCTCAGCCGGTAGTAGGTCGAGCCGAACCCTGCGGATTGGAGCGCCTGGTACACCGTTGCGCACCCCACGCAGCAGAAATACGGACCCTGGCCGACCGGATGCGAGCCTACGGGCAGCGTGCAGTGTTCACACGCCGTATCCGGCGGCGCCTTATCGGCCGGCAGAGTTATAGACAGCGGGTCGCCCATTCAACGAAGCAGTTCTTTGCGCAGGGAAGCGTAATAACGCAGGGTATCCTTCCGAACGTCGACTTCGAAGTCCCAGAGGCCTGTCGACGCTTCCGGGAAGGCCATGAGGAAGAAGCCGGGGTTCGAAGGGTCTTCGAATATCGGAAGCGTTCTGACGGCTTTTGCTTTCTGGGGGCGCAGGGCCTTGACCGTGCCGGAGAGGGCGGTTACCGGATTTTCTTCGGCATCCACGACGCGCAACACGAGGAAAGGGGGTTCTTCCGGGGACGCGGCCGGCCGCACTTCGAGGTGCGCTTCCCAACCCAGTGCTTTGCTGCTTGCCAGCAGCGCGGCGCGCTCATCCCAGTTGACCGCTTTTTCGTAGTAATCCTCGATAACTTCTGCTCCTCCGTCGATCTGAGAAGCCACCACGACGCCGATGCCCCACAGAATGCCCAGCACGAGCAGGCCTCCAACGAATAACGGCCACGCAATATGTGGAGGGAGATGTTTCATGTCAGCGATGTCTCAAGTCAACGTGAAGGTCCTAAAAGGGGAAACGAAACCCGTTCGACCGAACCGTCTTCGAACACCAGGTGAAAGGCGCCCTCCAGTTCGTCCTCGTCGAAAGCGTCCCGGGGGACGAGCACCCAGGTTTCGACGCGTTTCATCTCCGAAGGGTCCAGCTCGATGGGGGTGACGCCGACGATGCGCAGCTCAGCGCCGGCGGGATCGGCGACCTCGATCGTGAAGGAGGTCGGCGCCGATTGCTGGTTGCGCACCCGGAATCGAAGCCGGTTTGCGACGCGGTCGTCAGGGAGCACCGTAAACGGCTCTCCAGTACTCCGTCCTACGTTGATGTCGTAGTCGCCCCGCATGCTGAGCACGATCGTGAAGGCCGAAACGAGCGCAACAAACAAGAGGACATAGATGACAGTACGAGGCCGGACCGTTCGCGTCTTTTTGTGCTCCAGCTCGCGCTCCGACGTATACCGAATCAGGCCCCGGGGCATGCCGATTTTGTCCATGATGGAGTCGCAGGCATCGATGCACTGGGTGCAGGCCACGCATTCCATCTGGAGGCCGTCTCTGATGTCGATGCCCGTAGGGCAGGTGCGAACGCAGGCGTAGCAGTCGATGCAGTCCCCCTGGGCGGGAATCTCCCCGGCGATCTCTTGCTGGATCTTTTTTTTGCTCCGCCGCTTGCGGGGTTCGCCCCGATTGGGATCGTACGACACGATCAGTGAATCTTCGTCGAGCAGGACCGATTGGAAGCGCGCATAGGGGCACGTAATCGTGCACATTTGTTCCCTGAAATAACCGAAGTCGAACAGGATCAGGCCGGTCGTGATCGCCATCATCAGGAAGAAGCCCCAGTTCTCGGTAGGCGGGCTCATCATCCAGCGGAGGAGAGCGTCCCAGCTGACGAAGTAGGAGACGAACACGTTGGCCAGGAGCAGGGAGACGAGTCCGTAGACCGTGAATCTGAGGCTTTTGCGCCACAGCTTATCCCAGGTCCAGGGCCCTTCGTTGCGTTTCTTGCGGACGTGTTCTTTGCCTTCGATCAGCCGTTCGATCGGGCGGAATACAAACTCCAGATACACCGTTTGAGGGCATCCCCATCCGCACCATACCCGGCCCATCAATGCGGTGAAGATGACGACGCTCAGGAAGGCCGATACGAGCAGCAACAGGAGCAGGAAGGTATCGGTCGGAAAGAACGTGAATCCGAAGAAGGTGAATTCGCGGTTGGCGAAGTCGAGGAAAACGGCCGGCTTCTCGTTGATTTTGACGATCGGCAGGGCCACGAAGAGGGCGATCAGAGACCAGCCCATCACGAGCCGTTGCCAGTAGTAGCGGCCTTTGTTCACCGTGGGGTAGAGCCATTTCCGTTTGCCGTCCCGGGTCATGGTCGAAAGCACTTCCTCGGGGGCTTCCAGGATGCCCAGGTCTTCGATAGAAACAAACGACTTGGCTTTCGTTGAGGACGTCATAGCTTTGGGGTGTAAAGGAATCGAAGTCAGGATCCTTCGTACAACTCGCCCTCAGGCGCTTTGGCGTTCGGGGGATCGGTCCCTTCGAGGGACCGAATGTAAGCGACCAGTTCAGCGCGTTGCTCAGGGGTGAATACGGCTTCCCAAGGGGGCATGCCTTTTTCCAGGCTGCCCTGAGAGATGACCCGGTAGAGATCCGTATTGTCTGCCCCGAGGATCCAGTAGTCGTCCGCGAGGTTAGGGCCGATGAGGCCCTGGCCCACGTCCCCGTGGCAGGCGGCGCATTGCAGGGCGTAGTTGGCCGCGCCTGCCGCTACCTTTTCGGGATCTCCGACGTACGCCTCAATGGTTGCTTCGTCGACGGTAAAGGCCGGCTGCGTGGCCTCATAGCTGGCGCGGAGCGATGCGAGGTCCTCCAGGCCCTCGTTCAGGTCGTCTTCGTAGGTGTTGATGAAGCCGAAGACGTTGATGCCCAGGACGTAGAACAGGGCGAAGGCCACAGTGCCTACAAAGATCCAGACCCACCAGCTGGGCATCGGGTTGTCGTACTCCTGTATACCGTCGTACGAATGACCCTGAATGGGTTGCTCTTGTTCTCCAGCAGGCGCCTGATCGGGCGTTTCTGGTTGTTGCGATTTATCCGTTGACATAAGAATTATTGTTCGTGTTGTGTGACTCTCCGTCGTTCTCTTTGAGCGGAAGTTCTTTCGCCGCCTGGCGCGCCTCTTTTTTCATCGTAAAGGCCCAGATGAGGATCAGGGTGAAGGCGATGAAAAAGGCGATCAATCCGATGATCGGCAAGAGGCCGCTGTCCAGGGATTGGGCTACGTCTTTGAACATGTACGTCTTTGAACATGATTGAGGGTTCTTGATGGAGGTCGCCGGCTCCGTGCAGGGTCGTCAGTCGGCTGACGAGGCTCGGAGGTCTGTGCCCAGGCGCTGCAGGTAGGCCACCAGGGCCGTGATTTCTTTGTCGGCGAGGCCGGATGGACCGCCCTGGGCGGCGATTTCAGCGGCGATCTCATTGGCCTGGCGTTGCGCCGTTGCGATGGCCTGATCGATCTCCTGGTCGGTATAAGGCGTATTCATACGCTGCAGGACGCGCAGTTTGGAAGGCAGATTGGAGAGGTCGACTTCTTTGCGCAGCAGCCAGTCGTACGGCGGCATGATGGACCGGGGGCTGGTGGACCGGGGATCTTCCATGTGGCGGACGTGCCAGAGGTGCGGGTATTTACCCCCGACGCGCGCCAGGTCAGGCCCAGTTCGTTTCGATCCCCAGAGGAAGGGGCGTTCGTAGATCGTCTCACCCGGTTTGGAATACTCTCCGTACCGCTCCAGTTCGTGTCGGAAAGGGCGTATCTGCTGGGAGTGGCAGTTGTTGCACCCTTCCCGGATGTAGATGTCCCGCCCCGTGAGCTCGAGCGGCGTCCAGGGTTTCACCGTTTCTATGGTGGGTATATTGCTTTTGACCAGCACCAGGGGGATGAATTCTACGACCCCCCCGATCAGTATCGCCAGAGTGGTCAGGATGGTGAACAACAGAGGCCATCCTTCCAGGGTTCTATGCCGGCCTCCCGGTTTAATGAGTCGTTTCATGAGGATAACGGGGTTTTCGCTGAAATTCTAGATCGCTGAAGTATTGGGGATGCAGGAGGATCCGGTTCGTAGCCGGCGGCCGGTCAGGCGGCAGAGGCTGTGAGGTTGCTGGTGACTTGAACCACGGGATCGGGGCGCTCTTTCGGGGCCTGACCGATCGTTTTGAAGATATTGATCATCATCAGGACGACGCCGACCAGGTACAGCGAACCTCCGATCAATCGGGCCCAGTACATCGGGATAATCTGGACGACCGTTTCCATGAAGTCGGGATACAGAAGGCGTCCGGCTTCATTGAAGGCGCGCCACATCAGCCCTTGCGTGATGCCGGCAGTGTACATAGAGAGAACGTAGATCAGAATACCTATCGTTCCGATCCAGAAGTGGGCGTTGGCCAGCCGGTTGCTCCACAACGGAGTGCGCCATAACCGGGGCACGAGCCAGTAGATCATGCCGAACGTCATGAATCCATTCCATCCCAGTGCCCCGGAGTGCACGTGTCCGATCGTCCAGTCGGTGTAGTGGCTCAGGGCGTTGACGCTTTTTACTGAAAGCAAGGGGCCTTCGAAGGTCGACATCCCGTAGAACGTGATGCCGATGACGAACATTTTCAGCACGACGCTGTCGCGGAGTTTATGCCAGGCTCCGCGCAGGGTAAAGAGCCCGTTGATCATCCCTCCCCAGCTCGGCATCCAGAGCATGACGGAGAAGACCATGCCCAGCGTGGCAGCCCACTCCGGCAGTGCCGTATAGTTCAGGTGGTGCGGGCCGGCCCAGATGTAGATGAAGACCAGGCTCCAGAAGTGGACGATGGAAAGCCGGTACGAGAAGATGGGGCGCTCCGCCGCTTTGGGCAGGAAATAATACATCAATCCCAAAAAAGGCGTGGTCAGGAAGAAGGCCACCGCGTTGTGTCCGTACCACCACTGGATGAAGGCATCCTGGACGCCGGCATAAAGCGGATAGCTGTGCATGGCTGCCCAGGGAATCGCCAGGCTATTGCCCAGGTGGAGCACGGCCACCGTAATGATCGTAGCGATGTAGAACCACAACGCTACGTACATGTGCTTCTCGCGGCGATTTTTGAGTGTGCCGAAGAAGTTGAAGGCAAACACGACCCAGACGAGTGTAATGGCGATGTCGATCGGCCATTCGAGTTCAGCGTATTCCTTGCTGGTCGTTATTCCCAGCGGCAGCGTGATGGCGGCAGAGACGATGATCGCCTGCCAGCCCCAGAAATGGATGCGACTCATGAGGTCGTTGTACATCCGGGCCTTGCACAACCGCTGGGTGGAATAGTAGATGGCTGCAAAGATGGCATTTCCCGCGAAAGCAAAGATTACCGCGTTCGTGTGAAGCGGGCGGAGGCGCCCGAACGTGAGGTACTCACCCAGGTTGGCCGGCCAAAATGGGAGCTGGAGCGCGATAAGTACGCCCACTAAAATGCCGACGAAGCCCCAGATCGTGGTTGCCAGAACAAATAATCGGACAATTTTGTCGTCGTATGCCACCGAGTCGATATGCCCGGCGGGTTTCGCCTGGGCGCCCTCTGCGGAGGCGTCTGTATCGGAAGGTAGTACTGCCATGGAATTCGATTGGTGTAGGGAAATGTATTGCACGATGTCGTTCTCAATGACGCACGAAATAAACGGCAGGAGGAGTCCTCTTCGTGCAGGCGACATCCGGCAGGAGGTGCCCGGAGCGACACTATAGGGCTGTAGGGGATGTCCCTACAAAAATGGAAAGGGGGGACGCGCGCATTGAGGCGGAGGTGCTGCAAACATCCTGCAAACATCCTTGATACATGCCGGCGCAAAGCGCCTGATGGATCGTCCTATCGCGATCGATGAGGTCGTTCTCGTGCCTGAAGAATCGCACGATAGCTCATGCATAGAGTACTACGACGACGGCAAGAACGAGGATCGTGATCATCATGAGGACGACGACGAGGATGGCTTCGAGACCGGATGTCGTTTCCTGGAGCACGGGGATGGGCACAGAGTCCCGGGAGGGGGAGACGCCGGGTTCCGTGTCCGCCGGCTTTGACATTTTTGTTGATTCGGGCTCGCTCATGGGCTTGGGAGGTTTGGGTCAATACAGGATTACGGGAAGATTAGAGAGCGCCGGAGCTCTCCACCCATTGGACGGCGTGTTGCATCAATTCGGTTGCGTTGTGCAGATCCAGCTTGTTCTTGATGCGCGCCCGGTAGGATTCGACGGTTTTTACCGACAGGTGAAGCCGTTCGGCGATTTCCCGGGTGGTGAGGCCGTGTCCGGTCAGTTCGAAGACCTCCAGTTCTCGGTCGCTCAGTATTTCGAGCGGTGAGGTCGTATGCGTATTTTTGCCGGTGAGCATCCCCATGAGCAGGCGTTCGTTAATTTCCTGGCTCACGTAGATGCCACCGTTCAGGACGCGCAGAACGGCATCGACGATGACCTCGCCGGCCTCCAGCTTCATGACGTAGCCGCGTGCCCCCGCTCGTATGGCGCGTTCGGCATACAGGGCTTCATCGTGGCGCGAGACGACCACGACTTTGAGATCGGGGCGAAATACTTGAAAGTGTTTGATCAATTCCAGCCCGCTCATTCCCGGCAGGGAGATATCGACAATGGCGACGTCCGGGTCGATATTTTCGAGCAGATCCATCGCGGATTCTGCGCTGTCGCATTGCCCGCAGATTTCCATGTCTCCTTCTGTTTGCAGCGTAAGGGCCATCCCCTTGCGCATGAGCGGATGATCGTCGACAATGAGTACTTTGTTTTTCATGATACCATGCGCTCCTCAGCGGTTAATATTACCTGCGGCCCGCTCAACGCGGGTAAGGTACAGGTAAGGATAGTTCCGTGGTCATTGCCTTTTCGAATGTCGAGCGTGGCGCCGATGACACTCGCCCGGTACGCCATGATGCGCAGGCCCATGCCGGCGTTACGGTCGGCGATATCGGGGTTGATGCCAATGCCGTTATCCTGGACGCGCACCTTTACCAGATCCGCGCGGCCAACGATGACGACGTGGACCTGGGAGGCGTGACTGTGGCGGGCCGCGTTATTCAGCGCTTCCTGGATGATGCGGTAAAAGTGCGTCAACTGGTAGGCGTTCAGCGCGTCCGGCATCTTCTGCATGCCCATTTCCTCCACGACGAATCGCATGTCGTAGAGACGGCCCAGGTTCGAGCAGAAGTGGTGCAGCGCTGCGTGCAGTCCCCCCCGTTCCAGTTCCACGGGAACGAGCGTGCGGGTGAGCGCCCGCGCCTGCTGGTCGGCGTCTTTGAGAAGCTCCATGAGTTCCCTGGCGTTGTGGGCTTCCGGGAGGTTTTTGTTTTCCAGGTTGCGGGTGAGGTTCTTGGCGAGCAAGCCCAGGCCGGTGAGCATCTGCCCGAGGCCATCGTGGAGGTCCTGGCCGATACGCCGGCCTTCCTGTTCGCTCAATGCGAGCAGCTGCAGCTCGAGCCGCTTCCGCTCGGTAATATCGCGAATGATGCCGGTGAAATGCCGGACTCCATCGAGGTGGATCTCGCTGACGGCGAGGTCCATAGGGAATACCTCTCCGTTCTTTCTCAATCCCTGGACTTCGCGGCCTATCCCGATGATTTTGCGGTGGCCGGTCTCCCGGTAGCTTCTGAGGTAGCTGTCGTGTTCTTCGGCGTAAGAGGCCGGCATCAACAGATTAATGCTCTTACCGATGACTTCCTGCGCCGAGTACCCGAAAATGTCCTCTGCAGATTTGTTGAAGGACTCGATGATTCCGCGCTCGTCGATGGTGATGATACCGTCGACCGTCGTCTCGAGGATGGCTTTCATTTTAGCATCGCTGTTCGGCGTCGCCTCTTCCGTCAGCAGCGCGGTTCTTCCCGAAGCCAGCTGAAGCGCCCCTTTGAGCCCGCATTGCAGGTGCAGGAGCGTCAAGGGGGGGACGATCACCCCATCCATGCCGCGATCGAACAGGCGCCCGACGTCCATGCTCGGGGTGTCTTTGAATAGCGCCACGATGACGGGGGACGCGCGTGTCTGAGCGCGGTATCGGTCGGCGAATGCCAGGGCGTTTTCATCGGGGTCGCACAAGATGAGCAGGTCGGGGGAGAGCCCTTCGATCGCCGATTGGGCTGAGACGAGGGTGTCGAGCGCAATCAGCTGGCACCCATCTGTTTGCAAGACCTGCTGTATGTCGTCTGCAACATCCAGCTCGTTCTTTCCGATAAGCAAGCAGTTCACACGTTCTCGAGAAATGGCTATGTGTGTGGAGCTTGTGAAAGCCGCAAGCTCGATTCCTAATTACGGGCCGGCATGAGGGCAAACCACACCGGGTATAAGTTCAGAATGTAAATCCTGCGCTGGCATTCTATTGTCTGTTGTCCCCCCCGTAGACCTGTAGGGGTTTTCCCTATAGGTCTACGGGGATCTATTCGAATGAGGTCAGGTTTCGACAGATTGCTGGCCGGCTTTTTCGCCGGAAATCAGCGATGCGCCGAAGGGTTTGACCGTGAGCACGGCGCAATGCGAACTCCGAACGACGTGCTCGGCCACGCTGCCCATCAAGAATCGTTTGACCCCGGTGAGCCCGTGTGTCGAGATCACAATCAGGTCGGCCTCGACTTCATCGGCATAATCGGAGATACTCGTTGCGGCATGCCCTACGATGACTTTTGTGTCTACCGGAGCGTCTTCGTCAAAACGGGCGGCTCTGAGTTTGTCGAGTTCTTTTCGGCTTTCCTCGAGGAGGTGGTCCACCGGGAAGACAGCGACTGGCTCGACGCCGTAAACGGTCGGGAGAATCGCTTCTTCGATGACGTGAAGCAGCGTAATACGAGCGTTCCATACCGTGGCGAGTTCAGCGGCATACCGCACGGCCTCCATGGAATGTTCGGAGAAATCGACGGGAACGAGCAGGTGTCTCATGTTTTCCGCGCTCATCGATGGGGCGTCGTCTCGCAGCGTGAGGACGGGGCAGGAAGACATCCGCACGACGCGCTCCGCCGTACTTCCGATCAAGAAGCGTCGGGGGCCCCGGCGCCCGTGTGTGCCCATGACGATCAGGTCAATATCGTGTTCTTCGGCATAATCGAGGATCTCTTCGTAGGCCGAGAGCCCTGATTTCTCCGCGCTGATGACGATCACCTGGTCGCCCAGCGGCGCCTTCAATGTTTTCTCAGCTGAGACGTCGTGAGGAAGGTTTTCCTGCTCTTCCAATTCTTCGGCTTCATCGAGCAGATGCTTCAGAGCGGGATAGTAAGAAAAAGGACGAATCCGAGTGTGGAATACGTGCACTTCTGCATCAAAATGAGCTGCCAGTTCAGCGGCGTGCGCGAAAGCATGTTCTGCACATTCGGAGAAATCAGTCGGGAATAAGATCTTTTTGATGGCTAACATGGCTTTCCCCCCGGGAAGTTGGGTTAATGCTGAAGATGAAGAAGAACTCGTTTGTTTCGATGGATCTTTTTGTTTGGTAGGTGAGGATGCTCGTCATGAAGCCACCTTTTCGCGCCTGGCCGCGAACGGCGACAGGGTTTTGAAAGAAGGCTCTGTGTTTTTGACGGTGAGCACCGGGCAAGGAGCGTTGCGTACCACCCGTTCGGCTACGCTGCCCATCAGGGCTCGTTTGATGCCCCTCAGGCCATGCGTGGCGATGACGAGCAGGTCGCTGTTCTGGTCCTTGATGTGCTGCACGATTTTTTTCGACGGGTTGCCATACAATATAGTGTAGGTCGCTTCAGGCGGCGCTTCCCCCGTCTCCTGATAAAACGTTTCCAATTCGCTGTGCAGCCGGGATTCGATATCGGGTTCGAGATCGTACACGGTGAAAACGCCGGTATTGTAGAATGCAGGGTGCAGACGTTCTTCGATCACGTGAACGATGTCCAGGGTGGCATCAAAGGCGGCCGCCATATCCTTCGCGTATTCGAGCGCGATGCGGGAGTGATTGGAAAAATCTACCGGCACCGTGATGCGGTTCAGGTGTTCGTGCAGGGGCACAAAGGGATCCTGGTCGTGTACGGTGAGCACACTGGAAGGGGCGAGACGGACGACCTCTTCGGCCACGCTGCCGAGCAGGTTGCGTGCCAGGCCATGCCGGCCGTGCGTCCCCATGATGACCAGATCGATGTTGTAATCGCCGCAGTATTCGACGATCGCCGACGCCGCCGAAACATTGCGAAGGACCACAAACCGAAGCGCATTGATGTCGGATACGAGCAGGTCTTGTTTTTCTGCGCTGTCGTGGATTTCTTTCTTCAGATGTTCTCGGAGAATCTGGGCTTTGGTTTTGTGGGCGTCGTCGCTGAGCAGCGATTGGTTGTGCAACACTTCCACGTGGAGGATATGCAGTTCAGAGCCGGTCTGAGCCGCGATCTCTACGGCATAATCCAGCGCGCGTCTTGAACAACTCGAGAAATCATGAGTGATCAATATCTGTTCTGGTGTTCTCATTGCCAGCCTCCGTCGTTGTTCTGTCCTTCAATGGGTTCTATGGTACTATACAAATGTTACGCGCCGGATGCGCATACGTGCTGCCAGAGCGGCTTTGCACGGTTGCAA
>CAZGHT010000070.1:0-30509 GCA_964525535.1 uncultured Rhodothermaceae bacterium
TTCCTCGCGAGATACCCCGCATGGCGTCTCGGAGTGCGCCTTGATCTGCTCAACATCCATCAACAAAGCGCTGGCCGCCGCTAAATGTCCACACGCCCTAATAAATCCTTCGGGTGTTTGCTCCAGTACACCGCAAAGGCAGGCGTCCCCCTAATCGTTATTGACGAAACCACAACTTATTTCATTCCCTGCGCTACATCACTTCTCCGGCCTTTATCATGGCTGCGCCCTTTTCCCCGACCATGATTGACGGCGCCTGGGTGTTGCCGCTGATGAGGGTGGGCATGACGGAGGCATCGATGACGCGCAGGTTTTCGAGGCCGTGCACGCGAAGCTGTGTGTCCACGACGGCCATGTCGTCGCTGCCCATCTTGCACGATCCTACCGGATGGTAGTCCGTTTTCGACCATTTTCGTATGTAGTCCTTAATCTGGTCCTCCGATTGATGGTTCTCGCCGGGCATCAGCTCCCGTTTGATGAACGGCTGGAACGAAGGCGCTGCCAGAATCTTGCGTCCCCATTTAAACCCTTCGATGGAAATCTTCCAGTCGTAGGGGTCGTCGAGGAAGTTCGGGTCGATGGCCGGCGGGTCCAGGGGATTTGTGCTGCGCAACGTGACCGACCCGATGCTTTTCGGGCGCAGGTTGCAGGTGTTGATGGTAATGCCGTGCCCTTTGATGCGTTTGCGGCCGTGGTCGACGACGTATGCCGGCAAGCAATGAATCTGGATGTCGGGGGATCGGACCTCCTCGCTGCTTTTTACGAAACAGCCGGCCTCAGCGACGCAGGCCGTTACGGGTCCCGTTTTGTAGAGCACATACTGAATGCCGTGCCGGATGGCTTTGTCCCACCGGTCTTCACCGTTGTAGCTTATGGGTTGACTGCATTCGGCCGCGATGTAGACGTCCATGTGATCCTGGAAGTTCTTACCCACTCCGGGTAGGTCGTGGATCACCTCGATCCCCAGGGATCTCAACTCGTCCGCCGGCCCGATACCGGAGAGCAACATCAACTTGGGGGAATTCACGGCGCCTGCGCTGAGGACAACCTCGGCGTTTGCATGAAGCGTTTTTTTGCCTTTCCTGCTTTCCAGGTACTCGACTCCTACAGCCTTTCCGTTTTCTACCAGGACCTTGCTCGTCCAGGCATGGGTGATTACAGTCAGGTTTTTCCGGTCTTTATACGCATGCAGGTAGGCCGTTGCTGCGCTCTCCCTGCGCACGTTGCGCTGCGTCACCTGATAGTAGCTCACCCCCTCCTGTTGGGCGCCGTTATGATCGGGCGTATAGGGAATGCCGGCCTCTTGCGCGGACCGTACAAAAGCTCGTGTCAACGGATTCTGCTGGACCTGATCGGCGACGTTCACCGGTCCGCCCTGGCCGTGGTACTCATTCACGAATCGCTCGTTGTTTTCCGACTTCTTGAAGTAGGGCAGCACGCCTGCGTAGCCCCACCCTTCGTTCCCCAGGTCGCGCCATTCGTCGTAATCGAGGCGATGGCCCCGTATATAAATCATGGCGTTGATCGACGTACTCCCACCCAGCGTTCTCCCCTGGGGATAGTGCATCTCCCGGTCGTTGACGTTCTTCTGAGGAACCGTCGAGAATTGCCAGTTCACTTTTTCGCCGACGAGCTTCGTAAAACCGGCCGGCATGTGAATGAGGGGCGAGCTGTCTCTGGGGCCGGCTTCGAGCAGTGCCACGGTAACGTCTGGATCTTCACTGAGGCGATTGGCTACGGCACAGCCTGCTGCGCCGGCGCCAATCACGATGTAGTCGTAAGTGGTTCGATTGGGCATGGTGGGTGGGGGTTTGGGGGCGCCCCGCCGGGGCGTTTGTACAATGTCAGGTTCACGAAATCACGTTAGAGACGCCCGCCGGGGCGTCTGTACAACGTCAGGTTCATCGGTTCAGGGTAAAAGAGGCGGGGATCCATTTGCTTCAACGTATCGCTGACGCGCAGGTTGATATCTGCCTGGCCGAGCACATCCTGCTCGAGGTCGATGCCGGGCGCTATCTCGGTCACAGTGAGCCCGCCCTCATCCAGGGTGATGACACAGCGCTCTGTGACGTACGTCACGTTCTGATTCTGCAGCCTGGCGCGATTTCCGCTGAAGGAAATCTGCTCCACGTCGGGCACAAATTTACGCACCTTCCCCTCCTTGCGGATCTGCACCTCCCCGCCCTCCAGCTCGATCTTCAGGCCGCCGGCCGTAAAATACCCGCTGAACACGATGTTGCGGGCGTGGGTCGTGATATCGACGAAACCGCCAACCCCGGCTGTAACGTGGGGGCGCGCGGCCAGGCGCGATACGTTGACGTTGCCGTGCTGGTCGATCTGAAGGAACGACAACATGCTCCGGTCGAAGCCGCCCCCCTGGAAGTAGGTAAACTGATCCGGCGAGGGAACGATGGCCTGCGCATTCGCTGCACACCCGAATTGAAAACCGAGGAGCGGAATCCCGCCTACGGCCCCCTGTTCGATGACCCAGGTCACGGCATCGGGAAGCCCTTCTTCGAGCAGAATTCGCGGCACCAGCGCAGAAATGCCGAATCCCAGATTAACCGCTTCGCCCTCAGCCAGCGCCATAGCCGCTCGCCTCGCGATCACCTTCTCGGCGCCCCAGGGTACATTTTCGAACGTGCCGGCAGGCCGGCGAATCGCGCCGCTTATGGCGGGATCGTACACCGTCTGGGTGGTTTGCATCTGGTCAGGCGCCTCGACGATGAAATCGACCAGCACGCCCGGCACCCGGATCTGCTGGGGCGGCAAAGATCCTCCCGAAACGACCCGTTTGACTTGTGCGATGACGATGCCTCCGTTGTTTCGCGCGGCCAGCGCCTGATCGTAAACGCCCAGGTACCCTCCCTCGTCTTCCATGGACATGTTGCCCAGCTCGTCGGCTGTGGTCCCCCGGATGATCGCCACGTCGATCGGTATGGAGCGAAAATACAGCCATTCGGCGCCGTCGAACGTTACCCGGGAGACGAGCTCTTCCTGCGTCGCTTCGTTCATCCGCCCTCCGGATTGCAGAGGGTCCAGATACGTGTCCATCCCTACTTTCGTCAGCACACCCGGTCGTTTGGCGGCAGCCTCGCGATGCATGTGAAACAGAATGCCGCTGGGAATATTGTACGCTTCGACGTCATTGGCGTAAATCATTTCCCAGATCTTCGGGGAAGGCATCGATGAGGGGCCGCTTGGCAACGAGCCGGCAATCACGCGTTTCAACAACCCCTTACGGGCGAGGTGATCGATGCCGTCGATGCCGTACATGTCGCCGGCCGCGATCGGGTGAATGGTGGTCACATCTCGAGGGTGCTGCTCCTTGTCGAAGCGGTCGCCGATGGCTCGTAATACTGCATCCGGGCATCCCAGCCCGCTGGACGAGCTGATGCTTACTACGCTGCCGTCCGGTATCAACGAGGCTACGTATTCGAGGGAGGTCGTCTTATGGGTCATAAAGAATTCGTTCGTTTTTTTACTCCTTTCTGATGCCACGTTCACGTGTTGGGACAATAACCGTGAGTGCTATGTCGAGTTCAGCCTGTCATATAGCCGGCGCCCCTTCAATATAGGCAACTTCACAGGCATCGTCCGCAGCCCCTGTTGTCGATGCGAGCGACGGGCTAAGCAGATAAATTACGCATAGGTTATCGGCGAGCCATGTAAGCGCATAGCAAAATACGTACATTGGAGTACTGCAGGAAGTACGCTGGCAAGCGGCGGTTGTCCTGCTTTCGGGGCTCAAACATTCGGAAATCTGCATCCAGTATCCAGCATCTACATCAATGGCCAATCGATTCAGCACCATCATTGAACAAACCGAAAAGCGATTCGACGAACGTAAGGCATTTCGCGAAGAACGAAGAACCAACATCGACAAGCTGCTCAAGCGGGAGGACGGCGACTGGCGGTTGATCGACGAGCCAGAGCGTGTCATGAACCGGTTGATCAACCTCGGCAAGTCGGATCTCGTCGCCGATGCCATGGCCATCACAGCGCCGACGCGCGACAAGGCGCAGCCCGAGGAAACCCCCTTTTTCGATGCGTTGGAGCGCATCATCGAGAAGAACGAGTTGATGAGCACGTCCTTCTTACGCGGCGGGGCTGCGGCCGCGCGTTCGGTGGGCCGTATCGTATTCCGATCGGCCTCAGGGCGTGTCACCGGGTATGGGACGGGCTTTATGGTTTCTCCGAGGCTCATGATGACCAACAACCATGTGCTGCCCAGTTCCGGGGAAGCGGCGTTTGCTGTCGTCCAGTTCAACGTGTTCAACACGCTCGACGGGCGCAGCCGGCAAGCTATGGAATTCCGCTTCGACCCTACCACCTTTTACGAGACGAGCCAGGAGCTCGATTTCACCCTGGTCGCCGTACATCCGTCACATCCAGAGGGGTATACCCTCGAATCGCTCGGATGGAATCCCCTCATTGAGCCCTCCGGGAAAGTGATCGTCGGAGAGCGGGTTAATATCATCCAGCACCCCAATGGGGAGCCCCAGCAGCTTTCGCTGCGGCAGAACCAGATCAGCGACATCTCCGAAGATTTTGTGCACTATTCGACGGACACTCGCCAGGGCTCTTCGGGATCGCCGGTATTCAACGATCAGTGGGAGGTAGCGGCCCTCCACCACTCGGGCGTGCCCATGCGCAATGGCAATGACCAGATCATGCTGCTCTCCGGAATTCCCTGGGATGGGAGCGATGCAACCATCGACCAGATCCACTGGATTGCCAACGAGGGGGTGCGGATCAGCAAAATTGTGGCCAGGCTCAAAGAACGCACGAACAGCATGCCGGCCGAGCAGCTTCGCCTCTTCGAGGAGGCTTTTCTACCGTGTGAAGCCAACGTCTACTGGCCCGACCCCATCCCCGGCCGCCTGCCGGAAAGCCGAGCGTTCGCTGCTACGGCGCCAGGACCTTCATCAGGTCAACCGCAAATCGACGAGCATGGATATATGCATTGGACCGTCCCTCTGGAGATTCGTGTAGGACTCAGCGCTGCTGCGATGCCCTCGGTTTCGCCTCTTTCCCACAATGGTTCGCAACCGAGACGCAATCACGCTACCTCGCAAGGAGATCTCCCGGCCGGCGACAACAATACGCTGCGTGACGCTCGCCGCCGCCTCGATGATGCAGCCAGAAGACCCTACTACGACGAAAACAGAGACCGCCAGGAGTCCGATGCCTACTACGATGGACTCCCGGGCTCGAAAAAAGGCCGCGCGCTGTATTCAGCTCTCCACGAGCTGCTCCAATCTACACACGCCAACGTCTATGCCTACAAGGAAGCCCGATACAACCACCTGTATCCCTGGGTAGACCTCCATGAATCCGCCGGAGGGGAGCGTGAACTGCGGAGCATATACTCTGGCAAAGGCGTGCCTCCCGAGAAGGTCATCCTGGAAGAGCTCGAAATCGAGTCGTTGCGTGACCGCAAAATGCAAGAATTCTTTGCCGCCGAATCCTTTACGGAAGAAGGTCTGGAGCTCTTCATGGAAGATCTGGAACGGTCCATTCCGTTTAACTGCGAGCACGTTGTGCCCAAATCCTGGTATGCAAAAGCCAAACCGATGGTGACCGATTTGCACCACCTGTTTACGTGTGAACCCACGTGCAACTCGTTCCGGAGCAATATCCCTTTCTTCGATTTCCCTCCGGTACAGGAAACGACGCGCTCCAATTGTGGCCGAAAGACCGAAGACAAGTTCGAGCCGGTAGCCGGCAAAGGCGCCGTGGCGCGGGCTACGCTCTATTTTTTGATCCGGTACCCTGGCATCGTAGGCGACCAGTCGCGTGAGATGCAATCGGATCGATTGCCCGTCCTGCTCAACTGGCACAAGTCACAGCCAGTATCTATATATGAAAAGCACCGAAACGCAGCGATCGCAGAGGCCCAGGGCAACCGGAATCCTCTCATCGATCACCCCGACTGGGCGGAAAAGATCGACTTTTCTGCTGGATTCGGCTGGTAACAGATGTTACGCGCCGGATGCGCATACGTACTGCCAGAGCGGCTTTGCACGGTTGCAAAGCCGCGTAAACCAGGCTGCTGTGCACAGTTCGCGTAACATCACCGGGTAAATGAACCCGGGCAACAGAGAGCAGAACCCATAGACTTCGGCAGCTACCGACAAGAGTCAAACTATTTTTGAGGCAACGAAGATGGCACACAACATCGTCTGGTTCGACATCCCCGTTATCGATTTTGAACGGGCGCAACGCTTCTATACCGCTGTGTTAAACGCCGAGGTCGAAGAGGATCATCCACAAGTGGGTGTTTTCCCGCACCGGGAAGGTGAAGTGAGCGGCTGTATTTACCTCAATGAAGACGATAAACCCGGTGAAAACGGACCTCTATTGTATTTGAACGTAAACGGCCGGCTGGATGAGGCGATCGAACAAACCCGTCAGCATGGCGGCCGCGTTGTGAAAGAGAGGCATCAGATCGGTCCTTATGGACACCGGGCCATCATTCTCGACAGCGAAGGCAACCGGATTGCGTTGCACTCGGAATGAGCTGCCGTATTCATGTGCTGGATGCGCGCGGCTGTCTTGCGGGAGTTCTGAACGCGTTCGAATCCCCACCGAATAAACGACACAACCAGGGTACTTCCAGAAAAGCGTGCCTGAAAGCAATAAAAAAAGCGCTACGTTATGTATAATACATATCGCAGCGCTTTTCCACCTGTGGAGCTAAGGAGATTCGAACTCCTGACCTCTTGAATGCCATTCAAGCGCTCTACCAACTGAGCTATAGCCCCCTGGCCGGGTCTCTCGATCTGGTCAGCGCGTAATCAACGTCGCGCTTTTCAGAAAGTTCGCTGCTCACCCCTGGAAATACGGTTCCTGAAACCGCTTTCTTACCAAGATATTAAGCAACGGGGACCCCATTTGTAAGTAAACTTCCGTATTTCACGGCGCCCTGTTCAGAGGATCGCACCGAGCGATCGGCATCCCACATCAACAACACAAGGTTTCATGGAACCTACCTCCCATCCCCCCTGGCATATTGTATCTTTTTGTCGACCCCACCTGGAAGAGGGTACAGGCTGGTATGAACAGGTGGCCAGCATCCTGGAAGCCTACAGGAATGCCGAAGAACACGTTTTGGTGGTGCTGGCCACCGAAGAGGCTCTGGTCTCCCCCCGCCCATCGCCGGCATACATTCAGGACCTGCTGGCCGCCGAGATCGAGAAATTGCTGGAGGTGCTGCCCGGTGCACATTCACCGTCGCCGTCTCCATATGTAAGCATCGGAGGCAAACCGGACATTCAACTTACCGAACCGGTCGAACTGGCATCGATCGACTGGTCGGCCACGCTCCAGCGCCTCAACGAGACCTTTGCCTCGTTGCCCGCACACCGTTTCCCAATCATAGCGGGCGGCCTCGCCATCGACCAGAAAGGCGATCTGCACCTGCTCGGTCCGGGTAATGGAGATTATACGGCAACCGTTCTGGCCCGAGCCCTGTCCGCCTATCGCATAACGCTGTGGGGATCTCACGAAGGCATACTCTCCGCCGATCCCCTCTACGTGCCAGACGCATACACGCTGCCGCATTTGTCCTTTCACGAAGCAGCCGAACTGGGGTATCACGTACAGCCGGTTTTGCACCCCAAAACCCTGATCCCCCTCCGCGATCTCGACGTCGAGATCCGGATCAAATCGATCATCACCCCACAGGCAGCCGGCACCCACATCACGCGCGAGCGCCCTGAAGACGACGCGCTCGCTCAGGCCGTTACTGCCCAGAGCGACATGGCCCTGCTGATTATCGCCGGCCTGGGGATGATGGGCATTCCGGGCGTAACCGCCAAAGCCTTCAGCGCCCTGGCTGCAGCGCAGATCAACGTCGTGCTCCTTTCTCAATCGTCTAACGAACAGAGTGTAGGAATCGTGATCCGGGCCTCCGATCGGGACAAAGGGCTGGCCGCCCTGGAGGATGTTTTCCACGAAGCGCTCAAACGCGGCGACGTGTCTCGCATCTATTCGCTCGACCCGGTGGGCATCGTGACGGTCGTCGACGACCATATGCGATACCGGCCGGGGCTTACGGGCAAGATGTTCTCTACGCTCGGGCGAACCGGCATCAACGTACTTACTATTGCAGAAGGCGCCTCGGAAACCAACATCTCGGCCGTCGTTGGGAGCGACGACATGCCGGCCGCCGTGCAGGCCCTCCACGAGGCCTTTTGTTACGGCCGAAGGCGTGCTCACGTTTTTATGTTCGGTGTAGGCACCATCGGTAAGCAATTGCTCGAACTGATGTATAAGCAGTCCCAACCCTGGCTGGAGACGTTGAACCTCAGAGTCTGCCTCGTTGGCCTCGCCAATTCACAACAGATGGTCTGGAACACCCGCGGGATCCCTCTAGACCGGGCACTCGCATTGCTGGACGAGGAAGGGATCGGGATCGACCTCGACACGCTCGTCGAACACCTTTCGCGTAGCCGCCTCGACCGGCTCATCGTCATCGACGCCACAGCGTCCAACAAGATCGCCCGGTGTTATCCTGACCTCTTGAAACACAACATCGCTGTCGTTACTCCGAACAAGCGCGCCAACACACTCGATCTGGACTTTTACAAGACCCTGCAACGTGCAGCAAGAGACCACCAGGTGCCCTATTTTTACGAAACTACCGTGGGCGCGGGCCTGCCGGTGATATCTACCCTGCGCGACCTCGTTCGCAGCGGCGACGAGATTATCCGAATCGAAGGCATGGTCTCCGGCACACTCGGTTATCTGTTCAACTGCATGGCCGCCGGGCTTTCGTTCGCCGATGCCCTCAAACAAGCCTATGAACACGGGTACACAGAACCCGATCCGAGGGACGACCTGTCGGGTGAGGACGTGGCCCGGAAGATGCTCATCCTGGCCCGTGAGATGGGGCTGGAACTCCAACGGGAAGACATCGAACTCCAACCCTTGCTGCCTGCTCACCTCTATGAAATCTCCAGAGAAGAATTTATGAACCACATGGATACCTGGCTGGGCGGCTGGACGCCTCCCGGGCAGGGAGCGGCGCAAGACCCACGAGTGCACTATATCGGGCGCATAGAACAAGATGCCATCCGCATCCGCCTCCAGGAGGTCGGGGTCGATTCCTATTTTTCATCGCTGAACGGCACAGACAACATGGTCGTCTTCACGACACAGCGGTATCATACCCAACCGCTCGTCATTCGCGGCCCCGGCGCCGGCCCTGCGGTCACAGCAGGCGGTGTGCTGGCCGACGTCATCCGAGCCGCTGAACTCGTCACTTGACCCCTCTCTTGAGCTATGAACATTGCGCTAGTCGGTACAGGAAGAACCGGTCAATCGATTGATCGAATGGCCTCCGAGCAGGGACATCCCGTCGTCGCTCGATTCAACTCCAGAGCTCCGCTGCTCGACGCGAAAGGCGACGAGGCCCTCCATGGAGCCGATGTCGTCATTGACTTCACTTCGCCGGAGCTCGCAATGCGCCATATCAAAAGGTACTGTACCTGGAACGTACGCGCCGTTATAGGCACTACCGGCTGGTATGGATCTATCAACCAGGTCCGCGCCTGGTTATCGGAGAGCGAGGCAGGTCTACTCTATGCCCCCAACTTTTCGCTCGGCGTGGCGATCGTATCCCGTCTACTCGAGAGCGCTGCCACAATGATGAATGACGTGCCTGACTACGACGCGTTCGTCCACGAAATACACCATAAATTCAAGCTGGACAGCCCGAGTGGGACGGCCCTGAACCTGGGGCAGATTCTCATCGACCGCCTGGACCGGAAAACCCATATGGAAACCGTCGCTCCTGAGGGCGCCATCGACCCGCATGCCCTGCATGTGTCCTCGACCCGAACCGGACACGTAGTCGGCCTGCATACTGTGGGTTTCGATAGCCCCTACGATCAGATACGCCTCACGCATGAATCGAAAAGCCGGGATGGGTTTGCCTTCGGGGCCATCCGCGCCGCCTCCTGGCTCCAGGAACGTCATGGGCTCTTCACTCTGGACGACATGTTGGACGAATGGCTGTCGGCGCCCCCCCGCAATACCTAAACGTTGACGGGCTCTTCACGTATCTATGACTGCTTAACCTCCGGGACTTATGACTACACCCATGCTCTTTCGGGGCAACGCCCCCGCACTGGTAACCCCTTTTTCCGATACGAACACGGTCGACGAGCCGGCGCTTAGAACCCTTATCGACGACCAGATTCAGGGCGGCGTTGCCGGTCTCGTCGTGCTCGGCACGACGGGTGAAAATCCGACGATATCCCATGAAGAACGCCGGCGGATCGTTGCGCTGGTTATCGAACACACAGCCGGCCGTGTGCCGGTCATTGTCGGGACCGGCACCAACGATACCAGACAAAGCATCGCTTACTCCCGGGAGGCAGCGGCCGAGGGTGCGAACGGCTTGCTCGTCGTTGCACCCTATTACAACAAACCTCTTCAGTCCGGCATGTACGAGCACGTTGCAGCCATCGCCGATGCAACCGAATGCCCTATTATCGTCTATAACGTGCCCGGCCGTACGGCATTTAACGTGTTGCCGGAGACCCTGCTCAGGATGGCTGAACAGATCCCTTCCGTTGTGGGTGTGAAAGAAGCATCCGGAGACTTGAGCCAGATCGCTGACATCCTGAAGCATCGGACGGAAGACTTTGCGGTGTATTCCGGGGACGATGAAATGACGCTCCCCATCCTGTTTCTGGGTGGCGACGGGGTCATTTCGGTGTTGTCCAACGCTTGCCCCGACCGGATGTCAGAACTCGTACGCGCTGGTCTCGACGGCGATTATGCCCGGTCCCGCGCACTCCATTTCGAACTCCTGGAAGCCATGCGGGGGTGTTTCTACGAAAGCAATCCTGTGCCCATCAAAACCATACTCGCCCTCAAGAAAAAGATGAAGGCCTATGTGCGACTCCCTCTGACGGCGATGAATCCCGCCAACGTCGAGGCCTTGATGAATGCTTTCAAAGGGGTGGTGTGACGGCGAATTGCAGGCAGCGACAATAGCCCGGAAACCCGGGCAGGGGAATGGCCCTCACTGCTTCAAGAAGCGGGACACGATGTTGGCGACGACGGCAGTATACAAGGCTGCGCCTAACCAGAAGGACAGGATAAACGAAGGATTGCGGGCGCCGGAATCGAGCACAATCAACGCAACCAGCAGCCCATTGTGCAGCAGTGAGATGAAGAGCCCCAGCAGGAACGCTTGCTCAGGACGAATGATGGCGGCGTCCCTCTCGTCCACCTGAAAAAGCCCCACCATAAAACCGAGCAGCGTTTTAACAAACATTTGAATGCCCCAGGTATCATACACGGCATCCATCAGAAAGCCCAGCACGAAGCCGGCAACAGCGCCGTAGCGCCGTCCATACCGGAATCCTAACCAGGCTATATACAATAAGACGCCGTCCGGGTAAGCGCCCCAGAGTTCCAATGGCCCCAGCACGAGCCACTGGATCATAAAGCAGATGAGGCCAATAAACGTGAGACGAAGAACTAAGGGCATAAAGCAGCATTCGACCCGTCGCGTCTGAATCAGACGTCTTCAGACTGTGTCATGGCCAGAACGATACGATCCATGGCCTGAGTGATCCTGTAGGAGGGAACGGTGTAGTTATTAGCGAGCAACGCGAAGGCAAACATGCGCCCGTCGACCGTTCTGGCATAGCCGCTCAGGGCGCGGACGTACTCGAGCGAGCCTGTTTTGGCCCATACGGGTACCCCTTTGAGGCGGTAGTCCAGGGTGGTTTCGGCTTCCCCTCCCCGCGGCAACGAAGAGAAGAAGGTTTCCCGCTCAGGGTGTGTGTACATGTACGCCAGCAGCTCCCCCATCGTTTCGGGGGTTATCATGTTCTTACGGGACAACCCGGATCCATCGCGAATCGACAAGCCGGCGCGATTGACCTTCGCGTTGCGCAGCAAGTCTTTGGTTCTCCGCTCCCCCCCTTCCGTTGAGCCGCCCCACCCGAAGGTCCTGAATACCTGCTCTGCATAAAAGTTATTGCTCTCTTTGTTGATCTGCCCGACGATGGAAGAAAGAGGCACCGAGTAGTTGACGAAAAGCGGAGACGCATTGCGATAATCGATGTCCTCGTTCAGGTCGTCGATGTCGTTCAAGGTCGAGACCACTTCGATCCCCACCTCTTCGAGATGGGCCTTAAAAACGTGCAACGTCGACATCGTCGGGTTGGATACGGGTATGACCACGCTTCGCCGGTACACCCTGGGGACGGATCCTCTGAGGACGACATTTTCGGTGCCGAGCGTGCGATTAACGCGTATGGAGCGCCCTCTCCTGCGCGCGCTGGTTGTGGCTTCGTTACGGATCTTCAGGTAGCCGGCCGGCCGCTGGGTCAGCGCGGGCGGCGCCCCCACACGGCTCGACTCGATCTGGACGATCACCACGTTGTCATGAGACGATAAACCACTGCTCGCCGGAGCGAAAGACTCATTGGCAACAAAAGACAAATCCCATCCTTCGGCATAGGGCTGATCGTCAAAAACGTTGTCATCCCCGATCAGCCGGCCTTCAATGCGCGTAACGCCCAAACTCTGCAGCTTTTCCGCCCAGGCTTTCATAGGATTGACCTGCCTTACTTCCTTGCTGGCAAAGGTCGGGTCTCCCGACCCTTCCAGGATGAGATCCCCTTTCATCACGGTTCCGCCAATCTCCCCTTTGAAATGGAGCGTAGTCTCGTAGCGAAAATCGGAACCGAGAATATCCAGCGCCGCCGCCGTGGTTAAGATCTTCTGATTAGAGGCAGGGACGAGGGTCTTATCGGCATTTCGGGTGTAGATCACGCGGCCTGTTTCGAGGTCCTTGACATATACGCCCCAGAATGCAGAGGCGGCGCGGGGGTCGCTCAGAATCGTATCGATGCGCTCCCCTAATGAATCCACCCTCTTGGCCCCTAACCCGGTCAGCAGCACAATAGCGAGAGCCAATACGCTCCAGATGTGCCGGTTCGCGGTGTAGATGTTAGTATGCATATATCGCTCGTTCATCCAAATTAGACGCTTAGGGTTATTCATGACAACCGTTATTTTCGACTACGGTCATCTCAGGGCATGTCTGCATTCACCGGGAATAGAGCCGGACCCGTCAGGAATTGTGGTAGCAATTAGTATTAGTTGTTGTCTGATCCTCATAAGTTCCATGTCTACAAAAAAAGAACAGGGCTATCGCTATTTGCCAGCATCCTGGCGTTTTTCTGAAGAACGCCCCGCCGGCCAGTCTATGGAACTCTCCCTTTTTAAGCAGGTACTCTGAATTGTTATCGGAATAACCCGCCTCTTATTTAGATCCTCCTGTATTAGATCCTCCTGTATTAGATCCTCCTATATAGCCCTCCCGAAATCCCGCGCCGCAGGTTCGTGCACGAATAATGAAGGGGGGTTATGTTTCTGTGTCTATCTTTCTGTGTCTATCTTTCTGCAACGCATCCAACAGCATGGCGAAGTCTTCGAAAAGTCGTAAATATCGATCCAGACAAAGCAGCAGGCGAGGAGGAAAACGAAGTACCGGAGGAGCTTCCGGCAAACAGCGCGCGAAACGCGCGCCGGCTTCAATGGTATTTTCTCCTCGAAACTATCAGCTCATGCTGCTTGGCGTCATATTGATTATCATAGGCTACGCGATCATGCGTATCGAAAACGAAGTGGATGGCTTCGTCTCCCTGTATGTCGCCCCGCTTATCATTCTGGGCGGGTATCTGGAGATCATTTACGCCATTCTATGGCGCCCCGGCCAGAAGACGGAGCCTGAAGACGTCGGCAGTGAGCAGCCTGTCGCTCAACAGTGAATCTCCGAGGGGATGCAAAGGCGCTATGATGTGTACAATCAGGATGTGTAGTCAGGATGTGTAGTCAGGGTGTGTACAGTAAATAGGGGGCTCGTCGTCGTTTGAAGGCAGCCACATCCTCAGCCCATCCAGCTGCGATGTCTTCCGGCCGCTTGCCTGAGCGAATCGCATGTTGAAACTCATCTGTGCCGGCAAGCAAATTCATCCACCGCTCGTTGAAAAACTCCGGTTTGATCGAATCCGGGCTCATTTCGTAGAAGGTATGCAGCAGATACACACCCGCTAGAACGGGATCGTAGATCTCTTCGTCGAAGACATCCAGAGAAACTCCACTCAACCGTTGCCCCTGGAAGCGGGGTTGGCTCGACATGCCCGCTATAGGTTCAGGAACGAACGACACCGGATCTACGTGCAGCCCGGGCAACGCGTAAGCGTTGATCCGAGCAGCCAGCTCCTCGGCATCGATCCATGCAGCGCCGACCTGTAAGAACGGCGCTCTGGTACCGCGCCCTTCGCTTGCCTGTATGGCCTCGAAAAAGCAGGTCCCCGGATACACGAGCGCGGTCTCGAAATCGGGAATGTTCGGGCTCGTAGGAATCCATTCTTTACCGAGCTGGCTCCAGATCATCGACCGCTGCCATCCCTCCATCTGGACGACCTTCAAGTCCAGGTCCTCCAGGCCCTCCAACATCGCATCTCCTTTGATGAGCGAAGCCAGCTCTCCGACAGTCAACCCGTGTGCGATTGGGATCGGGTATTGACCTACGAAAGACGTGAAGGGATCTTCGAGCACAAACCCGGAAACGTAGTTTCCTCCTAGCGGATTGGGGCGGTCGAGGACGATGAAGGCGAGGCCACTCTCTGCCGCAGCCTGCATGGCGAGCCCCATCGTCGAGATATAGGTGTAGAAACGTGCTCCAATATCCTGAATATCGAACACGAGCGCGTCAAGATTCTGGAGTGCTTCAGGGTCCGGTTTACGAGTATCTCCGTGATAGAGGCTATAAACAGGCACCCCGGTTCTCTCATCGAAGCCGTCTTCGACGGAAGCACCCGCGTCGTTTTCGCCGCGAATCCCATGCTCAGGCCCGAACAGAGCCGCCAGTTCCACACCCGGCATACGGTGCAGGATATCGATGAGGTGCAGGCTATCTACACGCGCCGTGTGATTCACGATCAAGCCGACGCGAAGGCCATCCAGCACCGACAACTCATTGTCGGTGAGCACCTCAGCACCGCTTCGAAACGGCGCCGCCTCAAGTTCCTGATCTATGGCCGAGGGGTCCGGTTGCCGGATACAACCGAATACGGAGATCAGCAACAATATCCCTACGCAGAATGGCTTCATCGAAAACTGGCCCCCATCGCGCTATGTCCGAAGGGAATTATCCCTGATTGGCGACGATTTCATGTTCGGGGAAGAAATAACTCGCTTCGATCCTGCCGTTTTCCACAGAATCCGAACCGTGAACGATATTTTCACCGACAGAGTCGGCAAAGGCCTTGCGTATGGTGCCCTCTTCGGCATCAGCGGGGTTGGTGGCTCCGATCAGTTTACGAAAATCCGCAATGGCGTTTTCTTTTTCGAGAACCATGGGCACACAGGGACCGCTGGACATGAACGTCGTCAACTCTTCAAAGAACGGACGGCCGCGATGCACCGCGTAGAAGCCTTCCGCTTCGGTCTTGGTTAACGTCACCATCTTCATCGCACGAATAGAAAATCCAGCTTCCTGGATGCGTCTCGTGACTTCGCCGATGAGGTTCTTTCGTACACAGTCCGGCTTTAAAATCGTCAGGGTTCTTTCCATGGCCATGGGTATCTATCTCGTATAGTGCTTTTGTTGAATCACCGAGCCGGTTGTCACCGGCGGCAGAGATACACGCACTTACGAGCGGGGTTTCGCGGCAACAGGGAAAGGCATACACTTTTAACCAGAAACAAACGAATAATTAGCGTGGCGAGCTGTTACCGGCGATAGGTGCGTACGCTCATGCGCCCGCGATAGGTTTCGAACTCGAGCTTCGGCCCCCCACCCTGGATCGAGCCGCGGTACCGGTTGTCGTCTTTTCTGACCTGGCTCAGGCTGAAACTGGTGTCCAATTCGCCCCGTCGCCCCAGGTCCGCATCCAGATTGAACCCCGCGTCATCCGGCAGGGTGACTTCGATATGGCCGCGATAGGTGTCGAAGATAGTATCGTCCGCGAATTCGACAAAGTCGGCCTCGATATCTCCCTTGTACGTGTCCGCACGCAGGCTGCCAGCCAGTCCCGTTATACGGACCTTCCCTTTATAGGTATCCAGTCGCACATTACCGACAATGTCGTGCATCAGCACTTCGCCTTTATACGTATCGAGATCGATGTCGGCGGCCACTCCTTCGACGTCGATATCCGATTTGTAATCGTCGATGTTCAACTCTGCCGATTGCGGCATCCGGATCGTGTAATGAACGGAAGGTAAATTGTAGTTCTTCAACCTGCGCTGCTTCATTCTTCTCTTGGCCTCAGAGTAATCCGATTCGACCAGGATGGTGCTGCCGGAAGGGCGGATGCGCACCTCGGTCAGCGCTACCAGTTCGTCGCTGCCATCGCTCTCGATGACCGCCTCGACCTGCACATCATTGCGATTCCAGGTAGTGACATCAACACTGCCCTTGTACGTATCGACCATGACACGTCCTTCAGGATCCAGAGGATGCGTTTCGCTCGTCGTTTTCGAAACTTGAGCCAGCACCGACGGAGAGATCAGAAAGAGGGTCAAAAAGGCGGTCAGCGCGTATTTGGGTAGCGGGGATTTGTACAGCATCGTTCGGGTGGAGTATAGGGTGTGTAAAACGGAGGGAAGCCTGTTTGAGGACGCAAACCCCGGTATACGTGACTCCACCCTTCTTTTGTTGCAAAATTTACCCGCTGCCCCGAAATCCAACGTGAGAAACCGTCACACGTGGCGTTCTGCGTGATACGAAGATCTAACCAGAGGACCGCTCTCTACATGTTCGATCCCCCTGGCCTCGCCGACATCCTTGTACCACTTGAACTTGTCCGGATGGACGAACTCCTCTACCGGGAGGTGCATCCGGGTGGGTTGGAGGTACTGTCCGATGGTCATCACATCCACTCCATTCTCTGCGAAGTCGTCCATCAGCGCCAGCACTTCGTCGTCGGTCTCACCCAGCCCGACCATGATGCCGCTTTTCGTCCGCAACCCTTGCTCTTTGGACCGGCGAAGTACTTCGAGCGACCGATCGTATTGAGCTTGAGGGCGCACCTTACGGTACAGCCGGGGAACCGTTTCGACGTTGTGATTCAGCAGTTCGGGGCGCGCATCGAGTACGATCTGCAAGGCATCCCAGAGCCCTCTGAAATCGGGGATCAGCACTTCCACCGTACACCCGGGCTGGTAATCCCGGATGAGCCGGATCGTTTCAGAAAAGATGGGCGCCCCACCGTCTTTGCGTTCGTCGCGGTTCACGCTGGTTACCACGGCATGTTTGAGCCCCATGAGTTTAACGGCTTCGGCGACGCGGCGGGGCTCGTCCCAGTCAAGGCCTTCATCGGGCCGGCCCGTCTGAACGGCGCAAAAGCCGCAGGACCGGGTGCAGACGTTGCCCAGGATCATAAACGTTGCCGTGCCGGCCGTCCAGCACTCACCCATGTTGGGGCACCGGGCGCTCTGGCATACCGTGTGCAGTTGGTGGGTGTCGATGATGTCGACAAGGTTCTTATAGGTCTCGCCATAGGGCAATTTGACCCGGAGCCATTCCGGCCTTTTCCCCCGCGTGTTGGCCGGGCGAGAAGTTTCAATCACGGGCAATTCTACGAAACCGGAATCACCATCGCCCGTTGGAATCTGCGGTTCATCCTTGACTTTTTTAAGGGATACATCACCCGGAAGCAGCGGCCTTCTCCGATCACCATGGGATGGGGTGTATTTCGCCATCAGCACTCACCTATACTTCTATACAACAAGGTTTTCGTTGGACTATTCGGTCGCCCCTGCCGGCATTCGGCTTAGGTAAAGGAGAGACGATCCGATTACATCAGGGATGCCCGTTCCCTGTTGGGCCTACCCCAACAGACCTAGAATGATCCCCACCGGATGCCTCGGACCTATCGGTGCATCAGCCTTCCGACCCGCTGGTACGACCGGTTTGCCCGCCCACCCCCTTACCTACCTTACGATCGAGCAATTAGTAGAGATTTTACAAGCCATGGAGACTCTAGAAACGGCAACCATCACCCCAGAGCACGTTCGTTCTGTCCTGTCCAAACACATGCTGACGGACGGCATGAATCTGGTGCTCGACCTGACCCAAAGCGAAGGGGTTTACCTGCAGGACCTCGTTACAGGGCGTACCTTCATCGACTTCTTCGGCTTCTTCGCATCCAATGCGATCGGGATGAACCATCCCAAGATGAATTCGGACGCCGACTTTCTCGATAGACTGATGGAAGCGGCGCTATCCAAGGTGACCAACTCGGATGTATACACCACACACCTGGCTCGCTTCGTTCAGACCTTCAGCCGCGTCGGCATCCCGGAGTATCTGCCTCACGCGTTTTTCGTGTCAGGCGGCTCCCTCGCCGTCGAAAATGCACTCAAGGCCGCCTTCGACTGGAAGGTCCGCAAGAATTTCGCGAAAGGGTATCGATTCGAGATAGGCCAGAGCGTATTGCATCTCGATCAGGCCTTTCACGGCCGTTCCGGCTATACGCTTTCTCTGACCAATACCGCCGATCCTCGCAAGACCCAGTATTTCCCCAAATTTCGCTGGCCACGTATCCACAATCCCAAGATCGAGTTTCCACTTACCGACGATCGGCTCTCAGACCTCGAGCAACGGGAAGAACTCGCCCTCAATCAGGCTAAGGTGGCATTTCATACGCATAAAGACGACATCGCGTGTGTCATCCTGGAACCCATTCAGGGGGAAGGCGGCGACAACCATTTCCGCCCCGAATTTCTGCACCGCCTGAAAGAGCTCGCTCATGAAAACGAGGCCCTGTTCATATTCGATGAAGTCCAGACTGGCGTAGGGATCACGGGGTCTTTCTGGGCGCATCAGACGCTGGGGATCGAACCTGACATCCTCTCTTTTGGCAAGAAAACGCAGGTGTGCGGTATACTGGCCGGCAAAAAGCTCGACGAGGTAGAAGGGCATGTTTTCCAAACCTCGAGCCGCATCAATTCGACCTGGGGCGGCAACCTGGTCGACATGGTTCGGTTTGATCGCATCCTGGCGATCATCGAGGAAGACCGCCTGGTTGAACATGCCGCGGAAACGGGGGATTATCTGCTGGATCGCATCGAACGTCTGGCGGACTCTTTCGAAGCCGTCACGAACCCTCGCGGCCGCGGCCTGATGTGCGCCTTTGACTTACCCGACTCTCATACGCGTAACGCGTTCCTCCGAAAAGCCTTCGAGCAGGGTATTCTGATGCTCGGTTGCGGCGTACAATCGGTTCGGTTCCGGCCCCCTCTCACCATCGATCGCGAGCGCATCGACGAAGGGATGGAGGTCATTCAGAAGACGCTACATGCGATAGGCGTACGATAGGGACGTACAACTCGGCGGTCTCTCGCTCCCTGTTGCCGGACCTCCAATTCACGTCAAATCCCTCGGGGGCTCGTAACCCCTATCGGGGCGAATCGTACTACTTCCTGTATTCATTCACCCTGCTCATATAACGAAATGGAACCATTCTCACGCCTTTATCGCCTGGCTCTAGGAAGCGTTCTCGTAGTGACGGCACTCACCTTTACCGGGTGCATCAACTCAGGGGCGTTTTACGCCGGCAATATTACGAGTGTCGAACTGAGTGAGGCCAATTATCAGATTGTAGCTGTTAATGCTACCGGACAGTCGGACGCGGGTTACATCCTTGGTATCTCCGGAAGCCAGGGCGGTTATGCAACTACGTTCGCGCTGCTTCGGGTATCCGGGGACGGGTTGCTGTACAAAACCGCCATCGAAAATCTGTGGGCCAACTTCGAAGCCGACTACGGTCCGGTAGAGGGCCGCAACCTTGCTCTCGTCAACGTACAGTTCGATGCTGACGCCAGCAACTACCTGGGGCTGTATTCGAAATCTGTGGTTTCGGTTCGCGCCGACGTCATCGAGTTTTGATGCAGGCCTCGACCGGGATGCGAACCGGGGGAGCTGAAGCTTTTTTTCTCGCATCGACCCTGTTCATCACAGGCTGACCTGCGTTATTCGTCCTCGGCCGCATCCCGGTCATCTTCCACCCCGTCCGTCGAGGCCGCTGGCAGTCCATTGCTTGACACGATGGATGGTTCGGCCGGCATGTCCTCTTCGGTTTCGTCAATGACCACCCGGCTCACATCGGCGATCTCGTCGCTGTCTTTCAGGCTGATCAAACGTACCCCTTGCGTGTTTCTCCCCTGTATGCTGATGCCTTCGACCCCCATCCGAATCATGAGGCCGTTCAGCGTGACAATCATGAGGTCGTCGGTCGGAAGCACCCCTTTGACAGACACGAGCGGCCCCGTCTTCGACGTCGTTTTCATGGTGATTATGCCTTTCCCACCCCGGCTTTGCAACCGGTACTCGTCGAGACCGCTGCGTTTGCCATATCCGTTGGCACTCAGGGCCAACACCGACCGGTTGTCGCCGTCTTCGAAGACACTCATACCGACGACGCGCTCCCCGTCACCGAGCATGATGCCCCTCACGCCACGCGTCTTGCGACCCATGGGGCGCGCATCGCTCTCGTGAAATCGAACGCTACGGCCGCCGGACGATGCGAGGAGCACATTGGCTTCTCCTCCGGTCAGGTGCGCTTCGATAAGTTCATCATCGCCATCGACCATAATGGCGATGATGCCGCCGTTACGAGGCCGGCTGAACGCCTCCAGAGAGGTTTTCTTGACCTGGCCCAAGCGGGTCGCCATCATAACAAAATGGTGATCCAGGAATTCAGGATCTTCGAAGTCTTGTTTGCTGATGGCCAATACGGCCCGTACCCGATCCTGCGAATCAATCTGAATCAGGTTGCGAATGGACCGGCCTTTACTGGTGCGGCTGCCTTCAGGAATTTCAAAGACCCGGAGCCAGTAACATTTCCCGTGATCGGTAAAGAACAACAGGTAGTCGTGATTATACGATACAAACAGGTGCTCGACGAAATCTTCGTCGCGCATGCCGCTGCCCCGCATTCCTACACCGCCTCGACCCTGTTGCCGGTATTCCGAAGCGCTCGTCCGCTTGATGAGCCCCTGGTGCGAGAGGGTCACGACCACCTGCTCGTCCTCGATCAAATCCTCCAGGATGATATCACCGCCGGTATAGTCGATCTCCGTTCGGCGGGCGTCGTTATACCGCTCTTTGATCTCCAGCAACTCCGTCTTGATGATGTCCATGCGAAGTTGTTTGCTCGCCAGTATCGCTTTCAGCCGTTCGATTTCTGCGAGCACTTCTTTTAACTCGTCCTCGATCTTCTGCCGCTCCAGCCCGGTGAGGCGGCTCAGGCGCAGATCCAGGATAGCCTGTGCCTGCCGCTCACTCAGCGTAAACATAGAGGCGCCATCGGCAGGCAGTTCGAGACGAGCGAGCTGCTCGGGAGTTAACTGCCTGGGAAAGACGCCGGCCATCAGATTCTCCTTCGCGGCGTCGGTATCGTCGGAATGGCGTATGATCGTTATGACGGCGTCCAGATGGTCCAGGGCAATGACGAGCCCCTTGAGGATATGCGCCCGTTCCTCCGCCTTCCGCAGCTCGAATTCCGTGCGGCGCGTAACCACCTCATGCCTGTGCTGAACGTAGTATTTGATGACCTCCTTGAGATTCAGCGTACGGGGGCGTCCGTCGACCAGTGCGACCACGTTAACCCCGAAGGTCTGCTGGCAAGGCGTGTATTTATACAACTGATTCTGCACGACCATCGGCACAGCGTCGCGCTTGATCTCCAGCACAACACGCATCCCATCCCGGTCGCTTTCATCGCGCAGATCGCCGATGCCTTCGATACGCTTTTCTCGAACCAGATGCGCTATTTTTTCCAACAACGCACTTTTGTTGACCTGATAGGGGAGTTCGGAAATGATCAGAGCCGTACGACCGCCTCTGAGCTCCTCCTCGTGCATTTTAGCACGCAGGATCACGCGACCGCGCCCTGTTTTGTAGGCATTCAACACCCCGGCGTACCCATATATGATGCCGCCGGTCGGAAAATCGGGGGCCGGTATGTGCTTGATGAGGTCGGCGATCTCAATCTCAGGGTTGTCGATATACGCTACGACGCCATCGACGACTTCTCCCAGGTTATGCGGCGGAATTTTAGTGGCCATCCCGACGGCGATGCCGTCGGATCCGTTAACCAGAAGATTGGGAATGAGAGCCGGCAGCACTTGAGGCTCCTCCAGGGAACCGTCGAAGTTCTCCTGGAAGTCGACCGTCTCCTTGTTGATGTCGCGGAGCATCTCATCGGCCAGCCGGGTCATACGAGCTTCCGTATACCGCATGGCTGCGGCCGAGTCGCCGTCTACCGAACCGAAGTTGCCCTGTCCGTCGACGAGAGGGTAACGCATCGAGAACAGCTGGGCCATTCGGACCATCGTATCGTAGACGGCCGAGTCGCCGTGGGGATGGTACTTACCCAGTACTTCACCAACGATACGGGCGCTTTTCTTATAGGCGCTTCCGGGCGTCAACCCTAGCTCACTCATTCCGTATAACACACGGCGGTGCACGGGCTTCAACCCATCGCGAACGTCGGGCAGAGCACGACTTACAATCACCGACATCGAATAGTCGATGTAGGAGGACTTCATTTCGTCCTCGATGCTGATCGGTATCACTCGATCATTTTCGGGCTCCATATACGTCTTCTATCGATAATCATACACATTGACGAGAGCGAGAAGAACATATCCTGGACCCCGAAGGAGAGATGAATTGGTCGTGTGTTTTGCATCGAATATGTAATGCACCCATCGGGGTTCAAAGAGATGTTGTACATAACCCCGAGTTAACGTTTCATTACCCGTATTGATCCAAAATGCAGCTCAGAGGCGGCTGCTGCTTTTCATCCATTCTGCGGCATAACGAGCCAATTCGGCAGCGTCTTTCAGCATCAGCTTCTGTTTCAGGCGCGCTTTGTACGATTCGACGGTTTTAGCGCTGAGATGCAGATCGGACGCGATGTGGCGCGTGCGGTATCCTTCGCCGATCATCTTGAACACTTCCAGTTCGCGATCGCTGAGGCGATCCACGGTAGAGCTCTGATCGGAAGCTTTGCTGTCAGAGAGCAGCTTCAGGATCTTGGAAGTCGCCTTTTCGCTGACGTAAACGTCTCCGCCGAGCACGATGCGAATAGCCTGGACGACCTTCTCAGGGTCTTCTTCCTTCATCAGATACCCTCTGGCGCCGGCTCGAAGCGCCCGCTCCGCATACAGCCCTTCGTCGTGCATCGAAAGCATCAATACAGGGAGATCGGGAAACTGGACTTTCATGTTACGCACGAGCTCCATGCCATTCAACCCTTTCATTTCGATGTCTACAATAACCAGATCGGGCTCGGCTTCTTCGATGACTTGTAACGCTTCATGACCATCGGATGCCTCGGCACAGACCTCCATGTCCTTTTCCTGATTGATGAATTGAGCAAGCCCCTGGCGGACGAGCGGATGATCATCGACGATCAGAATTTTGTTCTGGATGATTTTATCCTGGGTAATTTTATTCTGGGCGGTCATTGCGAAGCTCGTATCCGTAGAGAATTGTTGCATGATATTTACCGTATGTTGCTCCAAAATAGTGCTTGATCCTGAGTCAGAACTCAATCGAGTTGAGCGCATGGTACAGGATACGGCGCTGTCTGAATATTTTTCAGACAGCGCCAGGAAGGCTACTCAAAAAATTCCGGCAATCGCCGGCCGAGGAACTTCGTAGATCGAGGCGCGCATCGAAGAGATACGGGACGTATCAACGACCTTCTAGTTTTGCGCCAGCAAGCCAGGGTTGACCAGTGAACACTGTACGCGCGTTCCGCCCTTCGATCGCGGTTTGATGCTGAACGAAGCGTTGATCATTTTGGCTCGAAATTCCATGATTCGAAGTCCCATCCCTGTTTCTTCAGATTCGGTATTCTTGTTGATGCCCACACCGTCGTCCTCCACGGTCAGAACGATCTGTCCGTTATCTTGATGTAATTCGACGGATACCTGTCTGGCCTCGCTGTGCTTAAAGGCATTGTTCATCGCTTCCTGGCCGATGCGGTACAGATGCGTGGCTACGTTTTCGTCGAGAATGGGGATGGTCAAGTTCGATGTTACGGAACACTTGATCTGGGCAAATTGCTCGATGCGGGAGGCCAGTTCTTCGAGGGCGAGCACGATGCCGGTGCCTTTGAGGTCGACAGTCACGAGACCTTTCGAGAGTGTCCTGGCATCGGATTTAGCCTCGTTGACGAGTTGAGCGATCGTCAGCGCCTGCTCGGCCGCTTCGACATCGAACTGTTTGAGCCTGCGCTCGAGGCTTTTCGCCATGAACGCCAGTCCGGTCAACTTCTGCCCCAACCCGTCATGCAGATCCCGACCGATTCGACGTTGTTCGCGCTCGCTGATCTCAACCAGTTCTCGCTCGAGGCGCCGTTGTTCGGTGATTTCGCGCTGCACCGAAACGTAATGGGTGATGTTTTGAGCGTAGTCCTTCACAGGGGAGATATTCCACCGGACGAGATAGGGGATCCCTCCTTTTTTGTAGTGGATGATTTCCGTCGAATACGGCTCTCCCTGCTCCAACATGTAGCGCATCTCCATCATAAACTCCTTGTTCGTCTCGGCCCCCTGGAAGATCTGCAGCGACTGCCCTTTCAGCTCATCGGTCGTGTACCCTGTCATCTTCGCCATGCCCTCGTTGGCAAATACGATTGTCGGGCCGTCCTCGGTCAAGTCAGCCGTGGTGATCAAGATGCCTTCCGAGGAACTGCGGATGGCCGCGTCCAGCAATCTCAAGCGCTCCCGGGTTTCTTTCTGCTGGAGCAGGGTCCTCACTTTTCGTTCGGCGATGGTGAGTCTCACGTTCAGCAAGTCCCGGTTGACCGGTTTTTTGAGGTAATCGTCCGCCCCGGCTTCGAGTACTTCTTCCAGGTGATGAGGCTTTGTCATAGCCGTAACGATAATAATCACGCAGTACGATCCTTCCCTGGATTCCCGTACTTTCCTGCACAGATCGAGGCCGCTCATACCCGGCATCAACCAGTCGAGTACGAGCAATCGATAGGGATTCTTCTGAAACGCTTTCCAGGCCTCTTCGGCATCGGAAAAAGCAACCACGTTATGCCCCTGCTCGGTCACCAATTTGGTCAACAGACGCAATACGATCGTCTCATCATCGACAACTAATACATCCATTACCTGCTTATCTCCTAATGTGATCCAGGCCTATTGCAAAACGACAGGTCCCAGAAATCCTGTCCACATGTTCCGAAGCGAAAGTCATGTTCAGGGCGATTTCACGCCAGCACGTTAGCAATTACATCGTAGAGTTCCTGTTTGGTCAGCGGTTTACCCAGGTAACCGTTGAAGCCGTGAGAGAGGAATCGCTCTCTGTCTCCGGTGACCGCGTACGCCGTCAGCGCCACAACGGGGACGTCCTCATAACCCGACAGGTGGCGAAGAGCCCGGAGCGCATCGACGCCGGTGCGTTCTCCGCCGAGATTGATATCCATAAGGACCACATCGAAAGGATGCTGGCGAGCACACTCCAGCGCATCCTTCTCCTCACCCACGAGTTCGACATGATACCCGCCTTCCAAGAACTTTTGCAGCAGGCGCCGCGCGTCCTGGTTGTCGTCCAGCACAAGTACGCTGGGGCGCGCATTGGTCTGTATTCTGGTCCGATCCGCAGGCAAAGCGATTTCCCTACGGCTTTGTTTTTCGATCACCACGTCGTGCAGCCGAACCGTAAAGATAGACCCTGCGCCGAGCGCACTGACGACGTCGATTTCCCCACCCATCCGTTCGACGAGGCGTTTGACGATGGTGAGGCCGAGACCGGTCCCTTCATACGTTCTCGTTTTGCCGGTACTCTCCTGCCGGAAGGCTTCGAAAAGCATCGGAACGAATTCATCGCTGATGCCAACGCCGGTATCCTCGATGTCGATCAACAAATCGTCGTCATCGACTTTCAACCGGATGACAACACCGCCTTCACGGGTAAACTTAATAGCGTTGCTGATCAGGTTCGTCAAAATGCGTTCCAGGTAGTCTCGGTCCAGGTACGCATAGATATCTGACGCCTGGTAGTCGAGCTTCAGATACAACCCTTTGGCCTGTGCGGCGCTTTCGGCCAGGTGTATCTGCGTCAGCACTTCATCGACCACATTGAGCCTTTTGGGGTCGAAGGGGAGCGTTCCGGACTCCAGCATGGACAGATCGAGGATCGCGTCGAGTGTCTGCAGCAGGCGCTGGCCGCTTTGTTCGATAAGACGCACGAGTTCGCTTTGAGCCGGCGACAGCTCGTCCTGCAGAATCGCTGCAAAACCGATGATCCCTGTCAGTGGAGTCCTGATCTCGTGGCTCATGTTGGTGAGGAACGACGATTTGAGCAGTGTCATTTCCTCGGCCTTGCTTCTCGCCGCGAGCAACTCGGCTTCGGTTCGTTTCCGGTCGGAAATATCCTCCACCATGCCGATCATGTACTCCACCGCCCTGGAATCGTCTCGGATGACGGTCATAGTCAGGCTACCCCAGACGACACGGTGGTGCCTGTGCAGGTAGCGCTTCTCCATCCGATATCGATCGATCTTACCTTCGTGGATCTGGCGGTAAAATTGCGATTGAATGTGGACATCCTCGCTGTGGGTGATCTCGTCCGCGTTCATGTTGCGCAGTTCTTCACCGGTATATCCGACCATCTTTTGAAAGGCCGGGTTGGTTTCTAGAATGCGCCTGTCGTGAGTGGCTAGTATAATGCCGATGCCGGCGCGTTCGAAGAGCGCCCAGAACCGTTTCTCGCTGCGCTCGAGGGCCATAAGCGCCCTCTTCTGCTCAGTAATATCGCTGATCACGATCTGAGCGGCCTTCTGTCCGGCGTACTCGATAGGCACACTATAGGTGCGGACGTATCGAACGTGGCCGTCCAGTCTTCTGATACGCGACTCGGTGGGCCGTGTGGGTTCGCCATTCGCCAGGATTTCTAGTCGTTTTCGGAGCTCGTTGTGGTATGGAACGAGGGCGAATTCGAAAAGCGATTTTCCAACAAGCTGATCTTTGCTGGCCGCCCCGTATAACTCGGCGCACGCTGCATTTACGTAGGTAAAGGTGGAATCGGTAATTACAGCGATCGGCTCCGGATAAGCTTCAAACAGCTGGTACCACTGTACGTTCGACACAGAGGCAGATTCGCCGGCCACCTCGGGCGACGCCTCCGCGTCCTGAAGCGGTTTCAGGACGAGCGTATACTGATCCGCTTCGCTGGACACGTTATACCCCACCAGCACAGAAGCCGTCACTTTGATGAAAAAACCCCGGCGGTCTTTCTGGTAAATATAACCGGCCTCCGTATCTTCCGGAGCAGGGTTTTCGTGACCCCACCCTCCTTCAACTTCTTCAGGCAGGAAAATCGGGAGGACCTCATCTACCGACCTGCCTATCACGTTTTCATCTATCAACCCATACATCTTGCGAGCAGCCGGATTGCAATACGTGATCCGAAGGTCTCTATCACACACCACGGTGGCGTCGGAAACAACCTGCATCAATGCGTACTGATAGGTGTTAGTGTTTACATTGTTCGAGGGGCCTGCACCGACCGAAGGAATGACGTTGCATTTTTGAATACGGTTTCTCAGCAATGAAGACGTGAGATTTTCATGATCAGAAGAAGAAACCAATACATCTCGCCAATGGAACCGGGAAAGAGCTGTTTCCATAATTACGCTACATCATAGGACTAGGTACCGATTCAACAAGTACGGCCCTTGCTCTCAAAGGAGAAACGTATCGAAATGATAAACGCTCTTTAATCCGGCAAGAGGTATACTTAATCATACACCGCGTTGTATGACTGCCCGGACTAAAGAAGTGTCTAAGTAGAACTGAGTAAAGGGCCCTGTTACTAGATAACGGATGGTACGCATCTGTGCGTTATCGTTTTGCCCGGACGGCTTTGAATGCGCTCATATAGCTAAAAAACGGCTGCAAGGCAGGCATTCAAAGCCGGCAAAACGGGGTACTGTACACAACCTGCGTACCATCACTAGATAAAACGAAGTGCACGCAAAACTTTGATGAATGATAATAAACTTTCGCTAAATTGCAAGGCATTTAAGCAAATTTTTACTTTTTACTCCAGATTGGGGATTTTTACCATGCGCATATTCGCTGTTATGACCCTATTGGTTGCGACCTTTGGCTGTAACCGGCCCGACCAGAACGCTCTCGAAACCGTACATCAGGCCGAGGCTCTGCCCGCCAGCTTTGATCTGCAGGGACATCGGGGCGCCCGTGGATTGGCGCCTGAAAACACGATTCCTTCTTTCATACGAGCCCTCGAGCTGGGTGTGACAACGCTCGAAATGGATGTGGTCATCTCAAAAGACGGTCGTGTCGTGCTCTCCCATGAACCCTGGTTCGCCGCCTCTATCTGTTCGATGCCCGATGGCTCCCCGATCTCGGAAGACGACGAAAGATCGTTAAATATGTACGAGATGACGTACGAGGAAATCCGTCAATACGATTGTGGAATTCGCGGCAATCCGAGATTTCCTCGCCAGGAAAAAATGGCGGTCAGTAAACCTTTGCTCGAAGACGTTTTCGACCGGATTGAAGCGTTCACGGCATCTCATCAACGCCCTCCCGTTTTATACAATATCGAGACGAAATCGCGGCCCGAAACGGATGACGTATATCATCCCCAACCGGAACGCTTCACGAGGCTTGTATATGCTATTCTGGAACAAAAAGGACTGCTCGCTCGCACGACCCTGCAGTCATTCGACGAACGCACCCTGCAGGTGGCACACCGAATCGATCCGAATCTGTCGCTGGCCTTGCTGGTCGGCGATCATGCCGCTATGGACCTGGATGAACGAATTGAATCACTCGGGTTTACCCCGTCCATTTACAGTCCTGCCTACACGCTGGTCGATGCCTCACTGATAGAGCGTGCTGTTGCCTACGGCATGCGGGTCATTCCCTGGACGGTTAACACCCCCGAAGAAATGGAAGAACTCATTGAACTGGGGGTCCATGGTATCATCACTGACTATCCAGACCTCGGACAGAAAATCCTCACTGATCGGCGCAACACCCGTGTTGTACCTTGAATCTGTATATTACACCTCAGATGTAACGCGAACTGCGCAGCGAATGTCGTACAACATTGATCTTTTCTCGAATGGCGTCGTTACACAGTTTGATCAACATTAACTGATCACGTTTCACATGCGAGAAGCTCATGTCCGAACAAGACGTAAATAAGGCTCAGCCCGGCTCTTCCAGGCCGAACGCCGACGCTGAACTGATGCAACAAATCGAGGATGCGCTGGACTCCATCCGCCCCTATCTCAACGCGGACGGCGGATCGGTGCGCCTGCTTAACGTAACCGAAGATCTGGTGGTAGAACTGGAGTTGCTGGGCGCCTGCGGCACATGCCCTATGAGCACGATGACTCTACGCGCAGGTATAGAACAGGCCGTCAAACGTGCAGTGCCCCTCGTTTCTCGCGTCGAGGCCATAAGTACACAGCCTGCCTTCTGATCTCTTCCCCGCGACGAATCGCGATCGTTCTCTTACTCACAGTGGTTCGCGCCGGATGCGCACAGGTCCTGCCAGAACGGCTTTGGCCAACCTGCGTAACACGACTTACTCAATGGTGTTACGCATCTGTGCGCCATCGTTCAGCCACAACGGCTTTGAACAGACGGAAACCGGCGGAAACCGGCTGCAATGCATCATTTCAAAGCCGGCAAAACGAGCTGCTGCGCACAACCTGAGTAACACGACTTACTCCCTCACCTCAGAAGACCAAAAGGGCACAAAGTACCACCTGCAATTGTCGTCTTGCGATAGAGAAGCTCCGGGTTCGAAAACGAGACGGATCTGGGTAGTAGCGCCTACTTTGGGATCTACGTTGAGGCTGCTCTTCACCACGCGGCGTTTCGGCCAGGCCAGCGGTCCACCTGCGTTCTCGCCATACAACACGAACACGTCCCCGATACGCACCCCTAGAGAGTCATACGAAGCCGGCAAGACATGAGTGGATAACAACTGCCGCGAAAACGACCTGTTGGGGACAATCTCGACGTTGTTGAGGTCGGCAGGCAACGCGATCCACCCATCCCGCATAGTGTGCAGATGAATCTCCTCGACGCGAAACCGCAAGGCCTGAATGTCTTCAGGCAAAGACGTACTTCCCGTTTCCATCTCTACATACACCTGACTCATACCTGCCTCATTAGCTCCCTGGAATTGGGGTGCGTTGGGCCTTGGCGAGGCTGTCTGAATCTGCTCGGTCGAAATACACGAAGCCACTGACAGAAGACATAAGCCTGCCACAGCGTTTGCAGCGGTTTTTCTCATACAATTCCAAAGTTTGGTAGTCCTACTTCATGGAAGTACGCCCTCTTGCCGCACGGGGTCCGAGAACCCAGGTCCATGAACTCGCCTGGGGCGTGTGGGCATTTAGCGGCGGCCAGCGCTTTTTTGATGGATGTTGAGCAGATCAAGGCGCATT
>CAZGHT010000071.1:0-10348 GCA_964525535.1 uncultured Rhodothermaceae bacterium
TTATTTACTGATTTATTTATTTACACAAACTTCAGGAGAAGAAAATGGCTGATTTGAAAGTTCTTGTCACATCTGGGGATGACTCTAAACTACCCGGTGACGTCCAGGCGGAACTTACCACCCAACGCGCTATCCATACGCGACCCACCTACATCGACCTGCGTTATTGCCGTATTATACCAGGCCTCACGCCCGGCATCATCTACGACAAACCGACGATCAAGAAGGGCCGGTATTTTTACCTGCAGATGTTCGTCGCCTATTCGGAAATTCTGGGCGACCTGGAAGCGGATTTTGTGGCCGAATTTTACGCACAAAACGTAGCGACGTGTCAGAGCGTCAAGGATTACTGCGCGTCTGTGGAAGGCAAGCTCAAATGCGACACCACGTGGATCCGCATCACCGCGCCGGTTTACGCGGCCCACGAAGGCATCTTTGTGTTGTCCGGCTCCTTCCACCTGCCGAAGTCGGAGCTGTTCGACTTCTGCTGCTTCAAGGTATGCTTCGCCGTTTTTGACGACAAATGCGGCCGCCCGCACTGCTACGTCTACAACGACGATTCGAGGTTGATGCAGATCACCGAAACGGCGAGCGACATCGCCAACCTGGATGGTGAATAGAAACCATCCTTCGATGACTTGAAAAAGTCGTGATACGCAGGTTGTGCTCGCCTGATCGCCTTGATGGCTGATCGATGGCGCACAGATGCGTATCATCCATCAAAATACCAAGGTCAGGCAAGTACCTGGGGGGCTCCCCCGAAACTTGCCTTTTTTTTATTTCCAGCTATCAGCAATGTAAATCAGGAGTTGTAATGCCTTTCTTCGCGTCTTCCTGGACTCGATCCAGGATCCATCTAAGGGAGAGGCCGAGCGGGCGCCCATCGATCCTGGAGTTTCCCGGCCGCTGCCCGGGGCAAGGGATGACCCGGTCGAACCGGGATCCTCGATCGGAGTCGGGAGGTCTCGTTGTACAGCCGATTGCTGAAATCTCAACCCCTGAGTCGCGTTTATAGCGTCACCCCGCACTTGATGCGGGATCCAGTAGCCGTTTAGATAAAATTCTGTAATGAGGTCCCCCATGGCCAAGATCAATGTTCTGGTTGAAGTGGTTCGAGAACAGGCGGAAGCGTTCGCGATTCATGCCTCGGCGATTGAGTCGGACGTAGAGACGTTCCGGGAGTCCGAGCAACTGCTGGCCAACCTGGCGGGGTTTGGTCTGGAGGTAACGGGGGATATCGCCCCGGTACCCATGTTTGGGCCGACCGGCGATGCGTTAGAGACCCTGGAGCTCAGCGCATTCAACACGCGCTCCGAAAACCCGGACCTCCCGTCCTCGTCGATGGTGGTGTCGTGCCAGGTAGATCGTGCAAAATTGGAGGAGCTGGAATCACAATCGCATATACGGGTCTGGCCCAATTCTCCCCTGACGATGTACGAGGGCCGGGATTTTTCACAAGTGGCTGCCACGGCCGCAGAGCCGGCCCATCTGTTCGACCTGGCCAGCTCGGCCGCCGGCGTGGATTGCCAGCCTTTCCTCTCCGGGGTATCCATCCAGACCGTCCGGGACTTGCTGGGCGTAGAGGCGGTCTGGAGCGATGGATTTCGCGGGCAGAACCTCGTGGTGGGCATCCTCGATTCGGGCGTTAATGGAAGCGTATACCCGGTGGTGGGCGGGTTCTCCCTGATGGACGCTTCGCGCACCCCCGGCTCAGCGCCGATCACCAGCCACGGTTCGATGTGCGCCGCCGACGTGCTCGTAGCCGCGCCGGCTGCAAAAATCTACGACTATCCGTTCATCGGCGTGCCGAACTCCGGGGGAGCGCTGACGATGTTCCAGGCCGTTCTCAACCAGCGCCGCATCGACGGCACGCCCCACCTGACCAATAACAGCTTCGGCTTTGTGGCGCGTCCCTCCCGGGACCTATTCCCGAATCATGAAGTCTGGAACGTAGATCACCCCCTTCACCGCAAAGTTCGCGAAGTGGTCGCCTCGGGCGCGCCGGCCTTCTTCCCGGCCGGCAATTGCGGCGCCGAGTGCCGTTCGCCCCAATGCCACCCCAGCGGTGTGGGTCCCGGAAATTCCATACACGGCTCGAACAGTCTACAGGAGGTGATCACGGTGGCTGCGGTAAATAGCCGAAACGAACGGATCGGCTATTCTTCGCAGGGCCCCGGAGGGTTCTTCGAAAGGAAACCCGACATCGCTTCGTATGCCCACTTTTTCGGCAACTTCGGGCCCGGACGCCCCGGTGGGACCACGGATCAACCTTTCGACAACGGGACTTCAGCGGCGTCGCCTCTGGCAGCCGGCGTCGCGGCCTTGCTGCTCAGTGCTTTCCCTGGCTGCATGCCTGACCAACTGAAAGAGGCCCTCATCTGCGGAGCATTCAATATCGGACCGCCCGGATGGGATGCAGACACCGGATATGGCGTAATTAATGCCGCTGCTTCGTATACTATCCTGGCACGAGACCTGGTGGATCGGGATTTCTGGCACGTGTAGCGATTGTTTGCTTTCCCCCTTCAACTGTACGGCACGATGGCGAAGATGAACTGGTTGATCACCCTTCGGGCAGACGCCGACCTGGAGCACCTCGAAGAACGCATTCGCGATCTGGGCGGCGAATTAGACCGCACCCATCCCCCTGTGCCGCTCGACCAGGAGCAGGCGACAGTGCATTGCCAGGGGCCGGTTAATCTTCGAGAGCTGCTCAAATCTACCCCGGGCGTGATCGACGTATACCCCGATTCGGACATGGAGTTGTATTGATCGGGGATAACCGTCACATTCGCGATGACGATCTCGACACAGGAGGCCTACAGGGAAAAATCCCTTTCGGAACCCCCTACATCCTGAACCCAGAATCCCTCTCATTATCCCCACACGGCGCCGGTATTTTATACCAATTATTAGCTTGCCAGAGGCATCCTCATAAGCTATACTTGAGGCTCACACACTGAATTATAACGTGAGCACGAAAGGTGAACCTATGACGACCAACAACAGCAATGGCACGTGCCCGTTCACCCACACCGCGGGTGGGGGCACCTCGAACCGAGACTGGTGGCCGAACCAGTTGCGCCTGGATATATTGCATCAACATTCCTCTAAATCCAATCCGATGGATGAGGATTTCAACTACGCGGAAGCCTTCCAGCGCCTCGACCTGGACGCCGTGAAGAAGGACCTCCACGAATTGATGACCGACTCGCAGGACTGGTGGCCGGCAGACTTCGGCCACTACGGGCCGTTATTCATCCGCATGGCCTGGCACAGCGCAGGCACGTACCGCATCGGCGACGGCCGGGGCGGCTCGGGCACCGGCGCCCAGCGCTTCGCGCCGCTGAACAGCTGGCCCGACAACACCAACCTCGACAAGGCCCGCCGGCTGCTCTGGCCGATCAAACAGAAATACGGACGGGCCCTTTCCTGGGCGGACCTGATGATCCTCGCCGGCAACGTCGCCCTGGAATCGATGGGGTGCAACACCTTCGGATTCGCCGGCGGACGCGAGGACGTCTGGGAGCCCGAAGACGACATCTACTGGGGCGTCGAAGACACCTGGCTGGGCGACAAACGCTATTCCGGCGACCGGGACCTCGAGAACCCGCTCGCGGCCGTTCAGATGGGCCTGATTTACGTAAACCCGGAAGGCCCGAACGGCAACCCGGATCCGGTGGCCGCCGCCCGGGACATTCGCGAGACCTTCGGCCGCATGGCGATGAACGACGAAGAGACGGTGGCGCTCATCGCCGGCGGACACACCTTCGGCAAAACCCACGGCGCCGGCGACCCCGCGCTGCTGGGGCCCGAGCCCGAAGGCGCCGACATCGTCGAGCAGGGCCTCGGCTGGACGAGCCGCTTCGGCACAGGCGTAGGCCCGGACACGATCACCGGCGGCCCCGAGGTCACCTGGACCACCACGCCGACAAAGTGGGGCCTCAACTTCTTCGAAAACCTCTTCGGCTACGAGTGGGAGCTGACAAAAAGCCCGGCCGGCGCCTACCAGTGGGTCGCGAAAGACGCGCCCGAGTCGATTCCGGATGCCCACGACCCCTCGAAAAGCCACCGGCCCACTATGCTGACCACGGACCTCTCCCTGCGGTTCGACCCGGCGTACGAAAAAATTTCGAGGCGCTTCTACGAGAACCCCGATGAGTTCGCAGACGCGTTCGCCCGGGCGTGGTTCAAGCTGACCCACCGCGATATGGGGCCTCGCGCCCGCTATCTCGGCCCGGACGTTCCGGACGAAGTGCTCATCTGGCAGGATCCTATCCCGGAAGTCGATCACGAACTGATTGACGAGCAGGACGCCGCTGCCCTGAAGGGCGACATCCTGGACTCGGGGTTGTCAGTCTCCGAGCTGGTTTCAACGGCCTGGGCCTCCGCTTCGACCTTCCGCGGCTCCGACATGCGCGGCGGCGCCAACGGCGCGCGCCTCCGCCTGGCGCCCCAGAAGGACTGGGACGTCAACCAGCCGGATCGACTGGCCAGGGTGCTGAACACGCTGGAAGGGGTCCGGGAGAACTTCAACAGCGCGCAGTCCGGCGGCAAGAAAGTCTCTCTGGCAGACCTGATCGTGCTGGCCGGGTGCGCCGGCGTCGAACAGGCAGCCAAGAAGGCCGGCTACGACATAACGGCGCCGTTCACACCGGGACGCACGGACGCTACGGATGAGCACACCGACGTGGAGTCCTTTGCCGTGCTCGAGCCAGTCGCGGACGGCTTCCGCAACTACCAGAAAGAAACATACGCGGTATCGGCAGAGGAATTGCTGGTCGACAGGGCACAGCTGCTGACGCTGACGGCGCCCGAGATGACGGTGCTTTTGGGCGGCATGCGCGTCTTGAACACGAACTACGGACAGACGGGGCACGGCGTGTTCACCGACCGCCCGGAAACGTTGACCAACGACTTCTTCGTCAACCTGCTCGACATGGGTACGACCTGGAAGGCGGTCTCTGAAGACCAGGACGTGTTCGAGGGGAGCGATCGCACAACGGGAGAGCAGAAATGGACGGCCACCCGCGTCGACCTCGTCTTCGGCTCGAACGCTCAGCTGCGCGCCCTGGCTGAAGTCTACGCCTCGTCCGACGCTCAAGAGAAGTTCGTCCGCGACTTCGTGTCCGCCTGGACCAGGGTGATGAACCTGGATCGGTTCGACCTGGCGTGAGGCCGGCATGGCCAACGTGTTTGTCGAACGCGGATAGAGGCCCTGGATAAGTGAAGGGGCGGGGCTCCATGGTCTGAACGAGCATGGAGCCCCGCCCTTGTGATGTTGGATCTGGTCCAGGCGCCGGCCGGTTTCGATCAATCCGTGCGCCGGCTGGCGATGGTTCTGAAGTAGGGCCGGTGGAGTTCGTATTCGGGCGCTACGATCGTGGAAAGGCGGTAAAAGGAGGCGGTGAGCGAGTCCGGGGTGGCTTCCAGCGTCATGAACCCGTGGTCGGTGAGGTCGAACCACTTCACGTGCGGATCCTCCATCTCCTCCCACTCTGCGATATACCGGGCTACCTCATCGGGTTCGTCGGGGAAGCGCTCGTCCAGGTTGGTGGACGTGATGCTGCCCAGCAGAAATTCGTCCGCCACGATCTCGCCGCCGGCTCCCGGGATGGCGAAGTCGAAGCCGCTATGCGCGTCGCCGGTGATCAGGACGATGTTGCGATCGACGTGGTTTTCCATGAACTCGAGGACCCGGTTTCGCTCCGCCATGTATCCGCCCCACTTGTCCAGGGAGGGCGCCCCGGAGGGCGAGCTCAGGCTGAACTTCACCTGATTCCCGATGACGTTCCAGTGCGCCTTCGGGTCGGCGATTTCGCCAAAGAGCCAGTCCATTTGCTCCGGCCCGATGATGGTGGCCGTCGTATCGAGGACCTCTTCCGCGTCGTCGACCCGCCTGTTGCGGCAGCAGAGCCTCGTATCGATCATGTGCAGACTCAGGACGTCGGCGAAGTCGAAACTGCGATAGATGGGGTCTTCTTCGCTTCCTCGGATGGGCATCCATTCGTAATAGGCCTGCAGGGCGTTTTGTTTGCGATCGGCCCAGTCGCCGTCTTCGTCGTCGTGCCCGCTGGCGCCGTCCTGCCAGGCGTTGTTGGCGAATTCGTGGTCGTCCCAGATGTTGATCATGGGATGGCGTTCGTGGAGCCGTTGCAAGTCGGGATCGCTCCGGTACTGCCTGTACCGCGTCCGGTAATCGTCGAGGGTGATGATTTCGTGCGCCGGCTCGTGTTTCCGGCCGGTCAGGGACACTGCGCGCGCGTAGGATCCCGACGTAGTCGTAACCGGATTTTCGTAGATGTAGTCGCCCAGGTGAACGACCGCATCCAGTTCGTCCATAGCAGCGAGTTCGGCGTAGGCGTGGAAATAGCCGCCTTCGAACTTCGCGCAGTTGGCGAGACCCAGCACGATACGTTCGGCCTCGGCCGGCAGGGTTTTGGTCCGCCCGGTGGGTGAGCTGGCGCCGTTGTGGATAAACCGGTAGTAGTACGTCGTACCCGGCTGCAACGCGTCGGCGACGACCCTCACGGCAAAATCTTTCGACTTCAACGCAAGCACATCGCCTTCCCGGTCAAGCTGAGAAAAAAGCGTATCGCGAGCGATCTCCCAGCGAAGCAGGACGCTGTCCTGCTCCAGGCCTTCGTATCTGGTCCACAACAAGACGCTCGTATCGTGGGGGTCGCCGGAAGCGACGCTTTGCGGGAACGCAGTGCGATCTACCGTTAAAGCCGCCTCGTTCTGGCACGAAGAAACGAATAACAGGGCAACGAGCGCCCATACATAACCTGTATTCATGATGGAGTCTGGAGTCAAAGTGTAGGGTAGCAACGTGGGTGAATCGCTCGATACGTGATGGGGGGAATCGAGCGATGACTATGAATAGCATATACCGGGATGAATATCCATCGTTGTGAGTTATCACTGGATTAAGAGACCGTCGAGCCCCGATACACGTGCACCCTACCCCGGCTGGAGCGCCTTTAATGGCCGGGGACGCCCCAGATGAGGAAGGTCCCGTGGCTTCCGGCGGTCGCGATATCCAGTGCCCCGTCTCCGTTGATGTCGAGGACCTTTACTTCAGAGCCGACGCCCGACTTATTGTGGATCAGCTCCGGTTCGAACCGGACCCCGCCGGGGGCCTGTGGATCGCGAACCGTCCGGTACCAGTAGATCACCGCCTCGCCGTAGGGGTCGGGGTCCGAGTAGCTGTCCAGGTGCGACCAGTGGCGTTTGCCGGTGACGAAGTCCATCACGCCATCGTGATCGATGTCGCCGAGGGTAGCGCCGGAGTGGGGCTGCGAGAACGTGACGCCGCCGGCATTTTTCGTCGAGAAGTCGCCCATGATCAGGTGTTCGTTGAAGGAGATGGCTCCATCGGCGTCGCGCACCTGCTCGTACCAGGCGAGGCCCCAGCCGTGAGCGCTGAGGCTGGACACCACATCGTTGAGTCCGTCGCCGTTGAAGTCGTACACGGCGATTTCGGCGCCGCCGGGGTGCTGCGGGGAGCGGGTGAGGCGGCCGAACCAGTCGTCGTGGTAGATCCAGAGGCCTTTGTCCGGCCCTTCGTCGGGCTGTTCCCACCAGCCGCGGGCCTGCAGGAGGTCGACGCGCCCGTCACCGTCGACGTCGCCCGTCCCCAGGCCGTGGGAGTTGCACCCCTGGATGACGGGCTCGGAGATCTGATGTATCAGCCAGGGGCCCATCCTGTCGTCCGGATCCGGCTCGCCGTAGGCGACGCGGCCGTCGCTTCCTATGAAGGCGACTTCAGGCTGCCCGTCGCCGTCGACGTCCGCCCGGATGGCCGTTTCGCTGCACACGTCGGGCAGCACCTCGACCCGTTCCCAGAGGCGTTTCTCTCCTTTCGGGTTGACGTACATGACGAGAGGGCGCCGTTCGGTGTTGAGCACGTCCACCCAGCCGTCGCCCGTCCAATCGTTGGCAAACGTGATCATGTCGTTGACGTACTCTTCTCCCGGGTTAAAAACGCGTGCGGTATAGAATTCATGCTGGACGCGGAATTCAGGGCCGAGGTAATAAAAGGGGCCGGAGATGAGATCCGGCTGCCCGTCGTTGTTGATGTCGGCGACGTCGGCTCCCCAGGCGTAGGTAAACGGATTAACCCGCTGCACGCGAAAGCGGCTCGACGTTTTTTCGGGCTCGATTTCTTTAACGAGCAGATTTTTGACGGATACGTCGTCAAACACGACGCGCCCCGATCCGACGTAGAGCGCGACGGGGCCGTACCCATACACCGTGTTGTCGGTAGGTACGATATACCCTCCCGTGAAGATCTCACGGTTGGCGGGGAGGATCTGAGCGGTTCCGCCCCGGAGGGCGTTTCGGACGTTGTTGAGGTGATTGGAGATGCTGTTGCCGTCAATAAAGATCTCGATGCTGTTCCACCGGTCGGGCCTGATGAGGACGGGGGCGGTCAGGCTATCGATGGCTTCTTCGAGTACTGCGCTGGTGGGCTGATCGTCGCCGGGAGGCACTCCGCCTTGAGGCCCGCGGGCCGATGACCGTGTAAGGATCTGGCCGTTTTTGTCCATCATGACCCGGTAAGGCGCTACCGTTTCGCCCTCCAGGGCTACCAGGATGCCTTTCATGCCGTCCGCCGCCTCTTCGGCGCGCAGCAGGATGCCGGCGTCGCAGGGCCCGTCACAACGAAACCGGCTGTACACGGCCACATTTTCGTAGGCTTCGTCAAACAGGAGCCAGCCGCCTCCCTCCGAAGTCGCTTCTCCGGTGATCTGGCCGTTTTCGGCCCCCCAGCTGGCATCACCGAGGGAGCGCCAGCCGGCGAGTTGAGCCCCTTCGAACGTATAGTCGGGAATGAAGTCGGGGGCCGGGCTTTGTTGGCCGTAGGCCGCTAACGACAGCGCGAAAAACGCTATGACGAGTCCAGGGGTTGAGCGAGTGTACATAACGGGGCCTCTTCTTAGTCGCTGACGGTACGCCCCGTTCGCGTAACATCTCTTGGGGCGTAATCTCCTTTACGAATCGCATTAATGTAACAGATGTTACGCGCCGGATGCGCATTCGCCCTGCCAGAGCGGCTTTGCACGGTTGCAAAGCCGCGTAAACCAGGCTGCTGTGCACAGTTCGCGTAACATCACAAAGTAAAAGAGATAATTTGTTAATATTGTAAAATTGTAATGCATCGGGGCTTTTGATTGCGATCAATCTCCGAGGACATTGCGACTGTGGCTTAAATTCAGGTACTTTCTGGAATACAGGAAACTGGAAGCATGTATGGTGATGCAGGATGAGTCGTGTATGGGTAACATGGCCTGACGGCTATCAGGAATAAAGGAAACGACATGAGAACACAGTACAGAACGCAACCCCTCTTTCTGCGAGGCATTCTCGGGCTGGTGAGTGGGATATTTTTGCTCGGCGGCGCAGGGTGTACCGGCGAAACCGACGTCGCCCCTGCGTCGGGGGGCGCCGAGCTCGTAGCGTCGTCGAGCGAGCCCGAGTTCGTCTCCATCTTTAACGGCGAGAACCTCGAGGGGTGGACCTTCGACCGCATCGATGCAGATACCGCGCTGCACGTCTTCAGCATAGAAGATGGCGAGCTGATCCTGGATACCCCCGGTACCGAGGACTACGTCTGGCTGACCTACGACGAGGAACTGACGGACTTTGCCCTGAGGCTGAAGTTCATCGCCTACCAGGACCGCGTCGGCAACTGCGGCATCCAGTTCCGCGACCACTATGTCGATAATGAGTACCCCCGGCACGGGTTTGACCTCGCCTCCAACGTGCCGCAATCGACCGGATTCATCTGGGACTTCGCCGAGCACTGGCTCCCGTACCCGATGGAAGGATACAACGCCGAGAACTTCGAGCCGTACCTGCCCGAAGACTGGGACTATAAGTGGAGCACCGACGAAGACCCGTGGAACGAGTTCGAAGTGAGCGTGATCGGGTCGCGCGTCAAGTCAGTATTAAACGGAAATACGATCATCGACTGGGACGGGGGCGAGAAAATAAAGCCGAGCGGGTACATCGCTATCGAAGTGCACCGCCAGCAGGACTTCAAATTCCGGTTCAAAGACATCGAACTGGCTGATCTTTCCCAATAGAACCCGTACTCCGGCAAACTCGACAATAAGGTGAACCACCCTTTACATCACCCGAAGACGTATGTCTTGTAGCCTTTAGCTGTCTTGCTGACAGATGTTACGCGCCGGATGCGCATTCGTCGTCCCGGAAGGCGCCGTTCGGATCGACGGCGAGGGTAAATATCTCATGCCGGGGCTGGCCGAGATGCACGGCCACATCCCACCCCGATCGGGGATCCAGCCAGGGATTGCACCAGCCCAGAACAGGGCAGAGCCCG
>CAZGHT010000071.1:10448-20910 GCA_964525535.1 uncultured Rhodothermaceae bacterium
CGGGCATTCGAGGAGCTCACATCGCATGCGTTCCTCCCCGTTCGAAAGGCCAGAGAGGTTCGGAGTGAAATGACCCCACTGCTGCTGAATGAGAAAGGCCTGGTACTGTGTAGTTGGTACTAAACAGCCCCCTGCCCCCAGATCGCGGCCCGCTGGATCGAAAAGCGGCAAAGTTCACACAGGTTTAACTTTGATGAAACAATCGAGGCGTTTATCTTTTATCACAATTTAGATCTTGTCTAAATAAACGACGACGCACAGATGCGTAACATCCATATATAAAAGAGCTACAGAGCCATCCCTGTCACGATTCAACCCACACAGGCATCTTCAATGCAGTATTCCACACATTCACATAAATTACCGGGCGTCCTTCTGTTCCTGTTCCTGATCACCGCCGGCTGCGACAGCAACGACTCCGACCCTGAGCCGCCCGGCATCGGCGGCACGATGCAGGCCGAAGGCGGACGCGGCACTGACGTCGACCTGACCTTCGACCTCATGGCCGAGGCCGGGCTCCAATCCCTCACCCTCTTGGTAGACGGAGGCGCCCCGGAAACGCTGGCGGTGGACGAAGGAGCGACCCGGCAGACGTTCACCTATACCTTCTCCGTCCCGGCCGACGCCACACTCGGTACAATGTTCGCCCTCGTGTTCACGCTGGTCGACCAGGACGGTGGCGAGACGGACATCGCCGCTACGGTGACGACGTCGAAACTCATCGAAACGCCGGCCACGTACGCCTTCACGCGCGACGGCGCATCGACGGTGTCCTACTCCGGACAAACCGACCGGCTTGATCAGGTCGAAGAAATCAAGGCGTACCTGCGCTCGGCGGATGCCGGCAGCGTCATTTCGGAACAGGCCTTGCTAGACATGTTCGAGAACACCGGCGGCAATGGAGGCGGCAACTTCTCGTTCACCTCGGACCGCCAGCTCAAAAACAAAACGTTCGCGCCCGACCTCGACGACCGCCTCTTCGAAACCCTCTTCGCGGAGGCCGCCGAAGCCAGCGTGGCGGGCAACAACGGTACGGTTGCTCAGAATGGCGTCGCCGGCCTGATCACCCGCGAGAATAACGGCAACACCATCCTGGTCGATGAAAATGGCCGCGAATTCACGCAGCTCATAGAGAAAGGATTGATGGGCGCCGTCTTTTACAACCAGATATACAACGTCTACCTCACCGACGCCCGGATCGGCAACAACATCGAAAACGTGGCGCTGGAGGAAGGGGAAAACTATACCCCGATGGAGCATCACCTGGACGAAGCCTTCGGCTACTGGGATCCCCCGCTCGATTTTACGTCGCCCTGGCCCGGCGAACGCGGTGAGGAAGACCGCTTCTGGAGCCATTATTCAAACGTGGTCGACAACGTGCAGAACGGGCAGCTGGGCACCAATGAGATTATCATGGATGCGTTTCTCGAAGCCCGTACGGCCATCGTCAACAACGACTTGATCGGAAAGGACGAGCAGCGCGACATCCTGTACGAAAACCTCGACCTCGTCGCAGCGGCTGTCGCGGTGCACTACATTAACTCGACCCTCGAAGCGCTGGGTGAAGGCAATACCGGCGAGGCGTTCCACGTCCTGTCTGAAGCCTGGGCGTTCGCCAACGCGCTGCGTTACAACCCCAACCGGGTGTTGACGCTCCAGGAGATCGAAGAGATCATGGAGACCGACTTCGGAGCGAACGGCAACTTCTGGAACGTGACGCCGGCCGGCCTGAACAAGGCCAAAGCCACCCTGGTGAACGCCTATCCGGCCCTGGCCCCCGTCCAGGACGCCCTCTAATGACTCCGCTTCCGAGCCCCTCTTTACGTACCGAATGGTGTATCCGTCAATGATGAGACTCTTCCCTTCGATTTGTTCAGTGCTCCTCTGCAGTCTGTTTTCGCTGGTCCTCGTCGGATGCGACGGGGGCGGGTCCAACGACCCCGGAGAGGACCAGGGACCCGGGTTCGATCGGGCCGAGATGCTGACACACATCGGCAACAACCTGATCATCCCTTCCTACCAGGCATTCCAGGGAGCGGTCGCCTCGCTGCACGACGCCGGAGACGCATTTCTCGCAGATCCGACCGCCGCGACGCTGACGAGCGCTCAGACCGCACTCAAAGAAGCGCGACTGGCGTGGCAGGACGTGGCCCAGTATCAATTCGGTCCTGCAGAAACGTTTGCACTGAGAGGGGCGCTGAATACGTATCCAACCGATACGGACCAGATCGGCGCCAACATGGCGTCCGGATCCTACGTCCTGGGGTCGATCGATAACATCGATGCCAGCGGGTTTCCCGCGCTGGACTACTTATTGCATGGCATCGGGGGGGCGCCTGAAGACATCGTCCCCCTGTATACGACAGCCCCCGAAGCGGCGAGCCGCCGGCAATATCTGGAGGACAATCTCGATTTCGTACAGACGAACGTCGACGCGGTCGTCGAGCAGTGGCTGCCGGCAGGCGGGAATTACATCGCGACCTTCCTGAGCGACGAAAACGGCGGCGTCGACGTGGGCAGCTCGCTCGGCCAGATGATCAACGCGATGATCCTGCACTACGAACGGTTCATCCGGGACGGTAAAATCGGGATCCCCGCCGGGGTGCGCAGCTCCGGGGTGCCGCGCCCTGTGGCGACCGAGGCGTTTTACGCGGGATACTCCCTCGAGCTGGCCGACCGGAGTATGACGGCCCTGGAGCGCCTCTTCACCGGGACCGCCTACGACGGTTCCGCCGGCCCGGGCCTCGAAGAGAACCTCCAGTTTCTCGATGCTTCGGATCTCGCCTCGGATATCACCGGAGCGATGGAGACCATCCGTACGGGGCTCGACGGGTTGACGGATCCGCTGTCCGGCCACATCGAATCCGATACCGATGCCGTCGTGATGACGTTTACGGACATGCAAAGCCTGGTCGTGCTGCTGAAGGCAGATATGACGTCCTTCCTGGGTATCACGATTACCTTCCAGGACAACGACGGCGACTAGGGCGTGTGGGCATTCATCTGCACCATAGTGCCTCCCAAAACATGGACCTGTTGAATTATCCGACATGACCTGACCTTGCGATCCATTCGAGAACATATCACCGCTCCTCTACCCATAACACCACTGGTTACCTTCAGGGTGCTGTTCGGGGGTATCATGCTGGTGAGCCTCGTTCGATTTGCCTGGCGAGGCTGGATCACGGAATTGTACGTCGACCCGGTCTACCATTTCACGTACTACGGATTCGAGTGGGTCAGGCCGTTGGGCGAATGGGGCATGTACGCGTTGTTCTTCGTGATGGGGCTCTCCGCCCTGGCCATCATGCTGGGCTGGCAGTATCGCATCGCGACGGTCGCTTTTTTTCTGGTATTCACCTACGTGGAGCTGATCGACAAGACGAACTACCTGAATCACTATTACTTCGTCAGCATCATCAGTTTCCTCCTGATCTTCGTCCCTGCCCACCGCCGCTTTTCGCTCGACGTACGGTTCAACCCGCAGATGCGACGCGACCGGGCGCCGGCGTGGACGGTCAATGTGTTCAAGTTCCAGCTTGGCGTCGTGTATTTCTTCGCCGGCCTGGCCAAGTTAAACCCCGACTGGCTGTTCGAAGCCATGCCGCTGCGGCTCTGGCTGCCGGCCTTCTCGCACCTGCCCGTGATCGGCCCGGCGCTCCAGTGGCCGGAAACCGCGTTCGCGTTCAGCTGGGCCGGCGCCCTCTACGATCTGACCATCGTATTTTTCCTTCTGGTTTCTCGAACACGGCTATGGGCGTATCTCGCCGTGATCGGCTTTCACCTGATGACGGCCCTGCTGTTTCAAATCGGGATGTTTCCGTACATCATGATCTTAAGCACGCTCATCTATTTCTCCCCGGCCTTTCATGACCGCCTCATCGACGGGGCCCGGAACGTGCTTCGCCGGCTGTTTCCGGCCCCCGGGGCAGGCCGGCAGTCGCCTTCACCTGTCGTACCTCGCGCCTATGCCTACCGCGCACGAAGCGCCCGCGTCCTGGCCGTCGTTCTTTCGCTCCACGTGGTCACGCAACTCGTGCTGCCGTTCCGGTACGTGCTTTACCCCGACGACCTGTTCTGGACGGAAGAAGGCTACCGGTTTTCCTGGCGTGTGATGCTCATGGAAAAAGCGGGGTATACGACCTTTCAGGTCCACGACAGTGAGACGGCGGCCTCCTGGGAAGTCGCCAACTGGGAGTACCTGACGCCCAATCAGGAAAAGATGATGGCCACCCAGCCGGACATGATTTTACAATTTGCTCATTTCCTGCGCGACGAATACCGCGAACAAGGATACGAAAACCTGGTTATTTCCGCCGATTCGTACGTCACTCTGAACGGGAGACGGAGCCGTCCCTTCATCGACCCCTCGGTCGACCTGTCCCGGGTCCATCAGGGATGGGCCCATAAAGCATGGATCTTACCCTTTGAAGAATGAGAAATCTTCTCTCTACCTACATACGGCCCCTGGATCGATGGACGAGGTACCTGTGGGTGCTGCTGGCAGGTTGCCTTGCCGCGCCCATTCAGGCGCAGCACCTCGTTCAGGCTCAACCCCTCAATCGGGCGCAACATTATTCCGTCAGCGGCACGGTCTTCGACGAACAGGGCACACCGGTGCAAGGGGCAGAGCTCGTGTTGATCGAACCTTCCGCCGGATCCGGCCCGGCGAGCCCGGTCCCCTTCATGAGGGAATCCGCAGTCACCGAGACCGATCACCGGGGGAGATACGCGCTCCCGGCCCTTCCCCCGGGCGTATACACCGTCGCCGTTTTTCGCCCCGGCAAAGAGGTCAACACCAGGGCGTTCGTTCTCGTCGACCGCGACCTCGAGCTCGACATCGTCCTTCAGGACCTGAAGAAAGAGCTCGATGAGATCACCGTGGCCGGGGAAAACCAGACCGCCTTCGGCATCCAACGCCTGCGCGCCGTAGAGGTCGACGCGTTATACGGGGCCAAGAAAAACGAAGTGGTGGTCTTGAGAAACGTCACGGCCAACCTGGCCACCAACAACAGCCGGCAGATGTATGCTCGCGTCCCGGGGCTGAACATCTGGGAGAGCGACGGCGCCGGCGTCCAGCTCGGCATAGGCGGAAGGGGGCTCAGCCCGAACAGGAACTCCAACTTCAACACACGCCAGAACGGATACGACATCGCCGCGGACGCCCTGGGGTATCCGGAGAGTTACTACACCCCGCCGGCGCAGGCCCTCGAGCGGATCGAAATCATCCGGGGCGCCGCGTCCCTGCAGTACGGCACACAATTCGGCGGGTTGTTGAACTTCGTATTCAAGGAGGGCGCCGAGCAGAAGCCGCTGGCCTTCACCTCGCACCAGACAGTAGGCTCTTTCGGCCTGTTCAATTCGTTCAACAGCCTGGGCGGCTCCTCGAGCCGGGCCAGGTATTACGGCTTCTACCAGTATAAAACGAGCAAGGGGTGGCGTCCGAACGAGGAGCTGACACACCACACGGCCTATGCATCGGCGCAATTCGAGGTGTCGGACCGGTGGACGGTCAAGCCTGAATTCACGTACATGACCTACCTGGCGCACCAGCCGGGCGGACTCACCGATGCGCAGTTCGAGCGCGACCCCCGCCAGTCCAACCGGGAACGCAACTGGTTCAACGTCGACTGGACCCTCTGGGCGCTCGCCTCCAATTACACCTTTTCCCCCCGGACGAGGCTGAACACGCGGTTCTTCGGCCTGTTCGCCGGCCGCGATGCGCTGGGCAACCTGGACCGCATCGACCGCTCCGACTTCGGCGGAGAACGCGATCTGTTGAGCGACACGTTCCGCAACTGGGGGAACGAAACCCGCGTAATTCACCGGTACTCCTTCCTACAGAGCCTCTCCGTTATGCTCGTCGGCGCGCGGTATTACGACGGGTTCACACACCGGCAGCAGGGAAAAGGGCCCGACGGGGATGACCCGGACTTCCGCTATACGAGCCCCTACCGCCTGGAGGGCTCCGATTTCGATCTGCCGAACAAGAACGTCTCGCTGTTTGCGGAAAACATCTTCAACCTCTCCCCGCGCCTGAGCCTCGTGCCGGGCATCCGCTACGAATTCATCCGCACGGAGGCAGAAGGGTATTACCGGAATACCGTGCAGGACCTCGCCGGCAACCTCCTGCTGGACGAAACGATCGAGGAAAACCGGGAGAGCACGCGCTCCTTCGCCTTCTTCGGCCTGGGCATGAGTTTTACGCACAACGAAACGCTCGAAGCGTACGCCAACTTCTCCCAGAACTACCGGGCGATCAACTTCAACGACATTCGGGTGAATATCGGCAGCCTGGAGGTGGATCCGGATATCCAGGACGAGCGAGGGTACAACGTCGAACTGGGCGCGCGCGGGAGTGGCGGCGACCTCCTCAACTACGACGTGAGCCTCTTCCACCTGTCCTACCGAGATCGCATCGGCACGGTGTTGAGGTCGGAGCCGAATCCCCAGTTCAACAACCTGGTCGACCGCCTCTTCCGGTACCGCACCAACATCGCGGACGCCCAGATCTACGGAGTCGAGACTTACGCCGAGGTGGACCTCTACAAGCTGTTGGTCGACCGCTCTTCCCGGATGCGCGTGACGGCCTTCGGCAACGTCGCCCTGATCCGGGCCGAGTATTCGAAGTCGGGGGAGAACGGGATCGAAGGCAACGCCGTCGAGCTCGTCCCGCGTACGAATGTAAAGGCAGGGATAACCGTGCAGCGAGACCGGCTCAGAATGGCCTATCAGTTTACGTATGTCAGCGAGCAGTTCTCGGATGCCTCCAACGCCATTCGCACGCCGACGGCCATCGAGGGCGTCATCCCGTCCTATCGCGTCATGGACGTCTCGCTCCAGTACCGGCTGGGCCGGTACCAGATCGACGCCGGCGTGAACAACCTCACCGATACGATCTACTTCACCCGGCGCGCGACGGGGTACCCGGGCCCCGGCATTATCCCATCCAACGGCAGAAGCTTTTACCTGACGGCCGGCCTTCGTATTTAGCGCCGGGTTGAGGGGCGCTCAGAAATCCTTCTTCACGAAGTTCCGGTACGCTCCCAGGACAGGCAGGGCGCACCAGGTCAACAGGGTTGCGAGCGCCAGCACCAGCCCCCCACGGCTCCCGAAGAAGGCTTCGAACACGGCGCCGGTGTATCCCATCATGGCGGCGATGTCGAAGTTGAGCATCAGCAGGATGCGGGCCAGATCGATGGGATTGAGCATAACCATCACGAGCGTCGGTATTTCGAGCGGGTAACGGGCAAAACCCTGGATGAACAGCAGCATGATGCCGTCGTACAGGACACTGGCAAAGAACCAGAGCAAAAAGGCGCCAGACAGGCCGCGCGCCTTATCGTCCTGCATCGTCGCCACCAGGAAGGCCAGCGCAACGAACACCAGAGACAGCAAAACCCCGCACAGGAGCAGCATGAAAAAAGGCGCCCGGTAGCCGGCCAGCGCCTCGCTGTGCCACCCGAAAGGCAGACCTACGCCAAGCCCGAAAGCGGCGGCGAGTGGAACCGCCAGGCCCAGGTACAACCCCCAGAACATCTGCGTCCGATTAACGGGCTGCGTGAGCAGCATCTCTACAAAATTACGGGCGTTGTAGAGATAGATCGCACCGAAGAGAATACACACGAGCGGCGTTACGGTCAGCACTACGTTCGAGAGGCTCAGAAGCGCTTTGGCCCCTCCACTGAATCGGATCAGCATTTCTGTGATCAAGAGATAAAACAGGGCATATCCGATGATGCCCTTGCCCCGAACGATGTCGCTGAACTCGTAGCGTAAGATCTTGACCAAAACGTGTCGCTCACCCGATGCCGGGAGCACCGGTGTATCTTGCACCGACGTATCACTGGCAGGTACCTCATCGATTGCATTCATACTGCAGCCTCTTTCATCAAGTGGGCGATGGCGCGTTCGAGATTGTCCTGACCTGCCTGCTGCTGGATCGCCTCTTTTTCCCCCTCTACGTATACGCGTCCATCCATCAAAAATGCGATATGATCGGCGAGGGCGTCGATTTCACTCATGATGTGCGAGGTCAGGATAAACGTCTTGCCGGCCGTTCGTTCGCGTACAATTTTGTCCTTCAAGATACCGCTGGCTATCGGATCCAGGCTGGCTGTGGGCTCGTCGAGGATCAGCACATCGGGGCTGAACAGGAACGCGATCAGCGCGCTCACCTTCTGGCGGTTGCCTCCCGAGAGGGTGCCCAGCCTTTTCTTGAGCTCGCCCTCCATGTCGAAGGCCTCGATCAGCTCTTCGTCGCAGCGGGCCGGGTTGCCCCTCAAATCGCGCAACATCGCGAGCAGCTCTTCCCCGGTCAGGTTCTCCGGAAAACAGGCGATCTGGGGCATGTACCCGATGCGATCCCGGTACGAGGAGTCGCCGTCGATCTTCTGGCCGTCGATGAAAATGCGCCCGGCGTCCGGCTTGATGAGCCCGAGGAGGGCTTTGATCAGCGTTGTTTTACCGGAACCGTTGTGCCCGACTACGGCCGTTACCTGTTCCCGGCGTATTTGCAGGCTGAGGTCTTTGAGTACTTCCAGGGGTCCGTATCGCTTCGTAAGGCGATCGATGTTAATCATGGGCGTTCCGATATCGATCATGGGCGTCTTCATGACAGTTCCTCCATGGCGGGTTGGTCGTCGACGAGCGCATCCGGGGTGAGAGCCGGCAGCATCCGTTCGGCAGCATCCATCAAGTCGATGAAAAAGCTGTTGAGCAGGATGATGGCCGGCTCGTTTTGTTCGACCAGCAACGAAAACAGCGTGACCGGCCTGAAGGGGACATCCCCCACCCCGTCCCGATCGAGGTCGTAGCCCCGGTACTTGTCCCAGTAGTTCCCGGTAAACCGGCTGTAACTCTGCCGGCTATTCGTGGCGATGTCGAACGTATTCGCCACGAAGTTATTTCGGGTGAAGGTGTTGTCGATCGAGTTGGCCATGATCTTGAGCGCCCACCCGTTATCAATGAAGTCGTTGCCGGTGACAGCCATCCGGTCCGACCCTTCGGCGTAGATGCCAATCGTGTTGTACCGGAAGACGTTATCGCGTATCTGGCTGTCGGTGATATCCTTTAACAGCAGGCCGTACGACGAGGCGCCCCAGTTGCCGACGAACCGGTTGCCAATCATCTCCACGTTTTTTGTATACATGACGGCTACGCCGGCGTCGTTCTCCCGGAGGACGTTGTCCCGGTAGGCGCACCGGTCCGAGAACATGAAATGCAGGCCGTACCGCAGGTTAAACTCGCTGACGTTGCCCATCACCTCGCTGTCTTCGACGAACTCGAGATATATGCCGTCGCGATGACCGCGTATGGTATTTCCGGTGATGGTGGCCTGCCGCGAATACCAGAGGTGGATGCCATTGCCCGACCGCGATTCGGTCGACTTTTTACCGACGATGGTGTTGTCCCGGATCTCACAGCCGGCCGACTTGGCCAGGTAAATCGCAAAAAAAGCGTCGTCGAACCGGTTGTCTGCGATGCGGCAATGATGCGCGCCGTCGACCTTTACGGCCGCGCGGTCGTCGACGAAACTCGTCGCCACATTGCGAAACACGAGGCCCTCCAGAACTACACTGTCGGCCGTGATGGTGACGATCGGCTCCCCATCCCCATCCAGCACGGGCGCGCCTACTCCAACCACCTGTACGGATTTATCGATGACAATCGCGTGTTCGCGGTACACGCCGGCTTCAACGACGATGCGCTGCCCCGGAGACGCTGCGTCCAGCGCCTGCTGCAACGAACGGACCGATCCCCGAGGCGACACGGTTATCACCTGGGCAGAAGCGCGATGAGGCATCATGCCGGCCGACATGACGGCTAGAAGCAGCATCTGCCCCATCCAGGTGTAGAGGAAACGCATCTTCGCGGGCCCTCTCGTTTTCGGGATCCATTTCATGGCGACGTATCTTTCGTGCGTGTATACTACCCGTCGATCAACCCGTGCGGGTGTGCGTGCGCTCCTTCTGCTTTCACCAGCTCCCGAACTTCGGCCCAGTTCATCCATCGCCCTTTCACCGGGCGGTCTGCGGCCGCCTCTGCGCTAAAAGCCGTCAGGTTCATGCCCATCGGACTGCGAAGGGCCTCGGATTGGACGAAAGCAGCCTGTTCCACCGGTATCAGCAAACCCGGCTGCATATAGTCCACCACCCAGATCGAATGCGCCTCTACCGGCTGCTCGTTCAGGTACGCAGCCAGGCACTCGACCGAATCGAACGGGAGCACCTTGCCTGTGGTCAAAACTACTTCGCCGCCATATCGCTCATCGCTGACGGTCATCAGGCAGTATTCGCACTGGTCAACCCCTACGTTGAGCGGTCGCTCCGACGGCGAGCAGCCTGCCGGCAGCATGCAGACAATCATGCAGACTATCAGGTATGAGAGATCGATCCATTTCATGGTGGGGCCTGTATTCAGGTTCAGTGGTTACGATTCAGTGGTTACGATTCAGTGGTTA
>CAZGHT010000071.1:21010-29665 GCA_964525535.1 uncultured Rhodothermaceae bacterium
CTTTTCCGACGCCATTCCGACGTTCGTCCGTGGGCTCCGCCCGGCTGCGTGTATACTCCCGCCATGCGACTGCCAGCCCTATGCCCATCGACAGGAACGCAGCCATACCGCCCAGCCCCGGCCACGAGGAGGCCACGAAGTTGAGCAATTGTTTTCTGCCGATCAACGGCGGCTGATAACTCATGCCGGGTATTTTGATGATGGCATTTTCATGATCGAGGTTGTGCCCGTAGTCGTATTCCCACAGCCAGAAATCCACCAGCCCGACGACGCTGATCACAACAAACAGCGTTATCCAGGTATACAGCATCCATCGTTTTGCAAGAACGGCGGTTAATAACCCGCTGACGATCAGAAATCCGATGATCCAGGGCATGAGCTTCAGCTCCGTGATGCTGTCCGGCTCGATGCGCTTCATGCCGATATAGTGGTTCAAATTGTTTACGTTGGCGAGATCGTGCTTTTTTTGCCCTTCAACCGTATTGATCCGGATCTCCAGGCCGAGGCCTTCAGGATATTGCGGCGCGTCGAGTGATATCTTCCAGATCGGAAACACATACATGAGCAACAGGCCCAGCGATGCAATCCCGATAAGGATGCGTGAGCGCGTGTTCATTTCATCCTCCTCTAATGTTGTGGATTTGTTAAGGAGGTCGTGGAAGGGAGAAGGGCTCGAGCGCTCCTCCCCCCTTCCAGGCCACGACCCTTCTCTTAGTTTCCGCCTCCCGTATGGTAGACCAGCGGCGTGTTCGCCCCCTGGCGCGATACGCGGAGATACCCCTGCATTTCCTGGTGCAACGCCGAACAGAAGTCCGTGCAGTAGAACGGATACACGCCGGCCGCTTTAGGCTCCCACTTCAGGGTGCGCGTTTCTCCCGGCATGACCAGGAGTTCGGCGTTGTTCATCCCCATGATGGCAAATCCATGCGGCACGTCCCAGTCCTGTTCGAGGTTGGTCACGTGGAAATACACTTCGTCGCCTTCGTAGATGCCTTCGATATTATCCGGCGCAAAGTGGCTTCGGATCGTCGTCATGTATATGTGGACTTCGTTGCCGTCCCGCTCTACGCGTGCTTCGTCTTCGCTCTTGGCGGCGTGCGGGTGCTCGTTGTCCTCGATGGCGTAAATCTGCACCTGCCGGTCCTTGATGACACTCGCTTCGATGCCCTGGGCATAGTGCGGTTCGCCCATGGTGGGGAAATCGAGGATGATCCGCATCTTGTCCCCGCTGATGTCGATCAACTGGGCCGCGTGGGCGAGTTCGGGACCCGTGGGCAGGTAGCGATCCTTGGTGATTTTATTCAAGGCCACCAGGTATTTACCCCACGGCTGCTCGCTGTCGCCGCCGGGAATCATCAGGTGCCCGACGGAATAATACACGGGGATGCGGTCCACGACCTCGAACGTTTCAAGGCTCCATTTCACGATCTCGGAAGAAATGAAGGCCGTCGTGTACGCGTACCCGTTGCCGTCAAACTCGGTGTGAAGCGGGCCGAGCCCGGGATTTTCGACTTCCCCGGCGATGATGGCTTCATACTCCAGGACCGGAATGTCGTCGATGACCTGCTCGAACCGCTCGTTCTCGATGGCGTCGATCATCTTTTCGAACGAATGCACCGGGATCACCGTAGCGAGTTTTCCGCCGGCCGCGATGAATCGACCCGTCGGATCGACGTCCACGCCGTGAGGCGACTTCGGCGTCGGCAGGAAGTAAACCATGTCGCTGCAATTGCCCGCTTCCAGGATCGTGACCGACGTCCTGATCTCGTGTTCTGCGATGCGGGTCGCCGGATTCATGTGGTTGTGGGCGTATCGAACGGGGGCCTCCCGCGTCAGCCCTTCGGCGACGCATTCTTCGGCGCGCTTCCAGTTGACCGCAGCGATGAAGTCTTTGTCGTTCTGCGATGCGGTCACTTCCAGCAGGGTGTGTGCTTCCTCGGAGTTGTAGGACGTGAAGAACATCCACCCGTCCGAAGGGCCTTTGCCGGCGTGCGCGAGGTCGTAGTTAAAACCGGGCACGAGCACCTGGAAGGCGACGTCCATATTGCCGGGGTCGTCCGCCCGGATAAAGGAGAGCGTACCTTTGAAGTTCTCGGCATACGAGTCGATAGCTACGTCCTGCTGGGGTATCGGCACCGAAAAACGGGTCGACGCGACCACGTATTCGGAATTCGGGGTAATGAACGGCGAACCGTGGTTGCCGGCCGAATTGGGGATCTCGATGATCTCCTCCGTTTCGAACTTGGTCAGGTCGATGCGGGCCACCCTCGGGGTATTGTTCGCATTGATGAAGAGCCAGCGCCCGTCAGGCACGCCGTCCGTCATGGAGAGTTCGGGGTGGTGGGAGTCGTCCCAGGGTGCAAAACCGTGTGAGGTCATCAGCATCGGTTTCGTCTCTTCCGCATACCCCCAGCCGTTTTCGGGGTGCTGGGAGAATACGGCCACGGTTTTTAACAGGCGCCCGGAGGGCAGCCCGTGTACGGTCACCTGACCGCTGAAGCCGCCCGACATGAACGCATAAAATTCGTCGTGCTCACCGGGAGGCACATAAACCTGGGAAGCCGCGTCGCCAGACATCGTCGTCGATGCGGTCTGGCAGGAGACGAAGCTGATCCCTAAAACGACAGCTCCTGCGATGAGCAGGGTGATGGTATACATGGATTTGGATATCATTTCGGTACCCTCGTGTCTTTATATGGGGGGGATGGTGGGCCGAGGACTATTCACCCTCGGTAGCCTGGCGGATGTATTCCAGAATCGCGCGTGCGTCTTCTTCCGTCAGGTTCTGATTCGGCATAGGGGTCAGGAATTCCGCCAGCATCTTCTTGACTTCAGGATGCTCCTGCACCATCTCGGCCGGGTTGAGCATCATGTTCATCACAAACTCCGGCGTTCGTCGCTCCAGCAATCCTTCCAGAGAAGGGCCGACATACCGCTGGTCGAATTTGTGGCACGCTGCGCATTTTGTCTTAAAAATGGCTTCTCCCTGCCCGGCCAGCTCCTCGTCGATGGGCGTCAGGGCGATCTCTGTGATCGGGCCTACGCCGTGCTCGAGCTGAGCCTCCGAGAGCCCGCCGGCTTCGACGGCAGCGTCCGAACCAGCCGGCGCCTCAGACGACGGGGAGCCGCCGCAGGCGGCCAGCCCCATCACCAGGAATGCAGCCAGCCCCACGGCCCACCCTTCGTGTAATCGGTGCTTTTGCATGAAAATTCTCATTCAGTATTAAGAGTATTTTATCTTCAAACAACTCAATACGCTCGCTGAACGTGTCAGCCTGGGTCATTGCTCTAAATTAAGAGTATTTTGTCTTAAATAAGATACCCACATAATTCTGTCTATTTCAAGCATCCCGATCCGAATCATCGTTAATTCACGAAATGTGGGTTTTGTCGTTGAGCGCCGCACCAGGAGCCGGGCAGCGTAGGCAAAGCCTCCGGCGCGGTCACGAAGCCTCCCCGGGCGTTGTCGTCAGCCGCACACGAAGCCGCTCTACGTCCTCGGCGAGTTCAGCCAGCATGGTGCTCTCGAACAGCGCCTTGAGGCTGGACCGTTGAAGGGCCCAGGCGTCGTGGATCGGACACGGTTTCACCTCACCGCACCCGGGAAGCCCGAGCATACACGCGTTGAATAGATCACCCCCATCGATGGCGATGACCAGATCCGACAACGCGATCGTTGCAGGATCACGGACGAGCTTGACGCCGCCGTTCGGCCCCTTCAAGGAGCTCATCAGGCCTGCCTGTGTCAACTTCTGAAATATTTTCGTCAGGAAATGGAATGAAATATCGAGATCTTCGCTGATTTTCCGTATGGAAACATAGCCCTCTCCTTCCTGAAGTAGGGCCAGATAAATGGAAGCACGGATGCCGTATTCACAACTTTTGCTCAGCACCATGATCGACCTCTGTTGGAGTTGAGAGGTTCGCGAACATAAGAATTTAAGATCTTCTTATCTTAAATCCAATACGTCTCGGATACTGGTTGCCAATGCCCGAACAGGCCCGGGGTTGCCGATCCCGGGCCGTTCAGAAAAATACCCGGTTTCTGAACAGCCCTGGTTTCAGTTTTCGGAACGCACCGGAACGGGTATCCACCAGAAAAGTGCGGCATTCCGGCCTGGCTGAACGTATATTTGGGCAGCCAGCAATCCAAAACACACACCCTTGATTGATGAAATTACCAAATGTCCTTCTGTTCGTACTCCTACTGGGATGGCCCGTCGTAATCGATGGATGGGCTCAACCCCAGAACGTCGTATTCATCCTCAGCGACGATCATCGTTACGATTATATGGACTTTCACCCGGATAGCCCCGACTTCCTGAGGACACCGGGTATGGACCGCATGGCCCGGGAAGGGGCTCATCTGGCCAATGCGTTTGTGACCACCTCGCTCTGTTCCCCCAGCCGGGCCTCTATCCTGACGGGGCAATATGCCTTTCGTCATGGCGCCGTCGACAACTCCAACCCGTTGAACGAAGGCACCACGCTGTTCCCGGAACGGCTCCAGGAAGCCGGCTATCAAACGGCGTTCTTCGGGAAATGGCACATTGGAGAGGCCACCGACGACCCCAAACCCGGCTTCGACCGGTGGGTCAGCTTCCGCGGGCAGGGCGTCTACTACAACCCCACGCTGAACTTCGACGGCGAACGCCGGCAGGTGGAGGGGTATACCTCGGATCTCTTGACCCAATACGCCCTGGACTGGCTCGAAGGAGGGCGCGACGAGGAACAGCCTTTCTTTGTCTATCTCTCTCACAAGGCCGTGCACGCTGAGTTCTACCCGGCCGAACGCCACGACGACCAGTACGCGGAGGCGGAACTTGCAAAACCGCAGTCTATGAAATACATCGAGCAAAACTACGAGGGGAAGCCGGACTGGGTGCGCGCGCAGCGCTTCAGCTGGCACGGGGTCGACTACATGTACCACAACCGGGAGGACCACCCGCAGGACCTGGACGAGATCATCACGGAGTACAGCGAAACGCTGATGGGGGTCGACGAAAGCATCAGCCGGGTGCTCGATTACCTGGAGGAGAACGGCCTGGCCGAAAACACGCTGGTCATCTACATGGGCGATAACGGCTTCATGCTGGGCGAACACGGCCTGATCGATAAGCGGCAGGCCTACGAGGAGTCGATGCGGGTGCCGATGGTCGCCTGGGCGCCCGGCTTCATCGAAGCCGGCACGACGATCGAGGAAAACATCCTCAACATCGACCTGGCGCCGACCTTCCTGGATATCGCCGGCGGGAGCATGCCCGAGGGCCACGTCGTGGACGGGCTTTCGTTCTTGTCGATCCTGGAGAATGGGAGTTCGGACACATGGCGGACCTCGTTCGTCTACCAATACTTCTGGGAGCACGCGTTCCCCCATACGCCGACGACCTACGCGATCCGCGGGGATCGCTACAAGTACATTTATTACCACGGCGTGTGGGATAAAAATGAGTTGTACGACCTGCAGACCGATCCCCGGGAGATGTATAACCTGATCGACGTGCCGGCCCATCGCGCACGCACGGATTCGTTGCGCAACGAGATGTTCACCATTTTCGAAGAAAACGGCGCCACCGACGTAAAATTCCGGCGGCCGTCCAACTTCCAGGCCGGCGAGCGAAAGCTGGATTAGAGCGCGGGCGGGATCACAGAAACTATTTCACAGAAACTATTTCACAGAAACAACCGCAAGAACCAACACTGAATAGACCCATGAAGGTTCAGGACGTCCTCCAGGAAACGTTTCGCGTCAACGACCTGGATGCTACGAAATTTCTGGAGCACATGCTGCTGACCTATTTCTACCTGCGTCTGGGCCTCGCCCTGATCTCGCTGGCCTACCCACCTCTGTTATGGTTTGGCGGCGCTTTCATGGGTGGGGAGACCGGCATACAGACCTCGATCAGCGCCTACTACTTCACCTCCGTGCAGCCCCTCTTCGTTGGCGTCCTCCTCGTGATCAGCGTACTGCTCTTCATGTACAAAGGCTACTCCCGATTCGAAAACTACGCGTTGAACTTCGCCGGCCTGTTTCTCATCGGTGTAGCCCTCATACCTGCTTCGCCTCCAGACATGGTCGATCCGCCTCTGATCACGCTTCACGACGTGTGTGCGTACCTGTTTTTCATATCCATCGCGTACGTGTGCTTCTTCCGATCGGGAGACACGCTGATATACCTCAGCTCCAAAGAGACAGCCGCCGGCTACAAGTTCGTATACCAGATTCTGGGGTGGGCGATGGTGATCCTGCCCCTGCTCGCAACGGCATTGGCCTTCCTCAACGACGGCTCGAATGGCGTATTCTGGTCCGAAGTCGCCGCCATCCTGGTCTTCGGCATCTACTGGCTTTTCAAGAGCATCGAAATCAAGCGGAGCTCGTTCGGCTTGATCGCCGTTGGGCCTGCGTGAACGGGTTCAGGGCGCGAGAGGGATACAGGACGTGCCGGTTCTCGCTCGCCCGTCAAAAATAGAAGCGTTTCCAACGACTCCCGGCAAGAACCTATCCGGAGATTATCCGTTTCCGGTGGCGAATAACAACCACGTTCCTGCCGCCTGTTTGATGCATACCCGATATCTTCTCTGGCTCTTCGTTTTTTTCCTTCCCCTGCCGGCCGCTGCCCAGCTCGTCAACATAGAATCCCGGCGCATGCAAGAAGACTCGACGCGCTTTGCCTTCCAGAGCAACGTCTCAGGCAGCTTCACCGACATCAACGGCAGCACCATCTTTCAGACCAGCCCCTCCCTGTCGACGCAGTTCAAGACGGCAGATCTCACGAACGTCGTGTTCCTGACCAGCTATTACCGGCTGTTGAGGACGGACGAAAAGGACATCTCGAACGTATGGCTGGTCCACCTCCGGTACAACCGCAAGGTAACCCCGGCGCTTACCCTGGAGGCGTTCGTGCAGAACCAGCACGACGCGGTTCTGGCGATCGAGTCGCGCAGGCTCGCCGGCGCCGGCGTACGCGTCCCATTGCTCTCCCGGGAGAATACCCAGATCTACCTGGGCAATGCCTACCTGTACGAACGCGAAGAAGCCAACTTCGTGGACGAAATCGAATACCATCACCGGAACAGCTCCTACCTGACGCTTTCGGCCCGCCTGCCGGAGTCCAGCGTCACCCTCACGAACACCTTTTATTACCAGCCGCTCTACGAAGACCTCGGGGATTACCGCATCCTGGAGCAGTTCAAAGCCAACGTCAGCCTGTCGGGGAAGATCAGCCTGTTCGTCGTTTTCGATTATTATTACGACAGCATCACTCCGGAGGACATGCGCCAGTTTTCGTCGACGACGAGCGCCGGGTTGGGGATTGATTTATAGCGCTGCCCTTTTCGTTCGTCGCCTGCCTTTTCGTGATCTTATACTGTGTTACAGCGGGTTAATGTCATAAACAGCCGCCATGAATCGTTCTTTCTGTTCACGACTCATTCTATCCCTGCTTTTCTGCCTCCCGCAGTACGCCCCGGGGCAATCGCACCTCCCTGCGGCGCCGCCGGCCCTTCTTCCGGCCGCGTTGTTCACCGGCCAAGCCCCCCTGGCCATGACCATTCAGGCCGACATGCGTGGGCTGCTCAAGGACCGGGGCGATGAGCGCGACGAACACCCGGCGCACCTGGCGTACAGGGATGCCGGCGGCGCTGTAGACATGCAGGAGATCAAAATCAGGGTGCGCGGCAACTTCAGGCGACAGGCCCGGAACTGCAGCTTTCCTCCGCTGCGGCTGAATGTAAAAAAGAAACGCGTCAAAGGCACGCTGTTCGAGGGGCAGGATAAGCTGAAACTGGTGGTTCCCTGCCGGCAAGGCAACCCGGCGTACGAGCAATACCTCTTGCTCGAATACCTCGTTTACCGCATGTATAACGAACTCACGGATTTCAGCTTCCGGGTGCGGCTGGTGGAGGTCGCCTTCGAAGACACCGAAGGCCGATGGGGCCGTTACGAGACGTACGGGTTTTTGATCGAGGACGAAGAAGCCATGGCGGAGCGGAACCGGGGCGCCCTCCTCGACCAGGAGCGGCACCACCCGGAGGCGATGGATCGGACCCAGGTGACGCTCCTGGCCCTGTTCCAGTACATGATCGGCAACACGGACTGGTCGGTACCCGCCCTGCACAACATCAAGCTCGTCCACCAGCCGGATCAGTTGTATCCGCACCCGGTCCCGTACGACTTCGACTTCTGCGGGTTCATCAACACGCCATACGCGCTGCCCCCGGCCGGCCTGCCGATCAAGAAAGTCACGGATCGCCACTACCAGGGCTACTGCCGGTCGAACGAGGAGTTGGCGCCGTTAGTCGCTCTCTTTCAGGAAAAGCGGGCCGTCTTCGTGGATCTGCTCGAACGCGAAGTGCCGTTGCGGAGCCGGTACCGCAAGGAGGCGCTGGCTTTTCTGGACGACTTCTACGGCGTCATCGACGACCTGGATCGGGCACAGCGGGTGTTCGGGCAGCAATGCCGCCGGCTGGATTGAGCGCTGGAGTGCGGGATCGAATCGGGATTCTACGTACTTTGGCCCACACCTGCCTGGACTCGCTCCAGGAGCCATCTAGGTTCGCCGCCGAGGTAATACGAACAGTCATAGATAGGGAACTGCCCCGTCTGTCGCTTTTTCTATTCAGGCTTTTCTTACTCAGTGATGTTACTCATGGTAT
>CAZGHT010000072.1:0-29551 GCA_964525535.1 uncultured Rhodothermaceae bacterium
GTTGAGCAGATCAAGGCGCATTCCGAGACGCGATGCGGGGTATCTCGCGAGGAATATTACGCAGCGATGCGCAACATCGGCGAAAAAGAGCGGATGCGGATGAATGTCCACGCGTTTACCTCGTTATCCCGAGCAGGGAGCGAGGCATTCCATGTCATCCGTTCAGCGCCTTCTCGAATCCCTCCAGCCAGGCGTGCGTCATCAAATAGCTGCCGGCAAGCGACGGATGGACGCCGTCAGGGCACCAGTATTCTGCCGGCGCATCCTGCAGCGCCTCGTCGAACACCGACTGGTAGGGCACCCATACGGCGTCGTACTCCTCTGCGATGCGCCGGGCTGCCGCCCGGTAGTCGTCGAATGCGGGATACCAGGTGCTGTTGTCAATCGCACTTCCGCCGTAAACAGCAAACGGCTCTCCGATGATGAGCTTCAGCTCAGGTAAAGCGCTCATCGTCAAATCCAACAGGGTGCGGTAGTCGCGCTCGTATATCTCGACGGTTCCTTCGTACCCGAGGTTCAACGTATGCCAGAAATCATTAACTCCGATCAAGATGCTCAACACGTCCGGCTTCAGCTCCAGGCAGTCTTCCTCCCATCGTGCAGCGAGCTGGTGGACCTTGTTGCCGCTGATCCCGCGGTTGTAACACTGCCAGTTCTCGAGCGGGCGGTGCCCCAGGATATGAGCGGCTCCCATGGCGGCGTACCCATGGCCCAGGCTGTCGAAACGGTTCGCCATCTGTTCGTCTTTCTCGCGCCCCCCGTCTGTGATGGAATCCCCTTGAAAAACGACTACTTTTTCAGTATCCATGCCGGCCTTTTTTTCTCGAGAATAATCAAACATGTGCAGGAGACGGGGCATACTCACCCCTAAACCCGCGCCGGCCAGTCCTTTTTTCAAGAACGACCGACGGCTCGTCGAATCGATGTGGATCATGCGCCTGTACCTGGAACGTGTGTATCGGGATCGTTTAAAGAGGGAGACCCGTGACTTCGTCATGCTGCAGCTATCGTCACGATGAACGGCATCAAGGCATCCAAAAAGGCGCCGGGCGCCTCCCACGGCACGCGATGCCCCGCACCCTGAACGGATACGTGCCTCACCGCCGGGCAACGGCCCTGCAGCTCTTCTCCGATCGCCCTGTATTTCGCATCGGCCTCACCGGAAATATACAAGATTGGGGGATTAATTACGCCCTCGAGCCACGGAATTAAGTCCCTCTGGCGGCCTTTCGAGTACGCCTCGAAGGCGTGCGCGATAACGTCCTTCACTTTTTCGGAACCGGCGCGGGGCGTCGCCGGCTTCCGCCCCTGAAACACGGGCAATTGCTCCCAGTCCGCCATTACGGCGTCCCAGGGTTCATTGAGCAGACGGGCAGCCCACCTGCGATCCCGTTCGAGCTGTTTCTTCTTCTCGGCCGGCGTGCCTTTTCCCGGGTCGGCCGCCACGATCGCAACACCGGCCCACAACCCCGGGTCGTTCAATACAGCATGCAGAGCGAGCCGGCCGCCGAGTGAATACCCCACGAGGATCCGCCGGAATGGGCGGTCCGACCCGGCCGCCCGACGGTTGAATGCTTCCGCCCAGGCGTCCATGTCAGGATAGGCGTCCGTCCACAGGTTTTCCGCATACCAGGTCCATGCCTCCTCGTCTTCGACCGAACGCCTCGTACCGGCAAAAGCCCCCCTCATGGCTGAAACAAGCGGGTCCCATACGGAGGGAAGCTGTAGATTTCCGTGGATGAACCAGATACCGGTTGGCCGATTCCGATTCACGACTCGATCTGCTCTTCCTTCTTGCGTTTCCTCTCGAAAAGCCGGGTCAGATCCAACCCAAAATGCCGCAAACTCATCAGGAGCAGGGTTACCGCTGCGCCTTCGTCCAGGTTGCCGACGTACGGCAAGGCGTCCGGGATGAATTCGAAAAACCCGAGCGTCGGGTTCAGCAGATACAAAAATGACGCGATGCCGATAAAAGCAATGAAGACAGATTTCATGGGGATGGCCTCGTGAGTTTGACGGCAAAGAGCCTTTTCGAATACCTCAGTGAGCTTACGCGAACTGTCAGGCTTTAAAGCCGTGTATTCACCACATTGTTGTATATGGATCCGAATTTATACGAAAAACCCACACGGCCGGATACTTCGAACGTCGTAGACAACCGTTTTTGCTGAAGCAGTACTTCCTCTAAGGTCGCATCGCCTTTAGGCAGGAAAAGCTGGTCGTGGATGATTTCGAGGTTTCCGGACAAATTGAGCGAAAGCCCCTTCACCAGGCGCAGGCTCAGATTGCTGTAAAACTCGAGCCTGTTTTTGCTCGTATCGTGTAAATAATGCGACCCTTCCAGGCTGGCAAAAATAGACCCCCAGGGTTGCCGAATCCGTACCCGGCCTGTCACAGATTGCCGGTACAAATTCTCCTTCAGCTTGCCGAAAATGGTTTCTTCCATGTAGTTGTAGTACCCGGCATTGATGCTGTACTGGAAGGTGATTTCTTTCCGTGTAGCTATCGAATAGGGAAATATACTGTATTCCACGGCAGGCGCCACGCGAACTCGCAAATCCAGGTTGTCGAAGGTGGTTGAGATCAGGGTGCCGAACATGCCAACAGACCAGTGATCGTCTACCCCCCTGATGACGTACCCGTTGAAGCCGTTCCGGTGCGATATCGTCTTTACGCGGTTGTCTCCGCTGTCAAATTGCCGCGTATTATAATTAAAATAAGGCCTGGCCTGTATCCGCCACATCTCCGTGACGCGCGTCGCATAAAAGCCGTAGCGAATGTCCAGGCGTTCCTGCTGAGACTCTTTCTCGAAATACCCGCCGGCGTATACCTCGAATACCCAGTTATTCCACGGGTCGACCAGGGGCTGCTGGCGCCGGTCTTCCTGGCTCTCGAAATCGACCTCCAGTTGATCGGCAACGGACGTGTGCAAGACGTACGGCACCAGACCTAGTTTGATCTTCTCCGCCAGCCCCTGCCGGATCTCGTCGTAGGTTTCTGTATCCAGCGCCGTATAGGTGAGCGTCGTGTTTATTCCGGACAGATCCTCTTGGCCGATGAACGACAGGGTGTACAGACTTCCACCGCTGCCCGTGCCCTGGCTCGTGATGAACAGGTGCACCTGGGCCTGAAAACGATCCCTGACGTAGTTGACAAAACCGATCTCCTGCCTGATATAGGAGTTGTCGCAACTGCCGCAGTCCAGGTACACCGAAACCGTCTCCTGTTCCGTCGAGTCCCTGCCGGTGGTCGTAACCTGCTGGTGGGTTATCCCCGAGGCCTGCCCGATAGGGGCGAGCACCATCACGATTAGTGTAAAATATTTTACATGAAAAGTCATTGATATGGGTCTGCTTCAGTCTTATAGGGGTTCAATTTCTGAATGCGCTCACCAATACCTCTCTCTTCGGCACGAAGAAGTCGCCCAGAGAAGTGGCCGGTACATAGTTGAGGTCGTTGGTGAGGAGCAATCCATCCAGCCGGGTGTTGGCTTCACGATAGGCAATCTCGAGTACGTGTACACCCGCCTGCAATTCTACCGAAAGAACGCGGTTATCGTACAGATTGTCGTGTACCTCTTCCCAGTGCCATCCTTCGCCACGCTGAATGCCATTCCATCGAATCCAGCGTTTGCCGTCTACCCGGAGCCAGAACGAATCGCCGGTTTTGGGAGCCAGTACGCGACTCCAGAGCAGATAAGTCCCATCGACGGGGACGGTCACGTAAAACGTGGCGAATCCGTTTTTCGGTGGGCGCTTCAGACTCTGGTATTCGCCGGATACTTCGATGAAAGCCCCGTTAGAGGCTGACGCATCATGGCCGTGTTGCAGAGGCGGGGAGATCTCCGCGTCCTCGGCTTCCATCCACAGGTACACCGGCTCTAACTCGTCGGGGGACGTCCCCCATCCCTCCGGGTTGTACGATAGATCGTTGGTGATCAAGACGCGATCGAGGGCGGCGCCATCTTCCCGGTTGCGAATTAGCAGGGTATGCCAGCCCGCCTCGAGCTGGAACAGCAAGGAATCCGTTTCCGCTTCCCGGGTCGACTCCCGGTCCCTCGCGTGGTCCCACCACCAGTCCTTCGCCGTATTGTCCGAGTCGGGCCCCTTTAAGTCCCACAGGAGTTCGTCCGAGCCATCGACCGACAGAAAGAAGGAGTTATCGCTCTGGGAAGGCGCCAGGATGCGACCCCAGATCATATACGTATCGTCGTGGTCGACCTTGAATCGAAGGTAGACCATCCCTTTTCCTCTAGCGGCATTCGATGCGTGAATGTACTGGCTGCCCGAGGCATTGGCTCCGTCTTCAATTTCCATGGGTGGAACGAGTACTCCCTGCTCCGGCTCCAGCCAGATATACTCACGATCGATGCGTTCTGTAGGCATCCCTTTACTGCGAGGCCGATAGATCGGGTTGTCCGTAATCAACACCTTGTCGATGCCTGTCCCTTTTTCCCGGGCTTTCACATGCAGGGTATGCCACCCTGCCTTCAGGTAGAACGAAACGGGGTCGCCGCCTTCTTCCTTCGACTCGCTGGCCCGTTGCCGAACGCGATCCCACGACCACACCTTCGCCGTCCTTTTGTCATCGGGTCCTCGTGTATCCCAGAGCAGTGGCTCGCCGTCATCGACCGATACATAGAATGAGTTGGCGTGGATCGAGGGCGCCAGTATTCTTCCCCAGATCATGTAGTAGCCGGTATACGGCACCTTGAATCGCAACGTAACAAAACCATCCTGATCGCCTTCGGCCGTTTCTTCTTCAGGAAAGGCCAGCAAATACCGGTAATTGGATGACTTCTCGTCGGTCTCTATCCGCATGGCTCCCTCAACGTCGCCCTCTTCCACCTCGTACCACAGATAGGTAAATTCGCCGGGCCGGGCCGGTATCTGCAATGCAGCCAGCGGAAAACAAAGCGCTACGACAACCGCCGAAAAAACGAGCCTGTGCTTCGAACTGACTGACCGCCGGTTCGTCTCGCCGCTCAGGAGTACACGCACCCTTTTCTTGAGCATATGCCCCTGCGCCATGGAAACCGCATGGGCTGGGTGCACCAGGCCGGCTCTATATTCGGACCGCTCTCTGGACCACCTCGCAACAGCCAGCAAATGTTCGGCGTACTCGACGGAGTGCATGCCGCGTTGGATCACGACATCGTCGCACGCATTCTCCTGCTCATATCGAAGTTGTTTCACAGCAAACCACACCAGTGGGTTCATCCAGTACATCATGCCCACGAGGTGCGCAACGTAGAGTGTGACCGTGTCGAACCGATCGATGTGCGCCAGTTCGTGCATGATTATCGCTTTCTGGCGGGCCTTCGACCAGGAGAGGGTCGATGTCGGAAGCACCACGGCAGGCCGCCAGAGGCCCAGCGTGAGCGGCGTCTTGATCTCATCACTGACGAGCAGCCGTACGGGGCGGCGAATGGCGAAGGCGGCGACCAGACCCTCGAAGTCCTCGCTCAACCTATTGCTGAAATCGACCGTCCACGCGCGCGCCAGCAGACCGCGTGTCCGCACATGGTCCCGCACCAGAGAAAAACCGAGGAGGATTATGCCGCCCCCCCATACACTATACAGGATGTAGACGATGTTGAGGGGCATCCATACTGAGCGTTCGTCTCTATGTTGTGTCAGCTGGCGAGACGATTCGATCTGGCTCAGCGGGCTCGCCACCTCTTTGATGCGCTGCGCTTTAGGTGGAGCAGATGAAAGCGTCGTCTGAATTTCATCCATCCACAACGTCGTTTCCGGCGGCGGGTGTTTGATGAAGGCCAGGGCGTTCCACGACGGGATGGCACCGATCAACGCGGGCAAGACGAGTAGGGTCACGATGCCCGCGTTCCATACATTAGAGCGCAGCGCTGCCGGCATCTTCCTCATCAAGGCGCTAATCCCCCAAACGATCCCCAGAAGCAGGGATGTCTTCACTGCATAGGATAAGAACAGCTCCAGCGCCGGGTACGAGTCCCAAATTTCGTTCATAACCTGATCAATGTTCGTGCTTTTTCCTCGCCTCTGCAACCCAGGCTTCGATCTCGTTGAGATCACTTTCGCTCAGTGGATCTTCTGATGTACCCAGCAAAGCTAAAACGGTTTTAGGCATCGACCCGCCGAAAAACGTATTCACGATATGTTTCATCGCACTGTCCGTAGCCTCCTCAGCGGGGATCGTCGGCCGGTACACGTATCGATTCCCTTCTTTGCGGTGGGTGACGTACTGCTTCTTCTCCAGAATGCCCAGCGTGATGCGGACGGTGTCGTAGGAAGGGTCGTCGGCGAGATAGACCAGCGTTTCCGACACCGAAGCCTCGCCCAACCGGTACAGGACATCCATGATCTGCCTCTCGCGCCGGCTCAGGTCTGCAAAATAAGGGGTTCTCATAGTTTGCGTGGTTCAATGCCGCCCGGTACGGGATGCCATTCATTCCAACAGGCCGAACATCTTCCCTGTAAAAATATTTACACACAGCTACAAATGAAAGCGCCTGACTCGAATTATGCTCATTTTTTTTCACGCTCGGGGAGACGCAGGCCGGCGCAGTCACTCCCGGCTCAACGCGCGCAGCCCCTCGGCAAGCCGGCCGATGCCTTCGGCGAGCGTCTCCTTTTTCAGCGCCCCGAATGCAACGCGCAGCGTACATCCCTCTTCGATGCCGAACGCCTCCCCTGGCATGGCGGCCACCCGATGGGTTTCGATGAGGTACCTGATGACCTCCAGCGGACGTTGCCTGGTGTCGACGTCGACCATGGCGTAAAAGGCTCCCTGAGGCGTGTTGACGGAAACCCGTTCATGTCCACTCAGCGACCGAATCAACATATTACGGACGTCCTCGAAATCGTCGAGGTACGACTTCGGGTAGGCGGCCCCTGCTTCTAACGCTCCGAGGGCGGCAAACTGGCTCGGAACAGCCGGGCAGATGATGTTGGTGTCCTGTACCTTGGCAATCGGCAGCGCCAGATGCTCAGGAAAGGCCATGTACCCGATACGCCATCCCGCAAATCCGAACGACTTCGACAGCGAAAATATCGAGATCGTATGTGAACGCGCTTCCGGCAAGGACCCGGGCGAGAAGTGTTTCAGGCCGTCGTATACGAAATATTCGTAGGCTTCATCATTGATGTGGTACACGCCCCGTTCCCTGCACAGCCGGTTGATTTCCACGAGCGTGTCCGGGGGATATACAGCCCCGGCCGGGTTATTCGGAGATACCGTTACCACCGCGCGTGTCCGGGGCGTGAGACTGCCGGCCAGCCGATCCAGGTCGATCTGGTAGGTGCGATCCAGAGGTACGCACACGGGGTTGCAGCCCAACATCGCAACGGCCATCTCGTGGTTGAAATAGTAGGGGGCAAAAAGCACAACTTCGTCGCCCGGATCGGTGATGGCGAACAGCGCGTTGAGAAAACCCATGTTGGCCCCTGCCGTAACGGCGATGTGAAGATCGGGGCCGGCAGCAATCCCGTTTTCTTCGAGCAATTTCAGGCGAATCCGCTCCTTGAGCGCCGACAGCCCGGAGACGGGCGAGTACCTGTGATTTGAGGGATTGGACCAGAATTCTCCGAGTTTCTCCCGGGCCTGCTCCGGAGGTCCATAATGAACCACACCCTGTCCCAACGATATGGTGCCCGGATGTTGCTTTATCCAGGACCCGATCAGGGGAATGACCGGATCCTGCACGGCCTGCATTCTTTGCGCCATCGTCTGCACACGTTCGTGATTGATTCCACTCGAAGCAGGATACAAATTTCGACGAGAGTATACCAGGAGATTGACATTGAAGACCAGTATTGATCGCAGATAAGCCTTACCTTCCATGACAGCCCAGGGCGCCCTGCCGGGCCTCGATGACCAATGCTCGAAATGCCATGCAAGACACCTCTATAGAAGACGTTGCCCCCGTTGAACAGATTCGTTTTTATTTTCCCGCGCTAAGCCGTCGTATCAACGAGGTTCAGGTCGCCTATTTCGACGGCCCCGGGGGCACCCAGGTCCCCAGCGACGTTGGAGAAGCGATGATCGACTATCTCTACCACCACAATGCCAATACACACTGGTCTTATCCCACGAGCATTGAAACCGACGAAGCGCTCGACGAGGCGCGGCATACGTTTGCCGACTTCCTTAACGCCGACCCGACCGAAATTGCTTTCGGCGCAAATATGACGACGCTCGTCATGCATGTGTCTCGTGCCCTGGGACGCCAGTGGCAGCAGGGCGACGAAATCATCGTCACAGAAATGGACCACCATGCGAACATCGACCCGTGGCGCGAACTCGCCCGGGAAAAAAACCTGACGGTTAAAATGGTACGCGTGCTGACCGATGAAGGACAGCTCGACTGGGACCATTTCGACAGCCTGATCTCGCCGCGCGTGAAACTGATTGCCATCGGAGCCGCATCGAATGCCATTGGCGCCATCAACCCGCTCGAAAAAGCGGTGAAGCGGGCTCGCGAGATCGGCGCCCTCGTTTTCGTCGATGCCGTCCACTATGCCCCACACGAACTCATAGACGTGAAAGCCACGGACTGCGATTTCCTGGCCTGCTCTGCCTACAAATTTTACGGCCCCCATATCGGGGTGTTATACGGCAAACTGGATCTGTTGGAAGAACTCGACGTGCCCAGGCTTTTACCTGCTCCAAACCGTAACGCGGAACGCCTGGAAACGGGCACTCAGAATCACGAAGGCATCGTCGGTGCTGCGGCAGCAGTACACTTTCTGGCAAATCTCTGCCACGACCGGGAGGCGTCCCGCCGGGAACGCCTTCGACGCGTGTTCGACGTTCTTCATCAACGCGGGAACCGGCTTCTTACTCACATGTGGGATTCTCTGGCGGCCTGCCCCGGCGTCACGGTGTTCGGCCCGCCTCCCAACGCACGACGCACCCCGACGCTTTCTTTTACCGTCGACGGGATGGACGCCGTCGACGTTACCCGGCGCATGGCTGAGGAGGGCGTCTTTGCCTCCCATGGCGACTTCTACGCGACAACGCTCGTCCAACGGCTCGGCCAGGCAGAAAACGGGATGATCCGAGCCGGCTGCGCCTGTTACACCACGCATGAAGAAGTGGATCGACTGATCCGAATCGTCGATGAATCCGCAACCGGGTAAACTCAATAGAAACACGCGCTTATATCAAACTCGTATAATCACAAAAATCTGCTGCTTATATCTTTGTTTATCAAGCACTTACAGGAATCAAAATCGATTCTCGCCGCCCAAATAAACGAAGTCCCTATACCTACACGATTTACCGACTCACAACAGGCTCCTCATTTCATTAAAATTACACAGCATCAGAACCATGAAGGCTAAACCCGTCACTTATCTCGTCCTCCTGCTTCTGATTCTTCCCAACGCGTCCTGCCAGGGACAGCAGAGCGGGTTGGATACCGGCGAGAGGCAGCTCGCTTCAGCGCGTTCGTTCGGCGACACCATAGAGATGCTTTCCGGAGAGGCCGGCTACTTCGACACAGACAACCTGATATCGAACGAGTCTTCTTATCTTCACGTCATCGGCCAGCTGCACGACCTCAATATACAGGGCGGGGCGTACCTGGGCGTCGGCCCTGACCAGAACTTTTCTTACATCGCTCACGTCCGCCCTTCCATCGCCTTCATCGTAGATATCCGAAAGGATAACCTGCTGCTACACCTCCTCTATAAATCGCTGTTTGAACTCTCGGATGATCGGGTCGCTTTCCTCGCTGCGCTTTTCGGCAAGGAACTGCCGGACCCCCGGGAGGATGCCGCCGACCTGGCCGTGGAGGAGATTATGCAACGGATCGACCACATGCCGCCACTCGATTCCAACCGGCGGAAGATGCTTGCCGCTCGCATTGAGATCCGTTTGCGAGACTTCGGATACCCCCTCAACGAGGAAGACCTCCGCACCATCCATCGATTTCACGACACCTTCATCCGCCTGGGGCCGGACCTCCGGTTCACGAGCCACAATCGCAGCCCGCGCCCCTATTACCCGACGTACCGGCAACTCGCGATGGAAAACGACGAAGAGGGTCGACACGCCAGCTTCCTCGCCAGTGAAGCCCATTACCGGTACGTGAAGCAGCTGCAAGAGGCCGATCGGGTCATTCCTGTGCAGGGCAACTTTGCAGACCCCGAAGTCATCCCTGCTATCGGAGCCTACCTCGACGAGATGGGAGAGGAAGTAACCGCGTTTTACACCTCGAATGTCGAATATTACCTGATGTACCAGCGCCAGTACCCGTCATTTCTGGACAACGTGAGCCGGTTGCCAATCAACGACAAGAGCGTCGTGATTCGAAGTTATTTCAACCGATACCGGTCTTCGCACCCGCTTACCGTACCGGGGTATGCGAGCACCCAGCTCCTGCAACGCATCACCGACATGATAGCGCATCCGGAAGCCACCTACGTCGACCTCATCTTCAGCCACAGCATGAGCCGTTGACCCCTCTGCCGGCAGGGTGTCTTCACGGCTTATTCCGCACCGGGAGGAACGAGGGTGGCCTCGCCGCCCAGCGCCATCTTCCCCTCGCAATACACGTAGATCCTCGCTTTGATGTGCTTCCGCTTCTCGATCTTTTCGGCGATTTTTACTTCCACCGTAATTTCGCTGTCGACCATTACGGGACGAATGAAGCGGGCCGATATGGCCACAGCCACGCTGCCGTAGCCGGGAAAGTCTTTGCCCAGGACTTTCGATATAATACCGAGCAACAGGACGCCATGGACGATAGGGCGATCGAATTGTGTGTGCTCCTGAACGTACTCCGGATTGACGTGAATGGGATTGTCGTCTCCGGATAAATCGGCAAAGGTCTGTACGTCGTCTTTGGACAAGAACCGATCGAAAGAAAAGGAATCGCCTACCTGCAGGGATTCATAGGTGTGTTGAGGTTTGGTCATGTTCAGCTGTTATCGGATTACGCTATCGTCATGTAGGCGATCGTTTATCGCGTTAGAGGATGCCTTGTCGGATTACGCCCAGAGTAACCCCCAGATTGCGGGCTGGCCCCAGTTCCTCATCCCCCCAATCATAGCCAATTCTCGCAAAAGCATCTATACCAAGTTTCGGGAAAATCGTTGAAGTCCCTTCGAGCATGATCGAGTAGCGGTGAACCGGTCCGTCGAAGCGGGCATCCCGGATGCGGATGTTGGTCTCGACTTCCTGTATGGAATGCGCCCCGTAATTTCTACTGTAGGTAAAAAACGCCGTATAGGCCACGGTTTGTCCCAGAAGCCCCTGAATCCCCACGTGATGGCCGACGATAATATTGTTGATGACCCCTTCAAATCCGGGGTCGGTGAACGCGAGAGGCATCCCCAACGTTCTTCCCCGATGCGTCCAACCGGTGATGTACAGGCCGTGGTTGTAATAGTTGTCTGTGCCGCGGGGTTCATCGCTTTTTGAGCTCTGCCGTTTCGTGTTGACGTGTTCCCAGAGCAGCTCTTCGATCCAGCGCTGGTTTTTGAACGTCAGGCCCACGCCCCACAGGCCGTCCCAACCGTTCCGGAAAGCCAGAGACACCGTATCCTCCAGGAAGAACTGCCGGTATAGCAGGACGTCCATCCTGGCTCCGAAGAGGCGGAGGCTGAAATCGTAAGCGCCCAGCGAGTTGCCCAGTACGTTGGTGACCTCGCCCTGAAACATAAAATCTTCCGGAGCGCCCTGGACGAAAAAGACCCTCAAGAAGTCATTAAAGCTCGAGGGCAACGGGTCGACGGAATTGGCGCGAACCAGCCGGCCTCCCCACATCACGTAGTGCATGATGCCGGCGCGTCCTTCGACGGGCCAGTCTGGCATCCCCAATCGAACGTAGAGGTTTTTATCGTGCAGCCATACGTCGTCCACAAAACGATCTCCGCCCATCCAGCCGTGGCTTAGGCGCCCTTTGAAGCTCAGAAACCCACTCGTACCGGGCACCGGAACGAAGCGGGAGACGTCCAGGTTGACGCTCGTGATCGGGGCGGCATTGGCGCTCAACGTCATCGAACCCAGCGACAGCGGATGTACTTCGCCGGCGGTCACTTCCCTCCGACCGGCCGACAGGGCGAGCCAGCGCCAACGGGCTTCCCCATAAAATTGTTGAAAAAACGCGCTGCTGTTCTCTCCGGCTCTTGCCACCAAATCCAGCCCCAGTGCGTACGAAAAAGGACGGGTGTCGCGGTGAGGCAGCGCCACGGCGTAGCGCAACAGGCCGCTCGGGCTCTCTGTGTCGACGACACCGAAACGATTGACGGTTTGCCAGAAGGGGAGCGTATCTTCCGTCGAGCCGGCATATGAGATTTCGGCCTCGTATACGATATCCCGTTCCTGGGCGTACATCCGGTTCATCGACAGCCCCAGCACGACGATAACCGAACAAAGAGTAAGGCGTAGTGTTCTTTCGATCATCCCTCAAATCATAACTCTGTCGTACATGCACGTCGACATGCTCAACGTGCATTATGGGCTGAAGTTCTATCCGACGGAAACATTGTGCTCTGTATTCGAATAGATCCCACGATTTTACCAACGTCTCGTCCTGCAGGTAGCTTACGATAAAACAGCTTTCACATATCCTCACGCCGGAGAAGCGAACATCGATCCTCAAATGGTTGAATCGCATTCTCTTTGTCGGTGTGCTCGCCTTTCTCGTCTACCAACTCGCCGGGGTAGGGCTGTCGAACATCCTGCAGGAACTGCCTACGGCGCCCCTCTTTTATCTGATCTTCGTGGGTATGTATCTGGGCCTGCCCGTGGCGGAAACGTTCATCTACCGGCTGCTGTGGGGATTGCCGTTTCTGGAAAGCGTTCCGGTCCTCATCCGAAAGAGGGTCTACAATAAGGACGTCCTCAATTACTCCGGGGAAGCGCATCTGTACATGTGGGCCAGAACGCATGTGGACCGGCCGGCCCGCCAGCTGCTGCTCGACATGAAGGACAATACCATTATCTCTTCCCTGACGTCTTTGCTCGTCGCTGTCATCCTGCTGTCCACGTTCTTGTTCACGGGCCTGTTGCCTTTCGAAGCGCTCTTCGAGAACGTCCAGCGCAACTGGGTCATCGGCGGAGCCTTCTGTCTCGTCTTGCTCGTCATTCTGGGTCTTCGGTTTCGCCGAAGCGTGATCTCGATGCCGGCGACGACGGCCGTGGCCGTATTCGGCCTGCACATCGGTCGCCTGCTGCTCGTAAAGACCCTGCAAATCCTGCAGTGGATGGTCGTCATGCCGGACGTACCCCTCAGCGCCTGGTTTTCGTTATTGTCTCTCCAAATTGTGATCAACCAGTTGCCCTTGTTGCCGTCGAAGGATCTTGTGGTCCTCGGTGCCAGTACAGAACTCTCGGTGTGGCTTGAGATCTCCGAGGCGGCTGTGGCGGGCATGCTCGGGGTTACGGCTATCCTGGACAAGGCGGTCAATCTTGCCCTTTTTACGTTGCTGTCCTCACGCACGGTTCTTCCCATTGAACAACCCGATCCTGGCTCGTGAACTCTACGCGTTCTCCTTTTCGTAATCGCTCACTCCGGATTCTGGGCGTTACACTCCTCTGTTACCTGGTGCTCGTGGCCACGCACCTGGGCGAATTCTGGCCGTTCAGCATCTACCCCATGTTCTCGCAGGCGGGCAACCCCTGGAGCCGGGCGATCGTCGTCGATGTCACCGACTCCGGGTCCGAGATCCGCTGGGAAGCCGTCGATGCCGAGAACCTGCCGGGCACCCCGATCGCGTTGACCCGGTATGGCGTCGACCCCATCGACCTGGCCAACTTCGTGTCCAAAACCGAAACCTGGGACGAGCAACGCATCGATGGGCTTCGGACGTTATTTCGAGCGTCCGAGCTCGGCCGCCAGCGCCTGCTCGTCATGCGGGCCCGCGGTGAAATAAACGAGTCGGATTCCGTGCTCGTCTATTTCGAGCCGTATGTGGTCCTATCGGGCAGCAGCGCTCTTTTAAATCCGGCCCTTTCACACTAACTGTCTCCTGCCGTGTCGTTCCTGACTACACTCAGCCGTGAATTATTCGACGTCCGATCCCAGGAGTCGCCGGGACACGTCGTTTTTTTTAAACTCTTCGAGCTGTTCATCGTCGGGGCGACGATCAACTACGCGTGGTCCTGGGGATTGTATATCCTGAGAATCAGCGATGTCGTGTTGCCCCTGGGTATTGCGAATTATATCGACGTCAGCCTGTTCTTCCAGAACGGGTCGTCTCTCGCGGTCGCCGGCCTGATCACGCTGTTCTGCATGCTCGGATTCTTTCGGGTCACGAAGTATGCGTACATGGCCGCTTTTCTGCTGCTGCACCTCCAGTTTTCTACACGCTTCACGCTCGGCGAAATCCCCCACAGCTCCAACGTGGTCGGCATGACCCTGCTCGGCTTCAGCCTGGCCACGTTGTTCTTCGACGAACCCCGGAAACGGCGCACCTTTACGATGGGATTTACGTATTTTTTCGTGGGTCTGGGGTATACCCTGGCCGCCGTATGCAAGCTGGTCGGCACGGGGCTCTTCTGGTCGGACGGCCGGCATCTATGGATATGGATCCACGAAAAGGCCGTCGATGCGTTTGCCTACACCGGTATCCTGGACTATAATCTGCTACAGGTGTGGTCGTTGAACAGCGTCTCCTTCGCCACCCTCATCCTCACGTTTGGCCTGCTTGCCGAGATGTTTTCCTGGCTGATGTGGTGGCGGAAGTACCGAACTCCGATCCTGCTCGCCGTGATCGGGTTGCATGTAGGCATCTATCTCGTCATGAACATCATGTTCTGGGAGACCTTTTACGAATTGATTCTGCTGGCCTTCCCGTGGGCCGTATGGCTGGATAAAGCCCTCGCAAGAACTTCGACGCCGGCGGCCAACAACCCGCTCGTCCGGCTGGGTTATCAATACGCCTGACGCGCGGCGCCGGAGACTTCGACGAGAGATTTCGCTGGCGGTATTATAAGGGGTTATTCGGGTCGTCCGGCGCCCACTGCCTGTGCCAGGTGCCCAGGTGTTTCGCGCCAAAGCTCACTCCGCTCGACTCCAGCAGGTTCAAGATCGCCCCCAGGTTGGGCGTAAACGTCGTATTGCCCCCGACAACCAGGTCGAGTTCATTGGCCGGGTCTTTCATCATATCCATCAAGTCTTCCATTTCCTCGGTAAAATCTTCCTCTTCGTCCCGCCGTTTGTGCCAGTACAGGCTGGCCCCATACAGCAGCTTCTCCACCCCGGCATTCGTGGAATACATCTGCAGCGTAAGGGATCCGTACCGGTTGTAGTCCCGCCAGACGCACCGGGGACCGTCAAAGGTGCTGCAACCGGGGTAAGACCCTGAAGGCGGGTCCCACATCTTTCTGAGCGAGCTCAAACGCGTGATCGCGATATCGAAATGTTCGAGTTCCCCGGCCGGAAACGGCTGCGTGCGGTACAGGTTGCCCGCCAGGGCGATAGTCGAATCGAAGCCGGCCGGCACGGACTGGAAAAGCGCCGGCCCGGTTGTCAGCTCAACGTGCATCACCCCGAGGCCATGCGCCGCCGGGTTGAATATCTCCAGGAAGATTTCGTCACCGGGATTCAGCAGGCCCAGCGTCTCGTTAAATTTCGAATATCCCTGATGGTTGGGGTACCCCCCGAGGTCCGAATGGAATACCACATAGTTCCCTTCCCGGGCCGTATAATCGTGGGTATGCTTGAGCACTTCCTGGTCCTGGACGTCTGCTCCCTGGGGCATGGCCCAGACACCGCTCATATCCCGGTATACCGACAGGTCCATGTGCCCGACGTTGAGCAAGACCTCCTGGAGGGACACGAACATGCCCTCGATATTGACATTCCCATTAAGCTCGATATCCGGGTTCATGGAATTCGCCGGGGGCTTGACGAGGACGATGCCCCGCCAGTCGAAGCCTACACCGGGCGGTATGATCAGATCGCCCTCGACCACCAGAATGCCTTTCCCCTGAAGATCGTTCGAGAGCACCATATCCCCTTCCACGGTGACCATCTGATACCCATCCCCGAATCCGAAGGTGCTTCCGAAGCCGGAGGCGGAAGACAGCGAGATATGTTGAGCAGGGTGGGCCAGGGCAAACTCTTCGACCGCCTGGTTGACCTGGTCCGGATAGAAAATACCGTCCTGGCTTTGATGAACGTCGCGGTACGTCTGGTCTATTTCGAATATGCTGATGCCCGAGTGCCCGCTCGCAGCGAGCTCGGTTTCCAGAGTGTATCTCAAGGTATCGAAGTCGACACCGATCTCGGATAGATCCGAAATCAGGCTGAGATCGACCACCAGGATATCCTCGAGCTCCTCCATGTTCTGGTCGTCGATGCCCACCGTAGAAAAATTGAGCGTGGCATTCGGATGGATGGTCGGATCCACGCGCCAGGTTTTCATCTGGAACGGGTTGATGACAAAATCCTGCCACTCGAACCGGCTGCGAACTTCGTGGACCGTGGAATCGTAATCGGCCTGGACGGTGAAATCCAGCGTCGACCCCGTCAGGGTATAATCCAGCATCTGGATGCGGCCTCCATCTCGGTTGATGGAGGAAAACGGCTGGGCGGTGAGGGCCCCGTTCGACCGGGCCCAGGCGGCCAGTACCGCCTTGCGCCCTTCCATAGCAAGCGCCCTGGCCAACTGATTGGTCTGCTGCTCGTATTCCCGATCGTCCGTCTCTCTGGACTGATTCTGGGCGTTCATGAGCATCACCATCGTCATCGATAACACAAAGAGCGCGCCAAGTAAAGCACCTTTTCCCATGGTATAAGGTCTTGTTGGTAGTTATTATGGTGGATGGAGGAGGTTCCGCTTCCCTCCTTCTCGCAGGCATGTCCTGCCTGCCCGGCCTCGGTCACTCAAAATTGGCGAGCTCGACCGTTTGCCCGTAGCGGCTGAAGTTGAGCTGGCTCCTCGACGTCTGATCGCCGGTCGCCTCATCGTAACTTTGCCGGGCCATTTGAACCTGAAATCGGATTTTTTTCAGCTGGTCGCCCGGGCAGCCGCCGGTTGCATCGATGAAGTCGCCCGTGACGCGGCCATAGTCGATGTTGAAATACGTAACCGTGGCCTGGCTCGATCCGGTGTCGTCGACGCCGACGCGGCGCTCCAGGCGAAACAGGGGATGGGACACCATGCTGTTCCCTTGCATACGATCTATGCTCTGCCCCGGAACGGGGATGAGCTGATAGGTGACCAGCGACACATCGGCCGAATCCGGGTCGGCCAGTGCGCCGACTCCCTGCGGGTCGCTCAGGGTCGGGAAGGTGAACGAGAGGGTCGTATCGCCTGCGGCCGCGGCCGTAGCCGTACAGACGTACGCTCCGCCTCCGAAGAACTTTCCTGCCGCGATCGCCGCATCGGTTTGATCCTTCGTTCTCATGTTCAACAGATCCCGCTCCAGCATGTCGGCAATTTCCAGCGTCTCCGTACGTACCATATAGTTGACAGCGACGTCTGAGGTGGACTGTGACCCGCGAAGCTGAATCAGCGCAAATATGGCGACCAGCACGGATACGATGAGTAAGGCGCTTATATGATCAAGAAGAATATGCATGACTCGATATCGGCGTAGAAAGAATAGAGGTGCAGGAGTTTAAGCGAACCGGGGTCTCGGGGCGATGCGGATCGTTCGGCGGCGATTGGCCGACCTGACACGATCAGTTGTCGAAGTCCGTGATCGCCACCGTTTTCTTGAAAGAGACCCGAGCGGCGGAGTGGCCCACCTTGTCCAGCGAGACGACGTCGGCGATGACTTGTTTGGCGAGGGCGCGCGTCAAGGAGGTGGTATCGGCCGTGACCGGATCGACGTACCGAACGGTGTAGGTCGCTTCGAACAGGTAGGTCTCGTTGCTCAGCGTGTGAGTGAGTGTGTCTACGTGCCCGTTAAAATCGTCGATATCGTCAAAGGATACCGGGCCCTCGCCGGCGTCCGGGCCGAGGGACGCAGGAGGGGTGAGGTCGCCAACGGCCGTGTCCAGTACGGACATCCCCACGCGCGCCTCGTCATACGCAAACCCTTCCGTGATTTGATGGATGCGCAGTTTGGCGAGATCGGAAGCAGCCGACTCCATCTCGCGCAGATACGCGCTTTGATGAACGAGGTACGTCGACCGTTGTTGATTGAGCGATACAGTGATTAGGATCAGCAGCGCGCCGAGAGCCAGAATAGACTGTTGTTGCATAGCCTTCCAGGAAGGAAACAGGTGTTAAGAGCGACAGGAAAACGGAACGACTCCACCAATTGCAATAGCGAACTGTATAGCGGAGGCGCCTATACCTGTAAGGGAGGGGGGGGCAACAATCAGAGAGAAAAATCAGAGAGTAAGCGATTTATAGCGCTCAATTTCATCGGGCGTACTTCATCGGGTAGACCATGAGCCGACCTGAATTGAGGCTGGTACAACTATACAGTAAAAGAGCCTCAATGTCAATTACTATGAACCCTATTCTATGGAATACGCCATCGGAAGCCGCATCTTACTCCAAATCGATACGGTCGAAACCGATACCTCTCTCAGAGGATGTATTCTTTTGGAGCCCCTGGTAGGACGGTGCTGCCCGGATACGGCTGTCACGATCTTCGCCTGACCGGCTGGTTGCGTGCAACTCGCGCGGGGATCCAGGCGTACATACATGCACAATTCGTACTTATCCACGGATGTTACGCATCTGTGCTTCGTTGCTGCGTCACAACGGCTTTGAAAGCGACCAAGAAGCCCGAAAACGGTGGCCGGGGAGTCTTTCAACGCCGGCAATACGGCCTGTTGTGCACAACCTGCGTATCACCACTTATCCACTCTGCCTGGCTCCATGGATCTTTTAGATTTTCTGTTCTCGTCCTCGCGTGAAAACCCATCGTTAACCCCGAAAGAAGTCAGCGTTCTGGCCGAAAAAGCCTCTCCCGAAGTAATCGCCTTCGTCAAACAAGGCACCACGACGGGTGAGATGCAGGCCATTCGCCTGTACCGGCGAGAAACCGGGGCCTCGCTCCAGAAGGCGCTGCGAGTGATCAACGAACTCAAGTGGCGATCCAGTATCCGCCAGGAAGCGTCTTGAGTTCCCCATCGTTCTACGGCCCGGTCCCCTTGTATAGCGCTTTTCCGAACGCCTGCTGTTCTCTGCACTTTTGACTTGAAAGTCGCCTTCAAATGAGGTAATGTAAGGGTACGATTCCCATTCACGTACGTACCATACCCCCAGTTACGAACCGTTGTTACGAATTCCTTTACCCATCATGGAAAAACAAACTCTTTCAAGACGTTCTTTCGTGGCGCACTCTGCGGCCGCCTCTTTTGGAGCACTGGTTCTACCTCGCCATATTCTAGGCGGAACAGGATATACAGCGCCAAGCGACACACTCAACGTAGCAGCCATCGGAGCCGGCGGCATGGGCGCCTCAAACATGTCGAAGCTGACCAGCCAGAACATCGTTGCCATCTGCGACGTCGACGACAAGCGCGTAGAGGGATCGTTCTACGACAACGACGGCAACCTCAGATCTTCGCGCCAGGATTTAAAAACCGCCTACGAGAAGGCTCAGCGCTACCAGGACTTCCGCGTCATGCTCGAAAAGCAAAACGACATCGACGCCGTCGTCATCGCTACCCCCGATCACACCCACGCTACAGCGGCCACGATGGCCATGCGTATGGGCAAACACGTCTACGTGCAGAAACCGCTCACGTATTCGGTGCACGAGGCGCGCGTGCTCAAGAAGGTGGCTGAGGAAACCGGCGTCGTCACTCAGATGGGTAACCAGGGCCATTCCGGCGAAGGAACGCGCCAGCTCCTCGCGTGGGTCTGGGGCGGGGCTATTGGCACGATCCACGAAGCACACATCTGGACGAACCGCCCGATCTGGCCTCAGGGGATGCCGCGCCCTGAAAAGTCGGAAAAGGTGCCTGGCCATATGGAGTGGGACCTCTTCCTGGGGCCCGCGCCCGAAGTCGCCTATCACCCGTCTTACACCCCCTTTACCTGGCGCGGTTGGACCGACTACGGCACCGGAGCCCTCGGCGACATGGGCGCCCACCTCGTCGACCAGGCCTTCTGGGCGCTCGGCCTCGACTACCCGACCTCAGTCCAGGCCTCCGGCTCTCCCTTTGGCGGAGAAGACAAGGCCTCTTACCCGCTGGCTACACAGGTCCACTACGAGTTCTCGAAAGGCGGCCGCACCCCGGTATCTCTGACCTGGTACGACGGCGGACTGCTCCCACCCCGCCCCCTCATGATGCCGGCCGATGCCGAGATCAACCGCGGCGGCGGCGGATTACTCGTCGGTGAAAAAGGCGTCCTCGTCTACGACACCTACGGCGACAACCCCCGCCTCTTCCCCAAACACCTCGAAGAAGAATACGCCGACGCCCCGAAGACGCTGCCAAGCATCGGAAAAGACAACCACGAGATGAACTGGGCGATGGCCTGTATGGGACAAACCGAACCGTCCTGCCCATTCGAGTATGCCGGCCCGCTCACCGAAACCATGCTCCTTGGGGTTGCCGCCCTCTATGCCGGCTACGGCCGCAAGCTGTACTGGGACGGCCGCAACGGCGAGTTCACGAACGCTCCCGACGCCAATCAATACCTCCACCGGGAGTACCGGAAAGGCTGGGAGTTGTAACGGAACGCGGCCGCACCCAACGGCACCGATCTCTCTACTCGAAAGGGGCCTGTTCCTCCGGAGCAGGCCCCTTCTTTTGTTGCGCCAGGGCATAATACAAGACGTCGACCAGCATGCCTTCGGGATCGAAGCGCTGCTCCCAATACATGACCCCGCCCAGCCCCTTCTCTCGGACGAACGATGCTTTGTGCCTCAACGACTCCGGGTCTTCGTACGAGATGAATATCGAAGAATCCCTGTTCCACAAAAAAGGCGCTTTCGCCACCGCATCCCAGTATCGCGTAAACCCGTTCTTGTCGACGCGGTGCTCGACCAGGAAATCATACCCGTAGGTCCCGTCAAACGCCTCGTACGCCTGATACAACCCCTGATCGCGCGCATGGACCCCGGACCAGCCCCTACCGTAGAAGGCCACTCCCAGGACAATCTTGCCGGGGGGCACCCCGGCGGCCAGGTACCGTTCCACACCGGCGCTCGCCGTATACCCGGGCGCTGCTTCTTCGTGATACGAGGAATACAACGCGGTATGATGGCCTGTAGACCGCGCTCCCACCGTATAAAAATCGTACGTCATCAGGTTGATGAAATCGACGAGGGTGTGCAGCGTATCCATTTCGACGTTTTCGAGGTACACCTCGTCGTGATTGGCGGCCATCGTCAGCAGGTAACGGTCGTTGCCTGTGCGGCCGTCCTGTTCGCTCATCGCGTCCAACTGTTTACGAACGGCCCCGACCAGGAGGGTGAAATTCTCCCGGTCCTCTTCCCGGTACCCGATGCCCGGCCCCGGTTGCCCGGGAAATTCCCAATCGAGATCAATTCCATCGAGCCCGTACCGGCGGACGAAGGCGCCGGCCTCCCGGGCAAATCGGGTTCTGGAGCTGTCGACCAGGGCCACGTCCGAGAAATGGTCGGCGCCCCACCCGCCAATGGCCAGGAGGATCTCGAGGTGCGGATGCCGGGCCTTCAGCGCCCGGAGTTGTTCGAGCTGCCCCGGCGCGTCTTCGTGCTCGAAATAGAGGCTCCCATCCGGCCGCAACAGCGCAAAGGCATAGTTCAAATGGGTGATCCGGGTGGGATCGATCTTCGAAAAGTCGGTGCCGCTGCCGGCGTACCCGACGATGCGGAAGGCGGGCCCCGAGTTCTGATCTACGGGTTTGCTCATCTGACAGCTCGCCCAGAGCATGGTTGTGACTAGGACAGGGATACCGAAAACAAGGATACCGAAATGAAATCGACTCATAAAAAACAAGATTCCGGGGCGTCAGCACAGTTCAGCACTCGAAAGGGCAAACCTACTTGATTATGATTACGTGCAATTACATCCATATTCTATGGATATTGCATGGTTCAGTCTCTGGGACCCTCATTCGCCCCTGCGGGATCCGCCCGAAGCAGACATAATATTCAGGTAACGATTTTACGTGAAACAAAGACCTGTATGCGCCGTAGGGATGATTTCTTTACGGCTTCACCGGCCGTGTCTCCCGCATTCCTCATCCAACCAACGAGCCGATTCCGATGCTAATTCGACAATGTTGACATACGTATGGTGATCGTGATGTACTAGAGAGTACGTTCGCAAATGATCCGTGTTGCTCACTTGTCGAACAGGACTCTTCCCTGGTCATTCCCTTTATGGTGTTCACCGGGCGAAGAGATCTTCCTGATCGGAATGTCGTCGTATATCCCGCTTATCTCTTCCCAGATCCCAGGGATACGTGGCTCCCTACCTCATCTGGTTCTGCGCGATCTCCACCCTGTCATCCGCGTGCACTACAGCTGGCGTGCCCCACGGGGTATCGCATATGCATGCTCTGCACGCGGCATTCCTTCGTATCGCATTCTCACTCGCAAAAACTCCCAGAACCATGCCTGCCATTGAAGTACAACGCATCCATAAAGTGTTCCGAAAGCGAAAAGGCTGGAACCGAAAAAACGTCACCGAGAAATGGGCCCTGAAGGGGATTAGTTTCACCATCGCGCGTGGTGAAACATACGGCCTGCTCGGCCCGAATGGCTCGGGGAAGTCCACCCTGATCCGCATCCTCTCGACCCTGCTGCATCAAGATGAGGGCGAAGTGTGCATGCTCGGGCACCGCCTTCCCGAAGACGCCTCGATCGTTCAGTGGAAGATCGGACGCGTGAGCGTCGACGCGGCCTTCTACAAGAAGCTCTCTCCGCGAGAGAATCTCCTGTATGCGGCTCAGCTCTACGGCCTCCACATCAAGAAAGCGGAGCGTAGAGCCATGGAGATCCTCGATCGGCTCGGCATCGAGTCGGACCGATTCCGGGAACCTATCGAAGAGATGAGCCGGGGCATGCAGCAGAAAATCGCCATTACGCGTGCCCTGCTGCTCGACCCGCCTCTGCTTCTCCTCGACGAGCCAACGACGGGCCTCGACCCGAAGAGCCGGCGCGACGTCCAGACCTTTCTCGAGGAGCTCCGCGCCGAGCGGGGCACGACGATCCTGTTGACCACGCACGACATGGCCGAGGCGGAGCGACTCTGTGCTCGCATCGGCTTCCTCAGCCAGGGCCGCCTCGTGCTCGAAGGCACCGCCGACGAGCTCAAACGGGCCTCCGGGACGGACAACCTGGACGACGCCTTTATCGCTATGGCCGGGGAATCGCTCGACGAAGAACACGACGAAACACGTCAACCCGCCCTGATTTAGGATCGGCGGCGCCCCGGATACAGTGCGCCGCCGGCCTCCAACGTTTTACCTGTGATTACGATGACCACAATGCGTACTGCGGCCCGACAAACCTGGGCCTTCGTCTTCCGTAACTTCCACCTGGACCGGAGATACTTCTCCTGGGTCCTGGTGTTTACCTTCTACCAGCTCGTCAACTCGGCCACCATCGTGCTGATCGGTGTGGCCGTCGACGAGCCGGCCCTGACGATCACGCTCATCCTGGGCGTGTTGCTGTGGAACTTCCTGTCGGCTATGTTCCACGAAATCGCCAACTCCATCAGCTACGAACGATGGGAGGGCACGCTGGAGTACACCTTCATGGCGCCGGTGTCTCGCTTCGTCCACCTGTTGGGGGTCAGCATCTACGCCGTGCTCTACAGCCTGCTCAAGTCGTCCCTCGTGCTGTTCGGTTTGTTGTTGTTCGTCGACATCGACCTCTCCGGCGCGAATATGTGGGGCGTACTGATCGTGCTGCTGACCGGCAGCGTCGCGTTTACCGGGCTGGGGCTGATCGCGGCGATCCTGCCGGTCATGAGCCCGGAGCAAGGCGCTCAGGCCACCAACATCCTGCAGGGGGCGCTGCTGCTCATTTCGGGGATCTACTATCCGGTAGACATCCTGCCCGAGTGGCTGCAGCCCTTCTCGTACATCTCGCCGGCCACCTACGTGTTGTCGGCGAGCCGGCGCCTGATTGGTGTCGACGAGGCGAGCGGAGTCATCTACGAACGAGGCGCCTCCCTGGCGGAGGTGAACGGGGAACTGGCCATCCTGGCCGCCATGGGCCTCTTGATGGTACCGCTCGGGCTGTGGATCTTCGGCGTCGTCGAACGCTGGGCCAAACGCTCGGGTAAGCTGAAGCGCACCGGATAATGGAACGCTCGGAGGGCTCCCGGCCCTCCGGGCCGTTCGGCGGACGTTACTGCTCCTGCCGCATCAGCGAATACTCCTGAGGCAGCAGGTCGGAAACGCCGCGCGTGGCGAGGTGACCGAAGACGATGACCTTCCCTTCGCTTTCCTGAGATGCATACATATACCCGGACTCGTGGATAATCACCTCCTCACCCATCAACCGTAAATACGAAAGCTGATCGACCGAGTGGGAGATGCGGCTGAACAGCCGGCCTCGACTCGGCTCGCGAATGTAATGCACCCGGATGAAGTCGGGAAACGACATGGCGTACTCGTGAGAGCGGTCCTGCTCCTCGAGGATATCGCCCAGGTTGACGGGGTGGTATTTGTGCAGCATGATTTCGGGGGAGTTGCTGCCTTCGCTCTGGTCCCGAACGATCGAAAACCCTTCCGCCTCGACACGATCGTGTACCATGGCCCAGAGCAGATGTTGGAGGGACCCCCGATAAGCGAACTCTCGCTCATTCTCCCAGGCATCCAGCTCCTTTTGATCCTCCGGAATCAACTCCTGAAAATACCAGCTCCCTTCTGTGAACCGGTTGAGCGTCCCCTGATCTTCACGGAACTCCTCGAGCACGAACGTGAGGCGGTATCCCAATCCCCTGTTCTCTATGATGAGGGGCTCGCTGGCCGTTGCAACAAAGACCTGCTCATCCTGTTCGAAGCTCAACACGTATTCGTTGAGAATCTCGGTGTGGTCTGCGTTCCGGGAATCGCCGAAGAAGAGGTCTTTGAATTTGTCGAGGTGCTCGCTCCAGGCCTCCGGCTGGGTTCCGGTTACCTCCAGGGCTTCCAGTTCATACACGGCCGGATCCAGGGCAAAATCGACGTCGACGCGCTCGCCCCTCCTGACAATCACATTGACAGAAGCCGTCGTATACCCTACGATGGAGGCGACGACCCTGTACGACCCCGGCGTCAGGCGCTCGATACGATACTTCCCTTCGCCCCCGCTCGTAGTGCCCTGCAGGCGACTGGACAGGAATACGTGGACGCCGGCCAACGGCTCTCCGGTGCTCGCATCGGTCACGGCGCCGGCGATGACGCCCTGGCTCACGGGCTGACCCCACCCGGAGCCGGGGTAACACGCAAAAACGGCAGCGATACATAAACTGGCGATGTGCAAACGGGTCATTTTACTCTGCTCGTATTAATCTGCTGTTAATCATGACATTAATAGATACGACCTTTCGGCGGCACGGGTTCACGGTTCCAGGAACTGCCCGTTTTAATTATGTGTTAGTCGATCAACCCACTGTGTTACGCCATGATGCGGTACCACCTACGCATCGCCATGGTGCGGTATCCCGCAATGCTCTGGCGCCCCCTGTATTCAAAACCCTCAATCGGTGTCATGATTCCTTTCTTTTCCGCCAGACCGCTGGTCTTCGTGCTTGCCCTCTGCTCGACCCTTTTCCTCGCAGGCTCCTATACCCTGACCTACGAAGACCCCTGGGCGTCGGATTCATTGATCGTCACGCTGTGGGCCAGACAACCCATGCTCAAAAACCCGGTGGCCCTCAGCCATGCGCCGGACGGCCGGCTCTTCGTCACTGAGGCCAACCGGCGGAAATCGACCGACCTGGACGTCCGGAACATGAAAGGCCTGCGTCCCGTCCCCTGGCCGGCCCTGGACTATTCCCTCGACTCCGTCGAGCAGCGGCGGCAGCTATTGCGCGAATACCTGGACCCGGCAAACGGTATGCGGCACAACTGGCTGGAGGACTACGACGGCGACGGCGTCAAAGACTGGCGGGACCTGCGCGTCAAGTCGGAACGCATCAACCTCCTCGAAGATACCGATGGCGACGGGGCCGCCGACCGCGCTACGGTGTTCGCTGAAGGGTTTAATACGGAAATCACGGGAACTGCCGGCGGCGTCCTCTGGCACGACGATCACGTTTACCTGGCCGTGATCCCCAACCTGTGGCGAATGAAAGACACCGACGGAGACGGCGTGGCCGACGAACGCGACATCCTGCAGTCCGGCATGGGCGTCCATATCGGCCAGGGCGGCCACGACCTGCACGGCCTCACGCCGGGGCCTGACGGGCGGATCTACTGGTCGATCGGCGATCGGGGCATCAACCTGACGACGCCGGACGGCGTCCATCACTACTATCCGAACCAGGGCCTCGTCATGCGCAGCGACCCCGACGGAAGCCGCTTCGAGGTCTTCGCCCACGGCCTCCGCAACTGTCAGGAACTGGCCTTCGACGACTATGGCAACCTGTTTTGCGTCGACAACGACGGCGACTTCGAAGGCGAACGCGAGCGCCTCGTCTACGTCACCCCCGGCAGCGACACCGGTTGGCGCATCAACTGGCAATACAACCACACCAACCGCTGGGCTGCCGACCAGCGGCTGCCCCGGTACAATCCCTGGATGGACGAGTCCCTCTCAGTCCCTCACTTCGCTGAGCAGGCCGCCTATATAACCCCCACCCTCGGCAACTACTCCGACGGGCCGGCCGGCTTCACCCGCAACCCGGGCACGGCCCTCTCCGAAGCCTACGAAGGTCATTTCTTCCTGACCCAGTTCCCCGGCCAGTTGATCACCTCCTTCCAGCTCGAGCCGGCCGGCGCTTCGTTCGAGATGGTCAACGAATCCACCTTCCACGAAGGATTCATGGCTACCGGGCTCAGCTTCAGCCCCGACGGCGCCCTCTTCGTGGCGGATTGGGCCGGCGACTGGAACCCGACCGAAGATGGCGGCATCTTCCGCATCGACGTCCCCGAGGACCACCGCCACCCCCTGAGGGATAGCACCCACGCACTCATCCGGGACGGGGTATCCGCCTTTTCCGACGCCGGCCTGGTCGAACTCCTCGCCTACCCCGACCAGCGCGTACGCCTCGACGCTCAATTCGAGCTCGTCGACCGCCACGCGTTCAACATCCTCACCTTCACGGCCCTCGACCGGCAGCAGGCCCGCCTCGCCCGGATCCACAGCCTCTGGGGCCTCGGCCAGTTGTATCGCTCCAGCGACGTGCAGGAGGGGATTTCCCTGCGCCCGCTCCTGTACGACCCGGACGACCACATCCGGATGCAGGCCTGCAAGCTCGTCACCGAGGCGCCTCACCTGTTCGACTGGTACCTGGGGGAACTCACCGCCCTGCTGGAGGACGACAACCCGCGCGTCCAATTTCACGCGGCCCTCGCGCTGGGCGCTCTCCGCCGGGAAGTGAGCTTCCTGCCCCTCATCGAACTCCTCGAACGCAACGACAATGCCGATCCGTTCTTGAGGCACGCGGCCGTGTCGGCGCTCGCCGACATCGGCAAAATCGACCTCCTCCTCCGGGCCGAGAATCACCCCTCCAGCGCCGTGCGCCGCGCCCTGGTCGTGGCACTGAGGAGGCTCGAAGCCCCTGCCGTCACCTCGTTTCTGGACGATGAAGACCCGCTCGTAGTGCTCGAAGCAGCCCGCGCCATCCATGACGACTTCGGAATCCCGGATGCGCTCCCTGATCTGGCCGCCCTCCTGATCGAAACGCCCCACTACGAAAATGAAGCGTTGATGCGCCGCATCCTCAACGCCAACCTGCGCGTCGGAGGCTCCGCGCAGCTCGATGCCGTCCTGGCGTTTGCGGCCGACGAAACCTATCCGGTACACCTCCGCAGCGAGGCGCTGGACGTCGCACACACCTGGCAAAACCCGCCCGTGCTGGACCGGGTCGAGCGTAGATACCGCGCGCTCCCCGAACGGGACAAGGCCGGCATTCTACCCGTTATCCGGAATCACCTGCCAGCGCTGCTGGCCGTCCAATCCGGCGCCCTGAAAAGCAGCGTCTTTTCGCTCGTCAACCTGTACGGCATCGAACTGGACGCGCGCGACCTCCAGCGGCTCCTGGCCGACGAGTCGCGCTCCGCCTCCGAACGCCTCGAAGCCCTCGAACTTCTCGCGGCGCAGTCCCGACAACGCAGGAAAGCCTTCCGCACCGCTTTCGGCAGCGATAACGATGCGCTGAGGACACAGGCGCTCCGGTTCGCTGCGACCATCGATGAGGATCGGGCTCTCGATCGCATCGAAACGGTCTTGAACGAAAGTGAATCCCTGCAAGAGCGGCAGGCGGCTTACGACGTCCTGGGCCGCCTGAACTCGCCCCGGGCGGCTGGCGTCCTCGAGCCCTGGATCAGCCGGCTTGCTGAAGGCCAGGTCGCTCCGGCCGAACGCCTCGACCTCTATATGGCCGCCCGCACCTACGACCGCTTTTCGCAACTGCTCGACGCCCTCGGCAATGGCGCCTATGCCCCGAAGTTCGAGTTTGCACTCGAAGGCGGCAATGCGGAACGTGGGTCCCGGATTTTCCATACGGACGGGGCGGCCCAGTGTATCCGTTGCCACGCCGTCGGAGGAGAAGGCAGCAACGTTGGGCCTGACATGCAGGGCGTCGGTTCCCGCTACGACCGCCAGTATCTCCTCGAATCGTTGATCGATCCCAGCAAGGCGATCGGCGAAGGATACCAGGGCCCCGTGTCGATCATGCCGCCTATGGATGCGCTCCTCGAACCCGGGGAGATACGCGACCTGGTCGAATACCTGAGCACGCTGTAATCCGCGTGGAATGGGGCCGTCATCGGCAGTTGCACATACCTGTCAGGGAGGGTATTTTGAACGTGACATTCTTGTTACATACTCCTCACCGTGATGATGCCGTCCCTCCTTTACATGATCGATTACCTCCACCAGGAACATGGACTCTCGCGCCAGGATGCCTACATGCTCAGCTCGCTCGCTGCTGACTTGAAAATAGCGGAAGTGGTCGAGGTACCGCACGTCAGCATGCACATTTCAAAATCGGTGCTCGGCGTCGAGTAAGGCCTCCGGCCTACCAGCCGCCGGTACCGGGATCCCCCTTGAACGGCCCGACCAGTTCGCTCGTGATCCATCCTCCGTAGAAGCCGCTCGCCTGGGGTTGCACCCGTTCGCCGTCCACGTAACACTCGACGCGCGCAGGATAAAACGCGAGATAGTCCTTGATGGCCCTGTAGGAGGCTGAAGGTTGCTCGTAGCTCCACCCAACCGGCCCGAGGTCCGGCCGGCCTTTTAAGCCCCAGTAGGTCGCATTGCCTTTCCATTCACAAAAGGAACGCCCGCTGACCCGCTCCAGCTGGTCCAGGTCTACGTCCTCGGGCGGGACGTAAAAGGTCGGCGGGCTCGCGGTCTCCAGGATCCGGAAGGCCTCGCCGGACGAAGCGATCCTCAAGTCGCCGAGCCGCACCTCCACTGTGCGGGTGTCTTCCTCCAGCCTCGGCGGCCGGGGGTAGTCCCAGACGGATTCCTGTCCCTCAGCGGGTGATTCTGCAAAGGGCGGGCGTTCTTGTCCGGTGTATTTCCACATGAGGGTTCTCAGTTCTCAGTT
>CAZGHT010000073.1:0-29377 GCA_964525535.1 uncultured Rhodothermaceae bacterium
ATGTACACAGCGAGCAGGAATCCGCCTTCCCAGCGGCTGATCTCATGCCCCGTCCGGACCACGGGCAGCATACACAGTGCTACGCCAGTCATGACAGTAAGATCTACCCTATCGATATCAGCGCTTTGTAAAGGAATAATCATCGATGTGATCCCCAGGATCGCCAGGATATTGAAGATGTTGGAACCGACGACGTTGCCGATCGAGAGGTCGCCTTCTCCTTTTACCGAAGCGACCAGGGACGTGGCCAGCTCGGGCAGGCTGGTCCCCAAAGCTACGATCGTCAGGCCGATAATCGCGTCCGGCACGCTGAATCGCATCGCCATGAGCGTGGCCCCCTGGACGAACGTGTCCGCGCCGAAGGCGAGCAGGCCCAGGCCGACTGCGACGAACACGATGCTGCGCATCGGATTCGTTCGTGGTAAGGACTCCGAGGCCTCGGTCGCTCGATCGACCAGCTTACGTGATTGTTGCGTATGCCAGATGTTATACCCCAGATAAACAACGAGCATGCCTACCAGCACGCCGCCCTCGAGCCGGCTGAGAGTTTGATCCCAGAAGAAGCCCACCAGCAATAACGAGGCCCCGATCATCACCGGCACATCTATTCGGACGAGCTGTGCGTGTACACTGATCGGCCTGATCAACGAAACCAGGCCTAATATGAGCGCAATGTTACAGATGTTGGAACCGATCACGTTCCCGATCGCAAGACCGGCCGTGCCTGCAACGGCAGCCCTCAAACTAACGATCAGCTCCGGGCTGCTCGTGCCGAAGGCAACGACGGTGATCCCGACGATCAGCGGAGACATCCCGATGCGGAGTGCGAGCGCACTGCTGCCCCGGATCAACGCCTCGGCGCCGACGTAGAGGGCCGCAAGCCCGCCGGCCAGTTGCAAAATGGCTATCGTCATTGATTATGGGGCGTGGATTGGTTATGTAGGGGGACGATAAACCCGCAGGTTGTATACAGGTTCGAGTGTAAACGGCGCCGAAACCTGACGAGCGTCAAAGAGTTCCTGCGTCCCCCGTACTGTCACAATGCGCTTCATGCGCGCCGTTACATGCCCGAATCCACACCGCATACGACCGAACCGTCTTCGACGCCCAGGGAAGTTTCCGCTTTGAACGAAATCAGCGGATTTCTGACGCGCGCCAACTTCGACGAACAGCACTTGCTGAAGGACATCGTCGCCACGGCCACCAATAAAATGGGGCTGAAGGCAGGTGCAATCCGGCTCATCGACGAAGAGACGACCTGCCTGGTCATCAAGGCGGTGTATGGACTCAGTGACCGGTTCTTGTCCGTAGCCCCCACATTCGACAGCGAAAGTCGGTTCGCCCGCCTGATTCAGAACGAGGGCATCCTGCAAATCGCCGATGTCTCTCTGGAGCCGGACCTGTCGTTTGCCGAGGCGGCTACAGTGGAAGGCATCGTCTCTCTGCTCGCCGTGGGCCTGTTCCAGGACGAACAGATCATCGGCGTCTTATCCGTGTATACCAGCCGGCTGCATCACTTCACGGAGCTGGAGATCCAGACCTTACGAATCATCGCCAACCATGCGAGCATCGCGCTCCAGTTGACCAACCTGTACGAAGCCCAGCTGGAAGTCGCTTCTTTGCAAAAGGAGCTCACGCTGGCGGCCGACATCCAGGAGGGCATCTTACCCAAGAAAATGCCTGCGCTCGAGGGCTTCGAGATCGCGGGCCACACCGAGCCCTGGCAAAAGGTGGGCGGGGACTTTTACGACTTCATCCATTTCCCTCAGAACAATCTCGGCATTGCCATCAGTGACGTCTCGGGAAAAAGCATCCCGGCCGCCTTGCTGATGGTGGCCGTGCGCATGGCCCTGCGGAGTCACGTCGAACACGAATACCACGTTCGCGAGATCATGCGGCGCGTCAACCGGGCCATCTTCAAAGATACCCTGCCGTCCCAATTCGTGACTCTCTTCTACGGCATCCTGAACGTCCCTTCCAAAATACTGACCTATGTGAATGCGGGGCATCCTCCGCCTCTGTTGTTCAGGGACAATGTCGCCCGTTCGCTCGAAACGGGGGGCGTTCCCATCGGCGTCTTGCCGGATTTTGCCTATCAAGAGGAGTCTATCGCCCTCCGTTCCGGCGATTTGCTCGTGCTCTACACCGATGGATATACCGACGTCACGAATGTAGAAGACGAGTTTTTCGAGGTCGAACGCTTCGTGGAATGCATCACGCGCGTCATCGATTGTGCCCCCATCGAGATCATCGAGGCTTTAGACGAGTCCCTGGACCAGTTTGTCGACGAAAACGCCATCGGTGACGACCGTACCATCGTCGTATTAAAAGTGTCGTAGTCTTGCAATGCTGATCGTACCCTGAAAGCCTGGCCTGACACCTAGCATTCCTACTCATGCATCTGGATCCCCTGCTCCCCCTCATCGTCGGCGCTTCAGCCATCATTCTCGTACTCGGGCTCGTGTTACGCACGATCAGGCAACCGGCCTTGATCGGGTACCTCATTGCCGGCGTACTACTCGGTCCCGACATGCTCGGTCTCTTTGAAGATGTGTACATTCTGACCCGCCTCGGGGAGTTTGGCGTCATCCTCCTGTTGTTCTTCGTAGGGATGGAGATTTCACTGCCCCGGCTGATCGCGAAATGGCGCATTGCCGTGCTCGGAACGCTGATACAGATCGCCGTGAGCGTAGGCTGTGCATACGCCATCGGTGCAGCCTTCGACTGGTCGCCTTCCCTGAGCGTGCTCCTGGGCTTCGTGATGAGCCTGAGCAGTACAGCCGTCGTGCTCAAGGTGCTCCAGGACCGCGGCGAACTCGACACGGAAGTGGGGCAAGACGTTACCGGCGTCTTGCTCGTTCAAGATCTCGCGCTCGTACCGATGCTTATCGTGATCAACCTGCTCGGTGGAGAGACGCCGGGAACGGCTGAACTGGTGGGACAGGCGTTCGGGGGACTGGCCATCATCGCCCTGCTGGGCTGGTTAACCGTGAAAGGGACCTTCACATTGCCATTGGCCCGATTTTTCCGGGGAGATCACGAACTCGAAGTGTTTTCCGCCTTTTTGTTCGGGTTTGCGCTGGCCACGCTCACGGGTTTCCTGGGACTGTCGGCTGCGGTAGGCGCTTTCGTGGCCGGCATCGTCGTCACAGCAGCGCAGGAGACGAGCTGGATTCATACCCGTCTCGAGCCGTTCCGAGTGGTTTTCGTAGCGCTATTCTTTGTGTCCATTGGCATGCTCGTCGACCTGGATTTTGTGGTAGACAACTGGCTGGTCGTCGTCCTTCTGGCACTGGCTGTGATCACAACCAATACACTCATCAACGGAGGCATCTTGAAGCTGCTGGGTCTGAGCTGGCAACGCAGCATGTACGCAGCCGCTATCCTGTCCCAGATCGGCGAGTTCAGCTTCGTTCTGGCTGCCGTGGGTTTACAGACTGGGACGATAAACCAGGCAGGGTACCAGATGGTCGTAGCCGTGATCGCGCTGACGTTGCTGGTGAGTCCGTTCTGGTTCAGCGCTGCCAAACATGTCTTCGTCGACCGCCAGGCATAAGCCGGTATCCCGGCAGACAAAAACGCGTTTGTTATACCTGAAACGGCAAAGGCGACTCTTTGAATAACACGATGACCATCGAGAGCACGAGTAGCGAGGTTGCCGGCAGCGCTTTGCGAATCGGATCGCTCACCTTGACGTGCATCGCTACCGCTCCGAGCATCAGAAGGGCCATGCCGATGGCCGCCGGCCTCGCCAGGCCTTCGATCCAGATGCCGGCAAATAGCAGCGCCGCAATAGAGAGTTTGAGCGCTCCGACGACGTACACGGACCAGCCAGGAAGCCCGTAGACCTGAAATTCTTCCTTCAGGTTTGCAGCTTCCCCGCCGCGGTATCTTGTCGATTTGTTGAAGCGAAGAATCCAGACGTTGAAAATACCCAGGGCTATAATGACCTGGCTGGCAATGATGATATATTCCATGGTGAACGTGATGAGTGTATTATGTGGGATGCTGTCGTTGGATGCTGTCGTGCACCCTGACGGTTTAGTCCTTCAGTGCGGCACTGTAAATGACAGCGAACAAAAAGAGAATGGTCACAAAAATGGCTAATATGCCGACTACGACGTTAATTCCTGGCATCTGCTTTCCCTCCCATTTTTTTACGATTCTCTTTGATGGCCACGAAATTCATCCAGTTGAGAATACTGGGGACCCACAGCCCAATGAATATGGCAGCGTTTTCGTAGCCCAGAAACCAGATCGTGATCGAAGCGATCAACGAAAACATGGCTGCGAAATTGAACAGGAATTCTGATCGTGTGAGTTTTATCATGGAGTTAACGGGTTTTTTTCTTATGCACCAACGGTACGAACTGCAGTGCCTCGGGGAAACCATTTTGCGATAAGGGGCTATGTATTGCGACAAACGGTTCAAATTGGGATGTAGGATGGCGTACGCCTGAGCTACGGTTGCTCTGACCGAACCGCACATCTCTGACAGCACTTCACGAACAGCACTTCACGAACAGCACTTCACGAACAGCACATCCTTCTCGTCTATGTTCGACTTCTTCGGTAACCTCTTCGATGCTTCTTTCATGTCGCACGGTCACTGCTATATGTGGCAGCCCGAGATCTTATGGCTCCACGTACTCTCCGATGCTATGACCGCACTGGCCTATTTCACCATCCCGGCCGCATTGATCTACTTCGTCTACCAGCGCAGGGATGTTGTATTCAAATGGATTTTTGTCCTGTTCGGAGCATTCATCTTGTTGTGCGGGGCAACCCACGCGCTGGAAATCATTACTGTATGGCAGGGCATGTATCGCCTGACGGGGCTCGTCAAACTGGCCACCGGGCTCGTCTCTATCGGTACGGCCATAGCCATCTGGCCGCTCATCCCTCAGGCGCTGGTGTTACCGAGTCCAAAACAATACAAGGAAGCCAATGAAGCGCTGCGCCATGAAATCGAAGAGCGAAAAAGAGTTGAAAAGCAACTGAAAGTACACCAGGAAACGCTCGAAACGACCATCCAGGAGCGTACTCGCGAGCTCGAGGAAGCCAACTTGCGGATTCGATTGCTCGTCAGCGTAGCCTCACGCACAGGAAATACCCTGGACGAACAAATTGAGAACATACTGAGAATATCGGCGGAGGTACTTGGCATTGATGCGGGCCTTCTCTGCAAGATGCAGGATGTCTCAGCGACCGTAGTTTCGGCATACACGCCCGACGGCTCCATCGAGGTCGGACAGACCTTCGAACTCGAGACCGCCTTCTACGACGTCGCTGTATCCTCCAGAGACGTTGTCGCCATAAGCGACACCGCAGAGCTCTCCCTGGATCTCGCCGTCGATCTGCTTCCCTTTCATCCCGCGTCGTGTATAACGGCGCCCATGTTTTCGGAGCAAGAACTCTTCGGGGTGTTGTATTTCTTTTCGAAAGAAAAAAAGGAGCCGGCGTTCAGCAGCCTCGACCTGGACTTCGTACGGGTTCTGAGTAAGTGGGTCACCTGGGTGCTGGAGCTCCAAAAAGGGGAAATTGCCCTCAAACGGTACGCTCAAGAATTGAGCAGAAGCAATCAGGAACTGGACAACTTTGCCTACGTGGCCTCACACGACCTCAAGGCGCCACTTCGCGCCATAGAGAATCTCGCCTTCTGGATCGAGGAAGATTCCGGCGACATCCTGTCGGCAGACTCGAAGCAACATCTCGACCAACTCCATCAACGGGTAACCAGAATGGAGAAACTCCTCGACGACCTGCTGAAATATTCCAGAGCCGGAAGTATGAAATCCGACATCGTACGTATCGATACGGCTGAGATGTTACAAGACCTCATCGATTTGCTCTCCCCTCCCAAAAGCTTCACTATCGAACTTCATGAGCCACTCCCTGTAATTACGAGCGAACATTCTCCCTTATTCCAGGTGTTCTACAATTTGATTGGAAATGCGATCAAACACCACGACCGTCCGGACGGCCGCATAGACATACGGAGCAGGGATCGGGGAACCCATGTCGAGTTCGATGTTACAGACGACGGCCCCGGAATCCCCGAGGAATATCATGAACGGATCTTCGAGCTCTTTCAAACGCTGCAGCCGCGAGACAAAGTCGAAGGCAGCGGCATGGGGCTCGCGATCATCCAAAAATTGCTGTGGCATCATGGAGGTGAGATCAAGCTCTATTCCAGGGCCGGAGCGGGGAGTACGTTTACCTTCACGTGGCCTAAAGAAGCGAGCGAGCCGGCGGATGAAGTCCTGAGTAAAATCCCCGGTATGGCCGAAAACCTGCACACCGACCTGAAACAGACCTTCTGAATCCGACCCACGACAGTTTCTTATTTTCAACAGGTGCTATTGATCGTGACTATTTTGCTCATCGAAGACGATGACGTGGATGCAGAAGGGATTCGAAGAGGATTCAGAAAAAAAAAGTGGCCCCACCCGGTTATTCATGTCCACGATGGAATCGAGGCCCTGGAGAGATTACGTCTGGGGATTCCGGGGCCTTTGCTGATCTTGCTCGATTTGAACATGCCCCGTATGAACGGCATCGAGTTTCTCCGTGAATTACGTCGAGACCCCGAGCTGCGCCAGGCGATCGTATTCGTTTTGTCTACCTCGAACGATATCAAAGATCGAAAGGCCGCTTATTCCTTCAACATCGCCGGATACCTGCTCAAATCGAGGGCGGGTAAGGGGTATTCGAACGTTGCCGAGATCATCGAAACCTATAAAAGAAATGTCGAATTTCCTCCCGATCAGTGATGTTACGTTCTGGCTGGTCATATGCGCATCCGGAGCGTAACATCTGTCGATCACTGAGGCGGTGCGTTCGTCACGACCCATTTCGTCACGGTGCATCCTGGGGCAGTATGAAATAAAAGGATGCCCCTTCTCCAAAAGTCGAATCGAAATCGATCGTTCCATTGTGCAGGGCAATGATGGCTCTGCAGATGCTCAGGCCGAGGCCCGTCCCCTCCTTGTTCCGGGTTGTCGAGCTATCGGCCTGAGAGAACTTGCTGAAGATCCGGTCCCGGAACTCTTCGGGAATGCCCGGCCCCTGATCCGTGACCCGTACCTGGATGCGTCGATCGGAGGTTGTCGTGAGCTCTACGCGTACGCGTCCGGACTCCGGCGAATATTTTACCGCATTAGAGAGGAGATTGGCCATTACCTGGAGCAACTTATCTTCGTCTCCTTTGACACACAAGGTCTCCTCTACTCCATTGACGAATTCAAACGACACCTGGTGCTTGGCGGCATACCCTTCGTTGGCCTCCAGCGATCTTTGTATCAGGCAATCCATGTCGATGGGGACAAGCTTCAGCTCCATCTTTCCGGCCTCGAGCTTCTGGATATCCAGCAAGTCATTAATCAGACGCACCAGGCGGTTGCTGTTTCGCTGCGCCACGAAGATCATGTCTCTGGCTTCCTGGGGGAGTTCCCCGGCCACCCCCCCGAGAACCAGTCCCAACGAACCGTTGATCGATGTCAACGGCGTCCGGAGTTCGTGGCTGACGAGCGAGACAAACTCATCTTTGAGCTGCTCGGATCGTCGCCGCTGTGTGATGTCGTGGAGGACAGCCACGCACCCTTTGACGCCGCTTCGATCGTCGAGTATGGAGCGAGCCGTAATGCTAACATACCGTCCTTCCGGGCTTCGCTCTGTTTGCAAAAAGAGTTCTTGATCTTCCAACGTATCTTTGCTCAGCACCTCAAGGAGCGGGCGCGCCTTCTTTTTGGCCTGATCCAGCAGGGACGGGTCTGTCCAGGCATCATATTGCCTGCTGTTCTGTGGGGACGGTGTGCTTTCCTTCACATCCAGCAAATGGAGGGCTGCCGGATTGAACAGGGTTAATCGCCCCTCGGGGTCTGTCACGATCACGCCGTCACCCATATGGCTGATGACCGATTGCAGAATAGCGGATTTATGGGCCAGTTCGGCGGCGGTTTTTTCGAGCTCTCGTTTTAAACGGTGGCGCTCCATGGCATACATGATACACCGGTGAAGTTCTCTGGGCGTAAACTCGCCTTTCACCAAAAAGTCCTGAGCCCCCTTGCGCAGGCTTTCCAGAGCTATGGATTTGTCTTTCTGGCCGGTGAGTACGACTACCGGAATCCGGGCGTGCAAGACGCGGATATGTTCGAGAGGATCATTATTCGGCACATCCGGCAATCCCAGGTCCAGCAGGGCGAGGGCATGCCGCCCTTCGGCGAGCCGGCTTAATCCTTCGGACAAATGGGTGCAGCGATCCAGGACATAGGGTTCGACGTCGCCGCAATCCTCACAGGTCTCACACCGGTCGTTTCCGCAATTCCTGCAGACTTTCTGAAGAGCGCGTTCTACGACTTCCGCGTCGATATCGTCGTCTTCGATCAGCAATATGTGATTCGGTACAGGCATATTCGATGCGAGTCAGTTCAACCTACTCCGGCGGCATCCGTCCCCCTGGGGCGCCCCACCCTTTGGATTCTATCCGAGCAAGCATTCGAGTGGGGGTTAGAACCTGTAGATAGGTATCGGTAGCGGTTCGCCGATATATAATCCTAACCCAATCTTCACAAGTTCTCTATTTAGCTGCTATGCATATCGGCGATACAAACGGTGCAGTGAAAGACGCATCTACCCCGCCTCTACGTCTTTTCACTGAGAGGTCTTTCGCATCCGGTACCTCCCGAACCTACGCATCGAAGACATGAAAAACGCACTCAACCGAATCCTACTCGTTGACGACGAGCCCGACATTCGACTGGTGGCCCGGCGAGCCCTCGAAGCGCTCGGCGGCTATACCATCGAAACCTGTGAAAGCGGTGAGGAAGCGATCGAAAAAGCGGAGTCGTTCGACCCTGAGCTCGTCCTTCTGGACGTGATGATGCCGGCGAAGGACGGCCCGGCGACCCTTGCTGAGCTTAGACTGCTGGATCGCATGCAGACGGTGCCTGTTGTGTTTATGACAGCCCGCGTGCAAAAACAGGAGATCGAAGAGTACCTGTCCATAGGCGCCACTGACGTAATCTCCAAGCCCTTCGATCCAATGTCGTTATCCGAGAAGATCCAGACGATATGGGCATCTTGCAACAGCAACGAACCACGAGGTAATACATGACAGAAACAAAAGAAAGAGAAACGAAGGACATCAGCCTACCCCCATCGATCGAGTCCCTTCAGGATTCCTTTCTGCTCTCCCTGCACGAACGCATAGCTCTCATCGAAATGCACTGGCAAGCGCTGCTCGAAGCGGAGGACAAAAGATCGAAAATGGGATTCTTTGTCAGCACCGTACACTATCTCGCGGGCGCTGCAGGCGTGTACGGGTTGATTTCGATGAGCAAGCGAGCCTATGACATCATCGCTCACCTGCAGCCCTGCATCGAAAAGAACGTGGCCCTGACGCCAACGACCCAGCACCACGTCGAGCGACTCATCCAGTCCCTTTCAGGACTGCTGGCCTATTACAAAGAACACGGGCGGATCGCTTTTCACACGACCGAGGAAAAGGCAAACGCCGTCGCCAGGCTCCCTGAGGTCGCTGTTTCCGAAACGGAGATTTTCGTACTGGAGCAGAATCCGGAAGAAGAGCACGCACTCCGGGTATTTTTGGAAAATGCTCAGCTTCATATTCGCCCGTTCGCGTCGCTGCATAAACTGACGAAAGCGCTCGAACGGAAAACGCCCTATGCCGTCATCATTGACTTGCAGCAGAGCTTACGGGATGCCACCACCCACGAATTTCTCACGAGTCTCCAGCAACGCCCGCCTTCCTGCCCGGTCGTAGTCCTCTCTGAGTCAGGGGACTTCGCCGAACGCCTGGAAGCGGCCCGCCTGGGAGCGACGCATTTCCTCAGCAAACCTTTCGACGGGTACCGGTTGGTCGACACGATCTACAACGCCACCCATTTCGATGCGACCCTCCCGTCTCGCGTATTGCTGGTCGACGACGACCCGGATACGTCCCAGTACATTGCTGTACACCTTCGCATAGAGGGTCTGGAAGTGCGGGTCTTGAACGACCCGACGCAGGTCCTCGAGGCGATGGCCCAGTTTCACCCGGACCTGATCCTGACGGATCTCTACATGCCGGAATGTAATGGGTTGGAGCTGGCTGCTGTCGTTCGCCAGCACGAAGTATACTTCGATATTCCCATCGTATTTCTGTCTTCCGAAACAGACGAAGAGACGAGACTGGCCGCGCTTCAGCTCGGAAGCGACGATTTCCTGACCAAATCCATCGACCTGGACATCGTCGCCAAGGCTATCAAGTCGCGCCTGGAACGTATGGCCTCGTATGCTCTGGTGAAGAAGGCTATGATGTGGTCGCCAAACTGATAACAGTTCCCTGAAGTATTTCAACACAACCTCCATCATGATCAATCACTCTACAACTTCGCAATTTACCCGAGAGCTTGACGAGCTGCGCTCGGTATACCTGAAGGCGTTGCCTGAGAAAGTGCGCCTCATCGGAAAAGCCTGGCGATCTCTGGACACTTCGAACTGGGATGCTACGGACTACAAGGCCGTGTACCGCCTCCTCCACAACCTGGCCGGCGGCGCGGGCACTTACGGCCTGAGCAGCATCACCCGGCAGGCGCGCTCCCTTCTCGACACCATGAAACCGTGGCTGGACCGCAGCACCCCTCTCGAATCGGACATCCAGCTCCAGATCGACCAGGGCCTACAGCTCCTTCAGGAAACGACGCGCAAAGCCATTCAAAGCCAGGAACAGGAAACCCATTATCTGAGAAAGCCTACGGCGCCCGTCCGCGACAGGGAGGTCATCGTGAGCGAAATCTACCTGGTCGAAGACGACCCTGACCAGGCGAATTTCCTCAAGCTCGTCCTGGAGCGCGCCGGCCATCGCGTTCAGGTCTTTGACAACCTCGAAGACGTCAAGATCGCCATGCTGGCCATCGAACCGACGGCCATCCTGATGGACATGGTATTCCCTGAGGGCGATCTGGCCGGTGCAGACGCCATCGCTGAAATCCAGGAAGGCCGGACGATTCCCGTCCCGATCGTCTTCATTTCCACGCGCACCGATCTGGAAGCGAGGCTGAGCGCCGTCCGCGCCGGCGCCTGGCACTATTTTGCCAAACCCGTCAACGCCAACAAGCTGGTGCATCTGGTCAACTCCTACACCCATCCGATCCGCACCCGGCAACACCGGGTGCTTCTCGTCGACGACGACTCGGCCATCAGTGCCCTGTTCGCCCAGCACCTCGACGAAACAGGCTATTTGAAGGCGTCCCTGCTCACAGAGCCGCTGTTGCTGCTCGAGACCCTGGAAGAAATTCGACCGGACCTCATACTGATGGATTACCACATGCCCGGCTGCAATGGCCTCGAACTGGCCGCCGTCGTCCGGCAGCACGAAAACTACAGCGACCTGCCGATCATCTTCCTGACGGAAGAAACCAACATCGAAGCGAAGCTGACGGCGCTGAATCTGGGAAGCGACGATTTCTTCACCAAGTCGATGGGGCCGGAGCGCCTCGTACTCGCCGTACAGTCCCGCCTCGAGCGGATCAAACGGCTCACCAGCCAACCCGGCGCGTACCGGTGGAGCAGCAATTGATCCGGGACTCCCAGCTCACCCTCGCTCCAGGGAGGGCTCATTGCCGATGAAACTCCAACTCAACCGACCATGCCATGCTCTTCGCCACCGAATTAGCCACAGGCGCCCTATGCATTTTTTTCGTCGTCGTTGCACTTACGATCCTGGTGACTTCGAGACGAGGAAAAAGCCGGCCTCATTATCAGAGTACGGCCTGACCGGGTCAACCCCAGGCTTTTTAACAGACTCTGAACCTATACAACCCTTCTCTCTTACCCCTCTATGTAAATTTCTTTCAGAAGCTGAAGGCACGTGAATATGTTTGGCGGTATTCGCCGCCGGCTCTGTATCTGGTCGACCTTTCGCCTGATAAACCTGAGAAGGATATGCAGAATTACGATCCAAGAGCAGCACTCCTTTCGGATCAGCAAAAAGGTGATGAACAAGCTTCGAAGGAAGACGTGCGAAAAAGAATTGAGGAGGGAAACGCCGAAATGAGAGAGAAAGCGGTCAATACCCCGCCGTTAATAGTATTGGCTTATAACGAAGTGCATGGTAAGATGCCGGTTTATCTTGAAAGATAAATCTTAATCAAGCTGCTTCTTTTTGCAGCACACCAACAGCGCTTAAAATAGCCAGCATCGTATCTAGGCGCGGATTGCCGTTTGCTGACAGGGCTTCATACAGATGCTGGCGTGATTTTCCTGTTCGCCTTGATAATTCAGTGAAACCCATCTGGGCTTCTACCACCTGACGAAGGCACTGTAAGAATGCGGCTTGGTCGCCATCTTCCTGGTACGCTTCGAGCGCATCGATTAAGAATATACGTGCATCCTCAGGATCGCTGAGAAATGCTGCAGTCACCTCATCCCATTTTCTATATGATTTACTCATGGCTTTTCTGTTCTTGATAATCGCGCCAGTAGGCAATCGCTTTTTTGATATCGCGATTTTAGGATTTCTTCTCACCGGCACAAAGTAACAAAACAACGGTTGCTCCGTCCTCAGCATAGTACATTCGATATCCGGGACCAAAATCAAGCCGAAGTTCCCAGACGCCTTCACCGCCAACGATGTGGCGATGGTCTCCGAAATTACCTTGCTCAATGCGATTGATTCTCCGGAGGATTCGTGTACGAATTCTTTTATCTTTAAACGATGCCAGCCAATCGGTAACGGGTTCTTTCCCGGTTTCGTCGGCATAGACAGTTTTGTAGTCGATGACCAATTAGACACAAACGCTGAACCTAAAGACCACAAAAACGTATTCACCATAATGCAACCAAAACGGTGAAATGCGATGGCGTCTCTTACACTCAAAGGTATTCCCAGCGAATTAATGCAGCGCCTGCGTGAAATTGCGGAACGCGAGCGGCGGAGCCTTAACCAGCAAGCTATTCTCATCCTCGAAAGTGCCCTTTCAGGGCCACGGCCCGGCTTTTCTGACGTCTATGATACTTTTGCAGATACTGCAGGTCCTTCGCCGCTCGAATCCTCCGATCTCGACAATCTACGTGACCCTGAAGTAGGGCGTTCTGGGACACTATAAACTGTTTTGGTTCGTTATCTACTCGATACCGGCATCATATCTGAGCCGGCACGCCCTAAACCAAATCCTGGTGTGATCCAGCAATTGCAACGCTATGGACATGAAGCTGCCATTACAAGCATAACCTGGCACGAATTGTTGTATGGATTGGAGCGCATACCAAAAGGTAAGAAACGCAATTATCTCGCTGATTTCATAACACAAGTCGTGAGACCTGCTTTTCCGATTTTGCCTTACGAAGAATCTGCCGCACAATGGCATGCTCGCGAACGAGCTCGGTTAGAAAGTATAGGTCGCACGGCAGGATTTGCCGATGGGCAAATTGCCTCGATTGCGGTAACTACAAATCTCATTCTCGTGACTCGCAACCTGAAAGATTTTGATGGCTTCGAAGGATTGCATTTAGAAAACTGGTTTGCTGTTTGAAGAGTCGAAGTTGAATTGTGAAGCCATCCTGAGATTCCATGAACAAAATAGAAAAAGATCCTGAACGCGAGGACCGCATAGAGATGGAAGCTATCGTTGATGCCTATGGTCCCGAGGAACAGGCAATGGGGTGGTATTACTATTTGCAGGATAGAATTGCTTTTCCATTTCAAGGGCGCTGTCTTATAGACGGATGTTACGCATCTGTGCGTAATCGTTTTGCCCGTACGGCTTTGAATGCGCTCAGGCAGGTAAAAAACGGCTGCAAGGCAGTCATTCAAAGCCGGCAAAACAGGGTGCTGTGCACAACCTGCGTAACATCACTTATAGACAGATGTTACGCGCCGGATGCGCATACGTGCTGCCAGAGCGGCTTTGCACGGTTGCAAAGCCGCGTAAACCAGGCTGCTGCGCACAGTTCGCGTAACATCACTTATAGAGACGAGAATTTCACCATTGAAGAACGGAGAAACGGTTCAGGTAATTGCATTGGCTCCGGAAGAAGATTGCATGTATACCATGTTGGTTATTGTGGAGTGGCATGGCAGAGAATTGGGAATTAAGCTAGAGCAGATTGAGGCGGTAGAAATTGATGATGAAAGAGAGGAAGCCATTAGCGAATGGCATTATTGGGTCAACCGCGGATACCAGATTTGTTGAACTGGCTTTGCGTTCAAAGCTGACTTTAAAACTCCACCAGTCCATCAAGATACGGCCTGATCTTCTTCTCCACATTCTTCACCCTGTCGTGCTCCCAATTCATGGTGGTACATGGGGCCACGCCAAGTTTTTTCGCAAGCTGATAATGAGATAAGCCGAATGTCTTGCGATAGATGGTAATCCGTTGTCCAAGCGTCTCACCTCTCTCAAAGGGTACGTAGCCAAGGAATTCAATGATCTTCGGAATATGCTTCACCGCCGGCTCTACAGGATTCATTTCCCATGCAGAAATCATGGCCCGTGTGACACCAATTATGCGAGAAACCTCTTTCTGCTTGAGTCCTAAATCGAGCCGGTGCTTGCGTAAATGATCGCCAACCGTTTTGAGTTTTCTTGGATATTTACCCAAATAGGCCGTTTCTACTCTAAATCTGAAGTGGCAACTTATGCGCGGATCCCTCTCCCTCCGCGGCGGCCTCGGGCAGTGCTCGGGGCTTTGGTGTTTATAGGGGGTATGTTTTGTCCGAAGTATTGTCTATAGTAGCTGAAAACGAACTTGTTTTCGTCGAGCACGTAATTATTTACCACACTTGTTTATTGAGGCAATATCCGTGATAACTAAGACCGCACATCCATATATAGTTTGCAATAAAGACGTTCTTGGTGGAGAACCTATTGTTATTGGTACCCGAACTCCGGTGCGAGCCATTGTAGAAAAATGGCGTTTGGGTACTCCGCCTGAAGCGATTACAGATAGTTTGCCTCACCTTACTACTGCTCAAGTATTTGATGCGCTAAGCTATTACAGCGATCATAAAGAGGAAATCAACAAATATATCGAAGAGAATCGTATTCCTGAAGACCTTATTGATCCCCTGGTTTCAGATAAATGAATCCACAATTTATTTCATTGTATCTGGACGAGGATGTGGATGTTCTGATTGCTGACTTGGTTAAAGCGTATGGGTTTGAAGCAACAACTACCCGGCAAGCGGAGCAACTGGGTAAATCTGACGAAGACCAATTGACTTACGCTGTCGACAACGGGATGACTTTGCTTACCCACAACCGTGTCCATTTTGAAAGGTTAGCCACAACCTACTTCAATCAAGGTAAAGACCACAGGGGAATCATTATCGCGGTTCAACGATCACCTTATGAGATAACTCAGCGATTGTTGAAAATTCTAAATCATTTAAAACCGGACGAAATGAAAAACCAGCTACGTTATATATAGGATTGTTATCAATCAATAAAAAATCGCCAAATTTGTAAGCCAACACATGTAGTAGTGCTATCCTATTCTTTGTTCAAAGTAAATTATGAGTAGAATCGAGAAAGATCCTGAGCGTGAAGAACGCATAGTGATGGAAGCTATCGTAGATGCTCGTCCAGAAGAACAAGCCATCAGTTGGTATTATTATTTGCAGGATCGAATTGCTTTCCCATTCAAGGCACGTTGTTTAAAAGAGACTAAGGTCTCCCCTCTTAAGAAAGATGAAACGGTTATAGTGAATGATTTGGCACCTGAGGAAGAATGCGAGTGTACCATGCTGGTTGTGGTTAAATGGCAAGGTAGAGAAATGGGTGTAAAACTTGAGCAGCTTGAAGCCATTGACGTTGAGGAGGAGAGCCTGGAAGCAATAGAGGATTGGCACTACTGGGTGAATCGCGGATATCAACTTTGTTGAGACTTTTCTCATCCTGGATATGCCGTGTGTACAGTGAGGCGCGAATAAGGTGTAGTGGACAAGATGTATTCGCGTGGTGAACTACCCCTTGCTATTTTCCCAAAGATGAGGGAGGAGTTCGTCCAGTCTTTTGTGTGGATGCGTCGAGATTCTGGCCAGCACATCCCGGAGCCAGTCATAGGGATTTATTTCATGCTTCTTGCAGGTGCCCAGCAGTGAGTAGATCACCGCTGCCCTCTGCGCTGCATCGTGCGAACCGGCAAACAAGTAGTTGCGTCTACCCAAAGCTATGGGTCTGATCGCATTCTCGATGAGGTTGTTGTCTATCTCGATACGCCCGTCCTCCACATACCGCGTCAGTTTATCCCACCTGGTGAGGGTATAGCGAACCGCCTTGCCCCATGGACTCTTTGGCAATCCTTCGTTATCTAATAGCCACTGTTTAAACGTATTCACCCGGTGAATACGACAAGATTTAATTTGACAAATCTTGGGCGTAATCACCAATGGCATCTATTAATCCACAATTTCCCCAATCATAATAGGCGATCAGGTTTTCATGGATTTCCTTTTTTAGATCGGATAACGAGTCCTCATCCCTCAATAGGGGCGTAATTTCCTCCAAAATATCGAGCACTACATTTTCCCATCGTTCATCGTCCACGCCATAATTGTTGAGGAACCTCAATACCTTATCCGCAAGTCTCCATGACACGACAACCTTAATGCGAGGGCTCAGTTGTTCTACATCGCGCAACAACTCTTTTGCGTACCTCACTTTATCTGCTTCACTTCGATAATCATCGTAAAAATCATCCAGTTCCAATACGTCTATGCGGCTAACCAATGCATTCTCTGTTTCTACTGTATTGGGAAACAGATGAAACACCAACATACTCTGAAATTCAGGAGTTCGGTCTACGACTTTCATTAACAGATCTATAAGTTCTTGCTTTGATCGTTTTGAAAGCTCATCCTCTATTTTCTTTTGTAAGTCACCTTGTGCTTTTGCAATGCTTTGGTACTGATTTCTGTTTTTCATGTAACACAAGCAAACCGCAACAATATGTTTACAAGGGTAACCGTCATAAGGGCAGTCGCAATACGCGTCAAGATTTTCTCTTCCATCACGGATTGTTACTTCATAGTTTCCATAGTTGCCTGCTACCCTGGCAGTAATCCTCTCTCCTGTAGGGTTCATCTTGAGCTCATATACTTTGCCAGAATCACAATAACTTACTCCTCGCTTGTATATAGTGCTTCCGGCAAATGCTTCGAGCCATAGGGAGTTTGCTTGATCTAGGAACATAATGAATTTGATCATTGTGTTGCGTCATAAAATTACGCCTACTAGTCAAACTCTACAAGCCCATCCAGATACGGCTGGATCTTCTTCTCCACATTCTTCACCCGGTCATTCTCCCACCTGACAATTGTAGAGTGAGTCACACCCAGCTTTTTAGCAAACTCAACAACAGTCAAACCAAGCGACATCCTGTACAATCGTATCCTTTTCCCAAGTGTCTCACATGTCTCAAAGGGTACATATCCCAAGAACTTAACCACCTTTGGCATGTGCTCCAATGCCGGCTCATGAACCCCTCGTTCCCAGAGAGAAATCGTCTCTATTGACACTCCGACAGCGTGCGAACCCCCCTTTTGGTCTTTTCGCAAATCGAGCCTTCGTTTCCTGATATGATCGCCGATGGTTTCCAGCTTTCGCGGAAAACCGCATAATTTGGCCGTTTTAGCCGTTAATCGCAGGTGGCAAAAAGTGCGCGGATCCCTCCCCCTCCGCGGCGGCCTCGGGCAGTGCTCGGGGCTTTGGTGTTTATAGGGAGGTGTTTTTGAGTTTTGGTCGTCAACTTATATGTATTGGACCTCATTTTGTCAGTAATTGTTATATTGTGTATAACAAACTGGCATAAATTGATGGACTGGAAGGACTACATCGAAAGCACACCTGAAGTATTGCGAGGAAAGCCTCGAATCAAACATACTCGTATTCCAGTCAGCCTTATACTCGGGTACCTGGCCGATGGATACAGCTCAGAAGAGATCATTTCAGAGTTTCCAGATCTTAAGTCTGATCAGATATCTGCTTGCCTTCATTTTGCCCGTGATTTGTCTGAGTATGAATTGGCGGCTTGATGGGACTTCGGATCTTTGCAGATCACTGCATTCCAGGTAAAATTATTCGTACGTTGAGTGAAGCTGGCCACGAGGTGCTTATACTCAAAGATTATGTACCTCAAGATGCTCCAGACAAAGCAGTAATTGATACAGCACAAAATGAAGAGTCGATTCTGCTTTCATTAAATGGCGATTTCTCTGACATCGTTGCATTTCCTCCTTCGAACTACAAGGGAATTATTGCGCTGCAGATCAAGAACAGAACTCAACGTATTGATCCTCTGTTAAGTCGATTAATTGCGTATATGGAAAAAAATTCAGAGCAAGATCATTACAACGGGCTGTTGATTCTAGTGGAGGCCCATCGAATTCGAATCAAGAAGTGATGTTACGCGCCGCATGCCCTGCTCATGGCGCTGATTTGCATATCATAACAACCCTCGATACATTATAAGCAGGCGCTATCTTCCCACCGCCGCTACTTGAAGTTCAGCTTTTCACTGTTTGTTCGTGTCTCTGGGGATTCGTGATAGCTCACCACGGTAACGTCACATCAATCTCGAGAGAGCGTCTTATGGAATATCGAATTCTGCGTCGCCTGCATTCCTGTTGCTTATCCGTATCAACCACCTCTTTCCCTGCTGTCAGAACATTTCTCTGTGTAACCGCATACCTGACCGTCGTTCTGCCAACCCACGGTCAGACTCCCCTCGAAGCCACCCCGCTTCGGTTCGCCGCTCAGGGAATTGCCCCGAATCTGCTCGAGGACGGCCTTTTCGGTCATAGCGTGGCCCTTATGGGCGATCTCGACGGAGACGGCATGTCTGGCATCGCGGTCGGCGCCCCGAACCACTACGACCCGCTGAGCGCCACCCATATCGGGGCCGTATGGATCCTGTATTTGGATGATCGGGGCCGCGTCCGCGAAGCTCGGACGATACTACCGGATCAATTTCTGGGTACAGCCGAGCCGGTCCATCACTTCGGAGAATCCGTCGGTGCGCCTGGGGACGTGGATCAAAACGGGGTGAACGATCTGGCTGTGGGTGATCCAGAGGCCGGCGTCGTCTGGGTGCTCACCCTCGACGACCAGGGCGGCATCGATCGTTACCAGAACATCGTATTCCAGAGCGATAGCCTGATCAGCCCGCCGCCGGGTCCGCCGCAGTCCGGAGAGGCCGGCTTCGGCACATCCGTCGCCGGCATCGGCGACGTAAACGGCGACGGCCTCCTCGACCTGGCGGTCGGCGACCCCGTGACCCAATCGGTATGGATCGTGTTCATGAAGGCCGACCTGACGATCAAGTCATCCCAACGAATCGACGACACCTCGGGCGGATTCACGGGCGACATCGTCCAAATGGGCGCCTTCGGTGAGGCCGTAACACCGGTGGGCGACCTCGACGGAAACGGGGTGCCCGACATCGCCGTTGGCGCGCCGGGCTATATCACAGGTAGCCTCAACCACTACGGGGTTGTCTGGGTATTGTATCTGAACGCCGATGGTACGGTTGCATCCCACGAACTGGTCTTCCCGGACGCCTTTACAGGCACGGCCGATCCGGTGAGCAGTTTCGGCACTGCGCTCTCCTGGATCCCCGTACCACACGAAAATTATCAGGGGACTTTGCTCGTCGGAGCTCCCCGGAACGGTACAGTCTGGCTTGTGTCGCTGGCTGCGGACGGCGCCTTTGCCCGGCAGCATTACCTCGCCCAGGATAGAAATACCATCTTCATCCCCCCCTTCCCGAACCCCGGCACCCCCGGTTTCGGCCGGGGGCTTGCGGATCTGGGAGACCTGGACGGCGACGGGCTCCGCGAAATGGCGATCGGCAGTCCGTTCGACCGGGACAGCACCGGCCTGCTGTGGGTACATCACCCCACACACGACGGACGGGCGGCCCCTCCCTACGTCATCGGCGCCATGGATGTCGCCATCCCACCCGACTCCACAGAGACCCACTACGGTGCAGCCCTCGCCAATATCGGCGACTTGAACCTGGACGGGATTGACGATCTCGCCATCGGCTCTCCCTTTATGGACACCCCCTTCCCAACCGAAAGCGAAGGCGTTATCTGGCTGTTGTTCATGACGGAGGATCACCGCATCGAACTCGCACGGGCGGTGCCTCAACGTGAAATCGGTGGAGCTATATCTGGATTTGGGATGATCGTGTCGGCTGCCGGGGATCTCAACAAAGACGGATATGTCGACCTGGCCGTCGGTAATCCGGTCTCGGGAAATGCTCGATTTCTGTACATGATGCCGAATGGGCTGGTTCGCGAAACCATGACTCTCGTCCTCCAGCAGGGAGAGCTCGTCCAGCGTTTTTCGCCCGAGTTCGGCACGCCCGGATTTGGCGCATCCGTAGCCGTCCTGGGCGACCTCAGAAACGACGGAGGGCAGGCTATCGCCATTGGCGATACGAGCAGCCAGAATATCTGGATTGTTTTTCTGAACGCCTTCGGGAATCTTGATGGGTCAGCGATGATCGGAGAAGGACTTCAGGGCTTTACCGCCGACCTGGCTGACCACGATCTGTTCGGGGCGGCGCTCGCCCTCCCCGGCGACCTCGACGGAAACGGCGTCCCCGACCTCATCGTCGGCGCTCCGGGAGACCAGACCCGGTTTCATCGCGGCGCCGTCTATGTGCTCTTCCTCGACGAAATGGGATCGGTATTGTCACACGTCAAAATACAGGCGGACAACCACTTCGGCACGGCCGACCCGGTCTCTCCCTTCGGAGCGGTGCTGACAGGTCTCGAGGACCAGAACGCAGACGGCATCCGAGAGCTGGCCGTTGGCATCCCTGACCGCGGCACGGCCGCTATCCTGCGATTGCGAAGCGACGGATCCGTGAGCCGGGCCTTTTACCTCGCCCGCTCCGACGGCGGGATCGTGCAGCCTACGATTCCCACATCAGGCCTGGACGGCTTCGGCCAGGGCATCGCTGAGCTCGATGACCTGAACGCAGACGGCGTGAATGAACTCCTGGTCAGTTCCCCCTTCGAGATGAGCGGGGATCACACCTCCGGCGTTGTCTGGCAGATCGATCTCTGCTCGGCCAACCTCTGTCCTCCGTCGGTCAACCTGACGCCAGACCCGGAGCGCAACGAAGAGGCCTCGATCGTCCTCGAACCCAATGCACCGAATCCGTTTGGGCGCGTTACCTTCCTCCGATTCGAGCTTCCGTCCGCAATGAGGGTTCGGCTGTCGGTCTACGACGTGCTCGGCCGTGAAGTGAAGGTGCTCGTGGACGGTCACCGGACCGCCGGGAACCATCAGGTCCTGCTTGAAGCAGACAACCTGGCGAGCGGGGTGTATGTCTATCGGCTGGAAACCGGATACGCTGCAACGAGTCGTTTGCTCAACGTGGTGCGGTGAATAGATGCGCGGCTCGAAGTGGAAGCCTTTACAGCCGGGAACACTTTGACTTATACTGGTGCCGCGGTTACTTTATCCACACGGGGCGCCCACGGCGGCGCCCTGCTCTCCGCAACTTGAAACTCGACACCCGCCATCCCACATGTATCGAACTACTACCCTGTGCCTGTTTTTCATGCTGCTTGCCGCCTGCGCGGACTCCCCTACCCCGCAATCGGCCTCGGCCCAGACAGAAACCGCCTATCTCTTCGACGGCTCCTCGCTCGAAGGCTGGAACGGCAATCTCGAGTTTTTCCGGGTCGAAGACAATGCCATCGTCGGGGGATCGCTGGAGCGGTCGATCCCTCAGAACGAGTTCTTGTGTACCGACGCCCGGTATGACGATTTCGAACTTCGCTTTCAGACGAAGCTCATCGGCGAAGGAACGAACGCCGGCGTCCAGATCCATACCGAGCGCATTCCCAACGATCACGAAGTGATCGGCTACCAGGCCGACATCGGCCCGGGATTCTGGGGCGGGCTCTACGACGAGATGCGGCGAAATCGACTGCTCGCCAATCCGGCCCCGGCGCTCGTAGACTCCCTGGTCGAACCCGGGGCGTGGATCCATTATACCGTCCGCTCGGAGGGCGAGCGGACACAACTGTTCCTTCGCGGCGTCCAGACAGTCGACTACACCGAGCCGGACAGCACCATCCCCCAGGAAGGCCATATCTGCCTGCAAATCCATAGCGGCCCGCCCGGCGAAGTCTGGTACCGCGACATCCGCATCGAGGAGCTATAACCTGTTCGGAGTGCAGTGTTCGTCGTGCTACCAACCGCGAACGGTGAACCCTGAACTCTCCGAACCGGAATCTATTCCGTAACGCCGACGATCTGATTGAGGCCGGTGAGGAGAGCGCGTTGTTTCTCCGGGTCGGTGGTCTGCTCTAGATGCCGAGCGAGTGTTTGCAACGCTTCTTGCGACCCGTCGTCGGCAATGCGTTGTACGGTATGCGCCAACAGCAGGGGCACTTCCGAATCCATCGCCATGGCGAGTGAACGATCCATATCGACGACCACCAGCGGCTCTGCAGCATACCAGATCATCAACGGCAGGTTGTGATCGTCCGCATCTTCTTCGTGGCTGTAGAGCCCTGAGAGAACCTCCCATCGCCGCTCGGGAGCGACGCGCTGGGCGGCGCTGGCCACGTACAGGCGCACCATGGCCGACTCATCCTCATGAGCCCTGGCAACGAGCGCATCGACGGCTTCATCGGGCACCGCCTCGTCGTTGGCCAGAAGCTGGGCGGCCCAGCTGCGCATGACTTCGTGGTCATCACCCAGCAAGGCGATCAGGGCTTCCGTATCGAGCCCATCCGTGCTGTACAACGCCCACAGCGCGCGAAGCCGGTATTTGACGTCGCGATCGTCGTTCTCAAGGATGTCCCGGAGCGACTGATGAACGTCCTGATCTGCACCTCGCTCCTGCAGGATGCGGCGAGCACGGCGAACGTACCACTCATTGTCGTGGAGTTGGTAGGCTACGAGCTCGTCGTTCGATTTGTCCTGGAGGTCGACTTGCACCCAGGTGTCATTTTCGTGCGTCACTTTGAAGATACGGCCGAGCGTCTTGTCGTGTACGTCCGGATTCGGGCTATGGCACTGGTTCTTGTCGTACCAGTCGATCACGTGGATCGAGCCGTCAGGTCCATAGCGGAAGTTGAGCATCTGGGACCAGGAGTCGTGGGCGAACAGGAAGTCTTCCCCGTGGAAGCCGGCATATCCGGATCCGGCGCGCTCGATGCGGTCAATGTTCGCGCGGAAGCCATGGATGTTGTTCATGAAGAGTTTATTGTGGTAGGAATCTGGCCAGGAACCGCCCAGATAGAACATGGCGCCGGCGTGGGCGTGCCCCCCGCCGGCCTCGTCGGAGCGGTGATTGCCCGCATGGGGCCCCCGGTCGCCCACCCAGTGCACGTGATCCGCGTGGGTTTTGATGTCGTCGTACGTGTAGGGATTGAAGTGATCGCCGGCCTGGCGCTGATAACGGGCGCCGGGGATGACGTGGAACAGGTGGGGTATCACACACGCTGTGATGAAAGGATGGCCGTGTTCGTTGAAATCGATCCCCCAGGGGTTGCTCGTACCTTCAGCAAACAGCTCGAAAATGTGTTCGGTCGGGTGGTACCGCCATACCCCCGCGTTGAGGCGCACACGTTCCTCCTCGGGGGCGCCAGGTTTACCGACCAGCGAATGGGTAAACACGCCGTGCGTGCCGTAGAGCCATCCATCGGGGCCCCATCGAAGGCTGTTGAGGGTTTCGTGCGTGTCGTGCGTCCCCCAGCCGTCCAGCAAAACCTGGGGTGGGCCGGCTGGCTTGTCTGCCTCCATGTCGATCGGGATATACTGCAGGTAAGGTGCGGCGCCCACCCAGACGCCGCCGAACCCGTACTCGATGCCGCTGACGAGGTTGAGCCCGTCTGTGAAGACCTTGCGGCTATCCAGCGTGCCGTCGCCGTCGGTATCTTCGAAGATCAGGATCCGATCGCGGCCTTCCCCTTCCGGCGCCGGCGTGGGGTAGGTATGCGCCTCCACGACCCAGAGCCGGCCCCGGTCGTCCTGCGTAAATGCGATCGGGCGCACGACGTCGGGTTCGGAGGCCGCCAGAGTCACGCTGAATCCGTCGGGGACTTCCATGGCTTTGGCCGCCTCCTCACCGGAAAGCCCGGCATTAGGCACATCGAGGATGGGCGGCATGATGTACACCTCCGACGGATCGAATACGTTGGCGAACGTCGGCCGGGAGGGGTAAAACTTAAAATCGTCGAAACTGATATAGGCGTTCTGGTTATCCCGGATGTAGGGAATCTCTGACGTGCCGGTTTCTTCGTCGACGATGTGAATGGCGATCTCTTCCCCCTGGTGGTCACGGAGGTCGACCACAACGGGGCGAAGCGTGGGGCTGTTGTGCGCCGCTGACTTAAAGATGACCTCCTCGTCGGAGGTGCGCACGAGAGCGACGTATACGCCGCCCAGCGCGCCGCCGGCAATCATGAAGCTGGCGTAGGGTTGGGTTACCGTGAAGGGCTCGGAGATCATGCGGCCCAGGTCCCGATGGCCGTTCACCTCACTGCCGTTCACCCAGTACGCTCCTTCGTGACCGCTTTGCAGCTCACCTGTCCTCAAAAAGACGACATCGCCTTCGACGGGAGCACTTCCGAAGGCGGTGCCTTCGAGCGTCCAGTCCTCATACGTACCGCTTTCGAACCCGAGATTCAAGATGCGGCCGTCTTTGGTCACGGGCAGCCCGGCCACCGACGGGCCAGTGTCTTCGAGAAGCTGAAAGGCGCCTTCCATGCCGGCAGACCGATGTCCAGGGATCGAGCAAAAGTAGATATCGCTCTGTTCGGCTACAAAGGTGATCGAAGTAGTATCGCCAACGTCGAGCACCTCGCCGCTCTTGACTTCCATCGCTTCCATAACGATATCGTGAACCAGCGTTTCGGTATTCACGATGGTAATACGTACGGTTTCGCCCCGTTTGGCTTGAAGAATTGGATTGCGAATGCCGTCGATCTTACCGCCGATCCCTTTATAGCCCAGGATGGACGCTTCCATGGTGTACGAACGGTCAACTTCCGCTTCGCTGGCTGTTTGCGCCTTACCGGGCACCGCGGTATACAGGAGTCCTATCAATAGGCAAATCAAGGCGGGATATCTCATGGTGGATAGAAAGAGTTGTAGGTGGATAGGGGTTGCTGATGGTGTATCGCTTAAATAACAGATGTTACGCGCCGGATGCGCATTCGTGCTGCCAGAGCGGCTTTGCACGGTTGCAAAGCCGCGTAAACCAGGCTGCTGTGCACCGTTCGCGTAACATCACTAAATAAACCAACAGGTGTATGAAGGTCAAGGGAAATTCGGGTCCCGGTTCGGGGTTTGGAAACGGTGGCGATACGTTCCTAGCGCACGATCATCATCTTTCGTGTGTGGGTCGATGGGCCTGTGGTGAGCCGGTACAGGTACAGACCGTTGGGGAGAAGTCGCCCGGCCGCATCGCGGCCATCCCAGACGATGGAGTGCTGGCCGGGTGGGCGCACTCCTTCGGCGAGGGTTGCCACGTGCTGCCCCAGGAGGTTGTACACGTTCAGACGAATTGATGACGGCACGGCAAGCGTGTACCGTAGGGTGGTATTCTGCGTCAGGGGATTGGGGAAGTTCAGGTACAGCACCGCCCGATTCAGCGCTGATGAAACGGCTTCGTTGGCCGTTGGCGCCCCAAATTCGTATGCCCCGATATCCGGGGCGCTTCCAACAAAAGGCAACCCGACGTCTATGCCCTGATCGATGAGAGGGCTGTTCGCCTTCAGCATAAAATTTCCTCCCTCAACACCAACGAAGATGGGATCTGTATTCTGAAGACCCGAACCCGTCGAGTAGACTGCGTCGAATTCGGCAGTAACCGCGTCGATATCCGAATGTGAGGCCGTGATGGTCATCGACCTGCGAACGTCCAGGTCCCCCTTCTGGTTGCCCCAGAATACGCTGTTCTTCACCTCGGCGGCGAACACGCCGCCATCCAACGTGAAGCCTTCGAGGCCGAAACCGCTCCGTTCGTTCACGCTTTCGTTGTTGGTCACGACCGAGTTAAGCACCGTCCATCGGCCGTTTGCGTCGTCGGTGGCCGAGGTTGAAATCCCGGAACTCCGGTTGTTCGCGATGATAGCCCGCACGAGGGTGACCTCCGTAGTGCTTTGATCCCAGTGGGAAATATTCAGGACACCGCCATCCCCACTCGTGTTGTCCGATGCGATATTTTCCGAGTCGTATAGGTACACGTCGCGGAGACTGACCTTCATCGCCGCGGAATCCTGAGCGATGAAATTGACCGCGCCGAAGCTTCCGCCTCCGCGATAGATATCCAGGCCATCGAGTATGACGGCGTGCGACTCCGAATCGAAACTGAAATAGAGCACCTCGTCGATCCCGCTGCCGTCGAGCATCGTCGGGCTCCGTTCGGTACTTCGGGCCGCGAAATCTTCGCTCCATCCCCCCTGGATCATGACGCTTTTAGGATCGAAGGTGATGTGGTTGACCGCGTGGACACCTCCCTGAACCCTGACGAGCGTGCCACTCTGGACACTGATCAATACCTGAGAGAGGTCTTGATTGGGGGACACGTTGAAGACGGGAGGCTCCTCAGCCTCTTCGGGGCTGCTGCCCAACTGGTACTCGAACAGACTGACGACCTGATCGTTGTCGACATCGGTCCAGGCGTCGGACGGGTCCGACGGGTCGAGCCCGTTATCGATCTCCCAGTCATCCGGCATGCCGTCGCCGTCGGCATCGTTGACCGGTTCGAACGGTACCGAACCGGACCGGCTTTCTATGGCCATGCGGCCGGCTGCGTCGCGCCGGCTTCGGTGCAGGCGTGCTTTTTCCAGATCGGCGCGTTGCCTGACTTGTCGTTGATTCGTAGCAGGAGTCACCGTCTCTTGACCCGCAGCCATGGGTACACACAACAAACAGACGGACAGGAGAAGAGGTACAGGAAATGGAGGCACGGTCATAACCTAAATTGAAACGCATTGGGCGCCGGGTATCGGACACTGGATGTTCGGCCCGATCCCACCCCTCACTTGCTACATCCAGGCCCTGCTCGCTGCCGGCCGGCAGCGCCGTCGAGCACGAGCCGAAAAATACTGGATCGGAGAGGTCGTGTCAATAAGTTATGCTATAAACATCATGTAAAACATCCTGTAGAAAATAGCCACAGCTCAACATTACAATGGGATCGCGATTACAATGGGATCGCGATTACAATGGGATTGCGATTACAATGGGATTGCGTAGGCCTCTTCACAATGCAGGCAATAGATCCGCTCGATGTGGATGCGAATCCCACCCTGATCGATCGCGCTGTCGGCCTCGAGAGTGAACGCCTGCATCTGTTGGCAGAGCGGACAAAGCTTCAAGTCGGCCCGGTCGATCGCTTTTTCGCGATCCCGGGCGGACGGCGGGTTTTCCCCGTCGAGATAGCGGTTATACGAGTTGTTGGACACTGGGTCACGCGACGACATCGCGTAGTACGTTTTCATGATTCTGGACGGTTTCGGCATTTAATATGAGTACACGTCAGCCGGCCCGACTAAACACTCGCCGGCGTCGGGGCTGATTATTTATTTACAGATGTTACCCGCCGGATGCGCATTCGTCCTGCCAGAGCGGCTTTGCATGGTTGCAAAGCCGCGTCAACCAGCCTGCTGTGCACAGTTCGCGTAACATCACTTATCTATGGATGTTACGCATCTGTGCGTAATCGTTTTGCCCGTACGGCTTTGAATGCGCTCAGGTAGGTAAAAAACGGCTGCAAGGCAGTCATTCAAAGCCGGCAAAACAGGGTGCTGTACACAACCTGCGTAACATCACTTATTTATATCTGGAGGGATTGCAGGAATGCAGCCGCATCGGATTGGATGCGCTCCTGCTTCGTAGCATCCATCCGGTCTAGCATGCTGTACATCATCGCCATGCGCTGATTGGATTCGAGGTGTTCTCTGTTGTGTATGAGAAAGTTCCAATACAAGTAGTTGAAGGGGCAGGCATCCATGCCGTTCTTTTTAGATACTTTGTAAGAGCACTTTTTGCAATAGTCAGACATTCGATTGATATATGATCCGCTGGAGCCATACGGTTTCGTAGCGAGTACGCCCCCATCGGCGTAGAGCGCCATACCGGACACATTAGGTAACTCGACCCATTCGTACGCGTCGGCATACACTATTGAGTACCATTCGTTGACCTGTTTCGGGTCGAGACCGGCAAGCAACGCGAAATTGCCGAGGACCATGAGGCGCTGAATGTGATGCGCGTAGGCATGCCGCTTCGTTTCTTCGACGCATTGTTTGAGGCAATTCATGCGGGTATCGGCGTCCCAGTAGAACGACGGCAGATCCCGCTGCGCGTCGAAGAAGTTCTCCGAAGCGTAATCGGGCATGTATAACCAGTAAACACCCCGGATGAACTCACGCCACCCGAGAATCTGCCGGATGAAACCTTCAACAGCATTCAACGGCGCCCCTTCTTCGCGATAGGCTCGTTCAGCGCGTTTTATCGCTTCTCTTGGAGACAACAAGCCGCAATTCAAATAAAAACTGATATGGGCATGGTACATCCAGGCTTCACCCTGCATCATGGCATCCTGATAATCCCCGAATAGTACGAGCCGCTCGGCTATAAAACGATCCAGAACCTTTTGAGCCTGCTCTCGCGTGACGGCGAAATAAAAAGGCTCGATATCCCCGAAGTGATCACTGAATCGTTCTTCCACCAATTTGATCACTTCGCGAGTGGTACGGTCCGGCGTGAACGCCAATGGCGCGGGAGGCGTGAGGCCTTCGCGGGGCGACTTTCGATTGGCCGCATCGTAATTCCATTTCCCCCCCTCCGGTTCATCTCCATCCATCAGCACACCGTACTTTTTGCGCATCTCTCGATAAAAGTACTCCATAGTAAGTTCTTTTCTTCCCTCCGCCCACTCCGCAAACGCCTCCTTGCTGCACAGAAATCGGGTGTCTTTCCGGATCTCCACCTGCGTATCGAAATATTCCCCCCACTGGTTCACCTCCTCGAGAACCCGGTACTCACTGGGCTCGGTAAGTACGATCCCCTCGGGCTCAAATCGATCGAGCGTCTCCCTGGCGAGATCGGTGAACGAATGAAGCTCGTGTTCCCCAAGCACGTAATACGCGACCGTATACCCCTCTTGCTCGAGATGGCCGGCAAAATGGCGCATGGCACTGAAGAGGAAGGCGATTTTTTTCTTATGATGCTTGATGTGAGTGGCCTCGTTCCATACCTCACCCATCACAATTACGTCATGCTCTTTGTTGCAATCGGTCAGGCTCGGGAGATCCCCGGTGAGTTGATCTCCGAATATCAAGCGTACTTTCATAGCAATCGAAAGCGAGTTCGTACTGATAACAGATGTT
>CAZGHT010000074.1:0-29067 GCA_964525535.1 uncultured Rhodothermaceae bacterium
CCCTCAGGGGGCCTCGGCTCGTTCGTTGCCCTTCGCCAGGCGCACGAACAGGACCTCGAGCCGGTCGTAATACGCATCTTCCTCCATGCCGGCTTTTTGGCTCTTCAGTTCGGCGATCTCCAGCTCGATCTCACTCTTCTCGTTCAGCCATGCAGCCAGGTCGGCATCTACCTCGCCGGTAGCCGCGATGGCCGGGGTCTGCGACGGTGAGAGGTAGGTGATGGAGGCAAGGTGCCCGGCTCCCGCTCCTTCGATTTCATCGAGGCGGTACCCCTGGCCGTCTCCGGTGTCGGCCAGAAGGGCGTTCTCGGTCGGAATGTTGCCGTTATCGTCGAACCATTGCTGCGTCTTCTCGGCGGCATAGTAGAACACCTCACCTACAGAAATCCGGCCGTCCTTATCTCGATCCGTGCCCGGGTTCGCAAAAGACTCGATCATAAAACGCGGGAAGGAGGTCTCGTTTTTTTGCGTTCCCGTGCGTGTCGCCGTGATGACGATCCGGCCGTCCGCGCTGAGCGCTTCGGCAAACGGGGCGCTCGCGCTGCCGGTGTTGATGAAGACCAGGCGCCCGGCATCGAGCGCATCGACCAGTTGGGCGAAGTCGTTCTGCGACAGGTCCCGCCGGGGGATGTTCAATCGCGATTCACCGCCTTCGTATCCTCCGTGGCCGAACAGGATGACGTAGACCTCGTCGCTGCCTGACACGCGCGTCCGCAATGCCTCGAACTGAGCGCGAATGTTGTCGGCGTTGGAGACGCCGTCGACGAACGCCTCTTCGCCGATGCGGGTCTCGCCCAGGACGACGACCTGTTCGGCAGGGAAGCCGAACGTTTCGACGAGCGCCTTACGGGTATCGAAGAGATACCCTTTGAACTTTTCGGTATGTTCCACACTACCGCCCAGCCCGCCGATCAACAGCGCATACCGCTTGCCGCCGGCCTCCTGGGCGCGGGCGGTTTCCGAAGCGGCGGGGAGGCCGGCCAGAGCAGCGACCAGAATGAGGACCACGTACCCTATTGAGAGCCTGTGCGGATGCGATATACGAGCAGATGTTGAGTACATACCGGTAGAAAAATAATAACGCACGGTGGAGCAGAACACGAAACGGATCCGTTTGCTACGGCAACCCTCTACGCCTTCTGTACACCCATTCGATGGACAGCAGCAAAAAAGCCAGCCCCCACAGGAGAGGCATATCCCACAGGTATTCCGTCCTGAAAATGGACGTGCTGGTCTGCCGGCCGCGGAGGCTGGCCGGAATCGCGCCGGCCTCCGACGCCGAGTAGTAGTAGCCATTGCTGGCCCCGGCGAGGCGTTCCAGAAAATCGCGCTTCAGGGTGGCATCGCGAAATTCTTCGCTGGACGACTGAACGAGGAAACTCTTCGGGTTGGCTTTGAGCGTCGTTTCGCCAAGATCGGCCTCGACGTCGAGGGAGTACACGCCGAGATCCTGGGGCACGAATACGGCCTGATACGCTCCCTGTTCGGTCAGGTCCTCCTGGAAGGCGATTTCTTTGAACCCGCCGAAGGGATCCGTGATGTAGCCGCGGACGGGTACGCCGGACAGGGCGTTGATCGTCTCGTCGTAAACGCGGACGGTCAGCGGGACCTCGTCGCCGGGCGTAAGGCGGACGCCGCTCACGTCGACGTCGACCCGGTCGGGCGCCGAAGCGACGAGCCAGCGGATCATCTGGCGCCAGAAACGCTCGTGCCGGAAATCGTCGGCGGGCAGGTGCATTTGCCAGCGCCAGGTGCTGGCCGTCATCAAGGCCACGCTCCGGCCTTTGCCGTAGCGCTGAACGGCGAGCAGCGGCTCCGAGTCGCCAAAATCGTCGGCCGGCTTTTCGGCGAGAACGACCGCTCCGGGTTTGATACGCCCCATGAAGTTCAGGCTGGTGAGGCCGGGCATCGAGCTCCAGAGCTGTCGATTGACGGCATCTTCGGGCGAGAGCTTCAGGATCGGGCTCTCGTACCCGACGGCGGTCGGCTCGAACAGGAATCCCTGTTCTTCCGGCTCAGCGCCGGGCCGGGTGAAGTCGGGAGGGACGACCTGGCGGCGCCCCGGGTCTATGCGGACAGGCAAGATGTCAGCGACGGTGGTATTGTAATAATCCCCTTCGGCGAAGGTGTTGCGCCCGCCCAGCATCATCAGGCCGCCCCCGCGCACGCGGACGAAACTTTCGAGCATCTCGAGTTGCTCCAGAGAAAAGGCCGACGCCTCGATGTCGCCGAGGATGACAGCCTTGTATTTGTAGAGGCTGGACAGCGAGACGGGAAACCCGCCGGCGAGTTCTTCCGGGTTTCTCGATACCTGTCGGTAAAACTGGGCCGGCCCCGTGCGAGCCACCGACGCGATGTCGATCACCTGGTCGTCTTCCATGACGCGCCGGACGAACTTGAATTCCGGGCGCAGGCTGCCTTCGAGGAGAAGCACGCGCAACGAATCTTTGCGTGTGTCGATCAGGATATCGACCGAATTGTTCGCGATATTCACCTCGTCGTAGGCTTCTTCGATTTTGAGGGTATACTGCTGGGCCTCCGGGACGTCAGGCTCGAAGAAAAACGTAAACTGATCGATCTTACCCTCCCCTTTCAGGACGCGCGTTTCCGAAAAGACGAGCTGTTCGCCGTTATAAAGCCCGAACGATACCGGTTCCGAGGCTTCGTCCCAGCTCCGCACTTTGACTTCGATTTCGGCGCCCGTCGTTTCTTCGACGCTGCGCATCGCCGAAGCGTCCAGGATTTCGCGTTCGCTTTCGAACGACTCCTGCCCGACGCCCACGATGTGCAGCGGCGTGTTCATCGCGCGCAGCTGTTCGGCCTGGTTGAGCGGTACGTCGTCGCTGTTGTCGCCGCCATCGGTCAACACGACCGCGCCGGCCAGCGGGACGCCGTTAAAATCGTCGATGATGCGGTCGAGCGCTTCCGCGAGGTTGGTCTCTTTGCCTTCAGCGCCCACGTAGCTCAGGCTATCCACGCGCCTGGATCGTTCGTCGAAGGCGTAATACCGGACCTGGAAATAGTCTTCCAGATCGGCCACGATCCCCCGCTCCTCACTCCCCAACATGGATAACGCCGCATCGTACCGGGTCGTCCCGTCTTCGTCTTGAATCCCCATGCTTTCCGAAGCGTCGACGACGACGGCCACGAAGTTCTCCTCCGGTACGACGTCGGGCAGGATCAGCACGGGCTCCAGCAGCGGCAGCAGCAATAACAGCAGCGCCGGAATACGCAACCCCAACGAGACGGCTTTCGTCTTTGTGGAGGTGAACAGGTTGGATACCGAGTAAATGACGACAAAACCGACGACGAGGAAAAGTGCGACGAACAGGATGAACCAGATCGCTTCACCCGCCTGCCAGCCGATCTCCCCCTCAGAGAAATTCAAGGCATTAAACTTGAACAATCGCTCGAACCATTCCTGCGGCATATACGTGTACTGAGTCTCTAGTTGCTGGATGCTGGTCGCTGGTTACTGGATGCCCCCGCGGGGTATACTAGAAACCAGCATCTAATTATCCGTGGACTTGGACAGCGCCTCGTAATACCGATCCACTGTATCGCGGTATTCATCCGGAACCTGTGCGTTGCGGGCGCCAAACAGCTTTTTCTCCATCTCGATGCTGTCGAGTTGTTGGGCCAGTTGTATTTCCAGCTCGGAAAATGGGTCGTAGACGTCTTCGTTGAAGAAATCCCTGGCGCTCTCTTCGTCGATCAGGATGCCGGTGTTGCTCGCGTCGGTGACGTTTCTCAACGAGTTGGCGGCCCGGCGGAGCATGCGCTGCATTCCTTCGTTGCCTTCGAGCTGGCCTTCCAGGCGTTCCATCGCTTCCTGGGCACGCTCGAGCTCGTTCCGCATGCGCGCGGCGCGAGCCCGTCCAGAGCGGCTGTCGGGCGAATCGGACGAGGCTGAGGCGCTGTTCTGCCCTTCCGACGGAGCGCCCTCCCGGGTCGCCTGAGATTCCAGGCGTTCCAGCCGTTCGCGTAGATTCTGGAGGTCGGCCAGAGCGCGGCGGAGCTGTTCTTCGTCCGTCTGAGGCAGTTCGTTCTGCAGCTCGCGCACCTGGCTGGCCATGCGTTCCATCGTCTCCTCGATGTCGCCTTCGAGCCGCTCGGCGAAGTCCAGCCACCCGTTTTCGAGGGCCTGCTCCGAGTCGTTCATCTTCTTGTCCAGCTCTTCGCGCTTCATCTGCTGCAGCATGTTGCGGACCTCCGAGGCGATCTCGGGATCTTCGCTGCGCGTCCCGGACTCGACCGCTTCCGCCTGGCGTTCGAACTGTTCGAGCCGGGAGATCATGTTGTTTCTTTTTTCTCTGAGCCGTTCCAGCTCGCTGCGCCGGATCCGGCCGCCGTTATTTATGGCTTCTTCGTAGCTCTCCTGGATGTCTTTGCCCAGCTGGGCTTCCTGTTCGCGCAGGTCGGCGAATTCCCGGGCGAGGTCGTCGATCATTTCGCGCGGGGTTTCGGCGCCGGCGATCTGCAGTTCTTTCTGCAGCCGGTCGAGTTCGTTGAGCGCCTGTTGCTGGCTGGCGGAGGCTCGTTGTTCGTCCTCGTTACGCAGGGCGCGTTCAGCTTCCCGCATGTGATCCATGGCGCGTTCCAGGCCTTCCTGAAGCTGCTCGCCGCCCTGCTGTTGCTGGCCGGACTGGGCCTGGCGCTGCAGGTTTTGCGCCAGCTGCTGGGTTTGCTCACGGAGCTCGTCCTGGTCGCGTTTCAGGCGTTCGATGAACCGTTTTTTATTTTCGCCTTCGAGATTTCGCTGGCGCTGGTTGGCGATGCGTTGCTGCCTGCGTGCGAGCTCTTTGATCCGCTCGAGCGCTTCATCCATCTGCTGCTGCTGCTGTTGCGCAGAGGAAGACCGTTGCTGCTGGATCTCGTACTTGTCTCTCGAGATATCGAGTTCCAGGTCCATGAGCTCGGTCATGCGGTCTTCCATGGCGCCGCCGCCTCCGCCGCCGGCCTGGTTCGCGTTGTTCATCGTCACTTCGCGTTCCCGGTTCAGGGCATCCGCCTTGAGCAGCGCATTGAGTGCGCGGCGTTCAGGCCCCAGCGCTTCTTCGAGGTCGCCGTCGTTCAGGTCGTCGACGGCGGCGTCCATCTCCGTAACCGCATCGCGTAGATGGGCGGCGATCTTCTGCATATCCTCGTCGGTTCTGAGCTCAACCGCGAAGGTCGTCGAGTTCAACCGGTCTTCGATGTCGAGCTTCAGGTTCTGCTGGGCCTGCACGAGCCCTTTACGGGCTTCTTCGAAGTCGCTCTCCGTCCGTTCGTCTTTCTGGCGCAGCAGCTTCCAGGTAGCTGCAATAATCTCTTGCTGGCTGATGACGGTACGGCTTTGCATGCCGCCCCCGGGCATACCGCCGCCCCCCATGTTGTTGACCTGCGAGTATCGCGTGTCGAAGGGGACCACCTCGATGAAGTACATGTCCGAAGCGACGGGTGCATGTTGCGGGAAGTAGTCGTCCGCTTCGACGTAGTAGGAAATCACGTCGCCCGGTTCGAGGATATAATCTTCGAGAAAGATCACGTGATCGCCTTCGATCTCCAGCGCACGTGTGTCACCTGCGGCCGTGAGCGGGTACACCTCTTCGTCTTCCCCGTTCACGGAAACGTGGAGGTGCGCCTCTTTTACGCCGTAGTCGTCAGACACTTCAGCGGCAACCAGCACCTCATCGATCGCGTTGACGCGCACGTCCTGCTGGGGATCCGTGATGGTGATGATCGGCTTCTCGTCGTCCAGAGCGATGACCTGATATTCTTCGGGAAACTTGTTGGCCTTGCCGGCCTGGTCTTCGAGCGCGATGTGGTAGTAGGTATCTTCGGTCAGGGGGTATCGGATCCTGAACTGGCCGGCATCGATATCGTTGAGCGGCAGGCGCCGGCCGTCTTCGAGCACCATGTCGGCGGTTTCGACGCGGCCGGTCGTCGTCACGGTGATCGTCACCGTAGATCCTTTTAATCCCCGGATATCGCCGGTATTCGATTCGGTCTGTTCGGGAGCCCCGGTATATTCGGGGTACGTATACGACAGATGGATTTGCTCGACGCCGGGAAATTCGTAGAGGGTGATGTCGTACGTCTCCGACTGCACCTGGTCATGCAGGACGAAGTACTTCAGCGGCTCCTGCAGGTTGATAAACTCGTACAGGAACACGGGCCGGCCGAGCCCTTTGCTCATGGGCTCTTTCTGCCATTCGCCGCTGCCGATTTTGTAATGGAGCAACACGTCGGCTTCGGACTCATCCCGCAGCGAGACAATGACTTCCTGCGATTCGCCTTTTTCCAGTTCGACGCTGCCGGGCTCGATGCGCATGTAGGGCTCTTCGGGAGTGGCAGCCAGCGTGAGCTGGGCCCCGGAGAACGCGTTCATGATCTCATCCGAGGCGTTGTAGCCGAAGACGAGGAACAGGAAAACCATGGCTGCCGCAGCGTAGGCGAGGAATCGTTCCCGCTTGTGATCGACGACGGTCGTGACGGGTATGGCTCGCACCTGTCTGGTCGCATCGTCGATGAGCTTGTCGATCAGCACGCCCTCGGACGGCCTGCTCTCAGCGCCGCTGCCTGGATGGCTTCGAGGCGCAAGGCTGTCGCCGACCTCGATAGCGCTGTTGAGGCGGTCTTCCAGTTGCGGAATCCGCTCTTCGATAAACATGGCTACTTTGCGGTCGTCCAGCTTCTTCATCAGCGGCAACGCCATGTATCGAATGGCTACATATCCAACCACCACGAGACCCGCGCCCAATCCCCACAAAAGTACCTGCAGCGAAATGGAGGTCTGCATGTACAGGAGTAGAAATAGAATCCCGACGAAAACGAGCGTGAGCGCGGTAAGAGCGAGTCCTTGCATCAAAGCGCGACGGCGCCACCGCGAGCGCACCTGGTCGACCAGCCCTTTTACACGATAGGAGGAAATAGGCATTGGATTCTGTGATTAACGGATGTTACGCATCTGTGCGTTATCGTTTTGCCCGGACGGCTTTGAATGCGCGTGTATAGCTGAAAAACGACTGCAAGGCAGTCATTCAAAGCCGGGAGAACGGGGTGCTGTGTACGACCTGCGTAACATCACTGATTCAATAGTTATCGGACCGTTAACTGCCTGGCGAGGAATGTAGGCCTATGGATATACGGCGACTTCGTGGATTCATACGGGCCGATTCGACGGCATCCGACCCACCCGCGCGCAGCGTATGCAATGAGCCTAGTAGTGTATATGCCGGAACGTTCAATAGGATGCACGCGGGTTGATCGCTCTTAACTCTTCTGCTTACGATTCGCCAAAAAGGTTTCGAGCGCGTAGAGCACGACCATAAGGAGAATGACGTATCTCCAGAATTTTTGTTGCCGCTCTTCGTCGTCCAATTCCATAAGCCGCGCTTCTTCGACGGTGAGCGGCACGTCCTCGGGGGGCGGCACAACGGCTCCGTACGCTTCTTCGGCATCCCGGCTCGCCAGCAGGGATTCTTGTGGATCTACATTGACGGAAAAAAACAGCTGAGCCCCTTCGTGAGCCGCCGTATAATGACCGGGCACGTTCGCCTCTCGGAAGAAACCCGTGCCCGTTTCGTCGATAGGCACTTTGTAAACGATATCGCCCGGCGCCCGGACGTCCCATTCGCTGCCGGGCCGGCCGTCCAGCTCGACGACATCGCCGACCCGGTACTCCTGCCGGCTGGCATCGGCGGACAGGGTATATTTCACCAGCTGATACAGAAAGGGGACGTATAATTCGTTGATCGTAAAATCGGTCCAGGAGGGGCTGAGGCTCGACGTATACACCAGCACCCGTCCTTTCCCGCGTTCGGCCTCGACGAGAAAGGGGTCGCCGGAATCGTATCGCCCCAACACCTGAGCCGAGGTGTCCGGCTCGAGGCGCACGTATTGCCGGAAGCGTGGCCGGAAAATCGCTCCGGACCCGGTTTCGGCAAAGATCGAAAAAATAGGGTGCCGGGTATCGACTTCTCCGATGATGGAGTCGTAGCCCTGTTCGGATCGGGCGCGGACGATCTCTTCGGCCCGGCCTACGCCCAGCTCCGCCAGCAGGCCGGAATAAGACGGCAGGTTCACCTGCTCGTCGAAGGCAACCAGCACGCTGCCGCCTTCTTCGACGTAGCGCGTGATGACCTGCGCGTCTCCGGGGGTCAGCGTGCTGGCGAAGAGGAACGCCATGCGCCGGCCGCGCAGCGTACTCCCGCTGATCCCATCGCCTGCCACGGCATCGAAGGCAAAAAGGGCCCGATCGCCCTGATTAAAGGCGCGTTCGAGATAATAGGCGGCGCTGGTCAGCTCTCTGGCGGTTCCTCCCACCCCCAGTAGGGCGGGGCGCTCTTCGACCGAGAACGTGAAGTACCGAACGTCGTCGGCCAGCAAGTTGTCTTCCTCCAGCCGGATCTCGCCCTGAAACACGCCTTCTCGGGGCGCGCGGTACTGAAAAAAGGCATTCCTCACCTCGTCTCCCCCCACCCGTTTCTCGTCAACGCGGCTCCCATCGAGTTCGAGGCCGATCGTATTGAGCGGCAACCCGGCATCGAGGCCGGCGCTCACCCGGGCGTTGAACCGGTGCACGACGCCGTCTTCGACTCTCCGCTCGCTCAGGCTGAACGCCTCGATGAAGCTGTTTTCACGGCCCTCCTGGCCGACAGGGACGATCTCGAAATCGATCGACGGGTCCAGCTTCCAGTTCTCGAAAGCGCCCTGCCAGCCGGTTTGCTGGATATCCGAGATGAGCACGATGCGCCTGACCCGGTGCTCGGCGCTCTCGAGGATTTCCTCGGCAAGACGCATCGGCTTGTAAAAATCCGTGATGCGATAACTGGGCTCGAGGGCATCTTGCAGCGCGTTGCGATGCAGGGCGAGGTCGGTGTCCAGCGGGGTCAGCTGCCGCACTTCGTCGGAGAACACCACGACGGCAAACTCGTCGTTCTCGGCGGCTTCGCCCAGTTTGTCGAGCGCCTCCCGCCGGGCCACGTCCAGGAAAGATTCCGCCGACGAGGAGGCGTATTGCATGCTGAACGAGTTATCGACGAGCAGCACAACCGACTGATTCTCGCGCTGAGAGACGAACGGAATCTGGTCCTCAGGAATGAAAGGCCGCGCGAAGGCCAGCGCGAGCAAGGCCAGGATGCCGCAACGCATGAGCATGAGCAACCAGTGCTGGATGCGGCGGCGCCGGACGACTTCCCGCGGCGTCATTTTCAGGAACATCAACGAGCTAAAAGGCACCTGCCTGGCCTGAATGCGCCGCACCAGGTGGTACAGGACGGGCAGCGCCGCCGTAGCCAGTGCAAAAAGAAAGAAAGGATTGATGAAACTCAAAGCACTAAGGGGTCAATGATATAACAGATCAGATGTTACGCGCCGGATGCGCACAGGTCCTGCCAGAGCAGCTTTGCACGTGTGCAAAGCCCCGTAAACAAGCCTGCTGCGCACAGTTCGCGTAACATCACTGATATAATACGTTCATGGTGTACGATGCCCCATCGTAAAGAAAGCATCGTAGGGCAGGTTAGGCTTCTGTCAGCCCCGCTTCGTACGAGCGGCCAGAAACTGAAATAACGAAAAATCCAGGGGTTGGTCGGTCCTGACGAAGTTGTAATCCGCCCCGATCAGCGAACATTTCTCTTTCAGCTGCTGCCGGAACGTGCGCAGGTTTTCTTCATAGATGCGTTTTGCGCTTTCCGCGACGACGACCATTTTTTCGCCGGTTTCCATATCCTCGAACTCGATCATATCCGAGAAGTCGAAGTCGATTTCCTGGGGATCGAAAAGGTGAAAGATGAGCACTTCATGGCCTTCGAATCGGAAATGTTTGAGGCCATCGACGATCGCATCGATGTCATCGAGCAAGTCCGATATGAGGACGACGAAGCCCCTCCGCTTCTGAAATTCCGCGAGCTGGTGCAGGGGTTTACCGATCGCGGTCGGCTTACCCAGTTCGGCCCGGTGCATATGCTGGAGCATCGTCAAAAAATGGCCGGACGCTTTTCGCGGGGGGATGCGCTGGACGATCTGCTGGTCGAACAGCGTCAAGCCGACCGCTTCCTGCTGGCGCCACGTAAAATAACCGAGGGACGCCGCCAGGTAAAAGGCGTAATCCAGCTTACTCACCCCGCTGGAGGTGTACCCCATGGACGGGCTCACGTCGACGAGAAGGTTGACCGACGTGTTCGTTTCGTCTTCGTACTCCTTGACGTAGAGTCGATCCGTGCGCGCAAACAGCTTCCAGTCCACGTGCAACGGGTCGTCGCCCGCGATGTAGGGGCGGTACGACATAAACTCGACGCTCGCGCCCTTGTAGGGACTCTTATGCAGGCCTGCGATAAACCCCTCGACCACCGTTCGGGCGAGGAGCTGCAGGTTGGATATACGCGACAGAACTTCGGGCTTGAGGAACCGAAGCGCCGGTTGAGTTTGTGGTTCCATGGACAGAGGCTGGATTTATACGAGTCCGGACACCGGCTCGCCGGCCGATTCGAGGAGCTTCTGGATAATATGCTCTACCGTGATATTTTCAGATTCCGCGTAGAAGTTCGTCAATACGCGATGGCGGAGCACATCCGGCGCCAGCGCCCGGATGTCTTCAATGGAAACGTTGTATCGCCCCCTGAACACGGCACGTACTTTAGCTCCGAGCAGCAGGTACTGGATCGCCCGGAGGCCGGCGCCGTACCGGATCCATTTTTTGACGAAATCGGGCGCTTCGTCGGCGGAGGGTCGTGTGCTTCGCACGAGCGTTACGGCAAAGCGGGCCGCATTTTCGGGCACGAAGATCTTTTTGACCAGGCGATGAAATTCCATGATGTCTTTTCCGGCGAGCACCTTCGTCAGGTCTTCCTGTTCTGTTGACGTGGTCGCCATGGCCACCTTGAGCTCATCCTCGGCCGGCAAATAATCGATAACCAGGTTGAACATAAAGCGATCGAGCTGGGCTTCGGGCAGCGGATAAGTGCCTTCCAGTTCGATCGGGTTCTGCGTCGCGAGCACGAAGAAGGGCAGAGCCAGGGGGAGCAGTTCGCCGCCCGCAGTAACCTGGTATTCTTGCATGGCTTCCAGGAGGGCCGCCTGCGTCTTAGGGGGCGTCCGGTTGATCTCGTCGGCCAGAATGATGTTGGCGAAGATAGGGCCTCTGATAAATTTGATCTCTCTCTTGCCGGTGGTACGGTCCTCCTCGATCACATCGATCCCGGTAATGTCTGCCGGCATGAGGTCCGGCGTAAACTGAATTCGCTTGTACGACAGGTCGAGGATTTCGCCGAGCGACTTGATCAGCAACGTTTTGGCCAGCCCGGGCACGCCCGTGATGAGACAATGCCCGCCCGCAAAGAGCGCGATCAACACGTTTTCGATAACCTCGTCTTGCCCGACGATCCGCCGGCGCAGTTGTTCGGTGATGTGGTCTTTCGCTTCCCGAAGACGATCGAGCAGTTTGTCTTCGGAAAGAGGCCGGTCTCCAGCGCCGTTTACATCGCTATCTGTATTCATATCTTGCAGGGTTCAGCTTGAGGCATCGTGAAAAAGGTACACAGTAAAAGAGTACACAGTGAAAATGGTACACCGCTTGCGCAGATCTCGGATCAGTGCGTGAGGGCATAAATAATGAAATTGATTCCCATCTGAAACGTAATGGTCGAAACGTCTCCGAGGCTCCGGTCGGGAAACTCCATACCTTCGCCAATATCCTGGTTGTAACACGCCAGTGCGATCATTCTACCGTTGTTATCGAAATACGCGAGGTACTGATCGTCGTATTTGGAGAAGAACCCGCGCCCTCCCACCAGGGAAGGCACTTCCACCGGGTCGATATCGAAGAAGATGGACCAGACGGGGTGATCGTTGGGGATTTCTTGCGGCTCGAGGTCGGGAAACGCCTTACGCATCTGACGTTTTAGTGTATCCAGCTCGTTCTCGTTACCAAAGTCGTCGAACAGGATGAATCCGCCGCGCTCGAGATACTCGCGCAGGTTGTCGACCTCGTCGTCCTTCAAGGTCCAGTATCCGGGCTCACAGAGGTAGAGGAGGGGGTATTCGAAGATCCGCGTGTCGGACAGGCGCAGCACGACCGGCTCTCCCTCGACATACACTTCGGTGGTGCGCCGGAGCGCCGTGTGCAAATTGAGCTCGGCGGTAGGGTGATCGTGACTCCAGGGAGCGCTGCCGAAGCGAAAGATGCCGCCTCTTCCCCCGCCATCGTCGAACTGGATGCGCACGAACCGAAAGCCGTGATCGGTCTGAGCCTGTGCCCGACCTGCGCTCCACAGAGCCAGCGAAGCGATAAAGGCTATAAGCGTCCACTTGATCATGTATGTTCTGTATCGAGTTGTGCTCTCACGGAGGCCGACGCAACGCCGGAGGCGAGAAGTTCTACGTGCATCAGGGCTCAACCAGGTCCAGGAGCAGCTTCTGGGCGTCCCGGTAGCCGGGCGCCAGCTCGAGGGATTGCAGCACGGCGCGTTTCGACTCGATCCTTCGATTCGATGCGTACAGGCTCAACGCGAACTGGTAATACGCTTCGGCGCGATCCACAGGGTTGAGCCCGAGAATAGCCTGCCACGCGCGGACGGCATCGCCGTGCCGGCCCTGGCGGGTGTACAGTTCAGCCAGTTGGGAATGAACCTCGCGTTGATACGGGTCAACCTGAAGGCTCCGCTCGAGGAACGAGACTGCACGGTTGGATTCGCCCCTTTTCTCCAGCAAAGCCGCCAGTTCGACCGACTCCTCAGCGCCGTATTCCGAGATCGCCAGGTACCGGGACAGGATGTCCATCAGTTTCTCCTCATCGCCCTGAGCACGATATACGACTGCGAGGCCCTGATAGGCATTGCCAGGCTCGACGTACCGATCGTACAGTGACAGCGCTTTCAGGAAATGTCGCTCCGAGGCGGCATACGCCTCTTTATCCAGATCCTCGTACCCATCGCGCAATGCGTTCATCAGCTCGTTCTGGAACAGGGCGCTGGCGAGGGGACCTGGAGACTCGACGGCGAATGGATCGGGCATGCCTCTCAGGACGTCAGCCAGTGCTTCGCGTTCTTGTTTCACCATTTCCTGGAAGGCCTGGTCCACTTCGGCCAGGCTGAGCCCGGTCACATCCTGAATGCTCCGCGCATCGTTTTTTCCTTCGGCGAAACCGACCAGAATCTCGGTCAGGGCCTCGTCGCCGAAGCGATCTGCGATGAAGCCCACGATGCGGGAGGCGTGATAATAGCTCAACAGCACCTGGCCGGGGAACGTCGGCCGGGTAAATCCGCGGTCCATCTCCGTGAGCGGCAGCAGGCGCTCCTGCTCGAACGCCAGGAGAAAATCGATCTGCATTTCGCGGGCCCATTCGGGCCGTGCGCGCTGCTCTTCGTAGACGGCGAGTCCTTCGGCAAACCAGCGAGGCATCCGGTAGTTGGATAACCCGATGGTCATCGTGTGGACGAGTTCGTGCCAGAGGGTACGGGCCCAGTTATAGTTGCCGTCGACCATGGTCCGGGGCGTGTTGAAGGCCAGGACGTCGCCGAAACTGACGCCGAGGAGGCCGAGGTGCGGGACGCCGGCGATCCGAACGGCGAAGTCATCCGGGTCGTTGTACGCTTCGAGCAGGATGCGCTCGGCCGGGACGTACGGGTAGCGCCGGCTCAGCTGGGTGTAACTTTGCTCGGCGAGCTCCAGGATGGCCGGCCCGAGCACGTCCTTTTCGTCGCGGTGGATCAGCAAAGAAAAATGCTCGCTTTCCAGCAGGGCGAAGTCTTCAAACTCGTCCAGCAGCGTGAGCATATTTCCGACGAACAGGTTAAACGGGTCATTTTCGAAGCTAAAATCGAGATAACGCCGGGCTTCGTCGGCGTTGCCGAGGCGAAGCAGGCTCGTGCCGAGCTGGGCGTAGGCCTCGGGGTTGCGCCGGTCGACCTGTACCGCCTGCTCGCCGAAGGCCACAGCATCGGGATACCTGAATTTCAGGTCACAGTTGCGGGCCAGCGTAATGTAGAACAAGCCGGCCCTGGGGTTAACCTCGAGGGCGCGCTGCTCCACCTGTTCGAAAGCCGCCGTTTCGTCGCGCAAGAAATGCACCGATGCCAGGTGACCCAGGTTTTCTTCATGAGAGGGGTTGATCTCGAGCGCCTGGCTGAGGAGCTCTTCGGCCCGGTCGTACAGCCCGTCGAGGATATGCAGCCCGGCCAGGATGCCGAGCGCCTCGGCATGGCGGGGATTCTTTTCGAGGGCTATCAGCGCCAGCTGCTCTTTCTGGGCAAATCCGTTGACAGAGCGGGCCTGCGCGGCATACATGGAGGCGTAATTCGGGTTGGCCTGGATGCCTTCTTCGAACGTGCGCTGTGCGTCGGCGTCGTTATACTTGATGCGGAACAGCTCGCCCCACCAGTAGAGGTTGCGCGGATGGGAGGGATCAATCTGATAGGCCGTCCTGAAGGCGCTGTTGGCATCCCTGAATTCGCCGATAAACGAGGCGGCGCGAGCCGCAATGCCGAGTTCTTCGGCCGTGCGAAATTCGTTGTTCTTGAACGGCCTGTAGATGTATGTAAAGACGTCGTTCGCCTCCGAGTCCCGGCCGGTCTTGTCCAGGATTTCAGCCAGCGCGAGGATATTGGGCCACAGGTCCTCTTTCAACCGGGCGGATTCCAGGTAGGCTCGTTCGGCGGCCTCGTATTGCCCGGCAGCCTCGAGAAACAGCCCCCTTGCGTGAAGGGCGAACGGGTTGCCTTCACCGTCACCGACATACTCTTCCACCGCGGCCAGCCCCTCTTCGTATTCGCCGGTGGCCAGAAACGTCTCGGCGAAGTGGACGAGGTTCATCGTTGCCAGGCTGTCGGCATTACGGAGCACTTCGCTATAGAGCCGGCGCGCTTGTTCGTACTCTCCCACGCGAAGGGCCTCCTCGCTTGCATTTTGCGCTGCGGTCGTCTTGATCAGGGGTAGCGTCACAGAGCAGAACCAGAGACAACAAACAAGGGCGAAGCGCATTCGGATATACAGGATGAGGGGTGATGGGAGCCGTCTACTTAAAGAAAACTTCGTCTTTGGGTTACTCAAAGAATAGCCCCGGGTTTCAGGCCGCGCCGCCAATTGTGCGAATACGTCGATGGGGGCGCCGGCCTGTTCCTGGATTCCCGGCGTCGAAAAAGGGGCTGTCTAGCGGGGTTATCGGAAAGACCCCGTCGTCCCGAATGGCTGGTCTTTCTGTTGTTCTCTGAGCCTGCGGAGGGCGTCGCCCGGGGACCCCGAGGCCCGGGAGGGCGCCGGATCGACCCCTTCGACGGGGATGAAGATCGAATCCTGGACGGTGCGCTGGAGATAGAGGATATCGTAGTATGCGGTGTCGGCTTCGATGAGCGAGTCGCTGGCGAGAACGTAAAGGAGGTCGTAGGTCGTCAGCGTATCCGGCGGGCCGGAAGGGCGCGAGACGAACTGCATCGCCTCGGGCTGATAGTCCCACATCTGAAAGGTAAAGGCGCCCTCCGATCGTTCGAAGAGCAGCCGGACGGGGCCGGCCTGGTAGTTGCGGCGGAGGGCATACATGATATCGGCAAGGATGGCCATCTCTGCGTGTTCTTCCACCGCGATGGCTTCGGGCGCCCTGGCGGGGTCGAGTTGTTCAGGCGGCACCTGGCTCGAAGCATCGCGCCTGAACTCGGCCTCGAAGGCCCACTCGTCCATGATGGCCTGAGCCGCTCTATCGACGTCAGCGCCCAGAAAATAGGTCTGTTGAGACGGGTAGGCGACGACGATGTCGTCCGGCCCGAACCCGTTGTTGGTCACGTCGATGACGTCGAGGCGTTCGACGTTTTCTTCGAAGATGAACATCAGGTCGAGCAGGCGCTGGATGTCTCCCGGGTCGGTGACGCGAGCCGTCGGCAGGATCGACTGGGTCACCTGAGCCGGCTGTGCCTGCCCAGCCACCCCGGCCGGGGAGGACGTCAGTAGAAGGGTCGCGGCGGCAAATAACGTCAACCGTTTCATGTCAAGTCGTTCCAGATAGTGATGAGGGGGCTAATTCAGGGCTCGATGGAGATTGAAGTAGCGGCGCGCCTCGTTTTGATTGCCGGCCCTTCGATGCAGCGAAACGAGCAACGCGTAGAGCGATTTCAGATCGTCCTCGGTCGGGCTGGCTTCGAGCCCTTTGACGGCGTAGGCGATGGCCTCGGGGGTGTTGTTCTGGAGGATTTTTGCAGCCTCCAGGTAGGCGCGCGCGCGGTTTTCCCAGGCGATGCTGGCCGACTGCAGGTAATACGTGAGGGCGCTGCGCTTGTCGCGTTGTTCTCTGAGATTCTCGCTGGCGAGGTTGTAACACAAGGTCCCATAAGCGTCGAAATAGCGGCTATATTGGGGATCTTCCGGCGTTCCATCGGTACGTTTCGGGGCCCGGTCGACCAGGTGTTTCAGGCGAACGACGGCAGATTCGGTTTTGCCGAGGTTTGCCTCGACCAGGGCCAGTTTCCAGTTGATCTCGTCCCGCGCCGGCTGCGTGCTCAGCGTGGGCAGGAGGGCCCCGTAAGCGGATTCGGCGGCCTGGAGGTCTTGCGCCTCGAGCAGCGCGATTTCGTCTCTTTTTTCGCTGGCCTGGATGTTGCCTCCATCCCATTGAATCCATTCGACCACGCCGTCGACCACCTCGAGCTCAGCCGGGCTGGACGCATAAGAGCGCGCCCGCTCGAACGCCGCCATGGCCGTGGGAGCATCGTACATAAACGCGCTGCTTTCGCCGTGGTAATAGGCGTAGTTGAACAGGGCGCTCGAATCCTCGGGGCTCAGGGTCCCGGGGTTGGCGGCGTTCACGTCGGTGGCGCGGGCCTCCAGAAGCGCCGTCTCTGCTTTGACGTAATTCACGGCGGCCATCTCCCAGTTTTCGCGGGAATAATACGCCGAACCGAGTTCGCTGAAGAACTCGTGCCGGCCTTTCTCGACCCGGGTGAGCCGCTCGAGGATTTCGATGGATTTATCGACGGCGCCTTCGCGTTTCAGGCGGTTGTACTGCAGCAGATACACCCGGGCCAGCAGGGCCCTCGCCTGCTCGTCGAACGGGTTGTAGGTTACCGCTTCCTCAAATTTCAGCTGGGCGAGGTCCAGGAGCTCCACCTGCCGCGCCATCAACGCCTGCGGATCTCCCCCCTGAAGCTGAGCGGCTTCCTGATAGGCTACCGCGGCTTCGTTAAACGATTCGATAGATTGGATGGAGTCTTCGCGAGACACGGTATATCCATCGTCTCTCGTCATCTCGAGAATCTTCCACAGGCTGTCGCTTTGCTGCACCATACGGAGCGCGTCTTCGGCGAGCAGCCGGGCCTGCTCTTCTTGTTCGAAGGGCACAAACGTCTCCTGGCTGAGTGAGTCAGCCAGCACCGCTACGCTGGTATCGACACCCGCCGGCACAAAAACGGTGCGCGAGGCAAACGAGGCCCCCGCGTTTCTGTTCGACAGGCTGGACCGGGATCCACCGCAACCTGCGCAGATCAGTACGCCGGTCACGAGGAGGATGCATAATGGAGTTAAATGTGATGCGTGATGGCCTTTTGTCATAATCGTAGACGGGTCATGGGGTGAAGCGGGCTGTCCGTCTCGCCCTGCTTGTGCTCGTTATTGGCGCTCGTTGTTTGCTTGCTGTCATACATCCATCTCCGCCTTTGCCGACTCCCACCAGGACAGGAAGATGGTGTAAAATTCTTTATTGCGTTGATCGCTGGCCGGACGCATCCGGCTGCCGATGACGCTGATATCCCGGTCGGTCCCCCGGGTCACCGCGCCGGTGACGAGCTGATTGCTTTCCTGGGTGAAGCTGCGGTCTATGAGGTACGTGACGGCGCTGGATTCGACGAGCATGATGTGCACTTCGAAGAGGGCTTCTTTGCACATCAGCAGGAGGTCGAACGACCGATCTCCGATCGTAAACGTCACCCGTGAGCTCAGCAGGCTTTCGTCCCAGTTGCCTCGCTGCATGCGCTGTTTTACGGCGACGGGCAGTTCAGCGGGGTTTTGTTTCATCCATTCGGCGAGGGCTTTGAAATCCACCGAGGCATAATTTTCGCCGAACGCATCCAGCTCTTTCATGCCGACTTCAACGGTAGACTCGCCGGCGGTCGAGGAGCGCCCCTGCGGCCCTCCGAGCACGTCGCCACCGGCCAGCAGATCGCCCCCTGTGCCGGCACTGCCGGGCAGGTCGCCGGCGCCCTCGGCCAGGTCGATCTTGACGCCGGGTTGGCCGGCAGCACCGGCCCCGGGTTTACCCTTCGCCGAGGCGACGGTCGGGGATTCGAGGCCCTTCAAAGCGTCGAAACCGCCCAGCTCCCCTCCGGCTTCCAGCTCGATGCGCTGCGGCGTTCGCTCCTGCGAGCCCCCCAGGGCGCGCTCCGGCTGCTCGGCCGCGTTGCTGGGGGTGATGATGTCCGCCTCCAGGCCCGAAGGGAAGAGGTTTTCGAGATCGAGCTGGACTTTTTCGGGCGTGCTTTCCGGCTCGGCCTCAACGGGTTCAGGGGTTTCTTCCTCAAAAGGCGCCTCCTCCGCTTCGTCGATCAGCTCCTCGGGTTCTTCCTCCGGCGCCGGTTCGAAACGCGGCATCAACTCGAAATTGACTTCCGTGAACACGTCCTGCGGCGGAGGCGCCTCCGGCAGCCCGGTCACGACCAGCACGGCGTACAGCACCGCGCAACAGATCCCGGTCACCAGCGCCGCCTGCACGCCTTTTTTCTTTTCCTGTACCTGTGGTGCGATCATGGATCTATAGCTTCAGCGCCCCCGAATTGATGTTTTTGGGTATGCCCAGGCGGTCGCACAGGTCGAGCACATCGACCGTCCACTGGATCTGCGACTGTTTTTCCGCCTCGATAATGACCACGATGTCGTTGTCCCGCTCTGCCTCCAGATCGCGCGCTTCGACCAGCCGATCCTCGAGGGTGTCCAGATCCGGCAGATCCGGCGCGTGTTCTTCGGCCTCTACCCGGGACAGGCTGTAGGTCCCGTTTTCGTACACCTTGACGACCACGATGGTACGCCGGCGCTCTTCGGGCGGCGGGGCCTCTTCGTCGCTGCCCGGCATCGGTATCTGGGCCACGATCTCGATTTCGCTGATAGCAATGAAGGCGACCAGCAGGATGAGCCCTACATCGATAAAACGAACCAGAAATCCTCGTTTTTGCATGTGCTTCTCGCCGTTGATGGAATCAATCGTTCTTCGTACTGCCGGTCAGGCGGACGTCGAGCGCCTTCGGCACCCCGAGGTCATCGCAAATCTGCGCCACACCCATGGCGTACTGGATGGGCGCCGTATCGTTGGATCGTATTCGAATCTTGAACCGGCCTTCACCATAATACGCCTTCGCTTCAGCGATATAGGCGCGGAGCTCCTCGGGCGTACGGAGCGTTTTGCTCTCACCCTCGACCAGGAACAGCCCCTGGTTGGTAATGGAGATGAACACATTGACAATGTCGTCGGCCAGAGACTTTTGCGTTTCCGAGCTTTTCGGGGGGGCGACCCGGCTTTTTTTCTGCACCTGCGAGATGCTCATGAATCCGAACAGGAGGATGAGCACCACGTCAACGAATCGAACGAGAAAACTTCCATTTTTCATCGGTCAGCCCCTTCTTACGCCTCTATGCCCATGGCCTGAAACGTGACTTTTTTATCGACGCCCTCGATCATGGCGACGACCTGATTGAAGCCCGGGGCTTCGCCGAGCGTAAAGGGCGTCGTCGCAATTCCCTCCGTGTCGGTCTCGCATAACACGTTCGTCTTCGAGGTGTCGAAAGAGCCATTGCCCATCTGTACCGAAAACTGGATGGCAATGCCCGGGATGGCTTCATCGTTGTCGTCCAGAATCTGGACGCCCAGGTGTTTGGGCAACGCTTTTCCGGCCTGTGCGCTCTGGTTGTTGCCCAGCTTGTTGAGGCGCGTCGGTATGCGCCCTTTGACGTCCACTTGAAACCGCAGGCGAGGCGTTCCGGAGACGACCGCCTCCAGGACGTGTTTCCCGGGCCGGGGCCCGAACCGCCAGTCGAACGAGAGCAGGCCATTGTGGTCGGTTTGCCGGACGATCTCGGCCGCTTCCCGGTCGAGCAGGCCTTCGCTCTGGCGCACGGAGAGCTGCACGTCGACTTCAGGCACCGGCCGGCTCAGTTTGTCGGCTACCTTCAGGGTGATGTTCTTGACCTCCTGGCCGATTACGCCGTTCGTAATGGGCGTCAGCAGCTCGATGCGGGCCGGGGCCACCTGCCGGCTCTCCAGCACAGCCGAAACGGCGCCGTCGGAGGCCCCACCGGACTGCAGCCGTGAGGGCGGCGTGTCATTCGTGTAGGGGTGCGCGTCGGAGGACCAGGACGAAGCCTTTTCGCCGTGCGGGTTCGGCGAGGACGGCCAGGCCCCCGGCGTGTCGTTCTTATACGAGCCGCGGAGCGCCTGCGGGGCGCCTCCCGGATGTTGACCCGCCGCGTCGTAGTTTCCCTCCGCGATTTGCTGCTTCATCCATTCCTGCACGAGGCCCCGCGAGGCCCCTTCCGAGTCCTTCATGAGCCTGAAGCGCACCTCGTCCGCTTTGGCCGTTATCGAATCCAGCCGGCTGGTGAAAAAGTTCGAGACCTCGGTCGAGCACAGGTTCAAGATGATGCTCACCACGAGCCCGAGGAGGGTGGTAATCAGCGCCAGCCCCATGCCGCCGAGGATATTCTGGGGGTCGAGATCCCGCTGAGAGAAGACCAGAAAAATGCCCCAGACCGTCCCCAGCAGGCCGAAGGCGCCGGCCGAGTCGGAGAGGAAGTCGACCCGCTGTTTAAACGTGCCGAACCGTTCCTGCTCCAGCTGCACAAAGTTAGCCACTTCCTCGTGGAGCATGATGGCGACCCCGCTGTTGCGGTACACGTTGAGCAGCATAGAGATCAGGCGGGCCAGCATGTGATCGCTTTCCCCGGTCACGCGGTGTTCCAGATTTTCGAGGGACAGCTCCGAGAGCGGCAGCGACTCGAATTCGGAAGACCGCCGCTTGTCGTCCCACAGCTCGAAGAGTTGTTTGAAGACCAAAAACAGGCCGATCACGAGGACACCGAGGATGAACCAGCGGAACCAGCCGGCCTGCCCGATCAGGTCCCAGAAATTGGTAAATCCAAATGCATTCGCGGCAGGGTCCTCGACGGCCTGTCCGGCGTCCTGCGCATGGCTTAGCTGCGGCGCCAGGAGCAAAAGACTCGTTGCGAGCAGGGAAAGCCTCTTCAATGGCCTCATGGTGTCATGCCTCATGATGTCATGCATAGTCGTTGTTGCGTGTGTCAGCATTAATTCTTGATCAAGAGCTGCACCTGATCCGGGGCAGTCTCCAGAGGGTCGAGTTTTTTGCGCACGTCGATCGTGATGTGCCGGATAAATTTCTTCACGTAGAGGCGACTGCGGTCCGAGTAGTGCAGGCTTCCGTCATGGTCCTGCCAGGTGACCCGGTAATAATAGACGCCGGGAGCGACCAGCTCCCCGGCAGCGGTGCGCCAGTCCCACCGAATCGCTTCGGCGATAGGGCCCTGTCCGCTAAAAGAGCGAATGACGGCGCCGTCCCGATCTGACACGTCGAGGGACCAGCCCGCGATAGTGCCCGGGTCGATCTGAAAGGGGTACACGTGAAACGTGGTCTCCCCCGGCTCCGCGTAAACGACAGCTTCCTGCGGGACGACATCCTGCGCCACCAGCCTCGTATAGAACGCCAGGCTGTCTTCCACAGAGTCGAAGCGCGGGGTGCCGACCTGTACCCGGTCGCTCGGGGCGCCGGCCTCGTAGATAACCTGATTGCGAAGCCCCATCACTTTTTCGACCAGTTCCTCGCGACCCACAATATTCAAGGCATTCACCGTGTTCAGCGCCAGCTGGCTGCTGATTTGTTCGAGGGACGATCGGTAGTCGGGGGAAATGGGCGTCGGGAAGCGGACGTCCTCCGCCACCGGCCGAATGGGCTCGACCCTGAACGGCAGGGAGTACGCCGCGAAGGTGCTGTCCGCCCTGTCGAGGTCCGAACGGGACAAACTCGCGAGCGCGTTGGAGGGCAGCCCGGGCTCGATGCGGCGTCGGATTCGTTTTTCGAATACCTCCACGTAGTTGGCCTCCGCCGTCACGTACATCACCGGCATCAATGCCGCGTCGGGCTCAGCCATGCCGAACGGGATCTCGTGGGGCGGCAGCGGCGGCGGCGGCTCCACCGCCGGCGAGCGACCAAACTCGTAGATGACCGCAAACTGGTGCGACCCGGAGGATGGGCCCAGCAGCTGGCTCGTCGGCAGGTCGTAACTGTAGTTGACGCTCCAGGGACCTCCAACATGGTATTGCCCTTCGAGCCTCGACTGAGCGAAGCCGAAATCCGAGCTGGCTCTTATATAATGTCCTTCCGTCGAGAAGGTCTCCAGATACAGGCGCGCCGTAGTGCCCGTCAATTCGGACTGGTTGAGTTCGACCGTACCCCGGACGGCGCCCACGGCGTACGACACGCCTCCGTAGAATTCCCGGCGCGCCCGAGAGCTGTCTGCCCCGAGGGACGTCACGGGTTTATTCAGGTTCCGAACCCCCAGGGACACCCCCAGCCCTGAGAGGGGCTGCGCATACAGGCCGGCGCCGAGGGAAACGGACGTCTTGCTCGTTCCATCTGCGAAGAGCGGGTCGTTTAACGCCTCTTCCGTAAAATTCGCCCGGTTGTAGCCCAGGGTCAGGGTTTCGATTTCCAGGCCGAGCGATGCGAATTCGTAGCGGCCGGCCAGGCGGACGCCGAAGCGGTTGCGCCTGAAGACGGGACTGTCGAAGTACTGGCCACCGGCCGAGATACCCAGGTAGTCATTCCACAAAAACGGCGTCGAGGCGGCGACGAACCCCTGGCGCAACGGAACCCCCGTGGCGCCGCCCAGGCCCAGGTGGTACGCTTTGGCGCCCGCGAAGAATTTGGCCCGCTGAAACGACACCAGGGCGGGGTTTTTGAAGAGGGCTTTGGCATCGACGAGGTCGGTCGAATTTCCCTGAACGATTTGTTGCCCGTAGACGGAAGCCGGCCCGGCCCACATCACAACAAGCAACAACGCAGCCCATGGGCGAATACACATCACAAGCCACGCCCACGGCGCCCTCGTTCGCCAGACAGGGATTCGAACAGGATCTATCAGGATATTCATCGATCTCATACGGTTATCGAGCTAGCGTGATGTGCCCGGAGTCAACCACGCCGCCCCCTTCCATCAGGACAAAAAGGTACAATCCAGGGTCTCTTCCGCGGTCCTGGTCGTCGCGACCGTCCCAGGACAGCACATTCCCATTGGCTTCGGTGACCTCGCGGATGAGCGCCCCCTCGAACGTGTAAATCAATAACGTCGGGTCGTTGAGCGCGAGGCTCGTAAAGTCTACGTTCACTTCCTCATTCGTGCCGTCGTTGTTCGGCGTGAACGGATTGGGCGTCACGACCAGGTCGCCCCGGACCACCTCGAACGAGACGGTGATTTCATTGTTGGCTTCGTCGACTTCATCGATCTCGGCGTCCGCGTCCACCCGGAAAGTGACCTGATGGTCGCCGAGCCGGGTCGGCAGGAAAGCCGTCGACGGGAACGCCACCTGCTCCCCGACCGCGATCACCGGGAGCGCGGTATCGGTGCTATGCACCGCGCCGTCGACCTCGAACGACACGGACGAAGCTTGCACGACCTCCGCATTGTCGACGGAGAGCAGGCCGTCGAACGTGACCGTCTGGCCGAAGGAAACCGTGGGCGAGGACAGCGTGAGGTCTGCAGCGATGAGGTCGGGCAGCGGCGCCGGCGTCACATTGATCTGGATGGAATACGTGTTGTTGGTCTCATCGGCCTCGATGACGGCGTCACTCGCATCGACCGTGAAGGTGATCGTGCGCAAGCCGGGTGTGTCGAGCTGCATGCTGGCCGTATACTGCGACAGCCCCGTTACGTCCGCCCCGATCGTCTGCGAGATGGGGAGGTCGCCTTCGTCGTTCGAAAACTGAACCTGGGTGGGAGCGCCCGGCGGGATCGACCCGGCATCCAGTTGCCCCGTCAGCTGGACGACGTCGCCGGCGACCACATTGTAGGCCGACGCCCACAACGAATCGGCGATCAGATCGGGCAGCGGGGATATGCCGGTGCCGGCGACCGGGATGACGAGCGTGGGGTTGCAGGGATCGTTGATGTACAGCGTGATCGTCGCCGCATAGTCCCCGATCGCCTGCGGGGTGAAGGTAGCCGTCAGCGTTTCACTGCCCCCCTCAACGATCGACGTCATCTGCTGGCCCGCGAAGCTGGCGCCGAAATTCACCGGGTCGGACACAACGATCGAGTCCACCAGCGCCATGACATTGCCATTGTTGGTAATGAGCACGTCTTGCGTACCCGTATCGTTCACGGGAACGAGGCCGAACGAGACGTCGGCCGGTTCGGCCACGAGATCGGTCTCGATACCCCGGCCGACCAGGTCGATCTCCAGGACGTTCGTGTCGATCCCATCGGTAGTGACGATAAACAGCAGTGCGTTATACACAACGGCATCGACGGGGTCGAAGGTGACCTCGATGGTGAACTCGGCTCCTGCCTCCACATCGAACGGCGTAGGGACGTTGACGCTGAACGGGGGGTCCATGTTGGTCGTGATGTCGGTGACGGTTATCGTTTCGAACCGGAGGCTGCGGAAGGTCACCGACATCGTCGAATCCCGGCAGGTGTAGACGTCGCCGAAGTCGGGCTCATCGCCGACGATCGTAAGATCCGCAGGCCGCTTGTCGTCGTTGAACAAAACCCGCAGTTCGTTGTCGGTGGCGCTGACGAAGGCGACATCGATATCGCCGTCCCGCTCAAAATCTCCGGCGGTTATGCCCAGCGGGGTATTGCCGGCATCGACCTGGCCGAATTGCTGCCCTTGCAGAAATGCATCGGCCTGCGTGTTGAGCAGCACGCGCATTTCGTTGCTGCTGAGGTGGGCGAGCATGACGTCCAGGTCGGCGTCAGGGCCGAGCGCGCCATCGGGGAGGGTATCGAAATCGGCGAGTACATGGGCATACGCTTGCGAGGAGGGTGCCAGGGGGTAATCTTCGCGGCTGAACGTAAGCTGCGCGGGGTCACCCTGATGATCCAGCACAGTGACCAGGGCCGTATCCTGCGCCGTTACCAGAATGTCGGCCCAGGTATCCCCAAAATTCCCGTTGATCGAGCCCTGAAAGTCGAAAGCAGAAATCGAAGCGGGGGTATACCCCAGCGCCACCGACTGCGCCAGCGCGAAGGCCCCTGCTCCATTATTCGTCAGGATGTCGATGCGCCGGTCGCCGGTGCTGGCGACGATCAAATCGACGGCCCCGTCATTGTCCATATCCCTGGCGACGATGTCAGCGACCGCCTGCCCCACTGGATACACCTGAAAATCGGGAAACAGCCCGCTGCCGGCATTGAGATGGACGGCGACTTCGTCGCTTCCGAATCCAGCGACGGCAATATCTTGCCATCCGTCGCCATTGAGGTCAGCGACGGCCACACTGAACGGGCGTTCGGTGGTCGGCACCACCTGGGTGAGCATGCTGGGGACACTCCCGCCGTTCGTCTGGTTGATCAGGAGCGTTATCGTGTTGACGGTGTAATTCGAGACCACGAGGTCGAGCTGCCCGTCTCCGTCCAGGTCTCCGCCGGTAATATCCAGTGGATTGTCGTCGAGCGATACGACCAGCTCCTGGTCGTACAAATCGTCGATCTGCAGGAGTCGATTCCTGCTATTGACCATGATCGTCACCGACGCCGATGCGCTGTTAGCGATGGCGAGCTCAGGGTAGGCATCGCCGGTCAGGTCGCCGGCATAGATACGGGCCGGGTTGCGCAACGTATTCGAAGGGTAAAGCACCGATTCATACGGCGATGAGCTGGTGATCGGCCTGGCAAAAATGCCGTTCCCATAAGCGGGCCGGGCGCTGAATTCCCAGTGGAACGGGGCATCCAGGGCGGCTCCGCTCGAAGACAGCACCTGCGTCGTCAGAACGACGGAGACGATTTCGCCGGGTTTGAAGGGGCGATCCGGCTGAAATCGAGCGACCACCCCCACCTCGTCGGTCGAGTAGGCGCCGGACATCCAGCCAGACTGATGACCGAACACCCGGAACGTCGCTCCCGTCAACGACAGGATATCGACGGGGAGAGAAAAGGTAACCTCTACCGGAGCGTTGAGCGGAGGCGTCGTAGCGTGTTGCTGCGGGCTCACAGAGACGACCGTAAACTGCCCGAGAGCCGCTGTGCTGCCCGACGCCAGCCAGAGCCCCGAAAGTCCCAGGCACACCCATAGAAGTCGCTTTGAATATATCATCTTGTACATCACGTATTGTACATCACGTAGAAATGAGACGTTACGCGCCCCGCTCACAGCGTTTATCGTTGGAGGATCGACACGTGTAATGCGGGATCGTGCACTCTCTAGGGGGAAGGGCTGTCATTCGCATGTCCGGGTTACCTGCTCTTGCTGCCTGTCGAGGGTTTCCGCCGAGGTAACCTGATGCGAGCACGTCGAGAGGCATCCTATTCATGTACCTGTTTTTCATCCCAAATTTTTTCGAGCTTGCTCCTCAGCACGAGCGTTTCTGCGACGTTGCCGAGGCGCTCGTTGGCCACGATCAACCCCTGAATGGCGTATACATCCTCGGGGAATTCCTGCATGAGATGTTCGTACACCTCGGCCATGTCATCGAATCGATCCGTTGCGAAGTACGCTTCACCGAGCATGAATCTGATTTTCCCATCTGCGTCGCCTTGTTCTGCCAGATCGACCAGGTGAGGAATAGCGACCTCGTATCGACCTGCATTAAAGCTCATAAAGGCATAGTCCCGCACGGCGAACTCGCCCGAAGGCATCGAGATATACTGCTGGAACGACGAGTCCGCCAGCTCGAAACGTTTTCCAAGCATAGAGGCGTAAGCGAGTCGCTTCAGCCCTTCCGGATGACCGGGCTGCAGTGCCAGCGCCTCTCTGGCGTACTGAATGGCGAGGGGATAGTCCTGCCTTCTCAAGGCCAGCTCCGACAGATTGAGGCGAACTTCCACGTCCGTGAGATCGTGCTCGGCTGCCTTTTCGTAAGCCGCCTCGGCTTCCCTGAAATTCCCCTGATTGTAGAGAGCCTGCCCCAGTCCTCTATAGGCTACTGTAGATGCAGGATCGATCTGCGTAGCGAATCGAAACTGCGTCACCGCCTCTTCGGCGTCGTTGCTTTCCAGGGCTCCGATGCCGCTGGCAAGAGATCGATGCAGGTAACGCTCTACGAGATACGATGCTTTTTCGTCGAATCGATCCGACCGATCCATCGCTATCAGCAACGCCTCACGACCGAGCACGAATTCGTGCTGCGTGAAATAGAGGCGCCCCAGGTGAAATTGTGCTTCTGCATTATGGGGGTTTTGCTGCACCTCCCGTTTCAACACGTCGATGGCGGCTTCGTAATCCCTGATCTGCTCCTTCTGAGATACCTGCCGCACGAGGGCGGATTCACATCCGGCGTTCACCATCACGCACATGGCCACACAGCACAGCAGCCCCCATGACGGATGGAGCTGCGAGCGCCCCGACCGTAGTTTCCGGGTAAGCGTCCAGTATGTACGTAAGTCAGGCACGGCTTTCAGCATAACCTATTGAATTCTAACAGGATGGGGACTCCTGATCCGGGTGGAATTGAGCGATTGTATTCTGCGAGGACCATTGCGTGCATTGCAATTCGCAACGAATGGGTAGTCTTCTCAAAAACAAGGCCAGTTTTGCTTTTCCCTGGATGCCCCCGAGATCTGCCCTCCTTCTGAATGCAAACGAGAGCGTCTATTCCAATAGGCGAAGAAGAGATGGATAGGCCTTCTTCCTTACGTAGAAAAGATGTTACGGAGCGAAAGCCGGCCCTCGAAGTGATGCAGCCGTTCGGATAGAGTTTTTCATCCGGTCAATTCTTATGCCATGTCGCCGAGAACAGGGCATTTCAGGCCATTAACCTGTATATTAGAGCCCTCTTATATCAAGATGAGAAGCTGTCCACCGCGTGGGACCCGTAATGATAAGCTCAACCGACGATCTCTCGACCGGAAACCGCCTTCGCGTGGCTGTGAGCGGGGCGAGTGGACTGTTGGGGGCGAACCTGACGCACTTTCTGGAGCGTCAACAGGTCGAGGTTTACCGTCTGGTACGGACACAGGCTCAACGCGGCGATCGAACCATCTACTGGGATGCCGAAGCGGAAGACCTCGAGATCGACCGGCTGGAAGGCATGGACGGGGTCGTTCACCTGGCGGGCGAAAAGGTGCTTCAATGGCCGTGGACGAAGGAGAAAAAAAGGCGCATCTTCGATAGCCGAGTGCGGGGCACCCGGTTTTTGAGCGAGTCTCTGGGCCGGCTGCGTACCCCGCCGCGCGTGTTGCTCGCGGCGTCCGGGATCAGTTATTACGGCGATCGAGGCGCCGATTGGGTCGATGAGGCCAGCCTCCCTGATGAAGAGCGTTTCCTCGCCCGAGTCTGCGTACACTGGGAGGAAGCCGGCCGAGCGGCGGTCGAGGCCGGAATACGCGTCGTCAACCTGCGCATAGGCATCGTGCTCGGGCCGGAACGATCCCTGCTGCAACGTATCGCTCCGCTCTTCCGCGTCGGGTTGGGGGCGATGCTGACTGGAAAAAACCCTTACATCAGCTGGATCTCGATCGACGACACGATCCGCAGCATGTACCAGCTCCTTCGCGACGACGACGTCGCGGGGCCGGTCAACCTGGTGAGCCCCAATCCCGTGACCCAGCAGGAATTTGCGACCCTGCTGGCCGATCATCTGAATCGTCCGTTAGTGGTGCGGGCGCCCTCTTCTGTTGTCCGTCTCCTTCTCGGCGATCTCGGAGAAGAAACCGTCCTGACCAGCACACGGGTGCGTCCCACTAAACTCATCCAGGCCGGTTTCCATTTTACCCACCCAACGTTATCTTCAGCATTCTCAGGCCTCCTGCCTGACAAACGGCCGAAAAAAGGCTAACCTACGCCCCGATGTTCACCCTTCTTTCCTTTAACACCTGTTATGAAAGCAACCTGGATGTTACGCATCTGTGCGCCATCGTACAGCCTCAACGGCTTTGAAATGGCTA
>CAZGHT010000075.1:0-28790 GCA_964525535.1 uncultured Rhodothermaceae bacterium
TAGGGCGCTTCAGGCATTTAATAATACCTCCACCTTTTAAACATCAACAGTTCCTTTGAGGACAAGTAACGACAGTGTTATTTAAGGAGACAGGAATAAGGGGGGGGCTGTGCGCAGCATATGCGTAGTGAACATGTCTCGATCATTTGAAATCTGTCCATTCCAGCCAGAAATAGGCGATTTCAACCCCCCTGTCCCCTGGCTACGGATCAGAAGGTCGGGAGTTCGACACGAGCCCGTGAGCCATCATGGGCGACTGATGGAGCGTTTCTGGGTTTCGCCAGACGCACATAGTACGTGAACCGCTTGCTGACGTAGCTGGCAGCCAGGGGCCGGCCATCAACATGGCATAAAACGGTAGCATCTTCTAAGGCATCGAGTCTGGCATCGTGGGCCTGGCGAAGCCGTTTGACGGGGGACAGGGCTTCGCCAACTAGCGAAATACGACGCTCGTTGCCGCTTTTGGGGTTGAATCGAGAAGCCTACCTCGTACGCTATTTCCGATACGCTGCCGGCCTCCTGTTCCAGGAGTTGCGCGGCCCGTTCCAGATGAATGTCCACACGCCCCAGATCCTTCTATGCAGCGCCAGTGGAATACGCAGATCGTTTAGATCCTCAGCGGCATCGAGCTGATCGAGTTTCCGATGTGCGACACGCCAGAGGGTTTGGGGAAGTCTTTTTCTGGCAAGCCGTGTGGAAGTCCCATTGAAAATATCTTCAGTGGCCTGATCGAGGAAAGACTGTATCATAGTAACATGGTATCACGGGTACTATGCTATGACACATGAAAGAAGAGTGGGTTTCTGGTGCTCTCCGTGTAGCAAACGACGCGCTGTTCATCATTCGACTATACAACAAGTCATCCCCGGCCCCGACCGGGGATCCAGGGAAGGCCTGGGATCGCATCAGCCCTTGACCAGGGCAGAGACCGGGAAGTACCCCCTCTATATGATTGCGGGTACCTGCCCGGCCTGTTCCTTAGAGGGATCCTGGATCGGAGTCCAGGAAGACAAGAGGAAAGGGATGGCCATCCCTGATTGGCAGTACCGGCTCCTGTAAGCGGTCGGCTTGAACATGGGTCTAAATGGATATACACGTATCACAAGATGCCCCGGCAGGCTGCTGATGACAAGGCCTTCCTGTCATCGTCCTTTCCCGGGAAAGCGTCGCTTTTCTGGAGGTCTCGGCATGACGGCTTTGGAGAAGTTATGGATTGACATAGAGGGTTCCGGTCGTTCGTGCGGGCGCTACCCCGCCTCCATCGCTTCCTCATGGGCTCTCATCCGCGCAACCTCTTCGCTCGGCGGGAGGCCGAACAGGCGTCGAAACTCCCGGCTGAACTGCGAGGGGCTGGCGTAGCCGACGGCAAAGGCGGCCTGGCTGGCGGTGGCGCCTTCGTAAAGCATCAATGACCTGGCCCTGTGCAGCCGGATCGTTTTGACGTACTGCAGCGGAGCGAGCGAGGTGACTTCTTTGAAGTTATGGTGGAACGTGGACACACTCATGCCGGCGGCTTCGGCGAGGGCTGGGACGTCCAGCGATTCGTCGAAGCCGGTGTGGATCAGGTTCAACACGTGTGCGATCCGGTGCCAGTGCCCCTGGCGAAGGGCGATCGCCCGGAGGAAGTCGCCCTGTGGCCCCTGCAGCGCGTGGTACAGGATTTCGCGGACGCACAGCGGAGCGATGACGCGCGCGTCCATCGGGTTCTGCAGGGCCTCGAGCAGGCGAATCGCGGCGTCGAAAAATACGTCGGGCGCCGAAGACACGCTGATGCCGGACTGCAGGGCCGGCGGAGCCGCAGGAGCGTCGTTCATCTCCAGGATGAGCTCGCCCAACTCAGCCGGGTCGATGATCACCGACATCGAAAGGAAGGGCGACTCGGGAGTGGCGATGCGCACGTGCGAATGCACCGGCAGCGGGACGGACAGAATCAGGTAGTTCTGCGGGTCGTACGTGTACTCTTTACCGGCCAGGTAGGCCTGTTTGCGTCCCTGCGCCACCAGGATGATGGACGGTTCGTATACCACAGACTGTATCTGGGTGGGCTGGCTCGATCGGAAGAAGCGCAGGCTCTTCCGCAGCGCGTATTTGACCCCATCGCCATCGGTGTATTGGGCGATGAGTTCGGCCAGCGCGGCCGTGCGGTGATTTATTTCCATCGGTTGAACGATCCGTTATCTGTGTTCGGTTCGCATAATATCCGGCTTTTCGTAGAATCAGGCAAGGATTCGATACGATCCGGTATTTTTATGCCGTTTGTTCGGCAGTATTATGCATCCAGGTCATTTGTACATCCAATCCACGAGAATCCATGAATATCGAATCCATTACTATTCCCCGGCGCACGCTGGGGCACAGCGACCTGGACGTCTCTGCACTCGGTTTAGGGTGCATGGGGATGTCCGAGTTCTACGGGCAGAGCGACGAAAACGAGTCCATCGCCACGATCCATCGCGCGCTCGACCTGGGCCTCAATTTTCTCGACACGGCCGACATGTACGGCCCCTTCACAAACGAAGAACTGGTGGGCCGCGCCATCAAGGGACGGCGTGACGAAGCGGTGATCGCTACCAAGTTCGGCAACATGCGCGGCCCCAACGGCGAGTGGCTCGGCATCAGCGGGCGCCCCGATTACGTCCGCATGTGCTGCGACGCGTCGCTCAAACGGCTCGGTGTAGATCACATCGACCTGTATTACCAGCACCGCGTCGATCGAAATACGCCGATCGAAACGACGGTCCAGGCCATGGCGGAGCTGGTACAGGCCGGCAAGGTGCGGTACCTCGGGTTGTCGGAAGCCGATCCCGAAACGATCCGCCGGGCGCACGCCGTACACCCGATCTCGGCGCTGCAGACCGAGTATTCCCTCTGGAGCCGTGACGTGACCGAAGGCAGCGTGCTGGATACCGCTCGGGAGCTCGGCATCACTTTCGTAGCCTACAGCCCCCTGGGCCGCGGCTTTCTCACGGGCCAGTTCAGCGCCTTCGAGGACATCCCTGAAGACGACTGGCGCCGCCGGAACCCCCGATTCCAGGGCGAAAACTTCAACAAAAACCTGGAGCTGGCTGAGGCCATCAAAAAGATGGCGGCCGACAAGGGATGCACGCCGGCGCAACTGGCCATCGCCTGGGTGATGGCCCAGGGCGACGACATCGTCCCGATTCCGGGCACCAAGCGGCGGGCGTACCTGGAGCAGAACATCGGGGCTCTGGAGGTGTCGTTTAGCGATGCCGAGCTGGCGGCGCTCGAGGAAATCGCCCCCCACGGGGTGGCGGCGGGGGCACGGTACTGAGCGGCTTCTGGAGTCCGGGGTCCAGTGTCCGGACCCCGGACCCCGAAACGACGCGCAGGTTATTCGTACCGCAGGGCTTTCACCGGGTCGAGTTGGGCTGCTCGTATGGTGTGATAACTCACCGTTACATAGGATACGACAAAGGTGAGAGCAGCAGCACCCATAAAGAGCCAGACGCTTAATCTTGTTTGGAAGGCAAACCCCTGTAACCAGGCCTGGAGTCCAAAAAACGCGATGGGGATCGCCACGATCACCGCTATGCCCACCAGAATCGCGAACTCGCGCGAAATCATAATCATGATATGCACCGCTGATGCACCCATCGTCTTGCGAATCCCGATCTCTTTGGTGCGGCGCGCCATAATGAGTGTAGCCAGCCCGAAAAGGCCAAGACACGAGACCACCGTCGACAGGACGGTGCCCAGTGTCACGACGGCGCCTAACCGCTCCTCCGCACGATACTGGCTGTCCACCGCATCGTCGAGAAATACGTAGTCAAAAGCCTGCCCGGGAGCTACCTCCGCCCAGGCTTCTTTCAGTTGATCAAGAACGCCTGATACGTCATCGCTTTGAATACGAACGGTCATTTCAGGCGAAAACGAAGAAAAACCGTCATAGTTCTCTATGCCATCAAAGATCGGATCCGGGTTTACCATCATGACCAGGGGTAACACCTCGGTACGCAAAGAGTTGTAGTGAAAATTGGCAACGACACCGATAATCTCATGATCGCCAAAATTCGAGCCGGGCAAGCGTTGGCCGACCGGATCCGGCCAACCGTATTCCGTTGCGAGTGCTTCATTTACGATGATGCCTCGGTTCAAGCCGCCCGTGGCGTCTCGATCAAAATCGCTTCCGGCTACGAGTTCAATGCCTAACGTCTGCAGATACTCCGGTGTGATTACGTTGACCCAGAACACGCGATAAACTCCGCCTTCATCGGTATAACCCGCTTTACCCCAGCCATCGCCTATGTTGAACGAAGACGCTGCAACACTCTGGATACGGGGGTCGTCGGCCACTGTGATGCGAAATCGCTCTGCGGCTGCTCGGCCATCCGGTCCTGACAGGTTTGTGGGAATTACAACGGCCGCTTCCTTCTCGAACCCCAGGTTCTTCGATTGCAAGAAGCGCAATTGTTGTTGCATACCCAGCGTGGTGACAATGAGAATTACGGATAATACCAGCTGTATAACGACGAGTGAACTACGCAGCTTTTTGCGTTTCCCCCCGACCGTCATCGTCCCTTTTAACACATCCACGGGGCGAAAGCCGGCTAACACGATTGCTGGATAACTACCGGCAATGAGGCCTACCACGAGCATCAGGCCGAACAGGAAGATCAGGCTCCCCGCATGTATGGGTAACGCCAGATCCTGGCCGGCCAGTCGATTGAACAGGGGCAATCCCATCCATGCCAACCCGACCCCCACGACCAGTGCCATAGCTGTCAGCAGGAGTGCCTCGCCCCAGAACTGAACGCGCAATTGTCTCAGGTTTGCGCCAATGCTCTTGCGTACGCCCACCTCTATCGCTCGATTGGACAGGCTGCCGACGGCCAGCGTGATAAAATTGAGGCAGGCGATCACCAGAATCAGAAGTGCGATTCCGATCAGGATATAGGAGTATTGTGGATCGCTAATGGGCTCATTACCGGGCGGTAATGTTGGGTCGAGGTGAATGGATGAGATCGGTTGCAAACCGATGTTGTAGACACCGGGCCGGTACTCCTCACCCAGTATTAGTTGGGACAACTCGGGGATTTTGTCTCGTACTTCCTCAATGGACGCCTCTTCTTTTAGCAGAAGGTACGTTTCGCCGAATACGTTGAACCAGCTTTGCAGTGCCCGTTCGCCATACAAGTTATTCTGAAAAGGGACGACGACTTCAAACTGAATGCTCGAAGCGCTCGGTACGTCGGCGGCAATGCCTGCGACTGTAAAGGGCTCAAAGGTATTGCCGTCCAATTGCAACAGGATCGTGTTGCCCACCGCATTGCCTTGTCCGAAGTAACGCTCAGCGGCTGTCTCGGTCAGCACAACCTGGGTTTGATGTTGAAGCACCTGATCGGGCTGGCCGGAGAGTAAAGGAAAAGAAAAAACCTGGAAGAAGTTGGTGTCCACGATGTGGACCGCTTGGGGAACGAGGTCCTCGCCCAGCTTCACCTTGCTCGCGTTTTTTTCCACTCGAACGAACGTCTCAATCTCGGGGTAGGTCTCTGCCAGTGTTGCCCCGAGCGGCAAGGGCGTGACGGTATTCAAAAAGGTCTCATCTTCCCCGTAATCTTCGAAAACCCAGGCGCGGTACAACCGGTCGGCATTGTCGTGGAAGCGATCGAAGCTCATCTCATGCCGAACGAACAAGGCAATCAAGATGCAGGAGGCAATTCCTATGGCAAGTCCAAAGATATTTATGGAGCTAGGCAGTACATTTCGGCGAATCGCACGGAAAGCAACCAGGAGGTAATTCTTCAGCATGACAGGTAGCGGCAAAGGGGGAAAACCACAATAAATCGTTTGTTGGCAATTACAATGTGATGTTACGCGAACTGTGCACAGCAGCCCGGTTTACGCGGCTTTGCAACCGTGCAAAACCGCTCTGGCAGCACGTATGCGCATCCGGCGCGTAACATCTGTTACAATTTAGATGCCATGTACATTATTCCGTTAAATAGAGGTATTTCTGGGTTCTCTCCCGTTCAGAGGTGTTCGCGAACAATACACTGGGTGTTCGTCAGCGAACATTTTCATGAGTGAGAGACCGTGCCGATGCGCATCCGGCGCGTAACATCTGTCATCAAGAGCGAGCTGGGGTCGTTAATTCGCCAGAGAGGCCGTCGGGTGCAGAAGACACGTGCACTATGATTTAATGGGTTCGCCAAACTTGGTGTCGATCTTGACGCCCAGCTCTTTTAACATGGCTGTGGGGAGTGTGCCGCCAATCATGATAAACACGTACTCGTTGTCGATCGTATGCTCGCCCGTCCCATCCGTATAGGTGACTGAGCTCGCAGTGATCTCGGTGAGGTTTGAGCCGGCCAGAAAATCTACCTTACCCCGTTTTATCGCTTCATCGATACGTTCCTGGTTGCCGGGCTTAATGCGAGAAAACACGTCCTTGCGGTAGCTCAGACGAACTACGTTGCCCGGCTGATCGGAAAGCGCAACCGCGGCTTCAATTGCCGAATCGCCGCCTCCCACAACGACGATGTTGTTGTGCTGGTAGTGATCCGGGTCGAGAAGAGAATACGCCACGTTAGAGCCGTTCTCGCCGGGAATGCCTAACTTGCGCGGAGTGCCTCGTCGGCCGATGGCGAGAATGAGGTGGTTTGTCTTATAACGCATCTTGTCGGTCGTGATCAGGATTGGACCTTCCGGCGACTTCTCGGCCTTCTTGAGCGTTTCTCCCAGACGAATGAACTCGTTTAGCTGTGTTTTTTCAATAATATCGGACCATACCGAGATCAGGTCTTCCTTGACGATACTTTTGAAGCTCAGCTTGCCGTAACCGGGCACATTGAGCGGATAGGTCATCACCAGTTTTTTGCGGGGGTAATACCGTACCGTACCGCCGACGTCCTCTTTTTCGATCGTGACGAAACGGAGGCCGTGGTGTTTGCAGTTGAGGGAGGCGGCGAGGCCGGCCGGCCCACAGCCTACGATGACGACGTCAAAAACACCTTTTCCGGCCGCTCTTTTGGTTCTTGTTATGCCTTCGATACATTGCCGGGCCTGTTCGAAGGCCGTACGGATCAATCCCATTCCGCCAAGCTCGCCGATCACAAAGATGCCATCGACATTGGTTTCGAAGTTCTCTTGTATACGAGGAATATCGACGCCCCGGCTCGACGTACCGACCACGAGCTGAATCGCATCGACAGGGCAGACCCGCTCGCAAAGCCCGTGACCCACACAATGCGTCGGGTTGATGGTGAGCGCTGCGCCGCTGAGCAGTCCCAGTACATCTTCTTCGGGACAGGCTGCAACACAATTCCCTGTACAGATACAGGCGTTGGGATTGATGATCGGGTGTAGCGTATCGGGTTCGTCCACGCCCTGGTCGAGAGCCTTTTCATACACCTCAGCCGCTCTTTGTTCTCGCCGGAGATGAGCGATGAGATAGGGCGCCACGAAGAGGCCCACCAGCCCGAGAGTAATAAGCCCTATGACGTAGGAATTGACATCCATTAGAAACGGTATTGCAGGCTTGTGTTCATGGCCAGGCTGCTCAGGTTCCTGCTCTGTTGCAGGCTACCGCGCAGGTTCAAATAAAACATTTTGCTGAAAGGCAGCGTGGCCGAAAATGCGAATCGATGCTGGTCTATCGCATCGATCTGGTTGTTGTTCGTCGATCGGTAAAACCCGTAGTCGAATCGGAACAGGTAGGCGTTTATGGATTTACTCAGTCCCCCGTGCACGTAGAGGGCCGTGCCGAAATCGGATTCCCAGTGGCTCCCAGAGCCGAAAAAAGCGATTTGAGCGGATGTAAACGCGGGTGTATTAAAATATGCGACATACGTCCTGCTTTCGTACATCCCCTGTGTGTATCTGACCGAATAGTCGGCTCCGATGCTGGCTCCTTGAAAGCGAGCATGTAAACCGCCCTGGATGTACGCTCTTCGGATAGAAAGAGGGGAGATGAGGTTATACATCCGATAGGGTTGACGCGAGGTGAAGCGGCCTCGCACATTCAACCATGTCGTAATGGCAAGGCGCGTACGGGCTTGAAACAGGGATGCAATCCACCCTCCGGTTGCTGGATCTCGATCGAGTTGTACGTCCTGGCTCAAAGACAGCGGGCCCAGGTCGAGCTCTTGTTCGAGGCCGGCATAGCTGTGGTTCTGGTACTGATTGTTTGGCTGGACCTCGTGATAGGAAGCTGCGATCCGGTAACGAGCGCTGCTTCGTTGGCGCGAGGTCTCGTAATGAGCGAATCCGGAAAATCGAGGAAACTGCGTCGAAAACCCCTCGTTACTCCGGTCTGGCATAAACCCCAGCGATACCCCGACCCCTTTCTTGCGCGATCCGTAGAGGAATGATAGACCGTCCCAATACCCGCCGGCTGCGACGAGCCGGTCATAGAATCGGCCCAGTTGAAGGTGGCCAAAAGGAAGGCGCTTCTCCAGACTCAGCTGGTACGTTCGAAACGTATTCGTTCGAGAAAGAGAAGCCCCCGAATGGTACCGATAATCACTCCTTATATTTAAGCGCAGCTTCACGTCAGAGGGCAGGTTGCTGACCGTGGTGTTGAGATTAATGGAGGGGGTGAAAAAGGTTCGCTTCGTCGACGGCAACCCTTCTGCCTGAGGCTTTGTCTCTGAATTCAACACCGAGAAATTGAGCAATACGCGACCGCGGATCTTTATATCACGGCGTTTGCTGGGCGTACGGCGGGCGGTTTGCGGGAGGGGATTCGTTTGCGAGACGGCGTCCTCTTCGACGGCTTCACTGGATTGAACGGGTTCAGCGCGTACGGGCATCTTCGAAAAAATAACGGTCAGCTTCGTGCCTCGCGTGATGGAAAACGAGTTGTCCGCAAATGCGACGACCGTCTGCCGGCTTGCGGCGCTTTCAACGATAACGCGGCCCAGGAACGATCTTTCGCCTGTAATGTGAAGGGTGTCGCCTTTTGTTATTCCGTCAGCAGTGCCAATATTGAGATAAACGTGGGGCCCTGCAATATGCGTTACGGTTGCTGTAAGCGTTGTGTCCTGTGCATTGGAATAGTGAGCCAGGAAAAGCCCTGAGATGCAGAGTACCAGGAGTTTACATGGTAATCCTGGTCTGGCTGGTTTGCATGGCATAGACACACAACTCATTCTTTTCCTTTGGGATGGCAGCTGAGGCACAGCACCGAATCAAAGGCATAACCGCCGACATCGTCGTGCTCATTGTCCATTTTTCGTTTTGTGTGTTCATGGCAGGCTCCTTCGCAGCTAAAAATGGCCAGTGTGTTAGGCTGGATATGGCAGCTCTGGCAATTGTTGTCCCACTCATTCTTGTGCTCACCGGTGTAGATGGGGAAATACTGCGCGTCGTGGTCGAGGTCGGCATCCCAATTATTTGTGTTGTGGCAGTCGAGGCAGGCGGTGGGGAATCCCGATCCAGCGTGTTCGTCGTCGTAGTCGCTCTGGTGGCATGCGATGCACTGCTGGTCGTTAGCCGGAGGCGGCTGGTAGAGCAGGCTCAGGTCCGGCAGGGTATGGCACGAGGCACAATCCAGCGATTCGTGTGCGCCGAGGAGGTCAAAGCCTCCCGAGGCGGTTACGTGGTCGAAGAGGGCGTCGTCCCACGTATGCTGATTGTGGCAGTCGAGGCAGGCGGTGGGGAATCCCGATCCAGCGTGTTCGTCGTCGTAGTCGCTCTGGTGGCATGCGATGCACTGCTGGTCGTTAGCCGCTTCAAAAATGGGAGTCAGGTCGGGGGATCTATGGCAAGAAGCGCATGCAATCTGGTCGTGCGCACCGATCAAGTCGAATCCATTGGAGGCGAGCGCATGCTCGAACATCGTACCCTGCCATTGCAGGTCGTTATGGCACGTTTCACACTGCGTCGGAAAGCCGGCGGCCACGTGGTCCACGCTGAGGGCATTATCGTAATCGACTTCATGGCAGGACATACAGGCTGTTTCGAGTGGGGTAAACGCGCCATCTGCGTCATCGGTATGACAACTAATGCAATTGAGCTGTGCATGGGTGCCCGTTAGAGGGAAACGGGTTTGAGCATGAAGTGTGATGCCCTCGATGTCCTGAAACAGGGTTGTATTGTGGCAATCGATACAGGTCTCGCCAAAAGCGCCTTGATGAACGTCGACGTGGCATGCGCCACAGTCCGTGGGTGCAATTTCAGGTTCACTGAACTTCAGATCGATATGGCACGACGCGCAATCAGTGACGATATGGCTACCGGTCAGAGGGAACCCCGTCTGCATGTTGTGGAAGAACGTGGGGTTCTCTCTAAGGGGTGTCCAGGCATCGGTCTGGTGGCACGAATTACACGAAGTGCCGAGTTCGATTTCACCGTGTGGATTATTCGATGCGATCTGACCGTGCGCCAGACCCGGAAGGGCGAGGACGATAAAGGGGATGATGGAGCGAATAAGTCTCATCTATTCTTCTCCATGACATTTCTCGCATTTCCTGGGGAGAGGTCGAAAACGCGTGAAGGGTGATAGACCTGGGGCTGTTTCTTGCACGTGGCAGCTCTCGCAGGTTACCTGTTCGTGAGCGCCAGTGAGGGGGAAGCGCGTGTTGTTGTGATTAAAATCCGCGACGACAAAAGCGTCGGTGGTATGACACGTTGCACAAGTCGTGCCAACGAACTGGCCTTGATGCGGGTCATCGTCCGAATGGCAGCTTTCACACGTCGTTTCCAGTCCGCTGAAAACCTGAACGGCCTCTCCGGAGGCCCGTTTCCCCTCCGTGTGACACGAGCCACAGGGCGCCCCGGTATGTTTCCCTGTCAGGGGGAACTCGGTCTGGTCGTGATCGAACCCCTCGGAGGCCTGTTGCCAGGAATCCGTAGTATGGCAGGTGGAACAACGGGTTGCCTGGCGGGCATCGGCGAACTGCGCCCCGTGCGGATTGTCCTTTTCATGGCAATCCTGGCAGGCCGTATCTGAAATAGTGAACGTTAATAATTGTGCGCCTTGTTGATGGCAGCCGATGCAGGGCGTAGCCATATGTGCGCCGGTTAATGCAAACGAGGATTCCCGGTTATGGCGAGTTATATCGTAGGTCGTTGGAAACCAGTCATGTTGACCGTGGCAATTTTCACAAAGGGCGCCTCCTCCCGGGGCGTCACGCAGTTCTCCTCTGTGGTAATCTACGTGGCAGGAGAGACAGTTGTCGGCCCGGAGGCGCGGGTAGGTATTCCGAGACGTATTCCCGATGAACGTTACGTGGATCTCATTATCCCTGCGTGCCGGCCTCGCATGACATCGTTCGCAACTGATTTCGGCATGTGCACCGATGAGCGAAAATCCCGTAGTCTCGTGATTGAATCCGGAAGCCGAAAGGTCTTTGCTCAACCGGCTCCAGTCTGCAGGTGTGTGACAGGAAGCACAGTTTGCGCCAAACGATCCTTCGTGAACATCCTCGTGGCAAGAAGCGCAGGTAGCGAATTCGAGGTTGGCATACTGGATATACTCGGAGCCGGACGTGGAGCGCACTGCTGGATGGCAGCTCTGGCACGAGACGTCCAGGTGTTTGCCGATGAGCTTAAATGGGGTGTCGTCGTGATCGAAGACGGGGGCCTCTTCCCAGGTATCTTCCGCGTGGCAATGGCTGCACTCTGTCCCCTGGAACTGATCCTGGTGGGGCGATTCGGAGGTATGGCATCCGATACAGGAAGCCCCCAGGCCCAAAAACGTTTTTTCGAGCGCGCCATGCGGCTCCTTGAACGCACGGACATCGGCCGCGATGATGTTCGATGGTGTGTGACAGCTTCTACACGACGTCTCATTGTGAGCGCCAAGAAGCTCAAATCCTGTATCATCGTGATTAAATTGCACCGTGTCCAGGCGGATGAGAATGAAGTCGACGCCAAAATGCTCTTTATGGCAGTCCGCGCAGTACTGATCCGTTATCGTACTGTGATAACCCCGCCCGGCTTCGATCCGATCTGAAAGGGGGGTGTGGCAATTGAGGCAGAGCGGGTCAGCCGCGCTGCGTTGGCCCAGTTCGTGGCATTTAGTACAGTTCGTTATGCCTTCTAAATCGGCGTGGGGCTCAGCCAGTTTGCCCGGAGAAATCAATTGCGCCTGTACAGGCCTGAGACCGCTCAACAGGCACCAACCCAGGAGGAGGATGGTGAAGCCTGGAATAGGCTGAGCGGTACGGGGGATCAGGGTATGGAAACAATAGAACTGCACCTGCTCATCCCCTTTATTCGAGGGGTAGTTTTTGAATGGACGTACGAGCCAGCAGGGTCACTTCGGCCTCTTTATTCTGATCGATCGTTCGTTGCCAGACCTGCCGGGCTTCTTGATTTCGACCGAGGTTTGCATAAACCGCGCCCAGGTTGTAGAGCGCCGAGGGGTCGTCCGGATACCTGTCCAGCATGTCATTCAAGGCGATCAAGGCCTCGTCCCACAATCTGGCCTGCCCAAAGCTCTGGGTCATATCCAGCCATACCTGGTAATTATCCGGGTGTAGTGCCAGATAGTGTTTGTAGTTTCTCGCCGCTTCTTCGGGTTTGTGGGCGTCTTGAAGGAGCCTGGCCAGACGAACCAGGTGTGTTGTGTCATCGGGCGCTTCAATGATGCGCATGCGCAAAGACTGGAGCTGGGTATGGGTCGAAGAGGAGACATTAGACGCATCGGGTTCGAGCGTTCGGTCGGGGGAAAGGCGCTCCGCCTCGGGACGGGCCGGATCTGGCGTCCCGCTCGATGGAGTTTCGGAGGGGGTGTGCCAGGCAAACCAGGCTACCACAAAGACCACAAACCCGGCCATGACGTAGAGAAGGTGAAAAGACTTGTTCTTCATGATGCTCGTTACGGTGCGCGGTATTTGAGGCTCTCTAGAATATCCAGGTATACCCAAACATGATCGCAACCGCGATGTGAATGATGAGTGCGACAAGCATGACGAGGGAGATAGGGATGTGAAATACGTGCCAGTATCCGAAAACCCGTACGAAGGGGCCGAGGATACGCCGGCGCAGCTGTAAGCTGGCGTTTTGTTCTAACAGAGGGATAGCCTCGCGTATGACATGCGCAGGGACGCCAAGCAATGAAAGATGTTTTTCGAAATACGCCGCCATGCCTCGTTTCCGGATGGTGAACCGAATCGACTTATAGATGGCTTCGAAGATGCCTTTCGTAGGGCCGGCGCGGTCGATCAACGCTACAATTTTTTGCGGGTGGACCCCGGTTTGTGCTGCGACCCGCTTTATCAAAGATTCCTGGGCGCGCCGCAAGTCCTGCGGTGAATAAAATTGCCCGTTGGCCCCTTTGGGAATGTGAATGTAGACGTATCGACCGAATATGCCGCTCGCTACTACGACGGCCATGCTCCAAAATGAAATGGAGGAAATATTGCCGAACTTAAATGTCGTATGCAGTAACACGTAATACGGCCCGAGCGTACAGAGAAAGATGTGAAACGTAAGCCAGGTCCGCAATGTCCCGAACCGGGCCAGGACGGCCCATCGTTTTCGCACCATGTAGCTTACAACACCGAAGAGCATCATAAGACTGCCCAAAATCCCTAACCCCTGCCCGATCAGGCCGGAAGGCTTGAACGTGTCGTGAGCTTCGAGGTGGGGTCGTTCTTGCAGGGGGCTACGGTAATAGTCGTAACCGCCGATAAGCGGTACCGCAGCCAGGACGACCCAGACTGTGAGTAGAATGACTCGTTGGGTTCGCTGCTTCGTAAAGGGGTGGGGCTTCGTTGTGGGTGGTACATCAGGGACTGTTTGCGATAGGGTACTTGTATTCATCGAAAGCCTGGAAGGGAGCGATAATACCTCAAAAATGATAGCTGAGAAGGGGCTATTGGCTACAGTGAAATTGCGAGAGCAAAAATGGCAAAAATAATGCCTGCGGATCAGGTGGCTGGCAGTACGCCAGAAGCGTGCCTAACGCGCGAGAGCCTGGAATGAATATTATGTGATGACTGCTCTGAACTGGCTGCCAGGTTCCTCGTTTTATGGAGTCGTGTTACGCAGGTTGTGCACAGCAATTCGTTTTGCCGGCTTTGAAATAGTGCGCTGCAGCCGGTTTCCGTCTGTTTTAGCCAGTTCAAAGCCGGTGTGGCTGAACGATAACGCACAGATGCGTAACCCCAGATATCGATTCGGACGGTCCACAGCCGTATCTTCGCGACCGGTCTTCATCGTTTCGACTAAGGCGTGTGGACATTTACTTGTATTACCTGGATTTCTCATCATCATGAGAACGGTTGTTTTCGTACTGATCCTTTTTCTGTCTCTGCCCGGGAATGGGTACGCTCAGGATGCTCGCTTTCTCATGTATGACTACGGGAGGATCGGATTGACGTTCGTGGTCCCGGACAACTGGGAACACGACGGCCTGACCACCACTACGAAAGCAGCCTTCATCAAGCAGTTTGGATGGACGTATGACGGGCCTGATGCAACCGACATCTGGAACGCCGTGGGGAGTTTTTCGAGCATCACGGTAGATTCCACGCTGTTCCCTTCCGACTCTGCCTTTGCGATGCACAAGATGACGCTTTTCGTTAGTCGCGCCCACACCCTGTACAGGCGTTGGCTATGCCTGCATCGAAGGTCCAGCCTTTTTGCGTCCAGGCCGCTCATCAAAGATGGACATATACTCATTCGCGAAGATAGAATCGGTACGTTCGATCTGCCGCCCAACCTGTCTGACGCCAACGGCAAATCGTACCAGTACCAGTCGGGACACGTCGATCTGCTTACCCAGGGGCACGTTTATACCTTTGTCCACCAGGAAAAGTGTTACGAAATCATGCTCGAAAGCACCACGGCCGATCCGGCTACGAGCGCCCGGCTGCACGAGCACATTCTCAAGTCGCTCGAACGGTTTGCTTTTTGAAAACCCTGGCTCGATCCACGTCACACCCTCCCGGCTTCGTGTTCAAAAAGCGAGGGGCGCCCCTTCCATTTTTTTGTTAAAAATATGTATGTTACGCGAACTGCGCGCAGCAGCCTGGTGTACGCGGCTTTGCCCGTTTGCAAAGCCGCTCTGGCAGGACGTATACGCATCCGGCGCGTAACATCTGAAAATTATGTATGTTTTACCCCGCGAACACAACGGGTATGTTCTATTGACCCGGTTCGCGTGCCACCTGTTACCTGGCAAACGGCGGCAGGCAGCGAGAACGTACCGAAATTTACTCCCACCTACCCCTACGCGATCTATGAAAAATGTATGGCAGGCGCAGCATTGGGTCTTCGTCGCGATTGTGTGCATTCTGGCCTCGTGTACCCATGCACCCGGCGAAGTAGACTCCCGGTATACCCAATGGACCCGATACGAGGCTGAACCGGGAGCTACGAGTTTCTCGGCCTTAGATCAGATCGATCGAACGAACGTCAATCAACTGGACGTGGCCTGGACGTATGAAACGCCCGACGCAGCCCAGATGAATCCGGTCATTATCGATTCGATGATGTATGTTTATGGCGATAACGGGTCCGTCGTTGCGCTGCATGCGGGAACGGGAGAAGAACTCTGGAGGCACGAGGGTGAGTACCCGGCCTCGTCCCGATTGCGCGGCATCGTCTACTGGGAAAGCCGCGACCGGTCCGATCGCCGGCTGCTCTTCACGAGCGGAAGTTACTGGCTGGTGGCCATCGACGCGTTGACCGGAGCATCCCTCCCGTCTTTTGGAGAAGACGGCATCGTGGATCTGAGGCAGGGATTAGGGCCTGATCTGGACCTCGTTACCCGGGCTACCTCGTCGACCCCCGGGGTTATCTTCGACGATTTGATCATCCTCGGATCCTCGCCCGGGGAAGGGTACATTGCCTCTCCAGGCCACATCCGGGCGTTTAACGTACGTACCGGTGAGCTGGCCTGGGTCTTTCACACGCTCCCCCAGCCGGGAGAATACGGCTACGACACGTGGCCGGAAGGACGTTCGGATACAGGCGGAGGAGCGAATGCCTGGGGAGGACTCAGCGTGGACGACCAACGCGGCATCGTGTACGTGCCGCTCGGTTCTGCAAACTATGACTTTTACGGGATCGACCGCCATGGCGAGAACCTGTTTGCCAATTCGCTCGTCGCCCTCGATGCCCGCTCGGGAGAGCGGATCTGGCATTTTCAGACGATTCATCACGATCTGTGGGACTACGACCTGTCGGCAACGCCGGTATTGCTGACGATCACGCATGAAGAGGAGAACGTCGATGTGGTGGCGTTGGCGACAAAAATGGGCCTGGTGTTCGTGTTCAATCGCGAAACCGGGGAACCCATCTGGCCTATCGAAGAACGCCGCGTCCCCCCTTCTGAGATACCTGGCGAGCAGGCCTGGCCCACGCAACCCTTTCCGACGAAGCCCGAACCGTTCGTCCCGATCGATTTCGATATCGAGGAGGATGTAAATCCTCATCTCACAGAAGCGGACCGCGACTCGCTCATGGACATGCTTCGAGGGATGAATTACCAGGGGATCTACACCCCTCCGAGCACGCAGAAAGTCCTTCAGGTGCCCGGCAACAGGGGGGGAGCCAACTGGGGATCAACGGCCGGCGACCCTCGAAACGGCACGTTCTTCGTGCTGAGCTACAACATGCCTTCGGTGCTCGAGCTGGTTCCGATTGTGGCAGGGAATGCCGGGACCGGCTCTTCGCCATTCGACCGGGGACAGAACGTGTACCGGCAGCATTGCCAGTTGTGCCACGGTGTGGATCGCCGAGGCCTGGCCGGAGCGCTGTCTCTCGTAGGCGTCACCGAACGGCTCAGCCACGATGAGTTCGAGGAGGTGATTCGGCACGGACGGGCCCAGATGCCGGGCTTCCCCCAGCTGAGCGATCAGGAATTTCAATACCTCTATATGTACCTGTCCAATCCGGACCTCGCGCTCGTCCCCGACGAGCCGCTCACCAGCGAGGAGGTGCCGCAAACGGGGCCGCTGCGCTACCAGAGCGCATGGAGACATATTCTCGACAGCAAAGGCCTGCCGATTGTCAAGCCGCCCTGGTTTACCCTGACGGCATACGACCTCAACGAGGGGGAGATCAAATGGAAAATCCCCACGGGGATTACCCATCACCTTGCCGCTGAAGGCATCACGGATACAGGGTCGTCCGTATTCATAAAGGGAGGGCCTGCCATCACGGCGGGGGAGCTCGTTTTTCTCGCCACCGACGATGCCCTGCGCGTCTACGACATAGAAGATGGCGCTGAGTTATGGTCGTACGACTTGCCGGCTTCGGGGCAGGGCATCCCTGCCGTCTACGAAGTGGATGGGCGCCAGTTCGTCGTTATCGCCACGACCGGGATAGCCCGGTGGGGGCAATCGCTGCAGGTCGATTTCCCCCGAACGCCCCAGTATATGGCGTTTGCTTTGCCGGAGTCGGATTCGGTGGATTGAAGCCTGGTTCACGGTTGGCCCCAGAAGACGAACGTGCCACGATCCCCGGACGTGACGATGTCGATGGCGCCGTCGGTGTTCAGGTCGATCACTTCGAACTGCGATCCGACTCCCGAGCGATTATGGATGAGTTCGGGTTCGAAGGACAGGTGTCCGGGGGCTTGTGGGTTCCTGACGGCCCGATACCAGTAGAGGACCGCCTCACCGTAAGGGTCTGGGTCGGTCGAGCTATCTAAATGCGCCCAGTACCGTTTGCCGGTAACGAGGTCCACCAGTCCGTCGCCGTCCATGTCGGCGGTTTCGACGCCGCCGTGGAGTTCCGAAAAGGCCACTCCCCCCGGGTTGTCCCAGGTGAGGTCTCCCATGATCAGGTGCGGCTCGAAGGTGATCTCCCCCGATGCGTCGCGAACCTGTTCGAACCAGGCCAGGCCCCAGCCGTGTGCGTTCAGGCTGGTCGCGACGTCGTTCAGCCCATCGCCGTTCAGGTCGGCAACGCTCATGGTGCTGCCGCCGAACCCTTGAATAGGGCCTGCCGAGGAGAATGGAAATGGGTGGAAGGGCCATTTTCCGTCTTCCGTGACCTCCTCCGGCTGTTCGAACCAGCCGCCGGGGATGAGCACGTCGGGGAGTCCATCCCCGTTGACATCGCCGGCTCCGAGGCCGTGGATCGTCCTCGGGCGCCCCATCGGTTCGGAAATGGCGTGAACGACCCAGGGGGCGGTCGGATCCGCCGGATCCGGCTCGGCATAGGCTAGCGTACCCTCGCCGAGCGCGTAGACGACCTCGGGCTGCCCGTCGCCGTCCATGTCGCGCAGAAGCGTAGACTCCGAGATGACGCCAGGCAGTACTTCGTGGCGGTCCCAGCGTCGGTTTTTGCCCTGTGGATTGACGTACAGAACCATCGGCCGCATTTCAGTAGCCAGCACGTCCGGCCAGCCGTCCCCGGTGAAATCAGCAGCGTGGGTCACCATATTCAGGGCGTATTCCGTACTGGGGTTGTAGGTCTCCCCGAGGTAGATTTCACGGCGGGTGGTGTAGTCGGGACCGAGGTAGTAATACGGGCCGGCCACGACATCCGGCACACCGTTCTGGTCGATATCGGCGATCGCGGTATCCCAGGCGTAATAGAATTCGTCGAGCCGCTGCATCGTGAAGTTGCTCGACGTCACTTCGGGAGAGATCCGGCGCATGTTGTAGTCCTGCACCGAGAGATTTTCGAACTGCACCGCGTCTGAACCGCCGGCATACAGAGCGATGGGGCCGTAGCCGCCGGCGTTATCGCCGGTTCTGGCGGAGGAAGCAGGGAAGCCCCACCCATTAAGGTGAGACCGGATGACGTTGGCATCGATCGTTACGTGGAGTTCATTCCAGTCCCCGGTATGGAGCGGTAAGGACGGCGCAGGTTGTGATGGCTCCCCCTCAGGGTTCGGTGCGATGCGAATCTGGGACGGCGCCGCCTGAAGATGCCTCCGGCTGACTTCACGGCCTTTCTCGTCGAGCGAGATCCGAAATACCCCGAATACGTCCGTTAATTCGATGAAAACCCCCTGGTAACCCCCGCCGGCGGAGTCCTCCATGCGCAGCAAAACGCCAGCGTCGCAGGAGCCGGAGCAGCGGAACCGCACGGCGAACTGCATATCCTGGTACGAAGCAGGGAGTACCAGCCAGCCACCCTCCCCGTCGGGCATGGCGGAGATGACTCCCCCATCTGCTTTCCACTCGGTCTGTCCAAGAGTTTGCCAATCAGATATATCGCCGCCCTGAAAGCCCCAGTCCGGCACAAAATGGGGTGTGGGTTGTGCCGAGACGGAATAGGGCAGAAAAACGACTGCCAGGACGACGGACCAGGTACTTGCTCGTTCCATAAGATTAAGCCACATGTTCCAGTGAATGCGATGTCTCGAAAGTACCATACGTGGAGGTACAGTTGCAATGAGATTCGCCATCACTCGGCGATTAAGCGTCCTGTCATCGAAAAAGCATGGACGGGGACGGTGCACAGGTAGGTATACGTCCCTACTTCTGGCGCCGTGAAGATGACCTCCTTGCTCGATTCCGGGGAGGCCGTTCCGGTAGTGGCCAGGATAGCCTCATGCACGGGAATAAAATCGGGAGCCGTCATCGCAGCCTCTATTATTTCGTTGATGGCTTTATCGTCTTTGATAAAGGTCACATTGTGGGGCATCGATGAGATGGATGCCGTATTCTCCATGATCACTTTGATTTGAGCGCCTGCTTCGACCCGGATTTCCGTCACGTCGTACCGCATTTCGTTGCCGAGCGGCCGGATCACGAATACGTTGACGCTGTCGGGGGGGTGTGGAGGCACTGAACGCTTGAGCGTCTCATGATCGAAGGGAGCTCCCCATACATGATACGATAGAACGGCCAGCGAAACTGAAATCAGAAAAAATGCCGCACCCAGTACGGCATTACCCTGGGTATTCATGAGAGCAGTCCTGATATTTGAGATTGCGAGGTGCAATCCGCAGGATGGATGAATAAAAAGGGGGGATGAACCGGGCTGGTGTTGACACCGTTCGCGCAAGCGGCATCAATTATCGAGGGCGCCTTCCATAATCCAGTCTCTGACGAGGTTGATCTGTTCTTGTGAAAGCGGAGATCGTCCCAGGGGCATTCGAGCTCCTACGATGTCGGCATCGCCGCGTATCTTCTTGAGCAGATAGCTGTTCTCCGGGTCGCCGGGTCGGACGCGCATCAAGTCGGGCCGCTCGACGCTCTGTACGTTGACGATGTTCGCAAACGCCTGTCCGTCGCTCAAGTCCTGGCCAAGCTGGGGGTTGGCGCCCGCATGGCAGCCCGACAGGGCGCAGTTCAGGTCGAAGATGGTCGCCTGGATATCCGTGAGCGTAGGTTCCAGTTGATCGGGCTCGACGAGCTCAGCGCGTTCGCATCCCATCAGAGCCAGCCCGAACCAGATAAGCGTCCACAAACCGGATCTAAGCATCGTGTTCATAACCTCCTGTTTATAAGTAACGTGAGTGTCTAGGGTCGAGCGCACTCAATTCAGAATGCGGTAGATGTTGAAGCCGAGCCGGAGGTCACCGTCGCGAATATCGAGATCGCCGCCGCGCAGGTACTGATCGGTTGTCAGGCCGACCGAGTTGCTCAGTATGATCTGGAACACGTGCCCCCCGGTGCCTATTTCGAGGCCCCCGCCCCAGGTATCGAAGCGGATATCGTTACCGAACGTGATCGTCCGTGTAAAACCGGAAACGATGGGAGCCCATTCGGCCACGATGGCCAGATTCCGGTAGAACCGCCATCGTCCCGCCATGCCCAGGGTGATGAGGACGTCCTCATTCTCGACGTCTTCGGCCGGGTTGACGAGGAGGCCCGGGACGAACGCGATGCCGCCGAGATTCGCGATCGACCGGGTGAAGGAGGCCTGGCCGGCAAATTTGAATAAGCGGCTGTCGAAGCGGCTCTCCCCCGGAGTTTTTTCCGACACCCAGTTTCCGGTAGCGATCAGGCTGATACCGATCGGCCGATCGGCCGGCCCGCCTTGCTGCATGAGATTGTACCGGGCCTGGAGCTCTACGTTGTCGGCAGCGTTGCTTCGCGCCAGCGCGACCAGGAGCCGGTCTGTAACGGCGTACCCCAGGTGCAGGTAGATGATGCCGCTGCCGTCCAGGCCGAACAAGGCGTCGTAGCCATCGCTGAGCTTCGGATTGAACCGGTGCGCGATGAGAAACAGCAGGTTGCCGGCCTCCAGGGTACGAGTGGTGGGCAGGTTCACCGCTTTCCAGCTGTTGAACGCCAGCGGCGTCTGTTCAGGGACCTGTTGTTTGCGTTCGAGGTCGACCTCCCCCAGGCCGGCGATCCAGCGTTCAATCGTTTGCACTTCTTCGTCGGTCAGCTTGTCGCCGATGAGAGGCATCTGGACCCCTACGATGCCGGGCGTCCCCTTGATCTTCATCACCAGGTAGCTGCTGTCGGGATGGCCCGGGTCGACTCGCTTCAACTCGGGTCGCTCGCGGCTGGGTTCGTCGACGATGTTCGCATAAAAATGAGCGCGGTCCAGGTTCATGTCCTGTTGCGGCAGGGGCCCGGCATGGCACCCTGCCCGGGCGCAGCTTCGCTCGAATAACGCGACGACCTCCTCTTCGAGGTTCTGGCCGAAGGCCTCGTTGACCATTCCCGCCAGCAAAAACAGGAGCATCACATCGACGAGTACGCCCCAGAGTCCAACTCGGGGTACGGAGCGGTAATTGTAGGTCTGTTTCATTAATGCAGAGATATCGGGTGGGTGATGTAGGGTGGTGACGCAGGTTCTCAATAATCCGTGGCGTGGGCCGGCCCGAAGATGCCGAACGCTTCGCGGGTGCTGAAGCCGATCCGCTCGTACATGCGTTGCGCCATCGGCATGGCATGGAGAACGCCCAGCTCGTACCCTTCCGTGCGCGCAGCGTGCAGGGCTTCGAGCGTGAGCAGGGTGGCCAGCCCTTTTCCACGGGCTTCGGGTTTGGTGGCCACGCCGTATACGCCGGCCCCCCGCGACGCGAGGTGAAGAACGACCTTGGATACCGGCTCCCCGTGCTGCCAGGCGACCCAGCACCGAACCGGGTTGTCCGTAGCGCCTACGTTGAACGCCCGGGTGACACGCGGCAACAGCGAGATGACCTCCTCAGGCAACTTCCACCGCCAGGCGATCAGTTTCAGGAGGCCGAAAAATTCTACCCCTTCCGTCACTTCTTGAATCGAGATGCCTTCCGGCGGCGATTGCGGCTGTGGAAGATCGCTCAGGTGGATCGCCATGCCCCTGCAGACCTCGACCTCTTTCAACCCTCGCGCTTGCAGTCGCTCGCGTAGATCAGCCGGCTGGGCCGACGGGTGTACAAACCAGAGGAACGGGACTCCCCGGCGTTTATAGTGAGTAAATATTTCGTCGATGCGCTGATCCACGTCGTGATAAAGATGAGATCGGAGAACCGCATTGTAAGGCAGTGTCGATATAGGCGTGTCAAACCAGAGGGCGTCCTCCCGTTCGTGCAATCGGCATCCCTCGCCTCTGCCGAACCGGGCCCACAGGCTCCAGAAGTTGTGCTCCAACACATTCAGTACCGTCTCATCCGATAGGTCAGCAGCGGTCAGATTCATGGATGGTTACCTCTTCGCTCAACCGTTTGGGTGCATTCAGTTGTGATGAATCAGGCACGGTGCTTTCACCCGGTTGCGGCAGCCAGTCCACCGACTGGCTGCCGTCCGGGTCTCTCACCCTACATGAAGAAAGTTCGGCAGATCAAGCTGCGATCACTCAACGATGAGTATCCCCTGCATGAGCGTATAATGCCCGGGGAACGTGCAGATGTACGGGTACTCGCCCGGAGCGGGCACCGTAAAAGTGACCTCCACGGTTTCACCGGGTTGGGCCACCTCCGTAGCTGCGATGATGCGATCCAGATGATCTTGCGGGATGTATCCGTGCTCCTGGGCCTCCATGGCGGCCATACCCACAGGTTCGATCGCCTCGTTGTCTTTCAGGACCACCACTGTGTGCGGCATCAACGACGATGTGTTCACGAACTTAATCGTCAACTCCGTTCCCGCTGTTGCCTTGATCTCAGTGGTGGCGAACTTCAACTCGTCACCTTCAGGTTTGAGCTCGACCACGGCGGTCGGTTCGGTCGCCCGATCCTCGCGCGCTTTGTCGTGCTGAAAGGCGAGGGTAAATAACCCCACGAGCAAGAGTGTATTGACAAAAATGACCTTCTCCATATCAAAGTTATATAAAAGGTGATGTTACGCGAACTGTGCACAGATGCAAGCCATGCGTTATTTCAGCAGGGTCATCCTTCCCGTTTGCACGGCCGTCTGGCGCGAACCTCTGGCCGTCACCCGGTACACATATATCCCCGAGGACAACGTACCGGCTTCGAGTGGGAACGCCTGGTTTTCTCCGACGGCAAAGGGTTGTTCGTTCGATCGAAGTACTTCCTGACCCAGCAGATCGTACACCACAACCTGCACAGTAGCGGCTTCACGAAGATTGAAGAGGATCGTGGTACTCGGATTGAACGGTTCCGGATAATGGCCTAACAGGCTGAAGGAACCGGGCAGATTCGCTTCCTTGCCGACCGGCGTCGATACGTTGTCCATGTTTTCGTTGCCGGCCGTGGCCTCTGTTGCGGTCCAGTTGTCGGCGGGGGCGCCGCCGTTGTCGAAGAACGAGAGGGACTGCCCGGCCGGGGCGGCAGCCACGAACGCGCCTGGGTCCCAGAGGCCGGCTTCGGCGGCTACAGGCTCCCGCTGGTGGCCGGCGCTGCCGTACTGGAGGTAATCGAGGATGTCGGCGGGGCTGCCGAAGTTGTTGGCCTGGTAGAGGCCGACCTCGCCGTCGCCGTCGCCGATCGCGTCAAAGGCGACGACCAGGTACCCGCCGGCGGGGATGGTCGTGTTGCCTTCGAGCACCGTAAGGGTGCTGATCTGGGCGTAAGAAGGGAAGTTGCACAACCAGTAGCTCGAGACGTCGACGGCGCTCTCGGTGCCGTTGAAGATCTCGACCCATTTGGACTCTCCCTGGACGTCGACCCCGCTGTAGCCGACTTCATTGAGGCGAGCACCTCCTGCGACAGCGCTCGGGTTCTCCTGTCCCGCGGATGGGTCGGCAGACGCCCAGTTGTCGGCGGGGGCGCCGCCGTTGTCGAAGAACGAGAGGGACTGCCCGGCCGGGGCGGCAGCCACGAACGCGCCTGGGTCCCAGAGGCCGGCTTCGGCGGCTACAGGCTCCCGCTGGTGGCCGGCGCTGCCGTACTGGAGGTAATCGAGGATGTCGGCGGGGCTGCCGAAGTTGTTGGCCTGGTAGAGGCCGACCTCGCCGTCGCCGTCGCCGATCGCGTCAAAGGCGACGACCAGGTACCCGCCGGCGGGGATGGTCGTGTTGCCTTCGAGCACCGTAAGGGTGCTGATCTGGGCGTAAGAAGGGAAGTTGCACAACCAGTAGCTCGAGACGTCGACGGCGCTCTCGGTGCCGTTGAAGATCTCGACCCATTTGGACTCTCCCTGGACGTCGACCCCGCTGTAGCCGACTTCATTGAGGCGCAGCTGGCCGTGAGCTGCCCCTGTTGCACAGAGGAACAGTACGACAGCCAGAATGGATTGCTTGTAATAAATGTTTACCATGATCTGTTATTCGGTCTAATGAATGGGTAAAGCGTTACGTTTGCCAGGCGCACTCACGGCGCACTGCGTGTGGCACGTCCGGCAACCACGAGTGAGAACCTACGTGGTATATGTCTGAGCTGTACGTCAGAATAGACCGATGACAGGTGTTGTCCGAAATCAGTGGCGATTATGTCCGATATTCGGTAGGCGACTGGCCAAATTTCTTTCGAAAGAGTTCAGAGAAGTGCGAGGGTTTACGGAATCCGACCTGGTAGGCGATTTCCGATACCGTACCTGCGTCCTTGTCGAGCAGTTGCGCAGCGCGCTCCAGGCGCATGGTGCGGATGAAGTCGGAGGGCGACAGGTCCGAGACGTCGCGGAGCTTCCGCTGCAGCTGCCTCCTGCTCATGTGGAGCTCTGCCGCGAGGGCATCTACATTGAAGTTCGGCTCGCCCATCTGCTTTTCCACGGTCTCCATGACCTGCCTCAAGAAAGACTCGTCCGCAGACTCAACGGCGACGTCCGCGGGTTTAACCACCAGCTCGCGGCTGTATTTTTCTCGCAGCACGCTGCGGGAGGCGATTACATTCTGGATGCGCAGGCGGAGTTGTTTTGCGCTGAAGGGCTTCGTTATGTAATCGTCCGCACCGGCGCGCAATCCTTCTTCGGTACTTTCGGCAGAGGCCCGGGCCGTCAACAAGATGATCGGTATATGGTTGAACTGGGGATGCTCTTTCACGAGCCGGCAGAGCTCGAAACCGCTCATGCCGGGCATCATCACATCGCAGAGGATCAGGTCCGGGCACTCTCGATCCAGGCTGCTCAGGGCTTCAGAACCGGACGAGACCTCCTCGACCCGGAACTGTTTTTGGAGGCACATGGAAATGAACGAGCGCACTTCTGCGTTATCCTCCACGACGAGAAGGGTAGGCGTCTGGGCGCCGTCCTCGATGATTGCCTCCTCGTGCGCCTCGGCCGGCTCGTGCTCCTCGAAAAACGAGCGTTCAGCTACGGCCCCGTCGACGGCGTAGGGGGTGTTGACCTCTTCCTCTTCTCGAGCAGGGTGCGGAAGCCGAAGCGTGAACGTGGTGCCAAATCCCGGTGTGCTGTCTACGTCGATCGTGCCTTCGTGCATTTCGATCAATTCTTTTGCGAGTGCCAGGCCGATGCCGCTGCTGCCATTCTCGGGGGTATGGGACGGAGCGCCCTGGTAGAATCGATCGAACACATACGTCAGGTCCTCCGGCTCGATGCCCCGACCCGTGTCGCGAACGAGAATGTCGATGGAGGAGTCCGAGGTCTTCAAGCTTACGTTAATTTTCCCTCCTCGCTCGGTATGCTTGAAGGCGTTGGACAACAGGTTGTCGATCACCTGCTGGAGCTTGTCCGGGTCGAACGAAGCAAACACCCGGTCTGTGGACGAATGGAATTCGAGCGCGATGCCGCGTCGCTCCGACAGGGGGGTGAAGGAAGCGACAAGCTGGCGCAGGAACGCTTCGATGTTTGCTACGGCCGGCTGAAATTCCATCGCGCCGGCGTCTATTTTTGACAGGTCGAGGAGCTGATTGACCAGGCGCAATAACTGCCGGCCCTGCCGTTCCATGGGATGGGTAAGATGAGCCAGGTCGCCGCCGGCATCTCGTTCGTGGATTTCTTCCAGGGAACTCAGAATCAGCGTCAGCGGGGTTCTGAATTCGTGGGATATGTTGGCGAAGAACTGTGATTTGAGGGCGTCCAGTTCTTCCAGGCGCCGGGCCTGCTGGGAGACCTGGTGGGTTCGTTCATCGACGAGCTCTTCCAGGGCTTCGGTGCGAAGTTCGAGAGCCAGGACGCGCCATCGGACGATGCCGTACACCGAGAGGCCCAGCAGCACGACGTAGACGAAAAAAGCGAGGGGGGTGAGCCACAAGGGCGGCGGCACCACGATCCGTAATGTCGCTTCCTGGCTGCTCCATATTCCATCCCGATTGGCTCCGTTCACGCGGAACGTATAGGCGCCGGGGGAGAGCCGGGTGAATTCGCGGGTACGCTGGGGCCCCCTCTCATTCGAGTCGTAACTCCAGTCTTCTTCCAATCCATCCAGTCGATGGCGGAACATGATGCGATGGGGGTCCAGGTAACTCAGTCCCGTATAATGAATCACCAGCCGGTTCGTGTTGTAAGGCACGGTGATGTTTCCTTCGTCGGGGAACACGGGCTCGTTGTCCGCGAAGATTTCTTCGATAAGGACTGGCATCGCATACGGGTCGGGCGCAATGTGGGCGGGATCGAGGACGACGGCGCCTCCGTGGGTGAGGAACCACAGCCTGTCGTGCCGGTCTTTGAGCCCGGCCGGCTGAAAACCGCCAATCCCTTCGATGCTGCGCATACCGTCGGATCTCCCCAGTACGAAGGGAGAGACGGCATCGATAATGCCCAGGGACACCTCGTCCAACTGGTGTTTGGCGATGCGAACGATGCCGCTGCGCCCGGTGTTGAGCCACAGGTGGCCGGCGTCGTCTTCGGCGATATGGTAGATGACGTTGTCGGGCAGTCCGTCTTCGGTGGTGAACGAATGGAACGAACCGTTACGGAATCGGCTCAAGCCGCCCCTGGTTCCTATCCAGAGCACGCCTTCCGCATCGAGGTAGAGCGCGCGAATGGCGTCGTTGGGCAACCCGTCTTCCGTCGTATAGGTGGTGAAGGCGCCGTCACGGAGGCGGGCGAGTCCGGCGTCGGTGCCAATCCAGATGTCACCCTCGAGGCCTTCCCGTATGACGACAGCAAATCCCGGGGGCAAGCCATCTGCCGTCGTGAACGAATCGATCCGGCCTTCGGCAATCCGGTTCACGCCTCTCGTCGTTCCAACCCAGATCTGTTCGTTTTCGTCGATGAATACGCTGAAAACGACGTCGCTGAGCAACCCGTCTTCCGTCGTGAGCGGCTGAAACCGGTTGTTGTGAAACCGGTTGAGCCCTCCCCCATTGGTGCCGATCCAGAGCCTTCCGTCCGAGTCCTGGGCAAGTGCAAATACACGGTCGTAGGAAAGTCCATCGGCTTCGGTGTATAGCGTGATGGTTCCGTTGTGTAGCCGCGACAGTCCGTAATTCGAGCCAAACCAGATGGCGCCATCGCGGTCTTCGAGGATCGTATGGGTGGTATTGTCGGGCAGTCCCTCAGGAATGCCATACACGCGAACCCGGCCGACCATGAGCCGGTTCAATCCGCCGCCATTGGTGCCGACCCACAGGCTGCCTTCCTGGTCTTGAAAGATATCCCAGATGTAGTTATGAGAGAGCCCGGCTTCCGTGTCGAAGTTTCTGAGGCGCCCGTCTTCATACAGGTATAAACCGGACACTTCGGTGCCAATCCAGACATGCCCTTCGCGGTCTTCGAAAAGGGAGCGGACGGCCTGAATGGATTCGCCGGAGAGGGGCACCCGATCGAGCCGCCCGTCATCGGTGCGCCAGAAGAGGCCTTTGCTCGTCCCGAGCCACAACCGGCCGCGGGTATCTTCGAGCAACGCTTTGACCTGCTCTTGAAAGGGTTCGTCGGGTATCCCCGGCGCCCATTGCCCGTCGACCCACTGCAAAAGCCCGGTATCCGTGCCCACCCAGATCGCCCCCTGGTGGTCTTCGATAATGGCATTGACGAAAAGATCGGTCGCTCCCTCTCCGTCCGGGAGCCGCCGGCAGATGTGTTCGGACCGGTCGAACAGGCAGAGCCCCCCTCCATACGTGCCCACCCAGAGCCGGCCGGCGCTGTCGTGCAGGATCGAACGAACAAAGTTGTTCGGTAACCCGTGGTCGATGGTATAGGTCGTGAACACACGGCCGTCGTAGCGGCTCAATCCATTGCTGGAGCCGATCCAGAGCACGCCGTCGTCGTCTTCGAGAAGGGTCCAGACGTAGCTGTTTGCCAGGGGAGAAGCTTCTTCGCTGAATACCGAAGTGAAGCGGAGACCGTCAAAGCGCACGAGGCCCGCGCCGGTACCCATCCATAAATACCCATCACGGGATTGTATGAGCGCATTAATGGCGCTGTGGGGCAACCCATCCTCCGCGTGCCAGGCCTCCAGGATATAGTCGGGCGCGCCGGATACCTGTGAGGATGCCTGGTACGGAGTAGTCCATAATCCGAAGAGACAGAGGAGAACGACCCGGTTGGGCATCGCGGTGAGGATGTTCGATGGTGAGAAGCAGCGCACTCGATGCAAATTAGAGCGGTATGTGACGGGTTGTCGATCGAACCGGTTCCTGCGGATCGGACATTTCCGATCTCGTTTCGGACACGGCGCGTTCAGGGAAAAGGCCGGCGCACGTTTTCGGTTCGGCGATCGTAGTATTGCTTCCG
>CAZGHT010000076.1:0-13826 GCA_964525535.1 uncultured Rhodothermaceae bacterium
AGGCCGAGCAGAGCGTGCCCGCCCCGCAGTCCTGCTGCAAATAACACGATTGGCCGACGGCCGTGGATACCAGGGAAAAGGCGGTCAAGAAAAAAGCGGTCAAGAAAAAGGCGGCGAGCCGCCAGGCGACGTTGCCCGCCGCAATACGGATCCACGGCGCCCCAGGGCGCGTCGACGCAGCAAGCCGGTACCGAGTGATATATAACATCATTCAGGAGATGGTGTTAGACAGTGGTTCAGAAAGGGGGCAATGAAGCGGATAGCGGCTGGTTTTCCAGACGGGTTTGCCCGTCAAGAATCAAGCCAAACGACGCTTCGGGTGTGGCGCCTCAGGGATGATGTGCAAGTTCGTACGTGATCGCGCGAAGCCGGTCCAGGAGCTCCTGGCGGTCTTTGAGGTGGGCAAGCGCTGAGTAGGAGATCGTGCGACCGATGGTAATCTGGAGCGTCAGCCCCCTCTTGTTGGTCACCTCTCTCAGCAAAAGACCGAGCCGGAGCGTCAGGCTGAACTGGCTCACGATCTGAAAAAGCCGGCTGTTTTGGCCGTGAAAATAAACGGGCACGACCGTAGCCTCCGCCGTTTGAATGAGTTTTGCCGCAAATCGTTTCCACTCCAGGTCCTGAGCCGGCCCGAGCCCATACTTCGCCGTAGACACGCCGCCTCCCGGGAAAAGAACGATGGCGCCGTCGTCCTCTAGCGTGTGGAGCGCCAGGTTCTTGGTTTGAATGTTGGTGCGTATCGCCTCTTTAGTCGTTCCGAAATCGACCGGCAGCATAAAACGATTCAGGGAGGCGTCCTGGCAGAGCACGCTGTTGGTGAGAATTTTGAAGTGTGGCCGCACTTTTCCGGCGAGGTAGCAGATGCTGAGGCCGTCTACGACGCCGAAGGGATGGTTGGCGATGATGACCACCGGACCCCGCTCCGGGATGGCGTGCAGCCGCTCCGGGTCGTAGTCGAGCTCGATGTCGAGCATAGCCAGGGCGGCCTCCCAGAAGGTGTCAGGGGCCACCGCCCGATCCTTCAACGCCTGGTACATCTGCTCCAGTTTGCGCCGGCCCGTAAGGCGTTCGAGACTGTGGATCGTGAGCCGTTTCCAAAAAGGGTCTCCGGGTTCTACATACGAAATGAGGCGCTCGAAATTCTTTTCCGGGCGGCTTGAATCGATGGACAGTTTTCTATATTCTCCCATGTGTTACAGGGCCGGGCGGTGTAATCTTCAACGGAACATAAGGGACATGATGGTAATCAGCCATTTTCAAAAAGAGATGATACGCAGCGAACTCGAGGAAATCGTGGGGGAGGCGTACATCTCGGATGGTGAAGCAGAACAACTCGTGTATTCCGTGGATTGGTCCTGGATGCCGCAAATGTGGCAGGATCGAGGAGAACCCCTGCAGCCGCCGGACTATGTCGTGCACCCGGGCAGCGTCGAAGAGATCTCCGAGATCATGATTATCGCCAACAAGTACCGGATCCCGGTGATCCCGTGGGGCGGCGGCTCCGGCACGCAGGGCGGCGCCCTGCCTGTCTTCGGCGGCATCATTATGGACGTGAAGCGGCTCAATCGCATCATCGAGATCGACGAGCAAACCCTCAAAGTGACCGCCCAGGCCGGCATCAACGGCAGCCAGCTCGAGTGGGCGCTCAACGAACGCGGTTTGACGCTGCCGCACTATCCAGCGTCGGCCAACTGCGCTACACTGGGCGGTTATCTGGCCCCGAGGGGCACCGGCACGATCAGCACCAAGTACGGCAAGGCCGAGGATCTCGTGTTATCGATGCAGGTGGTGCTGCCCGATGGCCGCGCTATCCGCACGCCCCCCGTGCCCAACCACGCCTCAGGGCCCGACTTCATGCGGCTCTTCCTCGGTTCCGAAGGCGTATTCGGGACCATCACCGAAGCCACCATGCAGGTCGACTACCTGCCCGAGACCCGCCTGTTTCGCGCGCTCCTGTTCGAGGACTTCTCGAAGGCCATCGAAGCCGGCCGGCAAATCATGACCCGCCGGCTCGACCCCCTCGTGATCCGCCTCTACGACCCGAACTCGACCCGCACCCGGGTCAAGAACATCCTCGGATACGAGTTCGACGGCGCCTATATGGTCATCGGCTTCGACGGCGATCCGGACATCGCTGCCCTCCAGGAGCAAAAAGCCCTCGAAATCTGCGCGAAGCTGGGAGCGCAAGACCTCGGTCGAGAACCGGGCGAGAAATGGTTCGCCCACCGGTACGACTTTTACTATCCGCCCCGTAATCTCAAGCTGCCCTGGATGTACGGCACCACCGAGACGGTGGCCACCTACGATAAAATGGAAGCCATCTACTGGGCCCAGAAAAAGGCCATCGAAGAGACGTACAGCGACCTGGACATCACGTACATCGGGCATTTTTCCCACTGGTTTCACTGGGGCACCATGGTCTATTCCCGCTTCATCATCCAGGAGCCGCCCGAGGACGCCCAGGAAGCGCTGCGGCTCCATAACCGGGTCTGGAATACCGCGATTACGGCCTCGCTGGAGCACGGCGGCATGATCAACGAACACCACGGCGTCGGCCTCAAGCTGGCTCGCTACATGCGGAGGCAATACGGCGACGCCTGGCCGTTCCTGGAGACGCTGAAAAAAGCCATCGACCCGAACGGCATCATGAACCCCGGCAAAGTAGGATTCGGATTTTGATATGAGCGTCATCGACACCACAGAGAATTGTAGATATTGCCTGATGTGCCGGCACATGTGCCCGGTCGGTCACGTGACGCACCTGGAAAGCCAGACGCCCCACGGGTGGGCGCAGGTGATCGCGGCCGAAAAACGCGGCCTGATCGAATGGACGCCGCCCACCGTCGGGGTGCTGTTCAATTGTGCGGATTGCGGCGTGTGCCAGTCTCACTGCGTCACGGATCAACCGCTGCCGGATGCCATCGTTGCCGCTCGGGCCTCCCTCGTCGAACGAGGGACGGCGCCGGCGCATCTCGAGGAACTCAAGGAGCGGTTCGAGACCTGGCAAAACCTGTACGAGGAGAAGAAGCCCGAAAAGGCGACCGGAAAGGGGGACGTCGCCCTGTTCGCCGGCGATGCCGCGGCGTACCTCTGGCCAGAGGCGCTCCAGGGCGCGCTCGAGTTGCTTCGCGCCGTCGACATCGATCCCGTCTCGATCGGCGCCGGCCGGAACAACGGTCACCTGGCCAGTTCGCTGGGGCTCCACGCGACGGCGCGCGCGCTGGCCCGCGACACCCTCGACGAGCTCGAGGCCACCGGCGCCTCGAAGCTCGTCGTGCTCGCTCCCGGAGACTATTACGCCTTCGCCGGCCTGTACCCGGATCGCCTGGACCTCTCGCTGCCCGAAAACGTCGAGGTGGTCGATCTCGCCGTTCTCCTCGACGACCGCCATCAGAAGGGAGACATCGAATTTAAGCGCGTCGCCGCCGGGCTGCCGTATGCCTACGTCGATCCCACGCACACCGTCCGGGCACTGGATCGGGTCGAGGCGCCGCGCCGGCTGCTGGGGGCCGTCCTGCCTACTCCCGCCCTCGAATTGTTCTGGAGGAAGGAACGGGCTCATCCCGCCGGGGATGGCGCCCTGCACTTCACGAATCCCGCCCTGTCGGATCAACTGACGATTGCGCGCCACGAGGATGCGATGCAGGCCGGAGCCCAGGGCATCGTGACGGAGGATCCTGCGACCCTGTACCACCTGCATCATCAGTCATCGTCGAGGCTGCCAGTCAAAGGGATGTACGAGTTGCTGGCAGATCACCTAGCTTGAGAGGAATATCATGCATCTATCTATGCACAACTGGATGCGAGCCGAACCGCTGGAGGTTACCGTTCGAAGGCTCGCGAAGTACGGGTACGAAAGCCTCGAAATCAGCGGAGAACCCGAAAAGTACGACACCAAAAAGGTGCGCCAGTTGCTGAAGGACCATAATATCCGATGCTGGGGCACCGTAACGCTCATGCTCGGGGAGCGCAACCTCGTCGCCAGAGAGCAGGCCCAGCGGGAGCGATCTGTACAGTACGTCAAAGACTGCATCACCATGGTCAAGGAGCTGGAAGGGTACGAGATCAGCATCGTCCCGGGAACCGTCGGCAAGATCACGCCGGACTCGACCCCCGAGAACGAATGGGACTGGGCCGTCGAGTGTATGCGCGAAATCTACGACCACGCGACGAAAGAAGGCGTTCGGCCCTCGATCGAGCCCATCAACCGGTTCGAAACCTATTTTATCACCCGGGGGGCGCAGGCCCTCGCCCTCGCCGAAGCCACCGGGCCGGATTGCGGCGTCTGCCTCGATACCTTCCACATGAATATCGAGGAATACGACATGTTCGAAACGATTCGGACCGTGGGCGATCGACTCGTCGATTTCCACGTCTGCGATTCCAACCGAATGGCATGCGGGCAGGGGCACCTGGACTGGCTCAAGATCGTCGGCACGCTGAAAACGATCGGGTACGACGGTGCTCTGACCGTAGAATTCGTGGCGCCCGTGGACCGCACCCCCGCGAATCAGTATCCGGATGCCGTCGAAACGAATCCGGTCGACATCACGCCCGAGCAGAAAAAGTTTATCGAAGACCACGGCAGCAGCCTGATCAGCGAGTCGTTTTACAACACCCTCGTCGAACGATGCGCCGACGAACTGCTCCCGCTCATTAAATAGCGCCGGGGACGGGTACAGCGCTCCATTCGGCGTCTCCTACGGCTGGCTTTTCCCGGCGGCTGCGACCCCCGACGCCCCCATCCAGGTACGACCGTGGCAAAAAACATCATCATCGTCGGCACACTCGACACGAAAGGGCCCGAATTCGCCTACATCCGCGACCGCTTGCACGAGCTGGGACTCGAGACGACCGTCATCGATGCCGGCATTCTCGGGGAACCGCTGGACATCATACCCGACTATGACCACGCCCGGGTGGCGGAATACGGGGGGACGTCCATCGAGAGGCTGCAACAGGCCGGCAGCCGAGGGAAGGCCGTGGCAGGGATGCGAGATGCCCTGAAGAAGCTCATCCTCGACCTGTACAAAAAAGGAGAAGTGGACGGCATTCTCGGCATGGGCGGCGCCGAAGGGGCGGTCATGGGCGCCGCGTGTATGATGGTCCTCCCGCTGGGGCTCCCCAAAGTATTGATCTCGCCGATTGCCTCCGGCAAACACTATTTCGATCCCCTCGTCGGTACCAGCGACATCGTGGTCATCCATTCGGTGGTCGACATCCTGGGGTTGAACCCGATCGCCTGCACCATCTTCGATAACGCCGCCGCCGCGATGAAGGGGATGGCCGAGCACGGGCATGTGCTCCCCCCGCCGGATCCCGAAAAACGGTACGTGGCGGTTACGATGCTCGGCAACACGACAAAAGCCGTCATGGCCCTCAAAGATCGCCTCGAACAGGAAGGGTTCGAATCGGTCATCTTTCACTCCAACGGTGTGGGAGGGCCTGCCATGGAAGAGCTCGCCGAAGCCGGCCAGTTCTTCGGGGTGATCGACTACACCACGAACGAAGTATACGACCCCCTCGTCGGCGGCATCCACGACGGCGGCCCCGGCCGCCTCGAACGCGTAGGCGCCGTCGGCCTCCCGCAGGTGATCGTGCCCGGCTGCATCGACTTCAGCGTGTTTCACACGGGCGCCATCCCCGACGCGCTCAAAGGGCGCCCCGTGTACGACCACAATCCCGAATATACGCTGGTGCGCGCTACCCGGAAGGAAATGATCCAGCTGGGTCATATCTTCGCCGAAAAACTGTCCGGCGCTAAAGGACCAACGCATGTCGTTGTGCCGACGCGCGGGCTTTCGATCCCCAGCGTGCCCGGCGGCGTATTCTGGGACCCCGAATCGGATGCCGCGTTCCTGGACACGTTGCGCAGCACGCTCCAGGAGCACCGCCCGGACATTCAGATCGAGTCGCATGCCGTTCATGTGAATGACCCCGAATTCGGCGTACTCGTCGCCGAACGGTTCATCGATCTGGTCCATTAACCTCGACCTTCAAACCTCCAATACGAACTATGCACGACTTAGACGGACGCACCCCGGTACCCGTCGACCCTATCACGAAGGGCGACGAAGACTTTCGAAGCAAGTTTATCTCCTGGCAACTCGCCGACCTGACCGTTACGGACATCAAGGAGTACCTCAAACACAAAGACGTCGTACTGGTGCCGATCGCCAGCACCGAACAGCACGGCCCCCATCTGCCCTTATGGACGGATACGATCACGGCCATGGAGGTCTCCCGGCGCGTGTGTGAGAAAATCGGCGTGTTGCGCACGCCGCCGATATGGATGGGGTATTCGCCGCAGCACATGCACGAACCCGGGCAGGGGCGTGGAACCATCACCGTGCGAAGCTCGACGCTCCTGGCGATCATGTACGACGTCGCGCGAAGTCTCATCCATCACGGCTTCAACCGGATCATCTTCATCAACGGGCACGGATCCAACATCAAAGTCGTAGACCCCATCTTGCGCAAACTTCGCTACGAAACAGGCGCCCTCATCAGTTTCGTAAAGCCCTACATGGAGAATTACGTAGGCCTGATGGAAGGGTTGTTGGAAAATCCACCCGAAGAAACTCCCGGCTGGCATGCGAGTGAGCTGGAAACGTCGCAAGACCTCGCCTGGGATTCGAACATCGTACGCATGGACCGCGCCGAATTCACGAAAGCCCACATCCCGGAGTTTCTGCCCAAGTCGTTCGAGAAAAAGGACGGTATGCCGGACGTCGAATTCGACGGCTACAAGTACTTCACCTTCCCCATGGATCACCACGAGTTTATCGAAAGCGGGGTGATCGGCAATCCGTTGCGGGCGACCGCCGAAAAGGGGGAAGAGGCGTTCCGGCGGTATTCGGACCACGTGGCCCGGGGCGTCCTGGAGCTGATGAAGGTGAAGGTGGACGTCAAAAACCGGGAGTTCGTCGACCGGGTATTATAGGGGGGCGACGGAGACGGCCTCGGGGCTTCGCACGGGCGGTTATTCGGCGGGCGCGATGAACACGCTTCTGGCGACGGCGAAGCCGACGGTTTTTTCTTCGTCGCCGATTTGCACCTTCAACGGTCCGTCGAACGGGGCCTTTTCGAGGATCTTCACGTCGGCTCCGGGCAAGAGGCCCATGTCCTCCAGGTAGTGCAGCAGCTCGGGGTCTGCGTCCGAGACGCGTTGGACCCGGAAGGGCCGGCCGATCTCGCCGTGGCAGAGCGGATCTTTGACGGTTTCCTCGACCTGGCCGTCGCGGGTCGGGATCGGGTCGCCGTGGGGGTCGTGCGTCGGATACCCGAGCATCTGGTCGATTCGGCTCTCGAATTCTTCGGAGATGTGGTGCTCGAGCCGTTCTGCCTCCTCGTGCATGTTGCTCCAGGAATACCCCATCACTTCCTTCAGGTACAGCTCCAGCAGCCGATGATGACGGATGATCTCGAGCGCGATTTTACAGCCGGCGTCGGTGAGCGTGACTCCTTTGTACGACTGGTAGTCCACCAGTCCCATCTGGCTCAGGCGCTTGATCATGTTCGTCACAGAGGGAGAGGAAACATCCATGGCTTTTGCAATATCCGTCGTTGATACAGCGTCGTCGATCTGCAACTTGTAGATCGTCTTCAGATAATCTTGTGCAGCCTCGCTCAGCATGGTCATGATTTCGAAAGGAATACACCTGAGAAAATCCTGGATATCGGAAGGAAAACTACCCTCGGACGGGCGATTTGATCCAGCCTGTCCGGGGCCCCTGCGCGTTTCAGGGCGGACAGGTGGATGCTTGACGCCGGTATAAATCATTATTAGGATTGTCGCGTTTATGAACGAATGCAACTGCTGATGCTCATATTAAGTATCCTGGCTCTCTTCATCGGCCCCCTGCTGTATCAGTCTTTCAAGACGCGAACCTACTGGTATCGGTTGTTAGACGGATTCGTAGTGGTCATGATCACAGGCATTGTCTGCCTGGAGGTATTGCCCGAGGTACTGGCGCACCATCCGCTCTCGGGGATGATCTTGTTGGGCGCCGGGTTGATGGGGCCCACCGTGCTGGAACACCTGTTTCACCGGATGGCCCATCAGGTGCACTGGACGGCGCTGTTCATCGGCACCCTGGGCCTCGTGGCCCATGCCTTCGTTGACGGCGTCATTCTATCGGAGATTTCGTCGGGCGCGTTCTCCAGCGAAAGTATGCTGGGGTGGGGTATCATCCTGCACCGCATCCCGGTCGGGCTGACGATCTGGATGCTGCTCTTGCCTCGCCTGGGACGTGAACGAGCGGTTATCACACTCGGCATGTTGATCGCCGGTACGTTCTTCGGGTTCGGTTATGAAGCTGTGATGGGTACCTGGAGCAGCGGAGAGGGATTGATCCTCTTTCAGGCGCTGGCGGCAGGCTCCATACTGCACGTCGTGTTGCACCGCCCGCACGAGTCCCATCGGGAGCAGATAACCCGAGAACAGTCCCGTCTGTACCGGTACGGGGAGGGGCTGGGCAACGTCATCGGGCTGGGGGCCTTGGTGCTGGTGGCTTTGCTGCACACGGCAGAGGCAGGGCGGCACGCGCATGGCCTCGAGTTGTTGGGGGGTATCTCGAATACCTTCTGGGCGCTCGCGCTCGAGAGCGCGCCGGCGCTGCTGCTCGCCTATCTGGTCGGTGGAATGATGATCGCCTTTTTGCCGGGTGCTTCGATCCGCTGGATGCAGCGCGGCGCTGCCCCCGTCCGGTCCGTCAAGGGCGTGGTCGTCGGTTTGCCGCTGCCGATCTGCACCTGCGGCGTGCTGCCGCTGTACCGCTCGCTGATCAAACGAGGAGCGCCTCCTACGGCGGCGATGGCGTTTTTGATCGCCACCCCCGAGCTCGGGTTTGATGCCCTGCTCATTTCGATTCCGCTCCTGGGAGGGGATATGACGGTGATCCGCCTCGTCGCTGCCGCCGCCATCGCACTCACCGTAGGGTGGGCGATAGGGGGCTTCGTAGAACGGTCCGAGCCCACGGCTGCAACACCGTCGAACGCCTCCGCCCCCGGCGCTGCCGCTCCGGTGAAAGAGCGCATCCAGCGCGGGCTCAGAGAGGGGTTCGGGTCCCTGGTCGACGATACGGCGCCGTGGATTCTGGTCGGCCTTCTCATCGCAGCACTCGCCGAGCCCCTCCTGCAGCAGGGGTGGCTCCAGGCCCTGTCGCCCTCGGTGGAAGTCGTCCTTTTTGCCCTGCTCGGGCTCCCCGTGTATGTCTGCGCCTCCGGGGCCACGCCCATCGTGGCAGTGCTCCTGATGAATAGCGTGTCTCCGGGAGCCGCGCTGGCCTTTTTGTTGACCGGGCCGGCAACGAACATAAGCACGTACGGCATCCTGAGCCAGGTTCATAACAGAAAGACGGCCCTGCTCTTCGGCATACTCACGACGGCGTGTGCGGTAGCCCTCGGATATCTCGTCAACCTGGGCACGCCCTATATCGATCTCCTGACCGGCGTCGACTTCGACGCCGAGCAGTCGACCTGGCTCCAGCGCATCGCTCTCGTGCTCCTGCTGCTCGTTTTCCTGGCTTCGCTCCTGCGCAGGGGCGCGCGCGCCTTCTTTGCCGAGGTTACGTCCGGATTTTCTCTTGCCGGGTCCCACGACCATCATCAGCATGAGCATGATCATGACCATCACCAGGACGGGCACGGGACCAACGGCAAAACCTCGACGGACGCCGCCTCCTCGAACGGCCATTCCGGGCGGGAAGAGGCTGTGCCGGCCGGGCACAGCTCGGATGGGAACGAGGGGTCCTGCCATTGCAACCATTGCGTGACGTGATGGTATTTTTTACAATACCTCCTGAACCCACAACCCGGCATAATTACACCGAATGGAAAAAGATCACCCCAACGAAGCGTCGCCCGTCGAAGCGTCTCCCGTCGAAGTATCCCCCGTCGAATCGGATCGATCGGCGCCGCGCTCGTCTGAGCCCAGGAAGATCGGTCCGTTTACGGTTCGACGATGGATCGCCATCGTGTTCTTCGTCGTGCTGACGCTGTTTTTGATGCGCCCCATACTGGATCCGTACGGCGAAAAAGGGTATATGGAGATTTCACACGGAGATCACACGCATTACGTGCCGAGGGATCGCGACCCTAACGTGCCCGTGTCGAACTTTCCGACGAATCCGCCGGGTCCGGACGAGCGGATTACACCCGACGGCCGGATCGTGCCCCGGTGATCTCGGGGATAGCGGAACAGGAGGGCGAGACGGATCAGGCGAGGTCCAGGCGGCGGTCGACCTGGTAGTCGCTGATGAACCACCGCATCTTCTCTCCCTCCCGGTTGAAGATCACGTCGACCCGGCCGAGACGGATGCCGGCCCAGCCTACCTGGTGGACGATAGACGATTGATCGGCCTGATGGTAGATGTCAGGCGCATCCAGGAACGTGTGCGTGTGGCCTCCCAGGATGAGGTCGATGCCGGGCACTTCCCGGGCCACGACGGTGTCGCTCACCCGGTCTCCCCGGTATCGGTAGCCCAGGTGAGAGAGGCAAATCACGAAATGACACCCTTGATTGCGAAGGGTGTTGACCATCTTTCGCCCTTCGCGTATGGGATCTACGTAGGAGACGCCTTCGTGGAGCGCCGGCAGCACGAGCCCCTCGAAGTCGATCCCTAACCCGAAGAGGCCCACTTTGACTTCGCCAAAAGTGCGTACCGTGTAGGGGGATACGTGCGGCTCGAGCGGGGAGCCGGCCACGTCGTAATTCGCCGAGACAAATTCGAAAGAGGCGTGGGGGAGCATCGACACCAGCCCATCGACGCCGTTGTCGAAGTCGTGATTGCCCAGCGTAGCCACGTCGTACTCCATGGCCGACATCGTCTTGAACTCGACTTCCCCTTTGAAAAAGTTGAAATACGGGGTGCCTTGAAATATGTCGCCGCTGTCCAGCAGCAGGACGTGGGGATGAGTCGCTCGTATCCGTTTGATGAGCGTCGCACGGCGCGCGGCGCCTCCGAGGCCCTCGAAACGGCCGCCGTCCATGGGGAAGGGGTCGATGCGCGAATGCGTGTCGTTCGTGTGAAGGATAACGAGGCGCAATTCGTCCGCGGCCAGTGCCGTGTAGGGCGCCAGAAAGGCCCCGGCCGATCCTGCTGCGACGGTCTGGAAGAAGCGACGACGATTCATGGGGGTGTGTCTTTTAGTTTCAGGTTGCTCGTATCAGGGATTCTCCCGCGCTCAATCCACTACTTGCATTCGGCCGTCGAGGGTTGGCGTGAGTGTTCCTTTCTCTCGGACGTATGCAATGAAGAGGTCCCGCAGAAAGATGGGAAACTCCTGGCGGGTTACCGGTGCGTGGAGCATGTCGATGGAGCCCCCGCCGTTTGCGAGATAATCCGAGGTCACCAGCCGGTACTCGGCGCCCGGTTCCAGAGGTCGTCCCTGGACGTGAATGTCGAAAGCCGTACGCGTATCACCGTCGATCTTGAAGGACATACCGGAAATAGCCGCCGAGGAGCGAGCGATCTGTTGCGCCAGGGAGTCGATCTGGACGCCGTCGAGATGCAGGATGACGGTCGTATTTTCGAAAGGCATCAATTCGAACATCTTGCCCACCGTGATAGGGCCTTCTGCGATGGGGACGCGAAGCCCTCCGTTGTTGGTCAGCGCGATATGGACCTCGCTGTCGACCTGTTGCTGGATGACGTGCAACATGGCGTCCGCGGCCATGTTGCCGAGGGTGGTCTCGGGAAGAGGGCCGCCCTTGGTGAACTCACCGGTCGCTTCCCCGATAACTTCCTCGATGTTGCTTTGCATCCGCGCCCGGTACGGCGCGACGATCGCATCGAGGGCAGGATCTGCCGGTATGGCATCGGTAGTTTCCGTAAAGGAAACCCTGGACGCCTTCGGAGATTGCAGATCTGGGCCGGTTGCGGTTCTTGTCGACTGACACCCCAGGTGTACGGAGGTCGTCAGCAAGAGGACCAGGAGGGAGCGAAGCGCCATTGATCGATACAGTACGGGTCGAAACATAACCTGTGTGGTAGGGCCGGAGATGGAGTACGCGTGTAAAGTAAAGCGGGCCGGCTTCAACAGCAACCCGTATTTACCGGAGCAGATTATTTTACAGCGATAGAGCGTAATCAGATATGACGTCGTCAATACAAAATACGTCGATACAAAGAACGGTAGCCGTAGTAAGCCAGCCCGGGATGAGGGCGGACGAAATGCTCACCCGGCTCGAACGAGAAGGGCATGAGGACCTGCGATGGAGGGCATTGCCGGCCATACACATGTTAGGGCGAAACACGGATGACGAACGAGCTACCTACGATTATTTGCTGGGGCGCACCGAGCAGGGCCCGGCCCACTATCCGGATGGGATCCTGGTCTTCTTGAGCGCCGGCGACCTCGACCGGCAGATGTACCTCGTCTCCCAGCTCATCGATTTGCGGTTGCCCATACTCATCGCCGTTACGGACCGGCGGAGCGGGGAGGAACAGGGCCTCGTCATTCACGAGGACAAGCTGGCCACCCAGCTGGGCGTCAACGTGGTGGTTGTCGATGACGTACAGGCCGACGCGCCAGCGGTCATCCGCAAGATGGAGCGGGCTCTCGACCGTAAATCGCCGCGCCGGCCCATGCACTGGCGCCCGTCGGTTGCCCTCGCGAATGCCTACAACCTCCTGGATCGCCGCTGGATCTACGACCACCTGAAGCTCCACGCCGGCGCCCGCTTAATCGAAGGGCTGCGCCTGTTGAGTGTGGAAAAGGCAGCCCGGGAATACGAACACCATACGCATTACGAAGCGCTGATAGAAACCCTCGATGAGGCGCGCGGCATTCTCGAAAAACGAAAGGAAAACTGGGTTATGGCGGAGGTCCTGCAGCGGCATACCTGGATCGGTCAGGTCGTTACGGCCAGCACCACCCGTAGGGACCGGCCGGTAGAAAAGCCTGCCCCCTGGTGGCGTAAGATGTGGGATTCGTTTCAATCGTAAATCTGCTTCGAGCGTGCTCCGGCCGGGTCGACCCTTTTTAAGCGCTCCGGATGCGTTTCTCGGATCAGGGCCCGGGCCAGGATGCGGGTCGGGTCGATAACAGCCATCCCGTCGAACGAACGGCCGGGAATAGCGAGGGGGAGCTCGGTGCATCCGAGCACGATCGCGTCGACGGACTGTTCCCGGAATGTTCGTGTAACCGTGCGCAGGTTTTCGTACACCCCGGGATGGATCGGGTTGCTCTGCGCTTTGATGCCGTATGTGGGGTCGTATATCGCCGGGTGGACGAGGCGCTCCTGCATGGACCGATCGGGCGCGACGACCTCGAAGCCGGCTTCCGCCAGCGCGCGGCGGTATACGCCCAGGTGAAAAACCGAGTTGGTCGACAACATACCGACCCGCTGCATCCCCGGCCGTTCGTCCTTCAGAAACCTGACGACTTCCTCCACCATGTTGAGTATCTTGATCGTGCTGTGTGACTCGTTCAGGCGTCGCCCGACAGCGTCGAAGATCGGAGGAGCGTGCGCGGAATTGCACGACATGCCGGCTACCGCAGCGCCCAGTCGTTCGAGCTCCAGGGCGATCGCCGCGATGGGAACGGCCGGGTCGCTGCCCGTTCCGTCCAGCATGTAGTCCGTCCGGTCCGAGATGTGCTCCGGATAGGAGAGCAGGGCGACGGGCAAATGCTCCTGATCCGTACGGGCTGCGGTCTCGTCGAATATTTTCTTGACGAGGTCGATGCCGGCATAAGGACCCATGCCGCCGATGACGCCGATGATATTGGTTGTTGTCATGAAAAGGGGTCGCGCATTAAAGAAAACCGCATTACTCGATACATGGCTGCTCGATACATGGCTGCTCGATACATGGCTGCTC
>CAZGHT010000076.1:13926-24213 GCA_964525535.1 uncultured Rhodothermaceae bacterium
CTCGATACATGGCTGCTCGATACATGGCTGCTCGATACATGGCTGCTCCATACATGAATGCCCTACAGGCTGCCGGTGCGATGGTGCGCCGTCTCATCCCCGCACGTTTCGCAAAACTTGTCGTATATACGCTCCTCTGCGGGATGGCAGGGGCCGGCCCGAACCTGGTGCAGGGCCAGGACCGATCCCCGGGAGCGTCGACGGATACCCTCATGCAAGTACGACCGAGAGCCCGAGAGGTTGGCATATGGCCCGGGATATTGCCGGCGGGGCCGATGAACGCCATCACCGACGTAGCCGGCGTGCGCGTCGGCCACGCACAACTCGTCGAAGGCGACGCCATCCGGACCGGAGCCACAGCTATTTTGCCCCATGGAGGAAACCTCTATCAGGACAAAGTGCCCGCCGGCGTCGTCGTCGGTAACGGCTACGGCAAGTTGATGGGGGTCACGCAAATCGAAGAGCTCGGCGAGCTGGAAACGCCTATCCTGCTGACCAACACCCTCGCCGTACCCCGGGCCGCGGACGCGCTCATCACGTGGACGCTGCGCCAGCCCGGGAATGAAACCGTCCGTTCCGTCAATGCGGTTGTCGGTGAGACCAACGACGGCTATTTGAACGACATCCGCGCGCGGGCGCTTCAGGCTTCGCACGTCCTCGAGGCCCTGGAGGCGGCCGCGGGCGGCCCCGTCGAAGAAGGCGCGGTAGGGGCCGGCACGGGGACGATCACCTTCGGCTGGAAAGGCGGCATCGGAACGAGCTCGCGCCGGCTGCCGGCCTCGTTGGGTGGATATACGCTGGGCGTTCTCGTACAGACCAACTACGGAGGGGTGCTCCAGGTGCTGGGGGCGCCCGTCGGAGAGGCATTGGGGCAGTATTACTTGAAAGAAGCCCTGGACCGCGGGGAGGCCGACGGTTCCATCATGGTTGTCGTGGCCACGGATGCGCCGCTCTCTGACCGCAACCTGACCCGCCTGGCCAGGCGCGCCCTCATCGGAATCGGCCGCACGGGGGCCTCGATGACCAACGGGTCCGGCGATTACGTGTTGGCCTTCTCTACGGCCCCGGCCGTACGCAGAACGCCGGAGAAACGCGCGGCCGTGGCTTCGTACGACGAGCTGCCCAACAGCCGCGTATCTCCGCTCTTTCAGGCCGTCATCGAAGCCACGGAGGAAGCCATTTATAATGCACTCTTCAAGGCCCGCACGGTTCGGGGGCACCGGGGGACCATAGAAGCCCTGCCCGTCGAGCGAGTCGTCGACCTGGTTCGGTCGCACAACCGGCTCCGTGAATGAAGAGGCCGGCCGCCGCCCGAGCTGCGCAGATTTTGAACTTTGTCCGAAGTTCCAGGCTGTTCGCATTCGTTGAAACCCGACGCCGTCAACTCGCGTTGACTACCACCTCGATGTCAATGCCCGGTCGTATAATGGCAGTACGACGGCCTTTGGAGCCGTTTGTGGAGGTTCGAATCCTCCCCGGGCAACCACACCATCTTATTTCTTTCAGGGAAGTGCTTACGATATACTCGCCAGAGTACAATGCAGCGGATGGATGAGGGAGGATAGACCGGGCGCAGTGGAGAACCGGCGGCAGACACGTGCAGCTCGGCCGGGGTTACGATGGATGTTCTGTTGGGACGTCAGGATCAAAGGCGTGAATCGCCTGCCCCTCGGTCTTATTCGCGGCTTTTCGTCGTTTAGGCAGCCGGTGCCAGTAAAGCATCTCCTCTCTAGAAGGCCGTTGATACATTCCGTATCTCATCGTTGCGCGCCGCATTTCGCTTCGACGCGACGCCTCGATCCAGGTAATGTCTCTGCCGGCCTTTGCCGAGACTTTTTCAACACGCCTTAGTTTAGTGGGCTATTTGGTCACATGCACATGCTTGTCGGGGGCATATGTTAGCTTCGTTAAGAGGAAATCCCATCACTCTTTTCGCTGGCCGTTCTAATCCTGCACTGGCGCGCAAAATAGCCCAGTCTTATGGCCAGGATCTTGGTAAGGTTTCGATTAGAGAGTTTGCTGACGGGGAAATTTACGTCAAATACGAGGAGTCGATACGGGGCACAGACCTGTTCATCACCCAGAGTACGCCCGCACCGGGGGATCACTGGATCGAGCTGTTAATGCTGATCGACGCCGCCCGGCGCGCTTCGGCCGCCCGCATCACGGCCGTCATTCCGTACTTCGGGTACGCTCGCCAGGACCGCAAAGATCAGCCCCGCGTATCGATCGGCGCCAAGGTCATGGCCAACATGTTGACCACCGTAGGGATCGACCGAATCTTGACGATGGACCTCCATGCCCCCCAGATTCAGGGATTTTTTGATATGCCGGTGGATCATTTGTACGGGTCCGCGGTTTTCATCGACTATTTCAGAGCACTCAACCTGACCAATCTGGTCGTGGTAGCGCCTGACGTAGGCGCCATCAAGATGGCGCGCGCCTACGCCAAACGTCTCGGCGCCGATCTGGCCGTGATCGACAAACGAAGGCCTCGTCAGAACGAAGCCCAGGTGATGAATATCATCGGCTCGGTGCGGGGCAAGAACGTGCTGATCATGGACGATATCGTCGATACGGCCGGGACGCTCACGAGCGCTGCGAATGCGCTCCAGGATGCCGGCGCGCTGGAGATCATGGCGGCGTGCACGCACGCGCTGTTGTCTGGCCCGGCGTACGAGCGTATCGAAGATTCTGCGCTGAGCCGGCTCGTGGTGACGGATACCATTCCGTTGCAGCGAACCTCCTCGTTGATCGAAGTGGTGAGTGTAGCTGATATTTTCGCCGACGCTATTCGGCGAATTTATACGGACGAGTCGGTATCGACCCTGTTCGTCCCCTAAGCGCGGCGCCCGGGCCATGGGCGCCTTGTGTTCAATGTGAGTGGGCCTCCGTCCCTTCCGCCGTGGCGGACGCCCGCCGATGTCAAGACATACGGTGTTAAGTAGCAGTAGTTGTCATGGAATATACAACCTTAACGGCAGCGCCTCGTGAACAAGGGAAGCGCGCTGCACGTTCGATCCGGCGCGAAAAGCAGGTCCCCTGCGTGCTCTACGGGCACGACCTGGATACGGTGCCCTTCAAGATCGACGCGGTCAGCCTGACCAACCTCATTCGGTCCCAGGAGACGCCCCTCGTCAAAATCGAGCTGGGCGGCAAGAGCTGGAATTGCATCCTCAAAGATGTGGCCTACCATCCTGTAACGGACGAACCCATGCACGCCGATTTCCAGGTGCTGCACGAAGGCGAAAAAATTGCGATTGCCGTGCCATTCCGGTTCAAGGGCACTCCGGTCGGCCAGATGCAGGGCGGAAGTACCCAACACGTGCTCAGCGAAGTCGAAATTCTCAGTCTGCCCAAAAATATCCCGCCCTACCTGGAAGTGGATATCACCAACCTGAAGATCGGAGGGTCGATCCACGTGAGCGATCTCGAATTCGGAGACCTCGAGTTCGTGGCCTCCCCGAACCAGACGGTCGTCATGATTCACGCTCCCCGTATCCTCAAAACCGCTGCTGAGGAAGAAGAGGAAGAAGGAGAAGAGGGCGACGAGCTGGTCGAGGATGAAGACGCGCCGGCCGAGGAATAAGGCGATGTTGAGGTTGCGGTACGACGTCGGGAACGAGGGGGAGGACACGTAGAGCGTCCAGCTATGGCTAGCACGAAACGTCTTGTGGTCGGTCTGGGAAACCCCGGTGTGGAATACGAACAAACGCGCCATAACATCGGATTTATGGTCGTGGACGGTATGGCCGACCGGGCTGCCGTCCAGCTGGAGCCGGATAATGGCCCTTCCCTGGCCGGCTGCGGCCGTTACCGGGGCCGCCCCATCTGCCTGGCAAAGCCGCTCACCTACATGAACCGCAGCGGCACGGCGGTGAGGAGTCAAATGCGCAAGCTGGGTCTGGCGGTCCAGGAGGTCCTGGTCGTGTACGACGATCTGAACCTCGATCTCGGCGCCATCAGGCTCCGCCAGAAAGGAAGCGCGGGAGGACACAATGGTATACAAGACATCATCGACGTGCTCGGCACAGAAGCTTTTCCGAGGCTGCGCATCGGCATCGGCAACCAGTTCAGCCGCGGCCGGCAGTCCGATTACGTGCTCTCTCCTTTCCTCGATGAAGAATTAGATCAGGTCAACGAAGCCATCGATGCAGCTCGGGACGCCGCCTTTCATTTTGCTCGGGAAGGAATGACAGCCGCCATGAATCGATACAACAGGAAAAAGTAGTGCCCGGATTCCTTGCGTGTTCCCTACTCTTGAGCGGTGTATGTTGTGCACTGCGGCGGGTGTACACCCCTTGTACGCCGCAAATTGTGCTCTGGAAAGATCCTCTGGCGATGTTTGGAGTATCATGCCATCTTCTTACCAAGTTGTGTTACGCAGGGTGTGCACAGCAGGCTTGTTTACGGCGGCTTTGAATGATTGCCTTGCAGCCGTTTTTTAGCTATATGCGCGCATTCAAAGCCGTCCGGGCAAAACGATAACGCACAGATGCGTAACATCCGTTACTAAGGCACGACCCACAGGATCGGATAGATTCGGATAGATAAAGGACACCCAAAGGATTAAAATATTTATGTGAAAGAACAGGAGGATCATCATTTCTATGGACAGCTCATTAATCACTAATCTAGTCCCGGTGTCCGGTTTGGTGGCACTGTTGTATGCATTCAGCCGGGCCCGGTGGGTCGGGCGCCAGGAAGCCGGCACGGATACGATGAAAGAGATTGCCGCTTCTATCGCCGAAGGTGCAAGCGCTTTTTTGAGGACAGAGTACCGCATTCTGGCAATTTTTGTGCTGGCCGTGGCCGGTTTGCTGGCTTTTGCGAACGCAGGCAATGAAGAATCCTCCTGGCTGGTGGCCATCTCGTTCGTCCTCGGCGCTCTGTGTTCCGGTACGGCCGGTTTCATCGGGATGTATGTGGCCACCAAAGCCAACGTGCGAACGACAAACGCGGCGCGCTCCGGGTTGGCGCAGGCGCTCAACGTCGCCTTTTCCGGCGGCCTCGTCATGGGGTTGAGCGTCGTTGGCCTCGGCATTCTCGGGCTGGGGACGCTGTTTCTGATCTACAGCCAGGTCGGCTGGACGATGCCGCGCGTGGTCAACGTCCTGTCCGGCTTTTCGCTGGGCGCCTCCTCGATCGCCCTGTTTGCTCGCGTCGGGGGAGGCATCTATACCAAGGCGGCGGACGTCGGCGCCGACCTCGCCGGCAAGGTGTACGAAGGCATTCCGGAAGACGACCCCCGTAACCCGGCGACCATCGCCGACAACGTGGGCGACAACGTGGGCGACGTCGCCGGTATGGGCGCCGACCTGTTCGAGAGTTACGTCGGTTCGATTATCGGCACCATGGTGCTGGGCACCGCCTTCATCGCGTCGTTCGAGTCGATCGATGGGGTGCTCCCCATCGCAGCGGTGCTGCTTCCGATGGTGATCGCCGGCATCGGCATCCTGGTGGCCATCCTGGGGTCGTTCTTCGTGCGCGTCAATGAAGGCGGGAACCCCCAGCGCGCCCTGAACACCGGCGAGTTCGGCGCCTCCGCCATCATGGCGATCCTTTCGTACTTCATCATCACCATCCTGCTTCCCGAGCAATGGAGTTTCAAGGGGGACGTGTATTATGCCCTCGGGGTGTTCTGGGCCGTCCTCATCGGGCTCGCCGCCGGCGTGCTCATCGGCCTCATTACGGAGTATTATACATCCACGCACAACCGGCCCGTCGACGGCGTCGTCCGGCAGAGCGTGACCGGTTCGGCCACCAACATCATCGCCGGGTTGGGGTTGGGCATGTACTCCACGGGAGTGCCCGCCATCATCATCGCGCTGGCCATCGTGGGGGCGTTTAATTTTGCCGGCCTCTACGGGATTGCCATCGCGGCCGTCGGGATGCTCGCCGTCACGGGCATCCAGCTTGCCGTCGATGCCTACGGCCCGATCTCCGATAATGCCGGCGGCATCGCTGAAATGGCCCAGCTGCCGCCCGAAGTTCGGGAGCGGACCGACTCGCTCGACGCCGTCGGAAATACGACCGCCGCGATCGGCAAAGGATTTGCGATCGGGAGCGCAGCCCTCACGGCCCTGGCGCTGTTTGCCGCATATATGCAACAGGCCGGCGTCGACAACATCGACGTCGCGAATCCGGTCATCCTCGCGGGCCTGCTGATCGGCGCGATGCTGCCCTACGTGTTCAGCGCCATGGCTATGGCCGCCGTCGGCCGGGCGGCTGGAGACATGATCAAAGAAGTCGGGCGCCAGTTTGAAGAGATCGAAGGGCTGCGGGAAGGCACCGCGCGCGCGGAATACGCCCGCTGCGTCGACATCTCGACCCGCGCTGCCATCCGCGAAATGATCCTGCCCGGCATCATGGCCGTCGTGGCGCCCGTCGTCATCGGGTTCATCAGCAAATATATGCTCGGCGGCTTCCTCGTAGGCGTCACGATTTCCGGCGTGCTGCTCGCTATCTTTCAGGCGAACGCCGGAGGGGCATGGGATAACGCCAAGAAGCGGATCGAAGGCGGCGTCACGATCGACGGCGCCGCGTACGGCAAAGGCAGCGAAGTCCACAAGGCCGCGGTCACCGGCGATACCGTGGGCGACCCCCTGAAGGATACGAGCGGGCCCAGCCTCAACATCCTGATCAAGCTGATCGCGGTGGTGTCCCTCGTGATCGCTCCCCTGCTGGCCTGAACGAGCCTCGTGGCTCTCGCGTAAACCCCGTTGCGGCGACCTTTTGAGCGGTTTTCTGCATAGAGGACAGATAGAGGACAGATAGAGGACAGCCCCCCGCTCGTCTTTTCGCCTCCGGTGAAACAGAACACCCTGTTGCGGGTCGATATGTGATGCCTTGCACGGATAGCTGCGCCCTGAACGGTGCGGCTACGGTGATTCATGCCTGAGATCGTACTACTTGACGGATGTGACGCATCTGTGCGTCGCCGCTGTGCCACACCGGCTTTGAAAGCGTCCAAAAAGCCTGAAAACGGTGGTCGGGGAGTCTTTCAAAGCCGGCAATACGGACTGCTGTGCACACTGTGCACAACCGCTTATCATCACCCCTTGACTAATATGGACTGTACTGGCTGATATGGCGAAAATTGATGTTAAGATGCCCCAGATGGGCGAGAGTATTACTGAGGGTACCGTAATCGTCTGGCACAAGAAGCCCGGTGAAGCGGTGGGCCTCGACGAAACGCTATTGGAAATCGGTACAGACAAAGTCGATACCGACGTCCCTTCGCCGGCTAAAGGGGTGCTGCACGAGATCCTCGTGCCGGAAGGGGAAACCGTGGACGTCGGGGTGACCATTGCAGTGCTGGAGACGGAAGCGGAAGCGGCTTCTGCATCCGAGCCGGCGGATCAGCCCTCGAACGACCAGGAGGCCGCTGCCTCCACCTCGGGCGCCGGGCAGGAAGAAGCCGCTACCGATGCTCCCGAGCCGGAAGCGGTTCCTGAGCCTTCTGGAGCAACGGACGGAGACGCTCCCGGGCCGGCCGGAGAGGACGAAGGCGAGCAGTCCGTCGTCGTCATGCCTCAGATGGGAGAAAGCATCACGGAAGGGACCGTGATCGCGTGGCACAAGCAGCCGGGCGATAAGGTCGAACTCGACGAAACGCTCCTGGAAATCGGTACGGACAAAGTCGATACAGAAGTGCCCTCCCCGGCAGCCGGTTACCTCGCCGAGATTCTGGTGCCCGAAGGAGAAACCGTCGACGTCGGGACCGACATCGCCGTCATCAGTTCGACGAAAAGGAAAGGGGGATCCACGGCGCCCTCGAAGGCGCCGTCCACGCCTGACCGGGAAGCGGAACCCTCCAAACCATCGGGCGCCGGTGCATCGGATAAAGCGGGCGGCGAAAAGGCGAGATCCAAACCCAGCGTGGACGTGTCGACCGAGAAGGTGTCGTCGGTCGGCGACGGCGCGTTTGCGGTCCCCCAACTGCAGGAGTCGGAAGAGATTCCGCGCCGCGGCCCTGATGGCCAGTTCTTCTCGCCCCTGGTTCGGTCCATCGCCGAGAAGGAGGGCGTCACGGTCCGGGAGCTCGGCCAGATCGAGGGGTCCGGCCGGGACGGCCGCCTCACGAAGCAGGATCTCCTGGCGTATCTGAAACAACGCAAAGAGGCGCCGGCGGGGCAACCCCCCGAACAGCGCCCCGCGCCGATTCCGGCTCCGCCTTTACCCGAAGACGGTGGCCGCGTCGAGATCATCGAGATGGACCGCATGCGGCAAATCATCGCCGAGCACATGGTCCGCTCGAAGGCGACCTCCGCCCACGTCACGTCCTTCGCCGAAGTAGACGTGACGAATCTCGTCAGGGTCCGCGAACGCAACAAAAAATCCTTCCAGGACAGAGAGGGGATCAAGCTCAGCTATACCCCCTTCATGGTCGATGCGGCCGTCAAAGCCCTGCGTGAACACCCGATCGTCAACGCGTCGGTCGACGGGACCCGGATCATCCTCAAGAAAGACTACCACATCGGCATCGCCGTCGCGATCGACTCGTCCAGGCTGGTCGTGCCCGTCATCCGAAACGCCGGCCAGCTCAACCTCGCCGGTATCGCTCACGCCGCCTCCGACCTCGCCGAACGGGCCCGCAATAAACGCCTCCAGCCGGACGACCTGCGCGGCGGCACCTTTACGGTGACCAACATCGGGTCTATCGGCAGCCTGATGGGTACGCCGATCATCAACCAGCCCCAGGTAGCCATCCTTGCCACCGGGGCCATCAAGAAAAAACCGGTCGTGCTCGAAGACCCGAACCTCGGCGACATCATCGCGATTCGCCACATGATGTTCATCTCCCTGTCGTACGATCACCGCGTCATCGATGGAGCCATGGCTGCTTCGTACCTGCAGCGGTTTGTGTCCATCCTCGAATCGCACAGGCCGGACGCCGTGCTGTAGGGCGTTCGCGAGGCGGAGGTCGACGAACGGAGGCGGTTTGAAACGCGCCAGGCCCCTGATCGGTCCAGCGAGGGATCAATGCAGCCTTTTCGTGCGTTGATTCCGTTATTGACGATGGCGCGTTCTGAACAGGGCCATGTCTCACGATTGGATCGGGACGGGCCTGGAGCCCTGCTACCAGGCGCCAAGTCCTTCTGTTTTGATTCACCTCTTCATACATAGATCAGGGTTATGAGTACAACGAACAGCGATGGAGACGCGGTGGAAGAGTTTCTCGACGTTAGCGTGAGCGAGTTAAACCGTCGCATCGAAGATTTTGTCAAAGAGTACTTGAAGGATAAAAGCCCGGAAACGGCCGGCACCTATCGAAGGGCGCTGAACGAATTCGAGCGCTGGTTTGCGCTGCAGAAGGGGAAGTTCAGGTTCACGACGGATGGGGTCGAGGCCTACAAGACCTATCTGATGGAGACGCGCGGGTTGCATCAGGTGTCGGTATCGACCTACCTGACGTCGCTCCGGCGCCTGTGCCAGTATCTGGTGGACATCGGCATGCTGGCCGACAACCCGGCGCGATCGGTGAAGGGAAACCGGCGCCCGAGCACCCACTCGCGCGCCGTTCTCACGCAGTCCGAGGTGGATCTGTTATTGGACGCCATTCCCGAAGGCACGACGATCGGCAAGCGAGACCGCGCCATCATCTACATGATGCTGTTCGCCGGCCTCAGCGAGATCGAACTCATCCGCGCTAACACCCAGGACCTGGAGCAAACCCTGATGGGGTGGTACCTTCGCGTGCAGGGCAAAGGGCGGACGGTCAAAGACCAGCAGGTGCCCATCGATCCGCCGGTCATGAAAAAAATCCAGGAGTACCTGGACACCCGGAAGCGCGTGCACCCCGAAGACCCGCTGTTTGTGTCTCACGGGCACCGATCGGAAGGCCAGCGCCTGAACACCCGTTCCGTGCGGAGCCGGATCAACCTCCATTTGCAGGAGGCGGGTGTAAAACGCCCCGGGGTAACACCCCATAGCCTCACCCACACGGCTGCGCTGCTCTGGTTGAATAACGGGATGAGTCTCGACGAGGTGCGCGAGCGGATGCGTCACGGCACGATCGAGACGACCATGATCTATTTCAAGAAACAGGGCTTGCTCAAGCTGGACCCGGAAGAAATCAAGAAACTGCAGTAATGGCGTTGCCGGCGCCCCTACACAGTTGGGGATAATTCCCTATAATATTGGAGAAATTCCCTATACCGAATACGTAAGCAAATGCTTACTTTAGGGCCGCTAAGAGTGGAAGGCGATGTTTAATCGCCCTATGGCCTGCTTCCGGGAGGAGGCAGGCCTTTTTTGCTAGATGTATTTTGCATAGATGTATTT
>CAZGHT010000076.1:24313-28476 GCA_964525535.1 uncultured Rhodothermaceae bacterium
TTTGCATAGCCCCTTTGTAGGGGCACGCTTCTCGAATCTTTCCCTTGTCCTTCCGGGGCCCAGTCGATAACTTCCCTTCCCACGAGATCACGGATTAACACCTACCCTGGAAAACGTAACCGATGAAACCACCCTGGCGTGTTGCCGGCATCAACTTCGACCACTTTCACATGGGCGACCTCCTGCGGGAGGTGTTCGATCATCCGCAGGCGGAAATCGCCGGCATCGCTGACCTGCACCCCGAACGGATGCAGGGCGCCGCTAAAAACTTCGGGTTGTCAGAGGATCAGGTCTTCACCGACTACCGGGCCTGCCTCGAACGCACGCGCCCCGACCTGGTGATCCTCTGCCCGGCGGCGTCGGAACACGCCGAGTGGACGGAGAAGGTCGCGCCCTATGAGGTGCACATCCTGGTGGAAAAACCCTTCGCCGCTTCGCTGGCCGAGGCCGACCGGATGATCGCGGCGGTGGCGCGCACCGGGAAACAACTGGCCATCAACTGGCCCCTGCGGTGGTACCCGGCGCACGTAACGGCTAAACGCCTGATCGATGAAGGGCATATCGGTCGAGTGGAAGAGGTGCATTTTTACGACGGCAACCGGGGACCGCTGTACCATACGGCGGATAAGCAGGAAGTGACGCCCACTCGGGCGATGAAGGCGGAAAGCTGGTTCTACAAGAAGTCCCGCGGCGGCGGTTCGTTGCTGGACTACCTGGGGTACGGCACGACGCTGGGCACGTGGTATCACGGCGGAGAGGCGCCGATCGAAGTGGCCTGCATGTGGGACGCCCCCGAAGGCCTCGAGGTCGACGAGCACAGCATCACGATCTGCCGGTACGAGAGCGGGTTGTCGAAATTCGAAACGCGATGGGGGACGTTCACCGACCCATGGACCCTTCAGCCCCAGCCCAAGTGCGGGTTCGTGATCACGGGATCGGAGGGAACGCTGAGCAGCTACGACTACGAACCGACGGTTCGCCTCCAGAATCGCGACGACCCGGCCGGCAAAGACCTCCCGGTAGACGACTTGCAACCGCCCCACAACGCGGCGATTCCGTATGTCATCGATTGCCTGGCGAACGATCGCCCCGTGGACGGGCCGCTTTCACCCGAGATCGCCCGGATCGGCCAGCAGATCGTGGATACGGCGTACGCGAGCGCTCAGGAAAAGCGGACGCTGCCTCTGCTTCGTTGAGAGCGAGAAATCGGGGTGGGGCGCACGTCGAATCCCCCCTTCACGATCGGATCGATTTGCGGCTACTACCCGACATTCAGATTCTTTTCATCCAACAACGGTAGCAGCTATGTATCGTCAAAATGCATCGATCCCGGGACTCAGCGGTGTCCTTCTTGTATTCGCCCTATCTTCTTTTTCTTGTAGCTCGGTGGGCGTCGAAGACGACCTCTCTGTGATCCCATACGAAGGCCCAATGTTTACGAAAGAAGAGGTCCACGATACATGGGCTACGGTACTGGAGGGGGGAGCGATCACAATGACCCGTATTCCGCACAACGTTGAGGAGGGAGCTCACTCACTCGTCGTGACCATGGAAGATAACTCAGGCCAACTGCCCACATTGATCGATGTATGGGAAGGCCCTCGTACAGGGGGGATCGGCCGGCGTCTCCGAAAGGCTACCGTCGAGATTCAATTCTGGGCCCTGCCGGATTCGATAAGTGGAATCGTGCGCGCCGAACATCCCGATGGAGGAATACGAGGGGGTTCCTTTTGGATTGAGTCTGTTGGAATCGAACAGTAATTTACATCACCTTGATGAACGCGTGGAATCGCATTGCGATCAGCTTTCGAAGGGTGCCGGATTGAAGTTGACGGCTTAACGATGGCGCACAGATGCGTAACATCCATAATTCAGAAAACAGCATTCATGCCACCCACTGAACTCGAAGGTCTTCTCGCGTTTCTCCGCCGGGCCGAACGCCTGAAAGATACCGTTCGCTCGGGGTATACCTCGGAAGGGCGCCAGGAAAGCGTCGCGGACCATACCTGGCGGCTTTGCCTCATGGCCCTCCTCCTCCACGACCGGTTCGACGGCGTGGACTTCGCCCGCCTCATCAAAATCTGCATCGTCCACGACCTCGGCGAGGCCATCGGGGGCGACATCCCCGCACCGGACCAGGACACCGATCAAGGCAAGGCGGACCGGGAGCGGAGCGACCTTCTCGACCTGCTCACTCCCCTGGCGCCGCCCCAGCGCGATGAGATCACCCGGCTCTGGGACGAATACGAGGAGGCCGTTACCCCGGAAGCCCGGCTGGCCAAGGCGCTCGACAAGCTGGAAACGCTGCTCCAACACACGCAGGGGGCGAATCCGCCGGATTTCGACTATCGATTCAACCTCGAATACGGAAAGCAATATACTTCGGGCGATCCGGTCCTCGAAGCCATCCGGCAGATCCTCGATGGAGATACCGCTCGCCGGGCCGAGGCGTCCGAGAAGCGCGATGAACCCTGAACTATCTGAAAGGGTGCTGTTTTTCGAGAACCGGTCCCGCCATCCATCAAAAAAACAACCTCCGTCTTTTAATGAGGGCTTCTGGCTAACTTTGAGGCGCTATCGGACTCCTGGCCCGCCCCTCAACGTGCTGCACAACCTCTTCAGAGCAGCTCTGAGGGTTCCCAGACTGCTCCAACAGGAGGTCAGTGAAGCTCGGAACGGTCTCAAATCTGGTGGAGACCCTTCAGAGAAGCTTCGACGGTATTCCAGAGGGTTGAGATACTCCACGACGAAACGCTGACACCTGGGTGAATACCGCACGACCCCCTCAGAGTAGCTCGGCGGTCTTCATAATCACCGCGCATACCCCTCAGCGTGCAGTTGACCTCGTGAAGAAGTCGGTGACCCGGGGGGCCAGACGTTCTGTAGGTAGGCCGGCTTCCTTGCGGACGCCTCTGAAAAGCACTGAGCCCCTCCCCCGAGGTTTGAGACCGGTCGGTGAGGCTCTGGAGGGGTTGCGCAGCGCTTCAGCATAGCTCGAAGCGTATTCGACCCCTTGGGCCCGGCATCTCATGAAACGTCACGCATGCCTGTCGTGTTGCGTGCGGGATGGGGCTTCCCCGGCCCATCTTCGACCCCTTCGGCTACTCTTCCGATACGGTGTCACGCATGCCTGCCGTGTTGCGTTAGGGATGGGGCTTCCCCGGTCCATCTTCGACCCCTTCGGCTACTCTTCCGATACGGTGTCACGCATGTCTGGCGTGTTGCGTGCGGCTCTTTCGCCCTTCTTAATGCAAACTTAGAGGGGATCGGTTGTGTGCCGCAGGTGCGATTGATACCTTTGCACTTTCGAAACCCTTCCACTACCCGGCACACGTGCATGGGCAACGTCATTGCCGACCCGGCCTTCTACGTACTCGCGGTCATCGCGATCCTGATCGTGGGCATCGCCAAGAGCGGATTCGGGGGAGGGCTGGGCGTGCTTGCCGTCCCCCTGATGGCGCTGGCGATCCCTCCGCTGCAGGCCGCCGCCATCCTCCTGCCCGTCCTCTGCCTGATGGATGCCTTCAATATCTGGCACTACCGGCATTCGTGGGACAAACAGAATATCCGCATCTTGCTGCCGGCGGCCCTGTTCGGCGTGCTGATCGGCACGTTTACCTTTCGTTACCTGACCGACGCTCATATCCGCATATTAATCGGCATGATCGCCGTCGTTTTCGCATTCAACTTCTTCTTCCACCGCAGTGAGAGGCCCACGAGGGGGCCGGACCGGTTGCGCGGGACGTTCTGGGGGACCATCGCCGGGTTCGTGAGCTTCGGCGTTCACGCGGGAGGGCCGCCGGCCAACGTGTACCTTCTGCCGCAACGCCTGCACAAGTCGATCTTCGTAGGAACGATGGTCGTCCTCTTCACCGTCGTCAACTACGTGAAGTTGATCCCGTACGGGATACTCGGGCAGATCAACCTGACGAACATCACGACCTCGCTGGTGCTGGCGCCGCTGGCGCCCGTCGGGGTGTGGATGGGCCTGCGGCTGCACAAGATCATCGACGAAGCCTGGTTCTACCCGGCCTGTTACCTGTTGCTGTTCGTTACCGGCGTCAAGCTCCTCTACGACGGCGTAACCGGACTCTGAGGGGGGCGTTTTGGCCTTCCGGTAGCAACGGAGCAAAAAACAACGCTAAGGCCGGGGATCATCTTCC
>CAZGHT010000077.1:0-1459 GCA_964525535.1 uncultured Rhodothermaceae bacterium
ATTATTTAGTGATGTTACGCGAACTGTGCACAGCAGGCTGGTTTACGCGGCTTTGCAACCGTGCAAAGCCGCTCTGGCAGGACGTATGCGCATCCGGCGCGTAACATCCATTATTCATTGTTCTCAGCTACAGACCACGTAAACGGTTCACTTATTCCCGGCCAGGCGCATCGAATCCGGCAGGTTTTGACTTCGAGAGCGGGTAGCTTCTATATTGGCGCTGTTCTATTGCTGTAGTAAGGAGTCCAGCATGGAATGTATCGTGCGGGGAAAACCCCGGAGAAATAAATCCTCCGTACCGGAAGTACACGGAGTAAGCCGCCTGCCATGGAGAAGTGCAAGAAGTCCCCGGAATGTCTGAATTGCGGATATGCATTCAAGGACGCTGACAATTATTGTCCGGATTGCGGTCAGCCCAACTATACCCACAGGCGGCCCGTACATCACTTCGCCAGCGAGTTTTTCGAAGATCTGCTGAACCTGGATGCGCGTTTTTTCGTGACGTTGCGCGACCTGTTGATCAAGCCGGGGCTCCTGACCAAAAATTACAACAAAGACTGGCGGGTGCGTTATACCCCGCCGCTCCGCTTTTACGTGCTCACGAGCATCCTCTTCTTTCTCAGCCTCTCGTACATGACCAACAGGGGCATTCAAGAAGCGGACAGCAAGCTCCAGCAGACGTATGCAGAGAACGATTCTCTATTTTCGAATTCGAACCTGAACCTGACGTGGGGGAGTGTAGAGCTCGGCCCTGAGGAATTCGCCGTACTGGAACAGATGGATGCTCCCTTAACGACAGCGAGCATCGATTCCGCGATGACGAAAAGGGGTATAGAAACATCCTGGTGGGATCGCAAGATGATCCAGGCCATTGCCCCGATCGTAGTCGGAGGCTTCAGCCTCGAGGAGTTTTACGGGAAGATGCTCCAGAACTTTTCGTATGCGCTGTTTTTTTTCATGCCGGTGTTCGCACTTTTGCTCAAGCTGCTCTACATACGCCGGCATCAGTATTACACCGAGCACCTCATCTTCTCGATCCACGTGCACACGTTTGCTTTTTTGTTTTCGTTCATCGCGCTGTGGGTAGACTATTTCCAGGATGCCATCAGCCTGACGGCGTTGTCCATGCTGGTGATCCCGATCTATCTGCTTTTTGCCATGAAGGTGGTATACGAGCAGGGGTGGATCAAGACGATCGTCAAGGCGACGTTTTCCTGCTGGGTGTATATTTTTTTTATGATGTTGGGGAGTATTTTTATCCTGATTTTCAGTCTACTCTAAGTAATGCCGGGGTTATGATCGATCTAACAGATGTTACGCGCCGGATGCGCGTAGGGTGGAAGTCGTCTCACCGAGCGCAGAAGGCGGCCGAACACCCCATCGTCCGGTCCATGGAACCCGGTGAATCGTGGGCCTGGTGTTACACCGACAAGGTCGTGTTGGAATGAAGTGCCGGCGG
>CAZGHT010000077.1:1559-28168 GCA_964525535.1 uncultured Rhodothermaceae bacterium
GTGCCGGCGGCTAGAAGAATTTCTTTGCCATATTCAGGATGTCGTCGACGGCGGATCCATCCTTGTCGGCATCGAGGAACGAGCCGAGCATATCCAGCGTGGCGTTGCCGCTGCTTCGTTGTTGGCCGCCGAGGCCCAGCATGCTGGCCAACCCGCCGAGGGCTCCACCCGCTCCGCCCTGTTGCAGGGCGCCGGTCTGGGATGTTTGTTTGCTGAGCGAACCCATGACGAGCGTTGCCAGCACGGGCAGCATCTGTTTGAGGAGGCCAAAATCGAGCCCTGTTTCTTGAGCGGCGTGTCCTGCCACGTTGCGGCTTACGTCCTTACTTCCCAGGATATGCCCCAGAATGGCGTTGCCGTCCTGAATGGTCTCTTGTTTGGTCAAGATGTCGGGATTCTCGACGTACTTCTTGTGGTTGCCGGTCTGTAGAGCGCCGATCAAGCCCTCGAGCCCACCCTCTTGTTTCATGTTGTTCGTGAGGCCTTTCGTTAATGCCGGAAGCATGTGCTGCATGGCCTTCTGTGCATCCGAGGCGTCCAGGTTCATCTGGCTGGCTACCTGGTTGACGATCGTCCCGTTATTGAGGATGGTTTCCAAGATATTCATGTCGGCTGGGAATCAAGGTGAGTGAAAGGCCAAATGCGGATACAGGTGGGCCCTATTACAGTTTCAGTGTATCCTGGAGTGTACAAAATACGGTCTAGAAAGAAAAATAATTGCCGTATTCCAGGGGGCGGAGCGGTCGTATCGCAAAATTTTCACGGGGATCCTGTGCCCTGACCCGCATCGATGTGTATTGCTAATGTTCCTTCTCGATAGTATCTGCGCCGGCGATTCATACGACGGCACACGGAGCGTCGAGGAGATTGTTTACCAATAACACAACGTACTTTTTAGATATGAACGCTATCACATATTTTCTGAGTAAGAATTCGCTGAGCAAAAAAGCAGCTATTCTTACTATAGCTCTCTTCTCTTTCGTCGCTTTCGGATGCGATTCGAACGACGACGACGATGAGGGAACGATCGTTCAAGTGGCTACGGATAATGGATTCGACACCCTCGTAGCCGCGATTGAGGCGGCGGATCTCGTCGACACGCTCGAAGGACCGGGGCCTTTCACGGTATTCGCTCCCACGGACGAAGCCTTTGCCGCCCTCCCGGCCGGCACGTTGGACGACCTGCTCCTGCCCGAGAATCAGGCCGCTCTGGCTGATATCCTGACCTATCACGTCGTTTCAGGCGAAGTTACAGCCGATCAGGTGGTCAACCTGCCGTCTGCCACGACGGTTCAGGGGCAAGACATCGCCATCAGCGTCGTAAACGGCATGGTTATGCTCAACGGAACCGTAACGGTCACGACCACCGATGTAGAGGCGTCCAACGGCGTCATCCACATCATCGATGGCGTATTGTTGCCACCGACCAACTAAACCTGAGTGCAGTCTCACACGAATTTAGTCGGGTAAGCAGTCCGCTAAATGCACGTATCCCGAGCGTAGTCGAGAGCGTGCCCTCGACTGGATCGAGGGGATCTGACCAGGCGCACTGGACAAAACTCATGGGTTTGTACTCAGTCGTCTGGCATGATCCTGAGTGATGGTAGGTGTGAACAAAGGGATAGGTTCGCGAGAACCTATCCCTTTTTGTCAATAACCCCACCACTACTTGCGGTACTCGATCCGGCCGCCCACGATGGTATAGAGGATCTCCGTATCGAGGATTTCCTCGTCGGGGACGGTGAGAATATCCGTAGACAGGACCGTTATATCGGCGAGTTTGCCGGGAGCCAGAGATCCTTTGATGTCCTCTTCGAAGGCGGCGTAGGCGTTGTTGATCGTATAGGACTGGAGGGCTTGCAGCCGGTCGAGGGCCTGTTCCGGGAAAAAAGGTTCGCCGTTATTCATTCTCCGGGTCACCGTAGCGTAGAAGCTTTCGATCGGGCTGATGTCCTCCACCGGAGCGTCGGTCCCGTTGGTCACCACGACGCCGGCGTCCCACAGATCCTGCCAGACGTAAGCGCCTTCCCGGGCGCGCTGTTCTCCGAGGCGTTTGACGACCCACGGGCCGTCTGACGTGGCGTGTACGCCCTGCATGGCGGCGATGACGTCCAGCTTCGCCATTCTAGGGATATCGCCGGGAGCCAGATGCTGGGCATGTTCGATGCGCCACCGGGGATCGGTCAGCCCCGCACGGGCTTCGAAGACTCGTTCGTATATATCGAGCACCTCCTTGTTGGCCCGGTCGCCGATGGCGTGGATGCACATCTGGAATCCTTGATCGGCAGCGAGCTCAGACGTGCGAACGAAATAGTCGATGGGCGCCAGGTTGAGCCCGACCGAGCCGGGCATGTCTGCATAGGGTTCGAGCAGCCAGGCGCCATGGGGGCCCAGTGCACCGTCGATGGCCATCTTGATGGATCGAACGTTCAGGCGGTGGTCGCCATAGTCGGGCAGATAATAGGCAGAGAGCTCGTTCTGCAGGGTTTCGAACGATTCCCCGCGCACCATGACATAAAGCCGGATCGGCATATTCCCCTCATCGACCAGTTGTTTGAAGAAGTCGATCTCCTCGAACGAAGAGCCGGCGTCCTGGAAGGACGTAATGCCGTTGGCCAGGGCTTCTTCTGCGGCGAGTTGTGCCATCTGCCGGTGGTCTGCATCGATCTGTTCGGGGCTGCGCTGGGCCTGATAGGCAGAGTAGGCCCGCTGGACCAGGCCTTGCGCCCGCTCGCGGAGCAGCCCCGTGGGCTGGCCCAGGACATCGCGCACGATTTCGCCGCCCATCGGATCGGGCGTTTCCGGGCTCACGCGGCCCAGCTCGAGCGCCATCGCGTTGGCAAACGAAGCGTGACCGCTCGCATGCCGGAGGAGCACGGGGTTGTCCGGCGATACCTCACTCAGCGAATGGTGCGTGGGGACGCCGTCCACGAGTTCGTCGGGGACCGATACCCACTTTTCCTGGTGCCAGCCCCGGCCGGTAATCCATTCGCCCGGTTCCGCGTTGTCGACGGCCTCTGCCACCATCTCGACGAGTTCGTCCCACGTGTCGACGACGGTCAGGTCCAGTATCATTTTTGCCTGGCCGACCCCCATGAAGTGGGCGTGCCCTTCGATAAAGCCGGGGATGGCGAGCGCTCCGCCCAGGTCGACGATTTTTGTCTGCTCCCCTGCCATCGCTGCGATGGCGTCGTTCGAACCGAGCGCCATGATGGTGTCGCCTCGGATCGCGACGGCTTCGGTCTCCGGCATCTCGTCATAAAGCGTGACGACCTTGCCGTGGGTCAAGATGAGGTCAGCCGGCTCCGTGTTGTGCCCCTCGCAGCCGGCGAGTGCGGATGCAACCAGCAGGGTTGCAATCAGTGAGGTTGCGATCGCCAAAGCCGTCTTCAACGGAGCCATTGGGGTAAGGGGAGGTCTCATCGGTATCAGGGTGGATGGTGCGTATGTGTAGAGCTATGGCTCTGCATCAGGGTACGAGCATACAAGATACGAGATTCCGGACATCGATCCCCTGTTCCCTGACCCCTACATCCGATCGAAGAGATAAGGAGTCACATTGTCTCGCGGGATGCGTATTTGTTCCATTGTGTCTCGATCGCGAACCGTAACCGAACCGTCTTCGAGCGTATCGCCGTCGATCGTGATACAGAACGGCGTGCCTATTTCGTCCATCCGGCGGTAACGGCGGCCGATAGCGCCTCGTTCATCGTAGAACGCATTGAAGTGTTTCCTCACGTCGGCTTCGATGGCGTGAGCGATTTCGGGCATACCGTCTTTCTTGACCAGGGGGAGAATAGCTACCTTGATCGGGGCGATCCTGGGGTGAAATTTCATGACGGTGCGCGTCTCGCCGTCCACCTCTTCTTCTCGGTAGGCTTCGCTCAGCAGCGCGAGAATCGTGCGGTCCAGCCCTGCTGATGTTTCGACGACGTAAGGAATATAGCGATCCTTGGTTTCCTGATCGAAGTATTCCATCTTTTTGCCGGAATATTCCTGATGGCTCCGCAGGTCGAAATCGGTTCTCGAGTGGATCCCTTCGATCTCCTGCCACCCGAAGGGGAATTTATACTGGATATCCACAGCGGCGTCGGCGTAGTGGGCCAGCTTCTCGTGTACGTGGAAGCGCAGGTGATCTGCCGGAATGCCGTTGTCGATATGCCACTGCAGGCGTTTTTCTTTCCATTCGTCGTAGGCGTCCATCTGCGTGCCCGGTTTGACGAAGTATTGCATCTCCATTTGCTCGAATTCCCGCATGCGAAAGATGAACTGCCGGGCGACGATCTCGTTACGGAACGCTTTGCCGATCTGGGCGATGCCGAAAGGTACCTGAAGGCGGGAGGTCTCACGAACCGTATGGAAATTGACGAAGATGCCCTGTGCGGTTTCGGGGCGCAGGTAGATCAGAGAGTCCGTGTCTGCTATGGGACCGACATGGGTGGAAAACATCAAATTAAACTGGCGGACGTCGGTCCAGTCGAATGCGCCCGAATCGGGGGACTTGATCTCTTCCTCCATGATGAGGTCGTAGAGCTTCTGCGGCATGTCTTCGGCGTTCAGCGCGGCGACCAGCCGCTCCTGAACGGCTTCGGCTTTTTTGTCCTTGCCTTTTTTGCGCAGCTTCTCGATGTATCCTTCGATGAGTTGATCTGCACGGTACCGCATTTTGGATTGTTTGTCGTCGATCAGCGGATCGCTGAAGGCGTCCACGTGGCCCGAAGCCTTCCAGGTCGTCGGGTGCATCAGGATGGCGGCATCGAGGCCGGCGATGTTGTCGTGCTGGTAGACCATCGCCTGCCACCAGCTCTCGCGTACATTTTTTTTGAGCTCCACGCCCAGCGGGCCATAGTCGTAGGTTGCGCTCAGGCCGCCGTAGATGTCGGACGAAGGGAAGATGATGCCTCGCCGTTTACTCAACGAGACCAGTTTATCGAATGTATCACTCATGGTTGTCGGGATGTATGGATAGGCTCATGGCCTGAGGCAGGGACGCTCAGCGGCCATACAACCGGATAACCGGTAATGGGGTTTCAGATGATAAGCGCCTGAACCGAAAACGCATTCGGGCGGAGCGCCTCTCCCCAAAATGGGCAGAAAACAGTAAGGCCGTGCCACCACACACGACCTTACTGAGGACAAAGGAGACTCACACGTACTATTTCATAAGTAATGTGATAGTTGTCGTATACTGAATATTATTAAGTTGTTTCCCTTCATTTGTTAAATTTATTTGATCAAAGCGCTTTTTGTGGCGTGATTAGTTCGTGGTTCGTGGTTCGTGGTTCGTGGTTAGTGGTTAGTTAATCGTTGTTATTATTTAGTGGTTCGTGGATCGTGGATAGTGATTTGTGATTAAAGCTCTTTTTGTGTAGTGCTTAGTTCGTGGTTCGTAGTTCGTGGTTTTTAGTTCGTGGTTCGTAGTTCGTAGTTCGTGGTTCGTAGTTCGTAGTTCGTGGTTCGTAGTTCGTAGTGGGTGGTTCGTGGTTCGTAGTTCGTAGTGGTTCGTGGTTTGGGGTTGAAGCCTCCAGGCTCTAATGCTTGAGGTCGAGGCGGATGCCGATGGCCGGGAGAATGGGGAGCCAGTGTTCGGGCTCGGGCCGGAACGTGATGGTACGGTTGCTGCCGACTTCAGGCTTATACTTATACGTACGCACGTTTTGGCGGTTATATACGTTGCGGACCTCCAGATAGGTAGCCAGGCCGTGTTGTTTGAGGTCGAAGTCGTAGGAGATGCGTACGTCCATCCGGTGATAGGCCGGAAATTGATCGGCGTTATAGGGGCCGTATTCCGTCGAGTACAGGATGTCGTCGTGGTCGACCCAGAGCACTTCGATATCGGCGGCGGTGTATCGCCACCCTGTATGGTATTGCCAGGCTACGTTCACCTGCAGCCGGGGAGCCGGGCGCACACTCGCATCCAGGTATACAGCGTGCAGCTGATCGAAGTCTTTCGGCCGGTAGACACCGTCGACCCGCTCTTCCGTGCGCGACAGCGTGTAGCTGGCCCACCAGTTGAACAGCCGGCCGTTTTCCTTCTGGAGAAGGACTTCGAGGCCCCTCATCCGCCCCCGATCGGGTTGATACAACGTTCGGTCCGGGTCGATTTCCGGGAAGAAGCGAGTGACATCGCCGAGGAGGCTGATATAGCGGGGGCGTACATTGCTGATCCGTTTGTTGTAGAGATCCAGGCGCAGCGAGAGGTCTTTCGTGATCAGCTGTTCGAGGCCCACCACGATGTGTTCGGCGCGCTGCGCGCCGTAGAAGTCGAAGCCGCCGTCCGGGACGTCGAGTTGCTCGATGCCGTGCACCTGGTGGAAGAAGCCCCACCCGGATCTCAGGATGGTGTTCTCGTTCATCTGATACGCCACGTTGAGGCGCGGATCGAAGAACCGGTCTCCCGTCCAGGACGCCGACCCAAAGCGTCCTCCCATCTCGGTGGTCACCCTCGATCCCAGACGAAACCGGTGGCTCGTATAAATGCCGGTCATGATGCCGCCCGGCGTCCCCTGCCAGATCGTATCTTCGTACCAGGTTACGACGTCCTGCGGCCGGTCGGGGTTCGGCATGTCCTGGACCATGCGGGTGTTCACGTAGTCGTAACTCGAGGAAAAGGCTTTGAGGTCGACGCCCCATGAAATCAGGTAGGAGGGGGACAGGTCGAAGGTCCAGTCTTGTTTGAGGTTCGTAACCTCGAAAGAACGGTCGTCGGCGGTTCGGAACCGGAGCAGGCCGTCACTGCGGACGATGGCGCCCTCGCGGTTCTGCCAGATGATGCCCTGGGAGATCAGGGTCTGTGAATACAACCGCGGGGTCCAGACGGCTTTCCAGTTCGCCCAGGCATACGCGTTTCCATACCGCGTGTTGGCGTAGTCGTTCGGGTCGAGTACGTCCCGGTAGGCGAGCCGGTCGCCCGAAAGGAGCCATTGAACCGCAAGCCTGTGCTTCTCGCCGAAGCGGTGCTCCAGCTTGCCGAATGCGTCATAATACTGGGGCACGAAACTGAAGGAATCGTCGACGAGCCCCAGCAGGAGATCGAGGTAGCCCCGCCTGCCGACGACCATCCAGGAGGTGTTCTCGTTCTTGAGCGTGCCTTTCGAGAGGGCGCGCGAATTGATGAAGCTGATGCCGAGCGAAGACCGGGCGTCCTCTCTGGGTGGCGAGCTGGACTCGATGTCAAAAACGCCGCTCAGCCGGTTCCCGTACGAAGCCGGAAAGGCGCCGGTCAGGAGGTCAACGCCTCCGATGATGCCGGCGTCGATGATGCTCAACCCTCCTCCCCCTACATCTTTGAGATGAAAAGGGTCGTAGAGTTCGAGTCCGTCGAACGTAACGAGTACTTCGTCATGCTCACCCCCACGGAGCATGAACTTGGACGAAAAGTCGTTGGCTGCCATACCTGGCAGGCGGGTAACGGCGCGGTAGATGTCCTCTCCGAATTGAGGGACGTTGTTTATGTCTTCCTGGCTGAACGTATTGGGGGTGTGGGCTTCGAGTTGCTGGATGGCAAAACGACCGGGGGTGACCACAATTTCGCTGAGCGAGACCGTCTCCTCGTTCAGGCCAAAATGAACGCTTACGCGGGCGCCGGGCTCAGCGAGCGTCACTGTTTTTCGCACCGGTTCGAATCCGATCATGCGCGCTTCGAGCGTATACACACCCGGAGGCAGGTTTTCCAGGAGGAAAGCCCCCTTCGCATCGCTAACTGTGCCCTGGCCCCGTCCGATCAGGTAGATGTGTGCGCCGATGAGGGACTCTCCCGAGGCGGCATCTACGACCGTTCCTTCAATGACGGTGCTGTCTCGGGAGGCGGTCTGTTCTTGATGGATAACAGCAGGAAGGGGCGCTTTTTCGGGTAGGAAAGGCGTTGGGCCGGTCGCATGCGCGACCAGCAGCACTAGATACGTGAGAACCATGCGGTATCAGGAGGCTAGACCCGATTCTGGTGGGATGGGTCATTCGGAGGATTTTCGTACGGTCCTCAATATCCTGTTTCCCGCGGCCGAAATCGCAAGCTCCTCGCGTTTCCGGATCTATCTTTTCGGAATCTCCCGCTTGCGTTTTTCCGCTAAGAATAAGCGCCGGGTTTTGAAGGGTTTTGTTACGTACAGGTCCGAGATCGAACAGGGGTGACCTTACAGTCTTCTGAATTTCAGCTCGACGCTATAGGATGCGAGCAGACGCCTGCTTTCGAAGCGGAGAGCGGGGCCTTCGAGGTTGAAATCTTTGTTGCCGAGCACGTCGGTGAAGTAAGGCGGGCTGTAATGGGGCAGCGAGCGGGCCCTAGTCGGGGGGACCGTCATCAGGACCAAAGAATTGACGGCGATAAATTCGTCCGTATCGATCCCCGAGAAGATGATGTTCTCGATCGCCTGGCCGGCGGTCGGAGACGTCGAGAGCGGGGCGATGGTTTCTACCATGGCCTGGTGGAGGTTGTCGATGAAGGCCGTGTCATCCAGGCTGATGTTGGACCGTTCTTCGATCTGCGTGGCCACGACGAGCTGCAGCTCGTCCACCACCTGTTGAACGCGATTGTCGATCACGGCCCAGGGGGTACGGTCGGATTCCATGGCCACGGCGACGATGCCGATGACGGATTGCCGGGTGACGCCGGTGAATTCGAAGACGCCCATACCGGGGGGGATCGGTCGAACCTGGCCGGCCCTGGTGTTTTCGGCCCATTCGTCGTCCTGATACTCATTGGTGACGATCAACGCGGAGCCCGGGCGGCCGATTTCGGCTTTGAAGGCAAAGAGGATGAGGTAGGGTTCGTCCCCATTGCTGATGGGCATGCTGGCGAGGGTGCGGTCTTCCTGGGCATCGTCGACACGCAGTCTCGTAAACCCAATGGCCCAGCTGGTCGGGGGAGGGGGAGGCGCTGGGGTCGGTTCCGGCGCCGGATCCGGTTCTGGCGCCGGGGCCGGAGCGGGCACGGGAAACAGGGTGGTACACCCTGTCCAGTGAGTAATAGCCAGTAAGAGCAACAGGTACGAAAGGATACGGGAGCAGCGCAACGTTATGTTATGGATACGGGTTTCTTGATACAGGTGCTTCGATAGCGATAGATGACGGTTCCGTTTTTTGGGGCGATGGGTGATGACGTCCCTCTTCCCTGTAATATACCGGCTTTCACTCTTTAGAATGCGCCCTCGTTCGCAAGGCCCGGAGAAATTTGTCGTGCAGCCCACCGAATCCTCCGTTGCTCATGATCAGAACCACGTCGCCCGGGCGGGCCCGTTTAACGAGATGCGCGAGCACGTCATCCGGCGCCGTGAAGGCCTGAGCGGGGATGCCTCTGCGCGTTATGGTCTGGACCAGCCCATCGATATCGAGGAAGTTTTCTCGCGCGTCATTGTGCCTGAAGGGAGGAGCGCTCAGAATGACTTCCTGAGCGGCATCGAAGGCCTCGACATATACGTCCTGGAAGTCGCGTCGCCGGCTCGAGTTGGAACGCGGCTCGAATACAGCGATCAGGCGGCGCGAGGGGTACGCTTGTTTGACGGCTTTCAGGGTTTCTCGAACCGCCGTAGGGTGGTGCGCGAAGTCGTCCAGCACCAGAACGCCGGCAATTTCGTCTCTCACTTCCTGCCGGCGTTTCATGCCGCGGTAGGTGCGGAAGGCCTCGGGCAGGTCTTTCGCTGCGATGCCCTCCGCCATAGCCAGGGCGCACACAGCGGTGGCATTGCTCAGGTTATGGTCGCCGTGCATCGGCAGGTACACGTCGGTGAGTGTGCAGTCGTCGTAGAACAGCGAGAACGTCTGTCCACCATGATCCAGGCTCGTACGTTCGGCTCGTATATACCGTTCGGCAAAGCCGGGGCGGGGCTTCAGGCCGTAATAAAAGACGGGGGCTTCGGTGTGGTCGGCGAGGTTGGCGACGGCTGGATAGTCGCTGCACAGGACGAGCGCGCCATCGCGGGAGACTGTGGACGCGAACGACGCGAAGGCCTGCCGGTAAGCCGGCCAGTCCGGGTAGATATCGGTGTGGTCGAGCTCCATGGAGGTCACGATGGCGCTGGCCGGCCGATAGTGCATGAACTTGGGGCGTTTGTCGAAGTAGGCGGAGTCGTACTCGTCCCCTTCGACGATGAAATGGGGGCCGCTGCCCGGGTGATAGCTGGTGTTCTCGTGTTGCATCACGCCGCCGACCAGAAATCCCGGGTCATACCCGAGGTGCCGGAATACGTGGATGAGCATGCCGGTGGTCGTCGTTTTGCCGTGCGTGCCTGCAACGACGAGGGATCGGCGCTCTTTCAGGAAGAAGTGGGCGAGGGCTTCGGGGAAGGACTGCTGGACAAGCCGGCGGTCCCGTGCGAAAGCGGCTTCGGGGTGAGTAGGCGTGCAGGCATTGCCGATGACGACCAGGTCGGGGGGAGGGTCTAAATGCGCCGGATCGTACCCCTGGTCCACCGTGATGCCTTCCTTTTCGAGGCGGGTGCTCATCGGGGGATAGACGTGTTGATCCGAGCCCCGCACCCGGAAGCCGGCGTGTTTGAACAGGCCGGCGAGCGACCCCATGCCGGTCCCACAGATGCCGACGAAATACACGTCCTTCACGTCGGGCGGCACGGGAGGCCGCTCGAAGATACGCAGGTGAGCATCCGGAAGGGACGAAATGTCAATCATGAAATCAGGTCGATCGTGGAACGGCTTACACAATGGGGCCTGGAGGGGCTAAGCGCAGAGGAGCGGCACGCCGTCGGGGTTCAGGTCGACGAGCTGGGGTGGGAGGACGAAGGTAAGTTGATCGGCTCCCGGTCCGTGAATTCCTCCAGGTCCTCGGACACCAGCCCGAGGCGTCGTGCGCGCCGGAGCCATTGCTGCCGGGCGAGCTCCTGCATATCCGTGACCGTGTCTTCCTCGTCGACGATTTCCAGGCCGAGGAGGGTTTCCACGATATCTTCCATGGTGACGATCCCGGCAAAGCCGCCGTATTCGTCTACGACGAGGGCGATGTGGTCGAGCCGGCCGGTCAGGCGCTCGAAGAGGGCCGAAAGGTGCATATTTTCCGGGACGACGGTGATTTCGCGAACCAGGCTCTGCAGCTCCTGATCTCCTTCGCCCTGCGCTGCTTTCAACAGGATCTGATCTTTCAGCGCATACCCTTTGATGTCGTCGCGGTTATCCTGGTAGATCAGGATGCGGGAAAAGCGGAAAAAGTCTTTTTCTTCCTGCACGACCTCGTCGAGGGTTTTGTCCGCCGGCAGCGCGTACACCACGATGCGAGGCGTCATGATGTCTTTGACGCGAATCGAGTTGAACCGGAACAGGTTCTTCAGGATGCGGGATTCGTTTTCTTCGAAGACGCCTTCGCGTTTGCCGAGTTCGGCGAGTGCGGTGAACTCCTCGCGGCTGAAGGAATGGTGACGTTTGTTCCGAGCGAGCATCATCGTGATGAACTGCGACATCTTCACGAGGGGAAACAAGAGCACGATCAGGATGAAAAGGCTGCGCGTGACGATAGGGGCGAGCTGGCGCCAGTACAGGGCGCCGAGCGTTTTTGGGATGATCTCGGAGAGGACGAGAACGAAGAACGTGAAGATAGCCGAAAAAACCCCTACCGCCGTGCTGCCGAACAGGGCGGATACCTGAGCGCCCGCGCCGGCGGCGCCCAGGGTGTGAGCGATCGTATTCAAGCTGAGAATGGTGGACAGCGGACGGTCAATGTTGGACTTCAACGCGCGCAATTGCCGGGCCAGCGGATGGGCTTTGTGCTCGAGGGTGGCCATGTAAGACGGGGTCACGCTCAGGATAACCGCCTCCATGATGGAGCACATGAAAGAAACACCAATCGTCAGAAATACGAAAAAGACAAGTAAAGTCATTCGATAATAAACCCCGCTATTCAACCTGAAGGGTGTAGGGCGGACCGCATATCGAACTATTCAGCTTGCGTTTATTCAGCATCCTTAGCATACTTCGCAGAAAGGTTGTCGACCTCTTCCGAGAATCCATCCCCTTCCGGCGGAATAATCGGTGTGTCGGTTTCTTCGGTTTTGGGACCCCCGAACAGCAGCCCTAAGTGTTTGCCGAGGGAATCGAACACGGAATACATGACCGGAACGATGACCAGCGTCAGAAACGTGGCAAAAGTCAGGCCGCTGATGATGGACGTCCCCATCGGCCCCCAGAACTGGGTATTTTGAGATCCTATTCGGAAGTTCGCGTCAAGATCCGTCAAAAGTCCGACAAAATCGATATTAATTCCGAATGTGAGAGGAATCAGGCCCAGAATCGTAGTCAACGCGGTCAACAAAACGGGTCGCAGCCGTGTGGCGCCGCCTTCGACGATAGCCTCCTGTTTGTCCAGGCCGCGGTTGCGCAGCTGCATGATGTAGTCGATCAAGACGATGTTGTTGTTCACGACGATGCCGGCGAGGCTGATGATGCCGATGAAAGTCATCAGGCCGAACGGGGTGCGCGTAATCAACAAGCCCAGCAGCACCCCGATGAGACTGAGGCCGACGGCCACCATGATGATAAACGGCGAGCTGATGCTGTTGAACTGCGCGACCATGATCATGAAAATGAGGGAGACGCCGATGAGCAGCACGTAGGTCAGGAATCCGAAGCTCTCCTGCTGTTCCTCGCTTTCTCCGGTGTACGTCAGCTGATATCCTGCGGGCAGGGATTCTTCGAACGGCGCCAGTGTTTCCTGGACCTGCGCGAGGATTTCGTTGCCGTTGTATCCGGCGCCGGCCTTGCCGGTGACCGTAGCCACCCGGGAGAGATCCAGACGCGTCACCGACCCGAACCCGCCGGAGATTTCCGTCTCTGCTACGGCGACCAGCGGAATCTGTTCGCCTTCGTAGGGGACGGTCAGGTTGCGGACGCTTTCCAGGTTTGCCCGATCCGCCTCCGAGAGCCGTACCGTAATGTCGTACTCGTCCTCGCCGTCTCTGAACGTGCCCGCTTCGGTGCCGTTGATCGCCGAGCGCACCGTGGAGGCAATCTGGCTGGTCGACAGGCCGAACTGGGCCGCTCGCACCCGGTCGATCTTGATGTTCATTTCCGGCCGGCCGGTGTTCAGGTTGTCCTGAACGTCGACGAGACCGGGGATCTCGCCCGTTTCCGAGGCGCGGGTCAGCCTGTTCTTGATCTCTCGGGTGATGCGCACGATTTCGGTGAAATCCTCGCCCGATACCTCGATATTCACCGGGTCGGCCGTGGGGGGGCCGGACTGGTCCTGCGTGAAGTTGACTTCCGTCCCGGGAATCCCCTTGAGTTGATCGCGAAGGGCGTTCATGGTCACCGGGCTCGGAGTCGTCCGGTCCTCGTAATCGATCAGGTTCAGCGTGATCCGGGACGTTTCCGGGCCGCTGGCGCCGCCGCCGAACATCATGTCCCCCCCCACGCCGACGTTGGCCAGCACGTTCTTGACGTTGCTTCGGGCCCCCGGGTTCTGGTGCAGCAGCTCATCGATGCGTTCCTGGGCTTCCGCGGCGACCCGGTTGCTGGCTTCGATGTTGGTGCCGATCGGAGAATCGAAGGTCACCGCGATCTGGTTCGGGTCCGTGGTCGGGAAGAATTCCACGCCGGTTGGGAAGGCTGTGAAGAGCCATAGAATCAGGAACAGTGCCCCGAAGGTGCTATTGAGCAGCCGGGCCCGGTTGTCCGTGAGAATGAACACGAAGGGTTTGGCGTCGGGGCCGGCCATCGCGCGGTATATGACCGCATAGAGACTCTCGAACGTATGCACGGCAATGCCGAGCAGCCCCAGTCCGGCCAGCAGACCGCCCGGGACGAGCAGCACCAGGCCTGCCGTTTGTCCGACCGCCGAACTCAAGGCGCCTCCTAAGGCAGCCAGGATCAGGCCCAATGTGAACGCACCCAGCGAAAAGGTGTTGCGGAGATATGCCCATTTGAGGGTATAGTCTCTAGAGAGCATCGACCTCAAGAATCGCCGGTATCGCTCGATGAGACGCGGCAGGCCTTGCTGGACGAAGTTGTCGCCGACCGGCTTGAAGAAGAATCGATTCAAGACGTAAAAAACAGGCACGGCCAACGCCAGTACGATGAGCGCATTGAGGTTCGACAACCCGAGGATGAGGCCAAAGACCAAAATGGCAATCGTCGATACGACCCGGGCCGTCCGGGTCGGCTTCTTGCCCTTCTCGCCTTCCACCTTGACGAAGATTCCGGTGATGACCGGGTTGATGATGATGGCGACGAACAGCGAACACGTGAGCGTAATGATGAGCGTCAATGGGAGGTAGCTCATGAATTCTCCGATCATACCCGGCCAGAACAACATCGGGATGAAGGCGGCCACCGTCGTCGCCGTCGAAGCGACCACCGCCCCTCCTACTTCGGCCGTACCCAGTCGCGCCGACTCGAACCGGGAGTGCCCCATCTCTCGATAGCGGTAGATGTTCTCGACGATAACGACCGCATTGTCCACCAGCATGCCGAGCGCAATGATGAGGCTGAACAGGATGATGAAGTTCAGGGTGTATCCCAGGGTCTGCAGTAAGATGAAGGAGATGAACATCGACAGGGGGATGGCGATGCCGACCAGCACCGCATTACGGACGCCCAGGAAAAACAACAGGACCGCGATAACGAAGATCAGGCCGCTGATGATGTTGTTCTCGAGGTCCTTCACCATCGCTTCTACGTACTGGCTGATGTCGCCTGTGATGACGTATTCCGTCCCGGATGGAAAAACGAACGCGTCGAGTTGTTCGTCGATGAGGTCGACGGTATCGAGGATGTTCGCGCCGGACCGTTTTTTTACGTTCAGGCTGACGACCTGCAGGGTAGCCAGTTCTTCGTCAGAGAGCGGGGTGACGTTGCCCTCGCGGTCTTCTTCCTGGAAGATTTCCAGCCGGGCGTAGGTCGATCGGTCCTTGAACCCGAAGATGACGTCGGCGACGTCCCGGACATACACCGGCTGGCCCCCGGGAGCATCGATGACGAGGTCGAGAATTTCTTCCGGCTGCTGGATCTCTCCGTTGACGCGGACCAGGTAGTTGGTTTTATCGACGTCGACCGACCCGCCCGGTATGTTCGTGTTTTCCTCCTGGATGGTCACGATGACGTCTTCGAAGCCCAGGTTGTATCCCTGCAGCTTGCTCAGGTCGACATTGACCTGCACCTCGCGCTCCAGCCCGCCGATCAGGTCCACTTCGAGGATGGAGGGAATGCCCTCCAGCTCATCCTGAAGTTCTTCGGCGACTTCTTTGAGCCGGGCCAGCGAATAGTCGGCCGCCAGGTTGATCGTCATGATCGGGAACTCCTGGATGTCGATCTCGCTGATGATCGGCTCCTCGGCTTCGCCGGGCAGCTCCGGCTTCGCGATATCGACGCGGTCGCGGACCTTTTGCAGCGCGTCGTCGATCGACACGTCGGGGTCGAATTCGATGACGACCGTCGAAACGCCTTCCGTCGAAGTTGACCGTATTTCCTTGATTCCGTTGACGCTCTGCACTTCGATCTCGATAGGCTGCGTAATCAACGACTCGATATCGTCGGGGCTCGCCCCCGGGTAGATCGTCGTGACGACGATGTTCGGTATCTCGATCGAGGGGTTCGCTTCCTTGGGAATCGTCTGGTAACTGATGAGGCCGCCGACGACGAGTATGACGGTCAGGATGATGACACTCGTTTTGTAGCGGATGGCCAGATTCGTGATTTTCATGGTCGCTTTGAGTAGGGAGATCTAACGGTTGGGTACAGTCAGCATTAAAATTCGATTAAAGGGAAGCCACTGAGCTATCTGACGCATTGACCACTTCTACAGCATCTCCCTCGGTAAGGTTGTACTGGCCGGTCACGACGACTTCATCGCCGGCGGACAGGCCGCTCTCGATGACCACGTTGCCGGCATACGAAGCTCCGAGGGATACGCGGCGCCGCCGGGCTACCTGCGTGCCGTCTTCGTCCTGGATGACGAAAACGCTGTGGCCTTCTTCGTCGAGCGGAATAGCTGCCATCGGGACGACGAGCACGTCTTCGATTTCGTCGCGCGTGAGAAATACCGTAGCGACCATCTCGGGCTTGAGCGTTTCGTCAGGATTGTCCAGGTAGATCTCTACGGGAAACGTTCGATTGTCCCGGTTGATGGCGCGACCGACGAACGAAACGGCGCCGTTGCGTTCGATGGAGCCATAGGTGTCGAACACGATGCGGACCGGCGTGCCGACTTCGATGTCGTTCGCGTACCGTTCCGGGACGCCGGCCCGAACTTTCACCCGTAGCGTGTTGACGACACGAACGATGGGCGTGCCGGGCACGACCTGCTCACCTACTTCGGAAAAATACGTTTCGACCGTTCCCCCGAAAGGCGCCTGGATGCGGGTGTGTTCGAGCTCTTCGCGCAGCTGGGCGATCGCGCCGCGCGCCTGGCTCAGCTGGGCCTTTGCCTGGTTGTACTGAGCTCTCACGTTTTCGAACTCCAGGGCGCTGATGATCGAATCCTGAAACAGGGGCTCCTGACGCTCGAAGGTGTCTTCGGCGAGGTCGAACTGGGCCTGCGCAAGCTCAAACTGAGCTTTCACCTGGAGGTAGGAGGTGTGCAGCATCGAAGAGTCGATCTGGACGATGCGGCGGCCGCCGCGCACGTAGTCGCCCAGGGGCGCCCGGTTGTTTATCGTTCCGGACACCTGGGACGATATGGTCGCGTCGTTGAAGGCAGCCACCGTACCGGTCAGTTCGATGACATCCTCAAAAGAGGCAGGCTCGACGACCACGGTTTCGATACGCACCCTTCGGCGCTCGTCGTCCTCAACGGGCGATACGCCGGCGGAAGCGTCTTCGACCTGAGAACCTTCGGTGGCAGCGTCATCTTGCGGCGCGCAGCCTGCCAGAAAGATCAAGGCAAAACAAATGCCGTACAGTAGGGTGCGGGATGTTTTATTGGTGGCCATTATGGATAACCCGTGCAATTTGTCGTAGGAAGCAGAAAAGTACATGGAAGTATTAAACCGGTTCATGCCTCGATCAAGGGGATGAAGCTGCGGCTACACGAAAGTCGTCCGGGGTTGCCATCGGCATCCCGACCGCGGTTTCGAAAGCGCTGCGGGCCCGCAGGAAGTCGTGTACGGCCTGCAGGTAGTTCAACCGGCTCTGATCGAGCTGCTCGGAGGCATTCCGTTCTTCCAGGGAGCTGGAAACGCCTTCTTCCAGGCGTTTCCGGGCAAACGAATAGCTGAGGGCCGCCCGCTCGACGTTGCGTTCCTGGCTGAGGATCTGCATCCGAGCCACGTCCAGATTGCGCAGAGCCAGGGCGACTTCCTGCCGGACCTGCTGGTACTGCTGTTCGTATTGAATCAGCGTCCGGTCAGCCTGGATCTGCTGTTCTTGCGCGCGATAGCGGCTCTGAAAACCGTCGAAGATACGCCAGTTCAGCTGCAGTCCGACACTGAACGCTTGATCCCAGTAGCTGTCGCTGAAGAAAGAGTTTTCCTGCTGGCTAAAGGCGAAAGGATTCGTCGGATCTGTGATCACGAACGTGCGGTTGGCCGGGACGTTGCCGATGTAGCTGTAGTTGGCGACCGCGCTCAAAGTGGGCAAGTACTCGGAGCGGGTGACGCGCGCATTGAGCCGCTGGAGTTGTGACGCCAGCTGGATTTGCTCGAGGTCCGGGCGGCGCTGCAGCGCGAGCGTGACGGCGTCGTCCGTGCTGATAGTCATGTAGGATCCGTATTCCTCGGCTTCCAGGGCGCCCACGAGTCGGATGCGCTGTTCGATCGGGATGCCCAGTACGAGCTTCAGCTGGTCCTTCATGGTTTGCATCGCGCTTTCGGCCTGGAGCCTGGCCGTCTCCAGATTGGCGAGTTCGACTTCGGTAGTCAGGCGTTGAAATTTCGGAGTAACACCCTGCGAGACCTGCCTGATCAGTTCATTCAGCGTCGTGCTCGTCCGAGAAACGCTCTGGGCCGCCACCTCGTATTGCTCGACGGTGAGCAGGGCCTGATAGAAGGCGGCTTTGACCTCGTCGATCAGGAGCTGCTCCTGGCGCTCCAGGGCGCGTTCCTGGCTGGCTTCCGCGTACCGGGCCGCCCCTTTTACGGCGATAAATGCGCTGAAGTCCAGGATCTTCTGCGACACCGTGACGCCGCTCTGAAACTGGTTCGGCACGAAGAACGGGTTGTCCTCCGAATCGAGGGTGATGCCGGCGTCGTCGAGGCCCTGCTGCTGGCGGGCTACGAACTCTCCGAACGAAAGGGGCGCCGTATTCGGGTCGTTATCGGTGCGCTGGCGCTCGTTGAAGCTGAGCCAGTCGAGGAAACCCAGCGTCGAAAACAGGCTGTTGGCCGAGCTCCCCGAGAAAGGGTTGGGGCTCTCGATGTTTCGCGTATAGCTGGAGGTAGCGTCGATCTGGGGATAGAGTTGCCCTCGCGTCTGGCGCACCTGGGCGCGGACCCCCTCGAGGTTGAGCCGGGCGTCGCGCAGCGTGAAGCTGTTCGCGTAAGCGATTTGCAGCGCCTCGTCCAGCGTGATGGAGAGCACCGGATCCGAGGTGGCCGGCAGTTCGGCGGGGGATTGTCCGTGGCTCGGCGCGGACGCGAGCCACGCCAGGGTCAGCAGGAGGAAGAGCGGCTGAGCGCAGGAACGCATGTATCGCCAGAGGTCAGGGTCTGTCATGTTCAGCATGGGAGACGTTCTTCGGTGATGATGATGCCTGCGGCTTCGCAGGCGTAGGGATTTCGTCCGGGTGCGCGATGCCGTCCAGCAACAAGCTGGTGAGGAACTGCGCCGCTTCGGCCGGGGAGCGCACCGGGCTGTGGCACGCGAGGTCGTCGGCTTCCAGTAACATGTGGACCTGCAGGCCCTGTATATTGCCGAGAATCATGTGAGCTATCGCTTGAGGATCTAAAGGGCGGATGGCGCCCGACTCGATCGCGCGACGGATCGGTTGCGTCAATGCCGTCACGAGCCGGTCCTGCTGCCGCCTGAAATAGGCAGCGTGGGTTTGATCTTCTGCGAAACACATGCGATGCGCTTCTTGCACGAGGATCAGAAAAAGCTCTTTTCGATCAAGGTAGAACGAGAGGCATGACAACGTATAGTCATAGAACGCATCCCTGAACGAATTTGCCGCTATCCGTTCGGCCGATAACGATCGATCGACCAGGGATTCCATTTCGTCGAAAAGCCGGTCGAACAGGGCGAAGAGCATGCCCTGTTTCCCTCCTTCGAAGTAGTTGTACAACGTCCCTTTGCCGAACTCAGCGCGCTTCGCGATGTCCTCCAGTTTGGCCCGCGCATACCCCTTCTCTGCAAATTCTGTTCGGGCTGCCTCGAGAATGGCATCACGCCGCAACTGGCGCTCTCTTTCGCGTCGGCTCAGGGATGGCGACATATCCGCTCCGGATCGTAATGAGAAAATGTGACCGGCGAGTCACTTTTCGACCACTACGTCACATTTCTCGAATAGATGCACGTCGCCTGTGAAGAGGCAGCGAAGAAAGGGCTTTCGGTGTTGGGTCCGGGGTCCGGACCCCGGACCCCGGGCTCAGACGAACGTTTCCAGGTCGTGAGAATGCAGATAGTCGACGACGTGTTTGACGAGTTGGGCGCTTTCTTTATTGCAGACGAGCACGGCGTCGTCGGTATCGACGACGATGGCGTCGTGCATGCCGACGAGTGCGATGAGGCGGTCCTGGCCCTGAACGAGGCAGCGGCTCGAGTCCTGCATGATCACGTTGCCCTGGATGGCGTTGCCATGCTCGTTTTTTTCGCTGAGCCCGTATACGGCGCGCCAATCCCCGACGTCGTTCCAGCCGAACGAGCCGGGCACGACGTATACGTGTTCTGCTCGTTCCATGACCCCGTAATCGATGGAGATGCGCGGACAGGATTGAAAGGCGTTCAACAGCACGTCGCGTTCATCCGGTTTGCCGAGTGCGCTTTCCAGGGGAGCGAATGCTTCAATCGCATCGGGGAGGTGGGTGTTCATCTCATCCAGGATTGTGGCTGCTTTCCAGATGAACATACCGCTGTTCCAGAGAAAATCGCCAGACTCGATGAAGCGCTCGGCGGTAGGCAGGTTGGGCTTCTCGGCGAAGGTCTTTACCGGGTAAGCGACCGGCGCCTCCGGAATTTCGGAGGCGCCATCGAACTGGATGTAGCCGTAGCCCGTCTCGGGATGCGTCGGCATAATGCCGATGGTGACGAGCGCGCCGGGTTCCTCGGCCTTGTCGATGGCTACGTGCAGAACCTCATGGTATTTCCGGACATTCTCGATCAGGTGGTCGGACGGGAGGACGATCATGGTGGCGTCGGGGTCGATCGCCCGCAAGGTGACGGCGGCGTAGGCAATGCATGGCGCCGTGTTGCGGCTTATGGGTTCGGCCAGGATGTTCTCTTCCGGTACGGCCGGCAGTTGCTGGCGGGTCTGCTCGATGTAGCGCTCGTGCGTAACGATGAAGCAGCGTTCCGGTGGGACGATGCCCTGAAGGCGCGCTACGGTATTCTGGATCATGGTGGCCCGACCGAAGACGTTCAGAAATTGTTTGGGTGTCGCTTTGCGACTTTTTGGCCAGAACCGGCTTCCTATGCCGCCCGCCATGATAACTGCGTAATTCATAGTCACTGAGAAAGATTATAGACAAACAGGAGTTGGTTGAAGAGAATCAAAGGGAGATGTCGTCATCACAATGCCAATCGACTCGCTTGTGAGGGCGGATGTTGTAACTCGTGATCGTAACACGGGTTCGCCCATGCTGAAGACCCGGTTATCGCCAGAGGCGGCCGAAGTGCGCTTTGAGATACGCCACTGTGTCGGGGCTTGCCGGCTGCCGTTCGAGCCGGGTCAACGTTTTGAGGCCGCTCCCAATTCCCCTGAGATAAGCGGGGATCAGGCCCGAGCGCAGCGCTTCGAACCCGTACCAGCCCAGCCACGAAGAGGCATACGGTAAGGTATACAGCAGGGGTAAATGTTTATAGGCAAATAGTATGCGATTCCGGGTAAGGTAGAACAGGCGCCAGGCGGATTCCGATTTGTTGCCCGACAGACGGGCCGGAGGGCGATGGTGGATGACGACGTCCGGGACGTAGTAGATCTGGTATCCTTTGCCCAGCACCCGGTAGGCGAATTCCAGCTCGTCCTGGCCGTACATGAAAATCTCGTCGAAGTCGCCGCAGCGTTCGACCACTTCACGACGGATGGCGTGGCCGCCGCCGAGGAAGTACGAGGTGTGATGGGGGCGCTCGACGAGCGAGCGGTCTTTACGCAGGTGTTTTCGGCTGTGGGGCGTCAGATCGCGCGCTCGCCCTCCTCTGTAGTCGATGATGCGGGTTGCGAGAATGCCGAAGTCCGGGTTTTCATCGAAGGTACGCGCCACGTGTTCGAGCGCGTCCGGGTGTTCGAAATAAGCGTCGTCGTCGATGATGAAGAATACGTCGCCCGAAGCTTCCCGGATGAGCCGGTTGCGGACGCCGGCCAGGCCGAGCTGCCGTTCCGAGCGATGAGGATGGATCGGGTGAGGACCGCCGCGCTGCCCTATCGCGCGGGCGTCGAGTGGCGGAGAGGATGCGTCGTCGAGGACGACGATCTCGAGATCCGAATAGGTTTGTCTGGCCACGCTGTCGAGGCAGCGCGTCAAGACCTCCGGCCTGTTTCTCGTTCCTATGAGGACAGATATGGTCATGGTAGATCTGCTGAGAGGGCGGCACGGACCGCTTCATCCCGTGTCATTGAGGGTTACCTGAGCACGACGATTTTTTCAACGCTGGAACTGTTGTTGACCGAAATGTCACGGCCGTCGGATCGAAGAAATACCTTGTACAGGTATACACCGGTCGCGATCCGGTCGCCGTCGGCGTCGCGGCCGTCCCATCGGACCTTATTCCAGCCGATACGCAAACCGGGGATGTCGAGCAGTTGCGGATCCTCGATCAAATCGAATTCCCGGATCAGCCGTCCGGATACCGTATAGATGCGGATCCGGAAATCTTCGGTCAGGGTCGCATCTTCGCCGCGTAGCTGGAAGGCGAATGTGGTGAAGGTGTGCATGGGATTGGGATACGGGTAGAGGCTTTCGATTTCGAAGTCGGTTTGCACCCTGAAGTGGGCCTGGTAGGGGCTTCCTGCCGCTTCATTGCCGGCCCGGTCGAAGACCCTCAGGAACAGGGTGTGGGTGGTATCCCGCCCCGAGAGGTCCGGCGTGAAAAACACACGAGCTTCGTTGTTTTCAGGCGTTGCGGGCTGGAACTGGAGGGCCGGGTCGGAGAACCGGACGTCCTGCCTGTCGAATCGCACCTGAACGAGGCTGGTATCGTCGAGGAGCTGGAACGGATTTTCGTCTTTGACGACGATCTCAATCGTGGGCTGAGAGGAAACGAACGGGAGCGACGGATCCTGGAGGTTGCGGACCGGGTCGGGATTGTTGGGAATGAATTCGTTGTCGACAAGTACTTCGAGGCTCGGTTTGTCGGTATCGCGCTCCACGAAAAAGGAGCGGAGGAGCACGTTGTTCTGAGGAAACGGTTCGACGAGACCGGGTTGCTCGAGCTGTATGCGCAGGCGGTTGTCGCCGGACAGGTTTTCCGTATCGAGCACGAATGCGGCCTGCCGCGTTTCGCCGGGGCCGATACCGGTCAGGGTATCGATGCGGAGACGCTGTTCGACGTTGCCGGCGTCGGTGAGCAGGTACGTGATCGTGGCTGCCGGCGCCGGGTGGGGGCTCAGGTTTCGGATCGAGGTGGATACCGTGAGCGGTTCGGCCACCTGCGCCCTGTCGGTAGAGAGCCGCGTGTCTGAGGGACGAAAAGCGAGTTCAGCGGTAGGTTCGTAGGTTACGTCCCAGGCGTTCAACTGCGGTGTGGTTTGCTGGGAGGAGTCGGACAGCATGACGCGCAGCCGGATGAAGGGGTGTTCGAGGGGGGAGATCGACGATAGGGGCGTGCCGGCATCGCCATCGATGCCGGCCAGCAGCACCGTTTCGCCTTTGCCGTCCAGGACGTCGAACCGGATGGCGCTGGTGGCGTTCGCGAGGCTCGATTGCGTCTTCAGGGAGGTCCATGATCGGGCCGGCCCGATGGGAGGGGAGACGGCCGCGCCTTCCGGCCTCAAAAAGAAGAGCGAAGTGTCTTGAACGATTTCGTTCGAGAAGTTGTCGCCGGGGGGCTCGACCCATTCGACGGTTTCTTCCGGAAAGCCGGCCCGGGTCTTCAGCAGCAAGAGGTGCCGGTAGTTCAGGGTGTCGATGGCCTGGCTCCCAATGCTCCGGATGATGTCTTTGACGTCGTCCTGTATGGCAGAGCCGCTCAGGTTGCCGAGGTGGCGGGTCCGCAGGAAGATATGGTCGCCCGGTGGGACGCCGCTCAACAGGTCTCTGAGCCCGGCGATAGCCCGGGACGAATCCGTGTCGAAGCGTATTTCGAATTCCTCGCTGATCTTGTAGGTGGGGAAGGAACCGTGCCGGGTCACGGATCCGGTCGTCCCGTCGAGGATCAGTACGCCGAATCCCAGCGTCGTGCTCTCGTAAATGGTGCTGTTGACGACGATCTGGCCTTTTTCGAATCCGCTCCCGCGCTCCGAGCTGAAGCGGACATCGACCCGAAAATCGCTGAAGGTCCAGCGTTTGCTGTTGGCGTCCCAGCTCAAAAACGGATCGGTTTCATTGGCAGCGAAGAAGTCGCCCTGTTGCCGCCAGCGGTGGTCGGCGGCGGCGGTGTCCGTGGTGAACCGGGCCGTGATCCACTCGGAGGAAAGGGTCGGGTCCTCGATGCGCGCACGCCAGTAATAGGCTTGCCGGTCGGCGAGCGGGGTCGTTAGCGGCCAGTCTCCGACCAGATCCACGGTGGTTGTCGAAAAGGACTGCCGGTTGGGAGAGTCGAACGAGGGGGACGTATCGAGTTCGAAGAGGATCGTGCGGGAAGTCGTATCGCTGGTGGAGAGGCCGGTGCGCAGCAGGGGTTGCAGGTCCGAAACCACACTGAAGTCGGCCGGAGCGATGAGGGCGAGGCCGGTCGAAAAGACCGTGTGCGTTTTCTCGGCCTGGTTGTTCATCTCATCGACCTCCTCGTAGGTGTTGTCCGGGTCGAGGAAGGCCTGCAGCCGATTATCGCCCACGTCCTCATCGGAGATGGGTATTTCGAAGCGGACGGCTTTCTCGAGCAGGTCCGGCACCATCCGTTGCCTGAAGACCGTCTGCGTGGCATCGGGGCGTTGATGGGCCAGCTGGACGGTCAGAGAGTCCGAGGGGATCAATCCCCAGTTTCTGACCTTGACCGTGACGTCCAGGCTTTCGTCGGCCGGGATGGGGGCTACGGGCAGGATCGTGATGGCGTCGGCACTGGTCTGCAATTCGGGTTTGCTCGCGATCTGGATGCGGGTGGCGGGGTCCCCGATCAGGCCATACTGGAGCAGGGTCAGATAAATCGATCGGCTCTGATTGACGGAGGCGAGGTAGCGGGATTTGGCCTGTTGAAAGGCAAGTCCTAGAATCCGAGTGGTATCGACGAACACGCTTGCGTGCACTTCGTCGGCGAGGGCGGCCGGCTGATCGATGGCGGACGCACTGGACGACCCCCAGTGCGCGATGGAGCCGTTGAGGGAGGCCAGCACGAGCCGTTCGCCGTAGACGAGCCGGTCGGCGAGCTCGGTGGGCCCGCCGGCGAAGTTTCCTGTATTACATCCCATCGAAAGCACGACCGGGAGCCGGTCGGCGTTGTTGTAATCCTCCGGTGCATCCGTGACAATTTCCCACGTATCCGCGGCAGAGTGGCCAAAGTAGCTGACCCAGGACGCGCCGTTGCTGAAGGCATTGCGGAGCGAATCCTGAAAGCTGGGGTCGAGGGGATCTGTGGCGCGCTTGAAAAAGCGGAGCGTGTCCATGCCGGTCGGCGCGCTGGCTGCATACTCGCTCCATTCGATGGCCGGCCGTTGCAACCGGGTCTGCTCGAAGGGGTCTCGCCCTCCTACGAGAAGCATGAATCGCTTTTGCCATGCTGCCGGAGTGGACGACTCGTACCGGCTGAGCTTATCGACGAAGAACAGTCCGGTCTCGTTGTCGCGCACCGGGATGCGGCCCACCGCGAGGCGTTCTTCCCAGTCTTGATCGCCGTTGAAGTGCATGGCAAACCAGGGGTCGGCGGGTGCGTAGCCGAAGGAGACGACCTCCCAGGGGGCGAGCGGCCGCCGGGCCTGGTCGGTTTCCGGGCGAAGGGCATCGCCCCAGAACATGAGGTACGTCGGCGGTACGGGCCATCGCAAGGTTTCGTGGACGAAGCGTCGGATTGCGATCGGAGTCGGCCGGCCGTAGTCGAACTGATCGAAGACGTCAGCCTGGTACACGATCCGGGTCTCGTAACCATCGACGGCCCGGCGGTAGTCGGCCAGGGCGGTTGCGGAAGCCGTCAGCGCCCGCGTCGTGATGATGAGGTAGTCGACGGCCCCACTAAAAGCAGCAATATCCTGCGTGGATTCCAATCGGAAGGCAGCCGGCGTGAGGAAGGCGTCGGTCGGCGAGCTCCAGTACGCGGTGACGCCGGAGGGCGCGTCATTCAACAGGGGGGTGGCCAGGTCGGTTATGAGAAAACGCCGGGCGTCCCGTGGATTGAGGACGACCTGTTCTGTGGCCAGGCCGGGTTCAAATCGAAACGTGTAAGCCGCATTGCCGCCGTCGGGTGTCGTAAAAGAGCGTTGCTGGCCTCCGACGAGCCGGCGCCGGTAGGTCGCTTCCACCCAGTCGTAGAGGACGCGATTGGGAATGCCGTTGAAGTCGTTGTTCGACGTGATGATGGCGCGTATGTCTGTAGTCGAGGCGAGGCTCTGAGCCGGAATAGCGACTTCGAGGGTACGGAAAGCGTATCCGGTCCAGTCTGCGCTCGCCGAACAGGAGGGGCAGTCGATGCGCATTCCATCCGCTTCGATGCCCAGCGAGACCACGTGCCGGGTAGCCGAGGCGCTGCTCAATTTCACCCGGACAAACAGGGTGTCGGTTTCAGACGGGGCTGCCCGGTCCGCGACCGGCAAACCGATCGCCCGTTCGATGGGCGAGGTATCAATGTGGTTGAACACCCCCCAGGCAAACCCTTCGCTTCTCGTATAAGGAGGCTGAGCGGCGTCGTTGGAATCTCCGAAGTAATAAAAGGAGTCTTCCTCCAGATGAACGGTTTCCACGGTGGCAGGCACATTTGTTGCGTTGCTTACGGGCTGCAGTGGATCTGTGTCCGTATAGCGCAGCCCGGAGGCCTGGCCCCATGACAACCAGTACCAGGTGGTGTCTGAATAGAGGCTGTAGAAGTCGCTGCTCTGGCGCTGCTCGATCCGGTCGTACGCCCACAATTCGTCAACGCCGCGGTTGCGCCGGCCCAGAAACACGATCGCGTCGTTCGGCTCCAGATTCGCCCCGCTGCCTCCTTCAATCCAGAGGGGCACCTCCGTCCCTTTTTCGAAGAGCTGCAGCGTATTCGGGTCGACCGAGGCCAGCGAGAGGCCGGCCTGGGCCAGCTGGTCTCCGGTGAATCGATAGATCCCGTCTTCGATGACGGCAATTTTGATGAACGCGGGTGTCTGAGTGTACCAGTCGTCGCTATATGCGTCCGACTGTGCGAAGCAGATTCCGGGTAACGCGAACAATAAGCAAACAAAGAGGGTACAGGCTAGCCGCCGGGTATGCGCGCGAGGCTGTCCGGGTGATACGTGTCCGGGTGATACG
>CAZGHT010000078.1:0-28147 GCA_964525535.1 uncultured Rhodothermaceae bacterium
ACTGCTACCGGAAGGGGCATGGAGTTCGGGGGTCTCAGTTCTCAGTTCTCAGTTCGGGGTTCTCAGTTCTCAGTTCTCAGTTCTCCGTTCGGGGTTTGGGGTTCAGAGTGGACAGGTAGGACGATACGGCGGCGGCGGTGTCGCTGGCGTGCATAATGCCAGACAACACGGCTACGCCGTAGGCGCCGGCCTCCAGGCATGCCTCCGCCCTCTCGGGGGTGATGCCGCCCAGTGCATACACCAGCCCCGGATGCACGGCGGCAGCACACTCGGAGAAATGCGCCAGTCCGTGGCCTTCATGGCCGGGTTTGCTTTCGGAGGGAAAAACGGGGCTGAAAAAAGTATACTGAGCGCCCTGTTGAAGCGCGGTTTTGACTTCAACCACCGAATGCGCAGAATACCCGATCAACGTACCGGGGGGCAGTTCGTCTCTGGCCTCCACTATAGAGGATCCACGGGCGCTCGTGTGCAAATGGGTATCCAGGCGGCGAGCTGCGTCGAGGCGGCGATTGATTGAAACCAGCGTCCCGGGGGCGCATGCTTCAATCGCTTTCACCAGGTGGGCAGCCCGCTCGAGAAAGACGTGGCGTTCGGCGGTATGGTCGCGCAGGTGCACCCACCGTATGCCCGCTTTCACGGCTTCCAGGACCCGATGAGACACGCCGTTGTCCGTGAATCGATCGGCGATCAGGATAAGCCGCGGCAATGGGACAGGCCATTCGTCCCTTGTTTTAGTGCGATGCATCGACCTCAATCCGTCCATCCAGCGGGGACGAAGGTTTTGCGTAATATCGTCGTGGGATACGGCCGGCCAGGTACGCCATACGCCCGGCTTCCACGGCAGAACGCATGGCTTCCGCCATCATGACGGGATGTTTGGCATTGGATATCGCCGTATTGAGCAGGATGCCATCGTACCCCAGCTCCATAGCCCGGGCGGCGTCGCTGGCAGTGCCGATGCCGGCATCGACGATCAGCGGAATGTCGTCGAGGTACTCGCGGATGAGGGCCAGGTTGTACGGGTTGATCAGCCCCATCCCGCTGCCGATCGGAGAAGCGAGCGGCATGACCGCCGCGCACCCCAGGTCGGCCAGTTTGCGGCACGTGATCAGGTCGTCGTTGCAATACGCCAGGACCGTGAAGCCGTCATCGACCAGCTCCCTGGCGGCCTTGAGCAGCTGCTCTACATCGGGCATGAGCGTCTCTTCGTCCCCGATCACCTCCAGTTTTATCCAATCGGTTTCGAGCGCCTCCCTCGCGAGCTGGGCGACGAGGATAGCCTCCCGGGCCGTATAACAGCCGGCTGTGTTGGGGAGCAGGCGGTACCCCTCCCGAACGAGTACGTCCAGCAGGCTCTCTTCGGCGACGTCGTCGAGATTGAGCCGGCGAATCGCTACGGTCACCAGGTCGGTCTGGGATACGCGCAGGGCGTCCATGAGGACTTGCAGGTTGGGGTAGCCGCTCGTCCCCACCAGCAACCGGGAGGTCAAAACCTGCGTCCCGATGGTCAGCGCGTCCCGACCGGCCTCTCGTTCATCAGGCGCTCTTTTTTCGGCCTGCGTCCGTTCTGTATCTATCAGCATAGTGTTCTCGACCACGTGGTGGCTGCTCATTCCGACGCCGTGTGTGTGCGCCGTCATCCGCCCTGCTTCGCAGTGATGACTTCGACCCGGTCCTGATCCTCCAGTTGGTAGGAGGCCCAATGGCTGCGGCGGACGACGGTGTCGTTGACGGCAACGGCGATGCCGCGCACGGATTCCACGTCGACCCCCAACGTTTCGAGTAGGGACGCCAGGGATGTATCAGATGGCATAGCCTTGACCTCTCCGTTCACGAAAACGGAAGGCTGCATGGTGGTCTGCATAATTCAAGGGATAGAAATGGGGTGGGTAAATCTGTTGGGTAAAAACGGCCGGAGCCAGTCCGATGTTTCTCCGGTCAGCACGAGGCGGGCCATCTCTTCGGCGGTGACGGGAGCCAGCAGGATGCCGTTGCGGTAGTGGCCGGTGGCGAAGAAGAGACCGGGAAAAGGGGTCGGCCCCAGAATGGGGTCATTGTCCCGGCTGCCGGGACGGAGGCCGGCCCACGTCTCCGTCACTTCGAGGTCGTAAATCCCCGGCACGACGCGCCAGGCGGCCTCGAGCAACGCATACAATCCCCCGGCGGTGATTTCCGTATCGAAGCCTCGTTCCTCGACGGTGGCGCCGATCAGGAGGCGCCCGTTACTTTTCGGAGCCAGGTAGGCGCCCCGCCCCCAGACGACGTGGCGTAATTCGAAGGGACGTTTCATCCGGAGCTGAATCATCTGCCCTTTGACCGGCCGAACGGGGGGGCGGCTCGAGGGCTCGAGGCCTTCGATCTGACGCGACCAGGCGCCGGCGGCAAGAACGATGCAGCCGGCCTCTACCCGGTCCCCGCCTGCCGTCACGACCAGGCGCTCCCGGCCGTTCTGTTCGTCGACGTGCAAGGCGACGACCGGCGTGTGCTCGTGCAGCAGGCCGCCCAGCGCCCGATAGGCCTCGATGAGCGCCTGAACGAGGAGGCGATTGTCCACCTGATGATCCGACCTGGCGAACACAGCGGCCGGCACGCGGGGTGAGATAAAGGGCTCCATCTCTCTGGCTTCGGCGCCCGTAAGCCATTCTACGTCGAGGCCCTGCTTCTTCTGAAAGTCGTAATGCCGTTTGAGCGCTTCCGTGGCGTCCCGGTCGTCGGCAACGTGCAGGATGCCCTCTGTACGAAAGTCGACCCTAATCCCGCTGTCTGCTTCCAGCTCCTTAACGAAGGAAGGCCAGCGCTTCACACTCTCCCGGTTGAGCGAGTAGAGCGCTTCATCCTCGTAGCCCATCTCCGTCTGAGGCGCCAGCATGCCGGCGGAGAGCCAGGAGGCTTCGCGCCCTGCCGCTCCTCGATCGAAAATCACCGTGGAACAGCCGGCCTTTTGAAGCATCCAGCCTATAGAAAGCCCGATGACGCCGCCGCCAACGATTACGACAGGTGCTTGCATGTTCGGTTCGGGGGTTCGTTGCTCGGAACAGAGAGACATACCCTTAGAATCCTGCTCGGCCTTTCCATGTTTCACGTAGTCTCTGGGCGAGCTTCACCGTCACGGCTTCATCAGAAAAACGTTCAACCACCGCATCGCACCTTGGACACTGACACCATCATCGTAGGAGCAGGCATCGCGGGGACCAGCGCAGCCCTCTCGTTGAGCAAGCAGGAACAGGTGATGCTCATCGACGCCGAAGAACCCGCCTCGGGGGCTTCCGGCGTCGCAGGCGGCCTGTTCAGCCCGATGTTCGCCCGTCGCGGGCGGCCGATCTGGCGGATGAGTGAAGCGATCGAGGCCTTTCAGGCCCAGCTTGACGACGCTCACGCCCATCACCTGTTCGACAGCAGGGGGATCCTTCGACCGGCCAGGGACGACGAACAGGTGCAGTTTTTCCAGGACTCCATCCAGCGCGCCCCGGACGAAGCCATCTGGCTGGCTGCAGAGGCGTCCAGGGAGCGCTACCCGCTCGTCCATGCCCCCTTTGGAGCCATGTATATCCGGCGGGGCGGGGCCGTGAATCTGTCGAATTACGTCCTTCACCTGGCGCAGGCCTGCCAGACCCGGAACGTCGAGCTGCTCACGCATACCCGGGCCGTTTCCTGGGGGGAAGACGCTAACCGGGCCTACGTAGATGTGTCTCCCGCAAACGGCGGGGAGGTCGTCCGCCTGAACGCTCGCCGGGTCGTCCTGGCATTAGGGAAAGGGATACTCGAACACGCCCTATCCGAGGGTATGGCCCTCCACGGTATCAAAGGCCAGACGGCGCGCCTCACCTTCCCCCCCGGGCTCTCCTTCGACGACGTCCCCCCTGTCTCCGGTACGGGCTACATCATCCCGCAACCCGATCACGTCGCGGCAGGCAGCTCGTTCGAACACGAATACGAAGACGAAAATCCTTCCCCGGAGATCGTCGAGGCGCTGTTCGCTAAGGCCGCCCAACTCGTGCCTGCACTCCGGGAATCCCGCATTATCGATGCCCAGGCCGGCATACGCGTCTCCGTACCTGGCCTGCGCTTACCCGTCGTCGATACCCTCCCCGGCCTGAAACGGGTCTGGCTGTTCACCGCTTTCGGCTCCAAAGGGTTACTCCTCGCCCCTTTATTGGCCCATGGCTTGCCGGATTACCTGGCACACCGATCGGAAATCCCGCCCGAACTATCGCTGCGGATTAAAAGTTCATGATAAAAGCGCTTTCTCCATCCGCCGCCTGAACAATCTCGCGCCCAACGTCGTTTGTCGTTCTTGCAATGCCATGCAACCACTGGAGAAACGCAACCACTGGAGAAACGCAACCACTGGACCCAAACCAGGACCTGTCCGTGATGTATCCCCCTTTCCAGCGGGGCGCTTCACGACACGGTTTCCACTACAACCTCCGCAGTGTAGCGTCCCGCGATCGGGTTCGCCCTTATCCTTTATACTTTTGATATCCAGGGACCTGCTACATTGTACATTCTCACATTGCAAACTATTAGAAACTCATGGCCGAAGTAACCACATCCCGCATTGCCGAAATTCTCGGCGACGAATCGAACTACCTGCTCGATCACCAGAGCACGACCGTATCCAAAGAGCTGCTCCATCTTCCAGGTCCTGATTTTATCGATCGGGTCTGGATGGACTCCGACCGCAGCCCCCAGGTATTGCGTTCGCTGCACACCATCTTCAACCACGGACGGCTGGCCGGGACGGGCTATCTGTCCATTTTGCCTGTCGACCAGGGCATCGAGCACTCGGCCGGGGCGTCTTTTGCCAAGAACCCGCTGTACTTCGATCCCGAGAACATCGTGAAGCTGGCCATCGAAGGCGGATGCAACGCCGTCGCGTCTACGTACGGCGTGCTGGGGGCGGTCGCCCGCAAGTACTCGCACAAGATCCCGTTCATCATGAAGCTCAACCACAACGAACTTCTCACGTACCCGAACACCTACGATCAAATCATGTTTGCCCGCGTCGAAGAAGCCTGGCAGATGGGGTGCGTTGCCGTCGGCGCCACCGTTTATTTCGGCTCCGACGACTCCAACCGGCAGATCACGGAAGTATCCGAGGCGTTTGCGTTGGCGCACGAACTCGGCATGGCCACGATCCTCTGGTGCTACATGCGCAATTCCGGGTTCAAGGTGAACGGTGTCAATCACGAATCGAGCGCCGACCTGACCGGGCAGGCCAACCATATCGGAGTCACGATCGAAGCCGACATCATCAAACAGAAGCAGCCCACCCAGAACGGCGGGTATAAAGCGCTCAACTCGGGCGACTCCAGCTACGGCAAGCTCGACGAGCGCATCTACACGGAGCTGGCGACCGACCACCCGATCGACGAAACCCGGTACCAGGTCGTCAACTGCTACATGGGTCGCGCCGGCCTCATCAACTCCGGCGGCGGCTCCGGCAAGAACGACCTCCAGCAGGCTGTGCGTACGGCTGTCATCAACAAACGCGCCGGCGGCACGGGCCTCATCTCGGGACGTAAAGCCTTCCAGCGCCCCATGGCGGAAGGCGTCGAAATCCTCAATGCCATCCAGGATGTCTACCTCAGCGAGGACGTGACGGTCGCCTGAAAAACCGCATGCTTCTCCCCGAATCTGTGTTTTCTGAGCCGGGTACCGTGTTCTTCGATTCGTCAAGGCGGGGGGACCCGGATACGCGAAGCCTCTTGTTTCGATCCCCCGTGAACGTGTTCGTAGCGGAGAGCACCGAAGACATACCCCGGCTGCTCGCCGAGCTGGATCGGGCGGTCTGCCGGGGGTATTATGTAGCGGGGTATCTCGCCTACGAAGCAGGATATGCCTTCGAAGGGTGGCCTCCTCACCAGACCCCCGGCTCGCCGCTCGCGTGGTTCGGCGTGTACGACGGGTGCCAGGAGCTGGTGCCGGCTGACATCGAACCCCGGCTGACGCTGCCCGAACACACCCACGTCGCGATCGACGAGCCGGCCTTTTCTCTCGAAAGAGCGGACTATGCGCGTTGCATTCGGCAGATCAAGGACTACATTCGAGAGGGGGACGTCTATCAGATCAATTTTACGGGCTCATTTTCATTTACGTTCGAAGGCGCCCCATTCGACCTGTACCGGTTGCTCCGCAGGCGCCAGATGGTCTCCTATGGGGCCGTTATCGTGCACGACTCTGGATCTATACTCAGCTACTCGCCCGAACTGTTCTTCGAGATCGACGACCGCCGCCTGATTACGCGACCGATGAAAGGAACGGCCGGCCGCGGCCGCACCCGGCAAGAAGACGAGTCGCTCGGCGACTGGCTCGTAAAGGACGAGAAAAACAGGGCCGAAAATGTCATGATCGTAGATTTGCTGCGCAACGACCTCTCCCGTGTATGTGAAATGGGTTCCGTACAGGTGCCTGCCCTTTATGCCCTGGAAACCTATGAGACGCTCTTCCAGATGACATCGACCGTGACCGGGCGCCTGAAAAAAGAGGTGTCTTCGCGTGCGCTTTTCGAGGCGCTCTTCCCGGGCGGATCGATTACGGGAGCCCCCAAGTTGCGCGCCATGGAGATTATCGAAGAGCTGGAGGGGCGACCTCGCGGCGTGTATTGCGGTTCGATCGGATTTATCTCGCCCTATAAACGCGCTGTGTTCAATATCGCTATCCGGACGCTCGAGCTGAAGCAGAACACAGGCGCGATGGGCGTCGGCAGCGGAATCGTCTGGGATTCCGACCCGGACGCCGAGTACGAAGAGTGCATCCTCAAAGGCAAGTTTCTGCGCATCGATGAACAAACCCGTGCGATCTGAAGTAGCGGCGCCTGAAGAAGTGGACCCGTGCGAGCTCATCGAGACCATGCTCTTCAGCAAGAAACTGTGTTTTCTCGAAGACCACCTCGCCCGGCTGCAGCGGTCGGCCTACTGGTTTGGCTTCCCGATCGATCCGGCGTCGATCCGGCACATGCTGGACCGCACCGTCGCACGCCTCGACCACAGCGGCAGGTACAAAGTACGCCTGACGGCGGCCAGCGACGGCGCCTGCTCGATCTCCACGCACCGCCTCGAGCCCCGCTCCTCTTCACACCCCCGCAAAGTGGTCCTTTCTCCTCATCGGGTAGATTCGTCGGACGTCTATTTATACCACAAAACGACGCGTCGTCACCTGTATGAAACCGAATATGCACGCGCCAGCCGGCAGGGCTGTTACGAAATCTTGTTCTTCAACGAACGCGACGAACTGACCGAGGCCGCACGCGCCAACGTGATCCTCGGCTTCGATGACGGCTCCTACGCGACCCCTCCGTTGTCGAGCGGCCTCCTGCCGGGCGTTTATCGCGAAAACCTGATGCGACGCTGCAACGCCCTGTCGGCGAAGCGGCTGTACCTGGACGACCTCGTCCACGCCCGCCGTATTTACGTCTGCAACGCCGTACGCGGGTTGCGCAGCGTGACCCTGGATCACCAAAAAGAAGGTTCCCTGAGATGAGACTCCTCAACCGAAGGAATATACACGACGAGGTCAGTTATTGGCTGAGGCAAGCCGCTCAACGCATAACCATACCGGCGCCGCTACGCCTGAAGAACGTATTTTTGTTCGTAGCCTGTGCGGCGCTGGCTCTGATGGCCGTTTATTTCGTAAAAGACCACCTCGCCCGGGAAGCCATGTGGATGACGGGGATTTTCGTCTTTGCGGCGTTGCTGTGGGCTTCCGAAGCGCTCCCCCTCTTTGCGACCTCCCTGTTGATCATCGGACTGGAGATCATCCTGCTGTCCAATCCGGGAGGATGGGCCGGCGTGGGCTTTGAGGGCCAGGAAAATCCGGACTATCACATCTTTCTCGCTCCGATGGCCGATCCGGTAATCGTCCTCTTCCTCGGCGGATTTCTCCTCGCCCGAGCGGCCATCAAAGAAGGGGTCGACAGTATGCTCGCCGGCATCGTGCTGCGCCTCTTCAAGGGCACTCCCCGGTACGTCATGCTGGGGTTGATGCTCTTCACAGCCACCTTTTCCATGTTCATGAGCAACACAGCGACCACCGCCATGATGATCACGCTGGTCATCCCCATGACGACGGATTTGCTCCCGAGCGACCCGCTCAGGAAATCGCTCGTCCTGTGCATCCCCTTTGCCGCAAACATCGGGGGCCTGGGCACCCCCATCGCCTCTCCGCCCAACGCCGTCGCTACGGGATATTTGCTGAACGCCGGCTTCGAGATCAGTTTTCTGGGGTGGATGACGGCAGCCATCCCTTTCATGCTGGCCCTGCTGCTCATCGCGTGGCTGCTCATCGGCGCTTTTTTTCCGTCTCCGACGCAAACGATTCAGCTCGCCACGTCCGGCGTATCCCTGACGTCTCGCGGCATTCTGGTGATGGTCATCTTCACCGCCACGGTACTGCTCTGGCTCACGGATTCGCTCCATGGCCTGCCGGCCTCCGTCGTGGCCCTCGTCCCGGCGATCGGACTGACCACGACCGGCCTGCTGGGTAGGAGAGACTACAACAGCCTGGAATGGCACATCCTGACGCTGATCGCAGGAGGTATCGCTCTGGGGGTAGGCATGACGACGACCGGCCTGGACCGCATCATCATCGACCAGGTATCTGTGGGGAGTGGGCTGATCCTGGGCACGTTGCTCGTCCTGACCGTGCTTCTCAGTACCTTTATGTCTAACACTGCAGCAGCCAACCTCTTGCTGCCCATCGGGATTTCCTTTGCGGTCTCCGCTCCCACGGCAGGCCTTCAGCCCACACACACCGGAGTCGCTATTGCCATGGCGGCTTCGCTCGCCATGGCCCTGCCGGTCAGCACACCTCCGAACGCGATCGCATACGCCCAGGGCATCTTGAAAACGAAAGATATCGCACTCATTGGAACGATCCTCGGGACCCTGGGCCTCGCATTGATCTATTTGTTTTCCGGGGTCCTGGTCGAATGGGTTGTGTGAGGTTATTTCGGCTGGATGCCCCGGACTCCGGCACAGGTGTACGTTGATTGCGTATATTAGGGTTGCCTGTCAGGGCCAACTGCCGATATATACGAACAACGCTCGGGCTTTTAGGATATCTCATGTCGCAAGAAAACAACCCTTTTGACGAAAATGCAGCGAAAGCGTCCTTCCATGAAAACGGAAAGGCTTCCGAACCGGAAAAAAAGGACAACCCATCCCTCCATGCCATAGACCGCTATACCGCACACTATCCCAACTGGGCCAAAGAATTCGCGCGCAAGTATTTTACGAAGACCATCTCGGAATTCATCCTGTACGGCAATGTCAGGGACCTGGTGCCTACCATCGACGATGACGGCAATGCGACGTATGCAACCCTCCGTGACTTTCTCGTCCAGGACCTCTTCGCAGCCCGCGACATCATCCTGTTTTACGACCGATCCGGCGGCATCCACTTCGCGGACCAGGAATCGCAGAAAGACTTCAACCGCGCGCTGTCCGGGTACGATACGATTTTCGGCACCGACTACGTGCAGAAGATGCCCAAAGACCCCGTCCGGGTGATGTCGGTCCTCGAAAACTATTTCCGATTGAGGCTGGACGAAGGCAAGCGTATCGCCTGCATCCTCGACTACGCGGAGACCATCGTACCGATGGCCGAAGCGTCCATGTATTCTTCGGAGGATCGAAATGCGCTGGTCTTCCTCCAGAAATGGTCCCTCAACCCGGCCTTTCTGGATGCCGACTTCACGATCTGCCTGCTCACGGAGAACCTGAATGACCTGAATCAACAGCTCGTTCAGAGCCCGCATACCGCAGAAATCCAGATCGCCCTGCCCGACGAAAAGGAACGCATCAAGTTCGTGCACACCCTCCTGAAAGACCAGGTCCAGCAGTTCAACGACCACTCCGACGTCTCCGCGGAGGCATTTGCCCAGAACACGGCCGGCCTCGGGTACATCCAGCTGCGCACCATCATGGCGGACGTGCTCGAAAACCGCACGCACCTCTCCTTCGACGTCCTGGCGGATCTGAAGAAAGAATTTATCGAGGCCGAAGCCTACGGCCTGCTCGAGTTCGTCGAAACGGACTTCACCCTGGATATGCTCGCCGGCCACAAAGAAGCCAAAGAGCACCTCCGGCAAGCCGCCAGAGCGCTCAAAAACGGCCGGCCCGACGTGATGCCCATGGGCTACCTGATCAGCGGCCCGGTCGGCACCGGCAAAACCTTCATGATCATCTGTTTTGCCGGCGAGATCGGCATTCCGATGGTCAAGCTGAAAAATTTTCGGTCCCAGTGGCAGGGCGCTACCGAGGGCAATCTCGAAAAGATCCTGAACCTGCTGGAGGCGATGACGCCGGTCGCCGTCATGATCGACGAAGCCGATGCGATGCTCGGCAACCGGGATGCCTCGGGCGACTCCGGCGTCTCACAACGCGTTTTCGGCCAGATCGCCTCCTTCATGAGCGACGCCAAACACCGGGGCCGCATCATCTTTTTCCTGGTTACGGCGAGACCCGACCTCATGCCGATCGACTTGAAGCGGCAGGGACGCGCGGAAGAACACCTGGCCCTCTTTTATCCTTCGACCCGCGAAGCGCGCGAAGAACTTCTCCGGGTCATGATGAAACGAACCGGGGTCACGATCCCCATGGACGACGTCCCGGAGACCCTCTTGAACGGGGAACGAACCTTCAGCGGTGCGGATATGGAGGCCCTGCTGACGCGCGCTAAATTCCGAGCGGCCGCAGAAGACGCCTCGGGACAGGTTACGTCGACGCACGTACAGGATGCGGTAGACGACTTCATCCCGCCCACGTATCCACTCGAAGTCGAATTGCAATCGCTGGTGGCTGTGCTCGAGTGCACGAACCGGGCGCTGCTGCCCGAGAAATACCGCAACATGGACCGCGAAACGCTCGTCAAGCGCGTGGAAGCGTTGAAACGGCTCACCTCCTGACCGCTTCGGGGTTCGGCGCCCTGAGGGAGTGGGAAACAGGGCTCGAATCGATCCCGGCGTCTCCACGCCCGGTCGTTTATCCTACCGATGCCTGATCGGCGACGTCCTTCGAAAAATCGTATCCGTTTAACAGTCGCGTATACATTTCATAGCTAATTAATACGGCATACGGTTCGTTATTTTTTTGGATCAATATACCGCGTCCATTGTCCCTGGCGTGGTCGACGAGTTCGGACGTTTTAGACCTCAACTCGGTAATGGTAGCAACAGCTTCGATGCCCTTGGTGCTGTACATATGCGTATTACGGCTGGGTGAGTGCAAATAATAGCCGCTATTTGTGGTGATACATAACGACTGACTCTACCTAAAATATCCAAGATTTACGCGCCGCATTAGCGTTATACGAATGCAGGGGCATCTATGTCAGGCGCTTTCGGTATCATCTTTTGTATCGACGCGGTTTTTTGTCTCTATTTTAGACTCGAATCTCTCGGAGAAGATCGATATTTTATACGCATTCTACTCATTCTAGGAAGACCTGATATTATGATCAGCGCAATACCCCTTCGGGTAAGGCCCGGGCAACCTGTGTATCCGCAGGTCGCCTTCCTTCTGGCCCTGTTCTGTACCTGCTCGATCTCCCCCCCGGGCGCCGCGCAGACCGCAGAGCGCCTTTCTCCGATCACGAAGGCGATCGCCATCACCGGGGCCGACATCGTTGCGGCCCCCGGCCAGCGGATCGAAAGCGGCACTATCCTGATCAGGGACGGCTTGATCGAGGCCGTAGGCGTAGGCGTGCCCGTGCCGGCCGATGCGCGGATCATCGAAGGCGACAGCCTCACCGTGTACGCCGGATTTATCGACGGACTCTCTCACACGGGTGTTGTCACGCCCAAAAGGGTCGCTCCGGGCTCCCGTCAGGAAAGCAACAACGACGACGAAAAGATCAACCGGGCGAATCCCCCGAACGACGTTGCCGGATTGCAGCCGGATCGGTCCGCCTTCGGCTTGATCGAAGCCGGCCATGCCTCGATCGATTCGCTCCGGCGCGTTGGATTTACTGTCGCCCACGTGGCGCCGGAAGGGGGTATGCTCCCGGGTATGGGTTCGGTGATTCTGCTCGGCGGCGACGAAGCCGCCGATATGGTGCTGGAACGCGATGTGTCGATGTTCGCTCAGATCGAAGGCGGCCCGCGAGTGTATCCCGCGACCCCTATGGGGGTCATGGCCACGATGCGCCAGCTGTATCGCGAAGCCGGCCGTCGAAAGCAGCTTCAGGCGGCCTATTCGTCCAGTGCAGCAGGGGCTGCGCGGCCCGAATACGACCCGCTGCATTATGCGTTTTTCCCCGTACTGGACGGCGAGCGGCCCGTTTTTATGCATACGGACGACGCCCTCGACATCTACCGCGCCCTCCGCCTGAAAAACCAGCTCGGGTACCCGCTCGTGCTGACCGGATTAAACGAAGGGTTTGAATATATCGACCTCTTGCTCGACGCCGAAATCCCCCTCTTTCTGACCCTGAAGACGCCCGACGACCCCTCCAAAGACAAAAAGGCCCTCGAAGACTCTACGGAGACGGCCGAGCCGGCCTCCTACGACCCGAGCCTGCACGTGACGGATCACACGGACACTCGTCTGGAACGGATCAACCTGCAGGCCCGGCGAACCATCTTCTATCGCCAGTACCTGAGCACTGCCGCCAGCTTCCACGAGGCCGGCATCCGTTTCGGGTTCTCCACGAAAGGCGTCAAACCCGCAGACATCCACAAAAACCTCCGCGCCTTCATCGAAAACGGACTGCCGGAGGACGTCGCGCTCGCTGCTCTGACGACGAACGCCGCCCGGGCGCTCGGGGTATCCCCCCGTTTGGGCACAATCGAGCCGGGCAAAATCGCCAACCTCGTCGTCACCACCGGCCCCCTCTTCGACGAAGACACGCACATTAAACACGTGCTCGTCGCCGGCCGGATCCATACGTATGAGCCGCCGCCCGCGAAGGACGGTACAGAGCAACCGACCGAGCAAGGCGCGCGCGCGTTCTAACGAGGCCTCCGGCTCTTTCGTCCGTCTTCTCCAAGCCAGCTTACTCGATCCGATTTTATGCGTTTTATCTCGACTTTCGTTATCCTGCTCGCTTTTGCGCTCCCGACCCTGGGTCAGGAGGCGGGCAGCGTACTCATTCAGAACGGCACCGTCATCACCGTTACGAACGGTACGCTGAAAAATACCGACGTCCTGATACAGGACGGAATCATCACGCGCGTGGGGCCCGGCTTGAGCGCTCCGCGCGACGCCGAGATCATCGACGCGACGGACCAGTTCGTCATGCCAGGCATCATCGACGCACACTCCCACATCGCGCTGAGCTCGGTCAACGAGGCTACCAGCCCGATCACCTCGGAAGTAACCATGGAGGACGTCATCAACCCGTTCGACATCGGCATATACCGGGCCCTGGCGGGAGGCGTTACGACGATACACGCCATGCACGGCTCCGCCAATGTGATCGGCGGCCAGTGTGAAACCTTGAAGTTGCGTTATGGCGTCGCTAACCCGGACGAGCTCAAGATGGCCGACGCTCCCCGCACCATCAAATTTGCGCTCGGCGAAAACCCGACGCGCGTCCACGGCGAAGGCAATGGCATCAACCCCTCTACGCGCATGGGCGTCGAAATGGTACTCCGCGACGCGTTTACGCACACCCGCCGGTACATGGAAGAATGGCTCTCTTACGAAAAGGAAAAGCTCATCGACCCCGACGCGATTCCGCCGGCCTACAACGAACGCTACGACGTGCTGGCCGATGTACTGCGCGGCGAGGTCCTCGTTCAGGCCCACTCCTATCGCGCCGACGAAATTCTGATGCTCATGGAGGTGCTCGGCGACTTCGGGGTACGCAACGTCAATTTTCAACACGTCAACGAGGGGTTCAAAGTCGCTCCCGAACTCGCCGCTTTCGGCGCTACGGCATCGGTGTTCTCCGACTGGTGGGCCTACAAATTCGAAGTGTACTACTCGACCGCCTACAACGCGGCTATCCTGACTCGCAACGGGGTCGTAACGTCTATCAACTCTGACTCCGGCGAGCTCATTCGACATCTATTCCACGAAGCCGCCAAGGCACAACGCTATGGCGACCTTTCTGACGACGAAGCGCTGGCGCTCATCACCATCAACCCGGCCTTACAACTGGGTATCGAAGACCGGGTCGGGTCGATCGAGGTCGGTAAAGACGGCGACATCGCCATCTTCAACGCGCACCCCCTCTCGATCTACGCCATCCCGCAGATGACCCTCGTGGAGGGCGTCGTGAAGTTCAACATCGAAACAGACCCCGATGACATGCGCCTGCTCGTCGACCCCTCCGACCCGGTCGATGAGGTCATCCTGACCGGCAGCCACGACCACCACCGGTGTATGGAAGGCGCCTGGACGATGCGGGACCTGTCCTCCGTCGAGACCCGATAACGCCTGCACACCGACACCGCCCCCCGCCCGGGTCTTGCACGGTAGAGCTACAGGTTTCAGCGTACAATGGTATTGCGATACATTAATACTGTAAGCCCATAGGATCATGAACCTACTCGTATTGTTGTTCACCCTGCTCACGCTCGTTCGTCCGGCCGACGACGATCACCGAGCAGAGCGCGGCACGTTCGCTCTCGTGAATGCGCGCATTGAAACGGTCACCGACGGCGTGATCGAGCCAGGTACGTTAGTCATTCAAGACGACCGCATCGTTGCGCTAGGAAGCGACGTCGAGATCCCCTCCGAGGCGGTGATCATCGACTGTGAGGGGCAGACTGTCTACCCCGGCCTCATCGATGCCGGCACCCGGGTGGGGTTGACCGAAATCTCTTCGATCGCACAGACGCGGGATTACAACGAAGTAGGGGACATCAACCCGCACGTGGAGGCCCTGACGGCCGTCAACCCGAACTCCGTCCTCATCCCTGTGACGCGCGTCAGCGGCGTCACCACCGTGTTGACCCAGCCCGCCGGAGGCTTATTCCCCGGCAAGGCGGCTATGATCAACCTGCACGGGTTTACCCCCGATCAGATGAGCCTCGACGACCGCCAGTACATGATGCTCACCTTCCCCTCTTCCGTCAAAAGTAGCCCGTACGACCGGCGCTCGGATAAGGACATCGAGAAGGCGTACGAGAAAGGGATGAAACAGCTGAACAGCGTATGGGACGACCTCCGCCTCTACGCCCGAATCGACTCGGCGCACCAGGCGGCTCCGGCCGACAACGCGGCGCCTGAGTACAGCCCGCACCTTCGTGCACTGCTGCCCGTGCTGCGCGGCGAGATGCCCCTGACCATCACGGTTAATGCGGGCCGGGACATCCTGAATGCCATCGAGTGGGTTCAGGAACGAAATATCGGACGCCCCATTTTCAGTGGGGTAGCCGAGGGATGGCGCGTAGCCGACAAAATCGCAGACGCCGGCATTCCGTGCCTGGTGGGCCCGGTTTTGTCCACCCCCACCCGTGCCTCGGATCGATACGACAAACCGTACGCAAACGCAGGGCTGCTTCATAAAGCCGGCGTTCGGGTCGCCATACGGTCCGGGGAAGCGGAAAACGTCCGCAACCTTCCGTTTAATGCGGGTTTTGCCGCGGCATACGGCCTGGGGCGTGAACAGGCGTTGCGCGCCGTGACGATCACGCCGGCTGAAATCTTCGGCGTCAGCGACCTCGTCGGCTCTCTCGAGGTCGGCAAAAAAGCCAACGTCTTCGTCGCCGACGGCGACCCGTTCGAGACCCAGACGTCCATCCATCACGTTTTTATCGACGGGTACAAAATCCCTCTCGACAACCGGCACAGAGACCTGTACGAAGAGTTTCTGCAGCGCGAGCCGGGTCTGCAGAAACATCCTCAGACGCCGGAGGTGACCGTGCCAACGGGGTGACAGCGATGCCCGATCGCTTCCTTACCCAGGCAGCCCCTATTCGTATCTCAGCAAGACCCTGACCGCAACGAGGATCAACAGGGACAGCCCCATCAGCAATACGGACAGCGTGAGCGCAACCCCGAGGTCGATCTCGAAACCCAGATAGATGGCCAGCGGCATGGTCTGCGTCCGGCCGGGCAGGTTGCCGGCGAAGATGATCGTCGCCCCGAACTCTCCGAGGGCCCTGGCCCACATCAGGACCATCCCCCCGAGCAACGCATTCCGGGAGAGGGGAAACGTGATGAAACGGAGCACCTGCCACACGCCGGCCCCGTCGATCAGCGCGGCTTCTTCTATGTCGCGCCGTATCCGGCCGAGCCCGATCACCGCCGCCCTCACATACAGCGGGCCTGCGACGAAGATCTGCGCCAGCACGACGGCAGCCTGCGAAAAAGGAATCTGGACGCCGAACGCCGCGATCGCATCGCCGAGCAACCCTTGCCTGCCAAAGGCGATCAGGAGGGCGATGCCGGCCACGGCCGGCGGCAAAACCATCGGCACATCCACACAGGCGTCGATGAAGCTGCGAAAGGGGAAAGCCCCTCTCGCCAGAACAAAGGCCAGCGGCGTGCCCAGCAGCACCGTCAACACAACGGAAATGCCGCTCGTTTTGAGGCTGAGCCCTATGGCCTGCCGCACCTCCTCCCGTCCAAGGTAAGGAACCACATCGGCGGCCTCTACGCGGAGCAGGAGGGCAACCAGCGGCAGCGTCAGCAGCACGAGCAGCGGCACGCCGAACAGCACCCAGTGAAGGCCCGGCTTCAACGGTGAATCCCGAGACCCCGGCGAACGCTGGAAATGAAATAACGCCATACAGATCGCGAATTTGTGATCGGGCCGGCCTACTGCAATAGACCGTGCGCCAGGCATGCCTCAAAGCGCTCGATGGTATCGCGGATCCCTTCGACCAGCGGCGTATCTTCGAACTGAGGCAGATACGCTCGCAGGGCCGAGCCATCGAGGTGGGCCGGAAAGGGGAGATCGTTGTCGACACAGGAGATTTGAGCACCCGGGCGAAGGGACCGGATGACGGCGACGACCTCGGCCACCGATGCGGAAGCCGTGCCTATGTTGAATACGCGAGCTCCCGCCCGGGGCGTATCCGCAGCCTCGATAAAATAGCGCGCGATGTCGGACGCCCACTGGAATTGCATGACACCGCTGAAGCCAATCTCGTAGGGGACGCCGCGGGCGGCGGCGAGCATCGCCTTCGTCGGTTCGCTGGTCATACCCTGGTCGCGCCCTACCCCGTACACCGTGTACGGCCGGAAGGCCACGCTGCTGATCCGGTGGTCGGCCCAGTAGACGCGCGCCGTGCCCTCGTTGGCTACTTTATAGACGCCGTATAGCGTGCGCGGATCGGGCAGGCTTTCGTCGGTCAGCGCCGCACCGCCATACGTTTCCGGGGGACCGTATACGGCTACCGAAGACGCATACACCAGATGATCGATGCCGGCCTCACGAGCCGCCTCGAAGACGTTGACCGTACCCACCACATTCACTTCCGCTCCCAGTACGGGGTCGGCCTTGCAAAAAGGAACCTGTAGTGCTGCCAGATGGATGATCCGGGTCACGCCCCCTTCCAGGATCGCCTTCTTTACCTCCTTCGTGGCTCTCAGGTCCTCTTGCACGAACGTGATGGCGGCCTGCTCTTCCCGGGAAAGCAGCAGATCCAGGCGATGACGATCGTCACCGAGGTCCAGGCTGATCGCTTTTTTCCCCTGTTTCACGAGATGGCGCAGCACCCAGGAGCCGATGCAGCCCATGGCCCCGGTGACGAGATATGTCGGATCGGTACTCAAGAGTCGTCCTGGTTGGTTTTGAGGGACGCATCGACGAAATCGAGCGACGGTATAGGGCTGGTATGCGACCAGCCGCCGTCGACCAGCAGGGTCTGGCCCGTCAACTGACCGGCTTCCGGAGACAGCAGGAAAAGCGCCGCCCGCGCGATATCTTTCGGATACGCCGCTTCCCCCATCGGGACGAGATCGCCCCATACCGATTCGTAGGCCGGGTCGTCGGCCAGATTGCGGGGCGTGACCGTCGCACCGGGTGCGATCGCATTGACGGTGATGCGATGCGGGGCCAGTTCGGCCACCAGGTTGGTCGTTAACCCTTCGAGGCCCGCTTTGGTCATGCTGTACGCAGAGAGGAACGGCATGGCCCGCCGTCCCGTAACGGACGACATAAAGAGGATACGCCCCCCACGCTGCTGGGAGATCATCGCACGCGCAGCCTTCTGGGCCAGAAAAAAGGAGCCGCCGAGGTTTACCGATACGACGCGCTGGAAGTCCTCCTGGGTGTACTCCAGAAAGGGATTCCACAGCGTGATGCCGGCATTGGCGATGGCCATATCCAGCCGGCCGTATGTACAAACGGCGCGTTCGACCAGATCCCGTATGACGTTCAGGTCACCCGCATTCCCGGCGTGCGGAAAACAGGCGCTGATCGCATCGAGCTTTTCGGCAGCCTCCCGGGCCTTCTCCGCATCAATGTCGTTCAACGCGATCCGAACGCCGCGTTGGGCGAGCTGCCGGGCTATTTCATACCCGATGCCTTCACCCGCGCCGGTGATTACCGCAACCTGATTTTTAAACCCATCATGTACAAATCCATCCATGTCATCTTGATCGATTCCTGAAGGGTGGCCGACAACGGTCGTTAATTCGTAGCTCGTCCACCAGAAATATCGAATACAAACCCCGTATTGAAGGACGCCTCCCGCGACACGATCCAGGCCGACAGGGCCGCCACCTCTTCTACGGTACCCAGACGTTTCATGGGTATTTTATCCGTCATGTACTTCAACATCTCCGGGGCGGTCTCCTGATTCATCGGCGTAGCAATGACCGCCGGAGCGATGCCATTCACGGTTACACCGGTTTCGGCGTACTCTTTTCCGATCCCTTTGACGAGCCCCATCACCCCTGACTTGCTCGCGGCGTAGCCGGCCATCCCGGGATTGCCTTCCTTCCCCCCGATCGAAGCGATGAGCAGAATCCGCCCGTACTTTCGATCCACCATGGGTTTGAGTGCATACTTGGTCATCAGGAAAGACCCCGTCAGGTTGATCTCGACGACGCGCCGGAAGGCTTCGACATCGTAGTCCAGGATGTTTGTGGCCGAAGGGCCCACGATGCCGGCGCTGTTGACCATGACATCCAGGCGCCCGAATTGATCCACCACCTCCTGAATGCCGGATTCGACCTGCCCGGCGTGCGTCACGTCTACGACGTACGCCTGGACCGCTAACCCTTCTTGTTTGAATACCCGCGCCTGTTGCAACAGGCTTTTCTCGTCGGCATCGAAGAGCACGATCTGCGCCCCCTCGCGCCCGAGCCTTTCGGCAATGCCGGCGCCGATGCCGCTTGCGGCCCCGGTGACGATAGCCACTTGATCTTTAAATCGATTCATCATTCCATCAATCCTATTTTACCCCTTCCACGAACCATCCGTGCCGTAGTCGGGTCCATCTAGTGATTGGGCTTAGGCACGGGGCTGCCGGAGGCGCCGACCAGAAAGTCGAAGTCGGCGCCCTGATCGGCCTGCATCACATGGTTCAGGTACATGCTCACGTACCCCCGGTTCATCGCCTGTTCAGGCGGCTTCCAGGCAGCACGGCGGCGCGCGATCTCCTCGTCCGGCACGTCCAGGTGCAGCTTTCGGTTGGGTACGTCGAGCTGGATCATGTCGCCGTCCTGCACGAGCGCCAGGACGCCGCCGATGGCGGATTCGGGGGCCACATGGAGCACGACGGTGCCATACGCCGTTCCGCTCATCCGGCCGTCCGAGATGCGCACCATGTCGCGCACCCCTTGTTCGAGGACCTTCTTGGGCAACCCCACGTTGCCTACTTCAGGCATACCGGGGTACCCTTTGGGCCCCACATTTTTCAGCACGAGAACGGCGTCTTTATCGACGTCGAGGTCGGGATCGTCGATACGCGCATGATAGTCCTCATAGTCTTCGAAGACGACGGCGCGGCCTGTATGCTGCAGGAGCTCCGGGGAAGCGGCCGAGGGCTTGATGATCGCTCCGTGTTCGCACAGGTTACCTTTGAGGACCGCGATGCCCGCTTCTTCTTGCACGGGCTCTTTCATCTCGGCAATCACATCCGCATTATAACGCGGGGCGTCCTCCGTATTCTCCCCCAGAGAGCGGCCCGTGACGGTCAGGGCGTCCAGGTGGAGGACGTCCTCGAGGGCCTGGATGACGGCAGGGAGGCCGCCCGCATAATAAAAATCCTCCATGAGATACGTCCCGGATGGCATCAAATTGACCAGCAGGGGGAGCCGGCTCCCCAGCCGGTCGAAATCTTCCAGCGTCAGTTCCACGCCGACCCGGCCGGCAATGGCGAGCAGGTGAATGACGAAGTTCGTCGACCCGCCGATCGCCGCGTTGACCCGGATGGCATTTTCGAAGGCCGGCCGGGTCAGGATAGCGGAAGGGCGGAGGTCTTCCTTCACCATCTCGACGATACGCATGCCTGTCAGGTGCGCCATCCGCCGGCGGCGGGAGTCGGCCGCCGGAATCGCAGCGGCCCCGGGCAGAGTGAGGCCCAACGCCTCCACCATGCAGGCCATTGTCGAAGCCGTGCCCATCGTCATGCAGTGCCCATCGCTGCGCGACATGCAGGATTCCGCCTCCATGAAGTCCCCCATCGACATCTTCCCTGCCCGGAGGTCCTCGCTGAACTTCCATACGTCCGTCCCCGAGCCGATATCTTTCCCTCGATATTTTCCATTCAGCATGGCTCCGCCCGGCAATACGATCGTGGGCAGGTCCACACTACAGGCTCCCATCACCGTCGACGGCGTAGTCTTGTCGCACCCCGTCATCAAGACGACGCCGTCCAGGGGGTTGGACCGGATGCTTTCTTCCACATCCATACTGGCGAGGTTTCGATACAACATCGTCGTCGGTCTCATCAGGATTTCCCCGAGAGACATCACCGGAAACTCGAACGGAAAACCGCCGGCCTCGTAGACCCCCCGTTTGATATGCTCGGCCAGTATCCTGAAGTGGGCGTTGCACGGAGTCAGATCGGACCACGTGTTGCAAATTCCGATAACAGGTCGTCCGTCGAACATGTGGTCGGGGTGCCCCTGGTTCTTAGTCCAGCTGCGGTGCGCGAATCCCATTTTGTCGCGAATGCCGAACCAGGAGCTGCTACGTAATTTTGCGGGTAGGTTTCCGTTCTCTTGTTGGCTCACTGATCTGTGACGTTTGTAATGAGTAAATGAGTGATTTAGTGATGTTACGCGAACGGTGCACAGCAGGCTGGGTTATGCGGCTTGCATACCTGCAACGCCGCTCTGGCAGGACCTGTACGCATCCGGCGCATACCATCCATGAATGACTGCCGTTGCGCATCCCGGTGGTTGACAACGAGGCGGGGCTCAGGATGCAGGATCTTGGTTTTGGTACATGCTGGATTAGCAAGGAAACCTGGTTTCGGGCAACCCCGAGACGTTCGTGCGAACGACGAACACGTTGCCCGCTTCAGGTTGCGCGGCGATTTCCTCGTCGGTCAGCTTGATGCGGGCGGAGGTGATGTACAGGTCACGCAGATCCGCCCCCCCGAACATGCAGCTCGTCGGTTGTTTCGCCGGCACGTCGAGGATCTGGTCGACCGTACCGTCAGGGGCATATCGCACCACCCGCCAGGCTCCCCATTGCGCGCTCCACACGTATCCTTCGCTGTCCACCGTCAGCCCGTCGGGCACGCCCCGGTCTACGTCGACAAACAGGCGTTCGTTCGTCGCAGCGCCGGTATCTATGTCATAGTCAAATGCATATATACACTTCGCCGTCGAGTCGGCAAAATACATAATCCGGTCGTCCGGGCTCCAGCCAAGGCCATTCGAGATGCCGACCCCCGACTTGATCTTTCGGATGGATCGATCCGTATCGATGCAATAGAGCGAGCCGGTGATGTCGACCTCGTTATTGTCCATCGACCCCACCCAGAAGCGCCCGCGCCGGTCGCAGATGCCGTCGTTGAAGCGGTTATCGGGCAGGTCTTCCTCGGGATCCATCAGCTTCTCCAGGCCATTACTCACCAGGTCTACAAAAGCAATCCCGTTCTGCAAGGCCACGACCCCCCGGGAAGGCGTGCAGCTCACGAAACAGCCGATTTCGGCGGGCATCGACCAGAACTTGTGCTCCTTCGTTTCGGGGTTCCAGCGCTGCAAACTCGGCTTTTTGATGTCAATCCAGTACAGCACCTGCTCATCGACCGACCACCAGGGCCCTTCTCCGAGAATATTGCGAGATTCTATCGCGGTCTTAACTTGCATAACACGTATTGCTAAACAGGTATTACCAGGTATTACACAGCGCTGGAGTGAGGGCATCCGAAGGTATACGCCCGGCCTCAACAGCTCCGCCATACTACGGATACCTGATTCATTTTGCAATTCCCTCTGAGGATTTTAACTTGGGGGTGATATCCGATTTGGAGATCCCGGTTGATATCACGGACGACGCGTTCTGCACCCCATGACGATTCTCGACACTCATCAGCATTTCTGGAGATACGACCCCGTTGGCCATGCGTGGATCGACGACGCCATGCAGGTTATCCAGCGCGACTTCATGCCGGCTGACCTGAAGCCCGAGCTGGACCGTAACGGCGTACAGGGCTGTATCGCCGTTCAGGTCGACCAGGACCTCGAGGAGACCCGATTCCTTCTCGAGCTCGCCGACCGGCACGACTTCATCCGCGGAGTGGTGGGCTGGGTCGACCTGATGGACCCGGCCATCGAGCATCACCTGGAGCAGCTCGCTGTGTTTCACAAACTGTGCGGCTTCCGGCATATCGTCCAGGGCGAATCCGACGTCAACTTCTTGCTCCGCGACGCATTCCTGCACGGGGTGCAACGGCTCCAGCAATACGATTTTACCTACGACATCCTCGTATTCCCACACCAGCTGGGCGCCGTCCTGGAGTTTGTCCGCAAGACGCCACATCAGAAGCTCGTCATAGATCACATGGCCAAGCCTTACATCAAAGACCAGTACTTCGATGGATGGGCCGCTTTGATGCGCGAGATTGCCCGCTACCCCCACGTGTATTGTAAAGTGTCGGGCCTCATCACCGAAGCGCACTGGGATAGCTGGACGTACGACGACGTGGCCCCTTACCTCGACGTCGTGTTCGACCACTTTGGCGTCGATCGCATCATGTTCGGATCGGACTGGCCCGTGTGTCTCGTTGCCGGCTCGTATGCCGACGTCGTCGGCCTCGTCCGGGAATATACCCGATCGCTCGGCGACGCCGACCTTGCCAGGGTATTCGGCGCCAACGGCGCTCATTTTTACGGCGTTGCGCCGGTCGAATGACCGGTCCCGCGCGTAACATCCATCATTACGTATATGAATCTAGGACTCAAAGACAAAGTCGTTCTGGTCACGGGCGGGGCGAGCGGCATCGGCCGCTCCATCGTAGAAACGCTGATCGAGGAAGGAGCCATTCCGGTGGTGGTGGATAAAAATGCGGAGGCCATCGAAGAAACGACGCACTTCTGTGCAGAAAAAGGCTTCGACCTCCTGGGGATAACGGGCGACCTCGTAGCGCCCTCCTTTTGCCGCGCCTCAGTAGAACAGACCTTCGACCGGTACAGGCGCCTGGACGGGCTGGTCAACAACGCCGGCATCAACGACAAAGTGGGGCTCGAGTCGGGATCGCCCGAGGCGTTCATGGACTCCATAAAGCGCAACCTGCTCCATGTCTATTGTATGGCGCATTATGCGCTTCCGCAGCTCAAGCTTCACAAAGGGGCTATCGTCAACATCAGCTCCAAGACGGCGGTTACCGGCCAGGGAGAGACGTCGGGGTACGTCGCTGCCAAGGGAGGGGTCCTGGGGTTGACCCGCGAGTGGGCCGTCGACCTCGAACCGTACGGCATTCGCGTCAACGCCATATTGCCGGCCGAAGTCTGGACGCCCATGTACGACTATTTCATCAACACGTTCGACGACCCGGAAGCCCAGCTAAAAAAAATGACGTCGAACATTCCCTTCGGCCGGCGTATGACGACAACCCGGGAAATTGCGGACATGGCCGTATTCCTCCTTTCCAACGACCGCGCCGGCCACATGACCGGCCAGTACCTCCACGTCGATGGCGGCTACGTCCATCTGGATCGGATGATGACGTGAGGCAGCGAGCAGCTGCCTACTGCCTACTGACCACAATCAACATCCTGGACGAAGAATAGCTCGTCGCTCGCGAGGCGGCATCGAGCCGGTAGAGATAGGCGCCGTCGGCCACTTCATTCCCGAATCGATTCCGGCCGTCCCACGCGACCCGGTGCTCACCGGCCGGCAATGCGGCGTCGACCAGCGTCTTCACTTCGCGCCCGAGCATGTCGTACACGACGAGCCTGGTCGTGCCGGGCCGAGGCAATACGAAACGAAAGAAGGCCTGCTGCCGGACGGGGTTGGGGAACACCGGTTCGAGGACGAAGGACCGGGCTGAAACAGGCTCGTCGACCGGAACGGGCTTCGGCGCAAGAGACCGTATCGAATTGGCCCATAATTTCTGTGCGTTGTCGGCATAACGCCTCATGCTCTCGAGGCGGGTTGCCGCCAGAAGTGCAAAAGCGACTTCGAGGCGATCCCCGGGCGCGAGCCGGTGGGGCCCGGAGGCAATGAGCGTAGAGACGTCGTCGTTATCGACCTCTGTACGCTGAACGCCCCCACTCAAGAACGCCCACTTCTCCTCGTCGGTGAATCCATCCCCTCCCGACCGGCTGTCGAAGATTTCTTTATTCTGGATAGACCGGTAAGAGACGTCCGCCCCTGTCGTCAGCAATTTGGTCCCCAGCAGGAGCGTGGGATTATCGGCGGACGGCTGCACGATGCCCAGCCGTCGTTCCTCGTCGTATCGCGCAAAGTCGCCGCCGCCCTGCGTGGTGAGGTCCCAATCGCAAAAGAGACCGACGTACACGCTGTCCTCGACGCCGGCGGCGGCCTCAGGCAGCGATATGATGTACCGCACGATGAGGAAGTTGCTATTTTCGTTGCCCGAGTCGAGATAACTTTCCTGTTGCACCCGGAGCCCGCCGCCCCCATCGGCCCTTTTTTCTCTCAACACGACGCGCCCATTTTCATCCGTGATCTGGCCTCCGAAAATACCGAACTTCGTGGCTTCCTCTCGCTCGAAATCCTCGTCCTGCTGGAGCGGCATCGTGTTTCTCACACTGTTGACGATCCTGTCCATGCCGAGAGCCATGACGAGGCCTCCCTCGAACAACCAGTCGACACCGAAATACCGGAATCCCTGCCCTGTAGACGCAGCGCCCAGGCCAGACCGGCCGATATTGCCTTCATCGGTCAAAGACACCTGAATCACGCCGTTGTCGTGCGTCACGCGGTTGGCGGTGAACTCGACCCGGTCCGCGTCCTGGTACCCGTTGCCCTCGAAGGTAACCCGAAACGGCAAAAGGTGATCGACGGGGACGCGGTCGGCCAGTTGAAAGGCAAACCGTGCGGCAACTTCCTGCCCGGGTGCTATGGCGTCGAAGGATTGCGTGGCATCGAGCAGCGTAACCAGTGAATCCGGCGAGGCCGCGGTCATCGTGATCTGGCTGGCTTCTTGCAGCACGTTGCGGAGATGGAGCGTCACATCGACGCGGTCGCCTTCCTGGATAGCGCCGTCGCCGCCGCTCTCCGTAAACGAAACCTCTGTCACCCGCAGGGAGGGTAGCGTCCTGTCGGTAAGCGCCTTCACCACGTCGATGCGCCCTCTGCCGAGGAGTCCCTGCAACGAAGCGTCATTGGCCAGATCGATGTTGGCGCTCGTGACGCGGATCTGTTCGCGGACCTGTTCAGCCGTCCAGTTGGGAAAATGGGTCCGCACGAGCGCTGCGAGTCCAACCACGATAGGCGCCGAGAAGGAGGTTCCGGTGGCGTCAGCGGTATAGGTGTCTCCGGGGAAGGTGCTGTTGATATCGATGCCCGGGGCGAAGACGTCGACGGACACCCCGTAGTTGGAGAAGCCGGCTTTCTGGTCGGAGTCGTTTAGAACCGCCCCGACGACCAGCACTCCGTCGTAGGAGGCCGGGTATTCCGGGACGGCGTCGATATTGACCCCTACCCCGTCGGTGCCGCCTTTATTGCCGGCAGACACGACGAGTAAGGCGCCCTCCTCCTGCACGATGCGGACGGCTTCCCGGCCGAAGAACGAATCGGGGCCGCCCCAGCTCACGTTGATGATGTCGGCGCCGGCGAGGGCGGCGTAGATCATGCCGTCGTAGCCGAAACAGATGGCGTTGTCCGTAAACGGACAGCCTGCATTTACCGGCATAAAAGAAGCATTCCAGCTCGCCCCGGAAATGCCGGTCCGGTTATCGGTGACCGCTGCGACTACCCCCGCGACCTGTGTGCCGTGTTGTCCGTTGAACGGCGTACGGTCCAGGCCGGATGGGTCGTTGGATTCGTCAGCGAAGTTCCATCCGTGGATGTCGTCGCGCAGGCCATTGCCGTCATCGTCGATCCCATTATCAAGCTCCCTGGGATTCCTCCAGAGGTTATCGAACAAATCGGAATGCGTCCATTCGACGCCGCCATCGACGATGCCGACCACTACGTCTCCTTCGCTCGCTTTCACGATATCCCAGGCTTCCGGCATCTTCAAATACTGTAGATGACGCATCTGGACGTATTGGGGGTCGTTGGGCGCCGCCCGAACTCCGTTCGGCGGCGCTTCCGACGCCTTCGGCACCGGTGCACGGTCCGGAAGCCCCTCCCCCCCCAGGGCGTAGATGTATCGCGGCTCGGCGTATTCGACCTCTGCAGACTGCATGAACATGGCCGCTACGACATGAGGCGGCAACACCGAAGCGTAACGGACCTCGTACAGGTTGCTCAGGCTCCTGAGCGTTTCTTCGCTCAGCCGGGAGGCCTTACTCGCACCGGGGGAATAGGGAAAGAGCCGATCCATCCGGATCACCTGTACCTGCTGTACTAGTTGGTTGAACGGCACGCCGGCCCCGCGTCGTTCGGCGCTCTTGCCCGGCATCGGGTCGAACTTGACGATCACGCGGCCCTCGACGGCAGACGGCCGGTGCCCGGCTTTCTGAGAAAAGGATTGGGCCTGCAGGCGGCTTCCAGGCGGAAACGACAGCGCTATCAGAAGAAGAATACCAATGAGGTGGGGGCCTGCAAAGGTAGGCATGATCAATGCTAAATGCTCTTGAGATCGTATAAAGTTCGCCTCAGCCCACAAATCATACGGCTCACGGTGTGTTTACATAATCGTAATCACCCTGTATATATACAAATAAGAAAGGCGTTATGCATACCTGCGCCGATCAAAAAACGGACCCCTTCCGGCACCCGGGCTCATTCTGCAGCCTTCGCCTCATCCCAGTACCGGTCCATTTCATCCAGGTCGACCTCGTCCCAGTTTTTGCCGGCAGCACGCAGCGCGCGTTCGATAAAGGTGAAGCGCCTTTCGAATTTGGCGTTGGTGCGTCTGATTGCGTTCTCGGGCTGAAGGTCGAAGAAGCGCGCATAGTTTACGATGGCAAACAACAGGTCGCCCAGTTCGTTTTCTCGTTCCTCGACGGAGGCGTCTCCCACCATCAGCTCCTTGAACTCGTCGAGCTCTTCCTCCACCTTTTGCCAGGTCTCCTCGGCGCTGGGGAAGTCAAACCCGACGCCGGCCGCCTTCTCTTGCATTCGGTACGCTCGGAGCAGCCCGGGCAGGTGCCGGGGAACGCCCTGCAAGGTCGTTTTCTTGCCTTCCGTTTTTTTGATCTGTTCCCAGTTGTTTTTGACCTGGTCTACGCCATCCACACGCGCGTCCCCGAATACGTGCGGATGCCGGCGAATCAGTTTGGCGGTTTCCAGTTCGATCACTTCTCGGAGGTCGAAGCGGCCGGCCTGCTCGCCGATCGTGCCGTGAAAAACGACGTGCAGCAACACGTCGCCCAGCTCTTTCTTGAGCTCATCCCAGTTTAACTCGTCGATGGCTTCTACGACTTCATACGCCTCCTCGATGAGTAAGTGTTTGACCGACTCGTGCGTCTGTTCTCGATCCCACGGGCAGTCGCGCCTCAACTGACGGACGATGGATACAAAGTCTACAAACGCAGCCATGAGCGCTTCATCGGGGACAAACCGGGATTCGTATACAGGATCGGGCATGGGTTCTCAGTTTTCAGTTCTCAGTTCTCAGTTTTCAGTTTTCAGTTCTCAGTTTTCAGTTTTCAGTTTTCAGTTCGGATTCTTTAAGGTGCTTGAACTGCTTTTGCCCCCTGGGTTCCCAGAC
>CAZGHT010000079.1:0-27977 GCA_964525535.1 uncultured Rhodothermaceae bacterium
GAACTGAGAACTGAGAACTCATTAGCATATCATAAATCCTGTCCGATTTAACGTAAGCTCACGATAAATCAACATTAGGTTTACACGTCGGCATTAGTCTGCGCCCGGCTTCATGCCCCGTGCAGGCCCTGGCGCAGAAGGACCACCATACCGCCGTGTCAGAGGACTGCATGTCATCCGCCTTCTTTCCACCGTATTCAAGCTGGACGAGCTATATCATGACGTTTACATGTATGAGCCGGGGTTGTGCGGGCCCCGTCGGTTCTTTGTTGTATGCACTCGTGTATACCATTCTTTTCGCCTTGCTGGGCGTGAACCCGGTATATGCCGGCGAAACAGGTAAGATAGCCGGCCGCGTCACGGATGCGGCAACCGGCGAGCCGCTGCCCGGGGTAAACGTCGTGATCGTCGGCACGACGCAGGGAGCCGTCACAGATGCAGACGGCTATTACGCCATCATCAAGGTGGATCCGGGCACCTACTCCGTACAGGCGTCCATCATCGGGTACGCTCGGACGACCGTACAAGAGGTGCGCGTCCAGATCGATCGTACGACGGACGTCGACTTCTCGATGCAAGAGGAGACGCTTCAGGCCGGCGAAGTCGTCGTCGTCGCTGAGCGTGAGGTGATACAGATCGACCGAACGACGACGACCTCCTACGTCGATTCGGAGCAGCTCGACGTCTTACCCGTGATCGACGTGCAGGAGGCTATCGAGCTGCAGGCGGGGGTTGTAGCGGGTCGTTTCCGCGGCGGCCGGGCCGGCGAGGTGGCGTACCTGGTGAACGGCGTGCCTATCAACAATGTGTACGACCGCGGCGCTTCGTTCGAGGTCGAACAGAACATGGTCAACTCGATCGAAGTCATCAGCGGTGTGTTCAACGCGGAGTACGGACAGGCGCTCTCCGGCGTCGTCAACATCGTGACCAAAGACGTACCCGACGTCTGGTCCGGCGGGTTGCGCAGTTACGCCGGCGGTATCGCGAGCACGCGCGACCTGGAATTCGTCGATCGCCTTTCCGGGCCGGGCTCCGGTCTCGGCGTGGGAGATTTCCAGTCGAGAACGTTCTCGTTTGCTGAGGCCTCGCCGCTGCCCAGCATCACCAACGTCGAAGCGTCGCTGGGGGGCCCTCTCATCCTCGACAAATTAGGGTTCAACGTAGCCGGCCGGTATCTCGACGACAACGGGCACCTCCTCGGCAAACGCCTCTTCATGCCCAACGACGCCTCCGAAGGGCTGAATACGGGCGAAGCCCGCGAGACCTGGGACATCGCCTCCACCGGCGACGGCGATTTTGTGGCTCTGAATGCCAGCGAGCGCCTCTCCATCAACGGCAATGTGGTCTACAACCTGACGCCCCGGGTGCAGCTGGATTACTCGGTGTTTTTTCAGGATTCGGAGTCGCTTCCGTACCTGCACGCCTTCAAGTACGTCCCGGACGGCATCAACCGGTCTTTCCTGACGAGCTGGAATCACATCGCCGGCCTCGACTATACGATCGGCCAGAAAACCTTCGGCAGCGTCTCGTACAGCTACCTGGAGGACCGCCTGGAGCGCAGGCTGTACGAGGACCCGGTCGACCTGCGCCTGGCGCCTCGCGAACAAGCCGGCATCTCGGGGCAGTTCGCTTTTAACGTCGCCGGCAACGAACTCTTCCAGCAAGACAACAAAACCCTCACGCATACTGTGGTCGCCAGCCTCACCAGCCAGGTCAACCGCGTGCACCAGGTCAAGGGGGGCCTGGAAGTGCGCTACAGCGACCTCGACATCCAGCGGATCGGCATCGAAAACTCGAGCACGACGAACTTCCAGCCCGTCCTCTCGACCGACCCCAGCGTCAACAAAGGCTTCAACAGCTCGCGGCTCCAGAACAACCCGCTCTTTTTTGCCGCCTACCTGCAGGACAAGATCGAGCTGAACAACCTGATCGTGAACGCCGGCCTGCGGTTCGACTATTTCGACCCCGACTACGAGGTGCCCGTCGACTGGGCGCTCGGGGCCAACGAGCGGATCCCCGACCTGAGCACCGCCGCCCCCGGCGACTCGATCTCGAACCGAACGGATGCCGACGTCAAGGTCCAGGTCAGCCCGCGCATCGGCGTCGCCTTCCCGATCTCTTCGCAGGGCGTCCTGCGGTTCTCGGCCGGCCTCTTCTTCCAGACGCCGCCGTTCCAGCTCATCTACACGAATCCCGAGTTCGAAATCAACGACGAAGACGGCATCGCCCAGTTCGGCAACGCCAACATGGAGCCGGAGCGCACGCTGGCCTTCGAGGTGGGCTTCCAGCAGGCCCTCAACGACCAGATCGGCCTCGAAGCGACCGTGTTCTCCAAGGACGTCCGTAATCTCAGCGGGATCCGCTTCCTCCGGGATGCCAACGGGCGCAACATCACCCAGTTCATCAACCGCGATTTCGGCACGATCCGCGGGTTCACGCTGTCGTTGTTTCAGCAACCCGGCGGCGTGGTCAGCTGGACGCTCGACTACACGCTGCAATTTGCCGAAGGGTCGTCGTCTGACGCCGAAGAAGAATTCGACCGGTTCCAGAGCGGCCAGGAAGCCAACTTCACCCTGCAGCGGCTCAACTGGGACCAGCGCCATACGCTCAACAACACGATCTCGCTGCGCCCGACGGATGGCCTGTCCATCACGGTGCTCAACCAGTTGCAAAGCAACACCCCTTATACGACGGAGCGCAACTTCGTGGTGTCGTTCGACAAGAACAACGCCGACAAACCCGCCTACTTCACCTCGGATATCCGTTTCCTGTACCGACCTGCTTTCGTGAAGCAGGACGTCCGCCTGTTCCTCGAAGTGCTCAATATCTTCGACGAACGGCCGCAGCTGGATGTCTACAACGACACGGGGGAAGCGACGTCCTCCGCAGAGCTGGAGCGGCAAAAGTTGAATGAAACCCGTGTGGGAGGCCTCAATACTCTGGACGAGTTTTTCTTCCGCCAGGACTGGCTGGGCGCTCCCCGCACCGTCAACGTAGGTCTCGATTTCCGATTTTAATTCTTCGATTACTCCGTTATCATGAGACGTATATCTATTATCGGCAGTGCACTGCTTCTTTGCGGGTGGATTTTCGCCCTGGCGGCGGCCCCCTGCGCCCGAAGCCAGAGCGCCATTCCCCCTGAATACCGCGGCGATCAGGAGTTGATCGCGCGCGGGGTCATGGACGCCAACCTGATCCAGACCAACTACCGCAACCACGGCGAGCTGGCTCGCTTCGGCGACAATCCCTGGGGCAACTGGCCGCGTGGTATCGGAGGGCGCCATCTGGATGGCATCGGTGTGGCCGTCGCCGGCGTGGTGCCGGGCGAGCGCGCCAAGTGGTCGGCGTTCTACGGCGACGGGGCGCAAGACACCCTGCTCAATCCGGTCATTTTCCATTACCGCAGCGCCGGCACGCGCATCGGCGCCAATGGCGTCATCTATGGATGGAACCCCTTGCCGGGCTTTTTCAACCGGGAACGCCTGAACCCCATCACCGATGCCCTCGAGCCCATCCCGGCGCTGAGCAGCCGGCCCAACTCCTGGCCCGAGTTCTGGCCGGATCGGCTCAACAACCCGGACGACCCCGGCTGGCCCGGGCAGTGGAACGGCCTCTTCGGCAAAGGCATCCTCAATGCCGACCTGGAAAGTTATTACGTCATGGATGACGGCAGCGATTACGAGTACGCCGTCAACCCGGTGACGGGCGCCCCTTTCAGCCCGAAAGGCGTCTTTTATCCCGATCCGGCGGACTCCACCTACGGCGGGCTCGGCCTCCAGGTGCAGGTTCGCCTCCTGCAGTGGGCCAACGTGCTCGCTGAAGATACGATGTTTCTCCTGTATCGCATCACGAACGTCGGTCAGTTCAGCCACGATCGGCTGTACTTTGCCCAGCTCCAGGATTACGGCCTGGGCGAAGAGGAAGGGGATGAAAGCGCCGCCTTCGATCCTATCCTCGACATCGCCTTCGGGTTCGACCAGGACGGGATCGGCACCCGCAGCACGGGGGGCAGCTACCGCCTGGGGCACGCCGGCTTCGCCTTCCTGGAAAGCCCCGCCCGCGGGTTCGACGGGCTCGACAACGACGAAGACGGCATCACGGACGAATCGCGCTTCAACGTGCCCGGTATGCTGATCGAAGGGCAGGACGCCATCCGGGCGTTCGTCGAAGCCAACTACAACCTCGCTGCCTTCGAGAATTTTAACGGGCCCCTCGAAGAACGGCCGGCGTTTATCGCAGGGCGCTGGTGGACGGCGGACGAAAACCTGGACTGGGTCGGGTTCGCCGACGAAAACGGCAACAACCGCTACGACCCGGGTGAGCTGGCCTTCGACGACGTCGGCCTCGATGGGCTCGGCCCCTTCGACCTCGGCTACCCCGGGCCGGATACCGGGGAAGGCAACGGCATGCCCGAACAGGGGGAACCCAACTTCGGAGAACTCGACGTCGACGAATCCGACCAGATCGGCCTGACCGGCTTCGACCTCGGGTCGCGCCCCTTCTACGAGAACGGAGACAACCTCAGGGACGACGACTGGATGTGGGATCGCTTCATCAACGCGGCCGAACCCAACATCATCCTCGGCGAAACGGTCGGCGAGGTCCTCGTCGCCGATGTGGAGCCGTTCCTCGTCTTTACCTCGGGGCCCGTCCAGCTGCCGGCGCAAACGACCGACTTCTTCTCGACCGCCTGGCTGTTCGGCGCCGACCTGGACGACTTCCTCCGCAACCGGGTCACGGTCCAGAAAATCTACAACGCCGACTACAACTTCGCGCAGCCCCCGATCCTCCCGCGCTTGAACGCAGTGGCCGGCGACGGGAAGGTGACCCTCAGCTGGGATACCACCTCGGTGGCCAGCTTCGACCGCTTCCTGCAGGAGTTCGACTTCGAAGGCTACCGGCTCTATAAAGGCACCGACAACCTCCTCTCAGACGCCCGGACCATCACGAACGTCTTCGGGACACCGACCTTCCTCAAACCCCTCGCCCAGTGGGACCTCGCCAACGGCATCCAGGGCCCGCGCAGCGTCTTCGCCAACGAAGCCAGCTTCGACATGGGCCGCGATACCGGGCTCCGGTTCCACTACGTCGATACCGACGTCGAAAACGGGGTCACCTACTATTACGCGCTCGTGGCCTACGACCGCGGATTCGTCGACCCGAGCGGCAACGGCCAGGAATCCATCGATCCCCAGGAGAATACCTTCTTTGTGTCCCTCGACCTGTCCGGCAAGGTGAACGGCTTTTCCCCGAACGCGGCGGTGGTCGTGCCGCGTGCGGACGCCGCCGGCTTCGTGCCCGGAGCCACCAACGAAGACCTCAGCAAACCCACGCAGGGCACGGGGACGGGCTCCATCGACGTCACCATTACCGACCCGAACAACATCCGCCCGAACAGCATCTACCAGGTGAACCTGTTCAGCACCAAAGCCGGCGGATCGGATCTGTTCAGGACGACCCATTACGAGGTGGTCGACATCGCTGAAAACCGGACGGTGATCCCGCGGTCTTCGCTTACCCCGACCACGCCCATCATCGACAATACCTTTACGATGAGCATCAACACGCTCCTCGAGGTCGAGACCGATTTCGAGCGGACCGGCTACGTGGTCGGCGACCAGTCCGGCGCGCCCTTTTATACCCTCGACGCCCTGGAGATCAGCGAGATGTCCCCCGACTACGACACGAACTGGATTCCCACCATCGTCGAAAACCCGGCGCCCAGTTTCACGAGGCATCCGTTCGACTACGAGCTGGTCTGGGTCGACCCGGCCGACTCGACCTACCGGCCTCCCTTCGGCGGAATAGGCAGCTTCTTGCAGGAGGACATCCCCATATTCGCCTTTAACCGCTCCTCGGGCGAGCAGATCGACCTGATCATCATCGATCAGAACGATACGGACGTTTTTGACGTCGGCGATGCGGTCATCTTTTTCGAAAACAACGTCTTCCGCCATCGCGTGATCTTCGAGCTGCCGGAGGGTGAGACGGAGAGCAACCCCCCCGATCCCGGGGCGCGGCTTGCCTTCACGCAGAAGCGGCCGCTCGGCGACGGCGACGCGTTCCAGTTCACGCTGCGCCAGAGCAGCATCGATGCCGGGGCCGCCGAGCGCGAGCTCGACGAGGTGGCGGTCGTGCCCAACCCGTATGTGGCCGGCTCGCGTTTCGAGCCGCGGGACCAGATCGTCGGCCGGGGCGAGCGCCGGGTCCAGTTCATCAACCTGCCGGCTTCGTGCACCATCCGCATTTACAACCTCCGCGGGGAGCTCATCCGCACGCTGCAGCACGACGGCTTCGGCGGCGAGGGTGCGATGTTCTGGGACCTGACGACCGAGGGCGGCCAGGAGCTGGCGTACGGGGTCTACGTCTTCCACGTAGACGCGCCGGGCATCGGAGAATCGACCGGCAAGTTTGCCATAATCAAATGACGTTCTGAGGCCGTGTGCTTCGGGATGCTGACACGTACATACCGGTCGGTCGACCGCAATCCGGGCGCCCGACCGCACAAACTATCGAAACGATGGCTGTTTGTTCAAGACTCGTATATGTTTTCCTGGTGATGGTGCTTGCGGGGGCGTCGGGTGTGTCCTACGCGCAAAGCCGGGCCGGCACGACCGCGGCTCCCTTTCTGACCCTGGGCGCCGGCGCACGCGGCAGCTCGCTGGGCCACGCTTACACGGCGATGGCGACGAACGTCGACGCCCTCTTCTGGAATCCCGGCGGCGCTTCGTTGTCCTACGACGGCCAGCTGAGAGGGGGCGCGTTTTTCAGCCGATACGAATGGTTCGAAGGCATCAGCTACAACGCGGCCGGCCTCGTCGTGCCGATTAGCTTCGCCGGCGTGCTCGGCTTCAGCGTTGCCGCCGTCGACTATGGGGATATGCAGGTCCGGACGGTGGCCCGCCCGGAAGGCAACGGCGAAACCTTCTCGGCCAACGACCTGAGCGTCGGCCTCACGTATTCGCAGCCCCTCACGCCCAACTTCTCCTTCGGAGGCACGGCCAAATACATCCAGCAAACCATCTGGGACATGCGCGCTTCCACGGTTGCGTTCGACCTCGGCTTCGTGCTCCAGACCCAATACCTGCAGGGGCTGCGCGTCGCCGCGTCCATCATGAACTTCGGCGGCAAGCTCCAGATGGACGGCGTCAACGCGGACGTCTTCGTCGACCTCGACGAACAAAACTCAGGCAGCAACCCGGACATCCCCGCCCGCCTCAGGACGGATAGCTGGGAGCTGCCGCTCTCCTTCAAATTCGGCATCGCGCTGCCGGTCGTCACCCTCTCCAACGTCCAGCTCATGCTGCTCGCCGATTCGCATCAGACCAACGATAACGACCTGAATACCGACCTCGGAGGGATGTTGACCTTCAGCGCCCAGTCGGTCAATTTCAGCGCCCGCGTCGGGTATCGCGACCTCTTCATCGAGGACGTCGACAATCACGTCTCTTTCGGCGCCGGGTTGGACCTGCGCATCTACAGCGTCCGTTTCGGGTTCGACTACGCGTACCTGCCGTTCGATCGGCTGGACTCCTCTCAGCTGATCGACTTCCGCCTGTACTTCTGAAGCGCTCCGGCCGTCAAACTCCGTTAACCGATGAAAGGCATTACGCTGCGCATCGCATCCTGTCTGATCGGGCTGGTCCTCGTGGCCGGCTCGGGGCCGTATTCGTCCCGGGCGCAGCCGATGGGCTCCAGCATCGACGAACGGCTCATCCCCCTCGCTGAAGTCGACGGTACGGCGATCAGCGTGGGTTTATTCAAGAAGACGTACGTCGAATTCTTGATCGCGACGGGGCAGAACGATACCAGGGCCAATCGGTACAGGCACCTGGAAGCCTTGCTCGATACGTACTTGTTGGGGGCGTATGCCAGGGAGAGAGGATATGCCGGGAACGACCGCTTCGATCGATACATGGAGCGCCAGCGAAAGAAGGCGCTGGGCGGGATGTATTACGAGCGCTTCGTGCTCGATCGGGTGCCGGCGGTGACCGACGAAGAAAACCGGTTGGCTTTCGCCAGCAGCCAGGACAAAGTGCACGTTCGTCATCTGTTCTTCAAGCGCGAGCAGGAGGCCCGGGAGGCGTACCGCCGGTTGCAGCAGGGCGAAGATTTTGTCGACCTCGCGAATGAGGTCTATGGTACGGCCGCGTACGACTCGTCCGCCGGCGACCTGGGGCTGATTACCTATTTTTCTGTCGATGACGCGTTTGCCGAGGCGGCCTTTTCCCTGCAAAAGCAGTACGACTATACGGAGCCCGTGCGCAGCCGCGTCGGTTTCCACATCATCCGACTCGAAAACCGGTACTCGAATCCGCTGCTCACCGAATCGGCCTATGCGGCGAGGAAGACCGGGGTCGGGGAAAACGTACAACTGCGAAAGACGCGATTACAGGGCGATGCTTTCGTGCGTTCGTTTATGGAGGAACTGAACTATGAGGTGAATGCGCCGGCCCTGCGCGGGTTGGAACGCAGCCTGGAAGCGATCGAACACTCGGTGGAGCCGCGGCCCATCACCCTGCAGGATGCGGAAACGCTGGATGCATCGGACATCGAAGACCTCGCCGTTCAGGTGACGCCGGAGACGGTGCTCGTCCGGTACGAATGGGCCGGCGAGAGCCGGCATTTCACCGCCGGCGCCTACTACAACTGGCTCGAAGAGCTGCCCTTTGCCGAAGCGCGCTCGAACCCGGCCGCCTCGGTGGGCCGCGCCCTGCGCAACGAAGTGCTGGGGTTGGCGGGCGAAGCCGCCGGATTGGGGGACGCCCCCATCGTGCGTGAGGCGGTCCGGCATGAGGCGCTGGTATATCTCTCCAGGCAACTGAAAGACGTCTTGAGAGCCGATACCACGCGCGCTCCTTCCGACGACATGCTCGCGCGCGCGTACGAGCGACTCACTCAGGGGCGCCCCGGGGCGATACAGGAGGCCGACGAGGTGCGCGAACAGCTCCGGCGCCAGCTGACTCCCCTGGCGGCCGAATATTATACGCTGCGGGAGCTGTACGCGCAGGCCCGCATCCACGTCGATACCGTGCGGGTCAACACCCTCGTACGTCACTGAGCCCCTGAGCACGACTGCGTCAATCCGCGGCGACGGGGGCGGCGAGCGAAACGGACACCCGGCCCAGCGTAGAGAATCGGATCGTGGCTTCCTGGCCGGGTTTCAGCGTGGGGTTGTCGTACAGGCTGCCGGTGATGACGACGTCGCCGGCCCGGAGGTGCCTGCCATGTTTGGGGAGGGCGTTCGCAATCCACATCAAGCCCTCGAACGGGTCGGCATTCATGATCTGGTTCGAGCGGCCGGAAGCTCGCTCCTCGCCGTCGATGAGGGCAACGGCCTGCTCGCCCGCCAGGTCGAACTCCGACAGCGGAACGCGGCGATTGCCCAGAATGACGCCGGCATGGGAGAGGCGCGCCGCGATCATGTGGTTGGTGGTCGGTTCTACCCCCGCGGGGCCGGGCAATACCCGGATCGAGATCAGCTCGATGGCCCCGACGACGGATTCGACCGCATCGCTCAGTTCGTCCTCGGAAACGACCGGCCCCGGCAGATCCTGCCCCATGATGAAGGCCACTTCGGCTTCGACGAGTACCGAGTCGCCAACGAACGGGTCGGGAGGCAACGTCTGGCCGTCGGCGAGGCTGTCGGTAGACAGGATATAGGCAAAGGAGGGGTCGGGCGACCCGGTCGAGTCCGCAACGCGGGTGCCTCCCATTTTCCACCCGATGAGGCGCTTGTTGCGGGCGAGCTCTTTTTCCAGCGCCACCAACTGGACGTCGTACGCCTGTTCTCGATCCATGGCTCCGTAATGAGCGACGAGTGCGCGCGTCGGCGTCGCCATGTGCTCGGCCTCGAGCAGGTGATCCGCGATGTCCTGTTCCGTCGCCCCCGCGGCCAGCAGGTCGGTCAGTTCCGCCGGCGCTGGAGGTTTCTCCGGTTCACACGCAACGACGAAAAGGATCAAAAAAACGATAATAGGGAACTTCATGTCAGTACGGGCCTCGCCGGTTGAGAAAAGGAAGGATTCAAGGTATGAACCAGTTTCACATCGATCAACTGCCGTCCTCCCGAACTGTGCTGGCGGGAGCCGGGGGTTCGGGCGGCATGACGCCTCTGGCTTAAACAATCGCTTAATTATGCGCCAAAGGAGGATGCGCATTGTAAGTAAATCAACGTAATTGGAACGTGACCCACTTGCCTGAGTCTCCCGTATTTGTTGCACACTCCTCTTCTCTGCATGGGGCACCTCGGCCGTGGAATCCGAGTTCATTCGATGCGTAGCCCATCGGAGAAAAAGCTTTTCTCTACAGATAATGAACAAAGTCGATGCCCTTTTTGCCATATTATCAACGCTGGTTAATTGGATCGCCTCTCTGGCAGGTGTAGTGATTCTGTTAGCCGGCTTTTCCTTTCTGCCGGCTCTGTTTGGTAATGCTCATCCGGGTATATCGATGATCGATATTCAGGGACTCACCTTCTCGAAAGGGATCCTCAGCGTATTCTCTGCCGGATGGGGCGTCGGTATCCTCGTGATCGGCACGTTTCTATTTACCTGGACAGGCTCGATCTTCTCGATGTCCACCCATCTACTGATCATCTCCTGCTTCCATGAATTTACGTTGGGCGCCTACGACGGAGAGCGCGTTGCCTGGGGCGTCGTAGCAGCGCTCGGTACGGCCTTTACCCTCTTTTTCGTTTACATTCTCAACGGATCGTTGATCGATACCCTGAGCATCTCGCTGGCTTTGCTCATCCTGCACATCACGGGTTTCATTCTGGTGTTGAACTACACGGATGACCTGGGGCAATGGGTGCAAAGCAACTTTTTTGCCTGACCCCCGGCTCGATGCCTTCGTCGTGAGTAACTTTTCCCTTCGTCGGGGCGGCTAATAGGTCGGATACGTGAACACTCGATTCGCCCTATGGATGACCCCAGATGGACTATTCCAGCAGCTTCTTCGTTCGGTCGCTTTGCGGCTTCCTGCCCCTCATCGTTCAGGCCGTACTCTTCCCCGGCTGTTCACACGCACAAGATTCAGGCGATGTGTTCACCCGGATGCCGGGGCCGTACGGCGCCGCTTCGGGGTACGAGGACCTGTACGTTCGATACCGGCCGGCGCTCTCGGTAAACGGGTTCGACTGTGCCGCCGAGGGACTCGACTGCCGGCACGGCCTGGGGGTGAAGCAGATCCTCCAGCGCATTCACGAGCCCGCGCGCAACGAGGTCGAAACGCGGGTATTCCGGGCCCTCGTCGACCTGGCTCTCGAAGACCTCGATCCTCCGACAACGCGAGCGTTCGTTTCGAAAAATGCCCATCGGGCTCAGAGTGTCGCCTTTCTCGCCCTCGTCACCTTGATCCTGGAGCAGCATCGGGTGGACGGGCGCCTGTTTCTCCGCACGGAACGCCTGCCATCGCACGAGGCGGCGGCCCGAAAGCTCCTGACGATCCTCCAGGATCTGAATCACATCCGAATCCGAGCGGCGTTGCCCGGGGAGAAAGGAACGGACGATGCCGTAAAGTGGACCGGCGCGCTCGGCAGCATGGCGCGCTTCGTGGATCTCTACCTCGCCCTGGACGATGCCTATGCCTTTTACGGGATGGAGCCGGCTGCCCTGTTCGGGTGTGAGCGGAAGCACGCCCTCCTGCGCCATCTCGAAGAGCAGGCCCGCCTGGTCGACGACATGGGGAATACGCCGGTCGTGGAGCTCGAATTCCTGGATCAGGTCGGCCTGCCGGCCGATTTCTCCGGGGTAGACTACGACGAGGTCCAGGCCGGGAACTGGACGCTCAAAGTGCACATCTCGGTAGGGTACGCAGCCCTGGCCCAGCAGAGACCCTTGACCGAAGGCTGTGGAGAGAGGCTCGTAGAGCCCGAAGCGACCTACGACCACTGGGTGCACCGCGCCCGGCGCAGTGCGGCCGGGGACGACGCCCGCCAGCGCAAACACCAGTGGGCCTATCAGACCGGCGGCGGCCGGCGATTCTGGGCCGAAGGCCCTTATTATTTTAATTACGCCCTGGTTACCGCGGTACCGTTCTGGCATGCCTATCGGGCCCAATACCCCGCCTCGACCGAGCTGCAGGCGCCCTTCGAGGCAGACTTCTTCCTGAACCCCTTGCGCGGCTACGCCGACCTCGTTACGCCCGAGGGTGGTGTGCCCCCCCTCGAAGACGGCAACAAAATTCCTATGGAAGCGGCGTTTCTCTTACAATGGGACAGCACCTACAGCGCAGATAAAACGCTCGGCCGCCGGTTTGCCTGGATCGCGGATGCCCAGGACGCCTTGCCCAGCGAAGACCTGTGGCTCACGATGCTGTCGATCCCGCTGGCGGATCGCGGCCTCCCGCCCCCGGAAGAGCTCGTTCCTCAATCGGGGCAAAAAGACCGCCACCAGATCGTTCTCCGGCGCGACGGGGGGACGGGCAGTTGTGAACGACTCCCCGGCGACCGCTCTGCGCCCTGCCACTACGTGCTACTCAATGGAGAACAGGCTCCCGGCATCGAGCCGGGAGAAGGCCACGAACAAAGCGACCAGATGCAGCTCCTCTACTACGTCGACGACGTCTCCTTTCTCCTCGACACGGGATACGACAATGCCCCCGGGATACAGAACAGTACCTGGAACGAATACCGGTTCCACAACGTGCTCGGCGTCTACGACACATCGGGGGGAGCCGATCACGGCGGGCTTGCCGGACCCCTGCCCGATGTGCGCTGCCCGATCATCGCGCCCTGCGAAGTAGGCCTGTTTGCCGATCACGCGCCTGTGGCCACCTGGCATCACGACCGTTACGGCCGGCTCGATCGACTCGACGCCTCGATCAACCTGTCGACCCGCTACCCGGGCGAAGCCCCCGACGCCACCGTGACCTACGATCGGACCGTGTTGTTCGTCGACGACGAACGCACCCCTTACCTCGTCGACATCAATGCTGCTGTTCCGGCCTCCAGCGACCCGCTGGTTCCTGCCGAGTCCCTCCGCTACGTGATGCATTACTTCCTGAACGCCGAACACACCGGGGAGCCGTCCGGAACTTCGAACGCATTCCTCGCTCATCGGGTGTGGGGCGCTCCCGCCTCCTTTGGAGCGATGCCGGAGCCGACAGGCCACGCGCTGGCGCTCCAGTACTTTTCAATCGATCGAGGGGTGCAGGCCCGGTCGTATCCGGACCTGGCGAGAGAACCCTTCATACGGGGGCTTTCGCGGGGAGAGGGGGTGCCCATCACGCGGGTGGAGCTCGAGACGGATCCTCGCCCTCTTCGCGGGTTCGATGCTACCGAGAAGGGGGGCGTCACCATTGTCGCTTTTCTGCAGCCGCGTTTGGACGGCGTGAGCGGGTTTACGGATGCGTGTGCCGCGCACGTGGTCGATCTGTCTGCGAAGGCCGGGGCGCCCGCCGGCCTGTACGCCTGGCAACACGCGCCTGATGTCCTGGATTTCGTCGTCGTTCGCTCTGCCGGCAGTGACCTGAGTACGGCGCTCGAAGTGTCGGTCGACGCCGCTTTTCCGGTCGACTTCGGAGCGTGGACGCCGGCTGAGGCCTTCCAGACGCCGGGTGCGACGCTGTCCAGGACGGAGCGCACCCTCCGCCTGGAGGCGGGCCGCCGGCTGGGGTTTGTACGTTTGAGGCATCCGGGGGCCGATCCGGCGTGCGTCGCTACGGCGGTCGAGTCGGCCGAAGGCGACGCCGCCTTCGAGGTGGAGTGGTATCCCAACCCGGTGGTTCGCGCGACCGAAGCGGCGTTTACGGCGCCTGAAGGGGGGCGGGTCCGTGTGGACCTGTATGACCTCCTCGGCCGGCACGTCGAGCAGATCCGAGACGCATGGTTGCCGGCAGGCCGCCATACCGTCGGATGGGAGGCGAGCGGGGTGCCGCCCGGCGTCTATATCTACCGCCTCCAGATCGGGATGAAGGCCGTCACCGGCCGGCTTACGATCCTCTGATGCGGGAATCCGTAGCGGCGCTGGGGCATATCAGGACGAGCGTGTATCCCATTATCCAGAATCATGCCCGGTAAATCGAAGCGCGGTACCCATCGCAGTACGACGAAGAGGGCCCGGAAAACCCTCGAATTCCTGGAAGGCCTCGAAGGGGTAGAAGGGGTCATCATCGGCCATTCCCTGGGGGGGAAGTCGATTCATCGCAATGCGGCCGACGGGGATTTCAAGCTGCAGCGCGAGGAAGACGCCGGGTTCAAGGGAGTTGTGCAGACCTCCAGGGGGATCCAGGAAATTTTCATACGCATCCGGCACGGCCATAAGGAGGCGTTTCTGAAGGCGCTGGAAGAGATGTGAACGGGGGATTCGTCCGTTGCGGCTTACGGGTCCGGGGATTCGATGTGATGCTGAATGGGGTTGTCGATGTCGAGCCCCCACAGGCGCGGGTTGTGGCCGATGACGGCGGCCGCAAAAATTTCCAGCACATAATTTTTCGTTTCGTCCGGCATACGGTCTCTGTAGGTGGTCAGAAAGGCCCAGTAATTGCGCTGCTCGGGGTCTTCGGGGATCCCTTCGAATATCTCTTCGCGGAGGGGGCGTTTGCCGGGCAGGGCAGAGAGCCGCCCGGCGATACGGTGTTCGCCCCAGTTATACGAAGCCATGACGAGCAATCCGGAAGCCTGCGCCAGCGTCCCGTACAGCTCTTGCAAGTACGCGGCCGCGGCCCGGGTGGATTTCTGGAAGTCGTGGCGCTCGTCGAGCGGGTCGTAGACGCGCTGGTTGGCCCGGGGGCCTACGCGTAAGCCGAAGCGGGCTGCCGTCGAGGGTATGAATTGCCACATGCCTTTGGCGATGCCCCATCGGGTCCTCGGCCCGACCTGGTTCGTCTGGATGTCGCTCTCTTGCAGGGCCAGGAAGAAGAACTCGGGCGGCAGGCCTCGTTGCTGCAGGGTCTCGATGATGTACCGGGTATATCCGGACTGCTCGGACTGCCGGATCGCGTCGAGGTAGCGTTGTCGATGCGGGCCCAGCCAGTGGTTTTCGATTTTGTCGGTGACGGCGCCGACAAAGGCGGCCGGCATGCCGAGGCCGCTTTCGTTGAAGATACGAGCCACGTCGTGGATGGCCTGTTCGCGGGGCGTCAGCTTTCGGTAGAGCCCCAGCTCGCGGATGTACGCGTCGTATCGCTCGACGTTGTTCGCGCGCTCCGATCGCAGGACGTCCAGCTCGTCGCCGAGGTCGACGCCGGCGTCCTGGACGGCCTTCTGGATGCGGGCGATGCGAAGGTCGAGTTGCTTGTTGGAGTTGAACAGGTCGAGGGCCACGGCTTCGACGCGATTGCGATGCTGGGTCTGGTACAACCCGTACAGCGTTGCAGCGACCGCGATCACCGCGATGGCGACGATGATCGACGTGTACTTCAGCCGCTGTTCTTTTTGGACGGCTTTGAAGGCCGAACGGATGAACATGGTGTGTTCGCCGGCCGGCGTATCCTGATCTCCGAAATAGTGATGGATATACTGGTCCATGGATCTGTTCGCGGGGCGCCCGTCCGGATCTGTATCGGCGCCCGACGGGGCGGCCTCATTCCCGGCGGCGCTCCGCGGCGCCCGGTTGCCTGCCGTCGCCCCCGGATCTTCAGGCCTTCCCGGGCGTGGCGTAATAGCCGGCTGATCTATGCGCGGACGCCGGCCGGCCGTTTCGACGGTGAATTCTACGAAGGGGCCGGCCAGCCCAAAACGGACGGTATGTGATGCGGTCAGCGGAATCACAGCCGTCTTCGTGCCCTCATAATAGGTGCCGTTCGTGCTTCCCTCGTCCCGAATATACCAGGCGCCGCGTTCGAATTCGACCCGAGCATGGACGCGGCTCACCTGAACGGACTCGAGGACGAGGTCGCAGGCGGCGTCTCGACCGATCCGAAACGACTCGTGGAAGGAGCGTTCCTGCCCGGAGTCCAGCCTGACGCGAATCGAAGAAGGGTGGGTCGAGAACGGCATGGGAAAAGACAGCGCTGGTTGGGCCGGCAAGGGGGTGCTGCTGACAGCGGCCTCTCGCGGCGGTGAGCTCGGGCTGGGGGATCAGTCAGGTGTCAGGCACCGTCTACCGATCGTAAATCGTACCAGAGTGGACCCCTTTTCAATTTGCAAGTTCCGCCGCTATTATTCCTTTCTTATCCACAATACGCACTCGTTTTGCATTTTTTCAATCTTTCTATTTTCCTAGTTTTGTAAATGGATACTTACACCGTAAGGGAAAGCTATGTCAGTTACGCTAACAGTTTCTATCAGCGATGAAGTCGAGAGCCAGAGCAAGATTGCGATTGAGTCCTGCGGTGAATATACCTTCCGGAAACCCGACGTGTTGATTGGCAGAGACACGATCAACGACGTCCACCTGATCGATCCTAAACGCACGGTAAGCCGAAACCACGCCAAAATTGTGACGACAGATCTGGGGTATAGCATCCTCGATCTGGACAGTAGAAACTCCACGTACCTGAATGGTGAGCGTCTGAAGGCGGGCGAAGAGCGTTCCCTGAATACAGACGATGTGATTACCATCGGTTTTTTTAACATACTCGTTCGAATCGAGCCGGATTCAGAGCTGACGCAGGTCTTGAGCCCGCCGGCGGCGAACCCCTTTACGGACATAGCGAGCGAGCTGGTTCAGGCGGTAACAACCGTGTGCAGCACGTTCGACAGCGAGGAGGGAGAGAAGAAGGAACTGTTGTTGCACGAAGCCTTGAACCAGGCATTTTTCGAGCTCCCTCCCCATGATGCGGTGCACGTTCTGGCCAAGTCGCTCTCCGTCCAGACGCGGTTGGCGGATCCGGTACGCGATGCGTCTACCGGAGATACCCCGGCGCCCGCCGCGAAGGATCAAGTAAAAGGGCATGTGGAAGGTAGGGAGTTGCCGACCGTCTTCGAATCGAGCGGTGTAGGCCGGGTGTACGAACTGCTCGTCGGTGAGCTGGCCTCCATCGTGCGGGATCTGATCCAGATCCCGACCCGGTTTCAGGCCGAGTTCATCGGCACCACCATGATGCTGGATTCGGAGTCTTCCTTCCTGTACGAGGGCGATATCGAAGTGATGAAAAAATACCTGCTGGACAGCGCGACGAGCGAGGAAGAGGTCAAGGCGAAAGTAGAACGGCTGAAGCAGGCGGCGAAGAAAGTCGTAGTCCACCAGGTCGGCATGCTCGAAGGATACCGGGCCGTGATTCGACACGGGGTACAGGCCGTACTCGTCGATTTAGATCCGGAGCAGTTCGAGGGCGAGATCGACGACTCAAATGTGTTGTATCGCCTCTTTCCGTTCCTCAGGAAAGCGAAACTCGGGCAGGCGTATATGGACAAGTTCGAGGAACTGCAGGGAGCCAACTGGACGGTCGAAGAGCAGCGGGTATACCGTCCCATCTTCGTCCGGGCCTACCTGCTGTCGACCAGTTCGGGTTGAAGGCCTGTGAAGATGTACTGATATACAGATGTTACGCGCCGGGTGCGCCTATGACCTGCCAGAGTGGCTTTGCACGCGTGCAAAGCCACGATAACCAGCCTGCTGTGCACAGTGCGCGTAACATCACTGATATAAAGACCTACCAAGAGACCTCTAAATGTATGAGACCTATGAAGCAGATATTGACAGGCGTAATCCTTCTCGTCGTGTTGCTGGTACTCCCCGGGTGCTCGCGGTCGAAGATGGTATCGCTCCAGTTCCAGGGAACGAGCACGATGAACAATGGCGGGCATTTCGCGGTGGTCCGCATTTTTCAGTTGACCAACAACACGCGGTTCCTCGATGCGGCGTTCGAGGAGTTCTGGATGGGCAACGGCGAGTTCCTCGCCGAAGAGAGTATCTCGGGCACCATGCAGCAAATTTCCGTCTACCCCGATCAGCCCGTCTCATCGGACCTGGAAGTCAGCAAAGAAACCCGGTTCATCGGGGTTGCGGCCAACCTGTACGACCCGGCCGGAGACGGTTGGAGAAAGATCTACCCCGTCGACCGACTGGATAAGGATCGGGTAGTCGTGCGTATTACCGAAGATCAACTCGACGTCGACCTGCCCTGAGCGGAAATTGGTATTCGAGTAGGGTGATACTTTCTCAATTATTGGTGATATTGCCAACGTGCGAGTGTGTTACAGGGGCCCGTGAGTAGAGGGGCGATGGCGAGCGTGCCGGCGGGGTCCAATTCGGATTGTTGAACTACGTAATGAGTCATGGAGCCTGATAGAAGATTAGCGTTTTGGGTGGACAAGGTCGTGTGGCGCGAGGGGATGAACCTGGAACCCCATCATTTCCAGCAGTGGGACCGGTTCCATCACGCGCAGCTGCATGCCCGGATTCGTTCGCTGTCCATGCACTGCTGGGGGTTCACGCATATCGAGGTCGACAAAGACCGCCTCGCCAACGGGGAGTTTGCCGTGCAGGAGTGTTCGGGGGTCATGCCGGACGGCATGGTGTTCGAGCTGTCGGGCAGCCTGGGTACCATTCCGGAGACCCGAAATGTCGCTTCGTACGCCGAGTTTTCGCCCAACAAGAGGACGCTGGGGGTTTACCTCGCCGTGCCCGCCCTGCGTCGCGAGGGCGCCAACGTCAAGCTGAACAATACCCCGACGCTCCGGGCGACGCGCTACGTCGCCCAGCCGTCCGCCTTCAAGGACGACAACACCGGCGAAAACGAGCAGCCGATCGACATCGCCCGCCTGAACGTGCGGGTGTTGTTCGAAGGGGAATCGTTCCAGGGGTATACGCTGATGCAGATTGCGGAGGTCATGCGGGGCGACACCGCAGATACGTTCAAGCTGAACGAGAGCTACGTCCCTCCCTGCCTGTACGTCGGGGCGTCCGAATACCTCGTCAACCTGGCGAGCCGCATCCTGCAAAACCTGGTCACGCATCGCGCCAGGATGTCGGGCCGGGTCAGCGGCATCTTCGCCCAGCGCGAAACCACCCCGCAAGATATCCTCATTCTCGGAAAGCTGGCCGTCATCAATGCAAACATTCCCCTGGTCAAGCACTGTTTTTCCGACCGCTCGAATGCTCCCGAGGCCCTGTTCCTGACGCTTTCGTCCCTGGCCGGGCAACTCTACACGTATGCGCCCAATCCGACCGTAGATCCGGACGACTATCCGGCCTACTCGCACGATAACCCGGCGGCTGTCTTCAACCGGCTGGAAACGATCCTCAACGAGCTGATCCACGACGTGTCCCCCGATCCGGTATGGACGACTGTCCCGTGGACGGAGGAAAGCGGGAACGTCTACACGGCCGCCGTTAGCGAGGCGCATCTCGCAAACAGGCGCTTTTTCATCAAGACCAAGAGCAGCAACATCCCGGAGCATCGGTTGATCACCGAGATGCCGTCGGCGGCGCGCATCACATCGCCCGGCGCTATCAACGCGGTGATTACGGCGGCGGTGCCGGCTCTGGATCTGAATCACACGACGCGCCTGCCGGCCAGCGTGCCGATCGACGACCGGGCCAGTTATTTCGAACTGGTCAAAAGCGGGCCGCATTGGGAGCACATAACGAAAGAAAGTGCGATGTCTATCTTCATTCCATACCACCGAAGCCAGGTCGATATCGAACTGATGGCCGTGAAGGGCTGAGTTCGATCGGGTGACCGGCGACATGTACGAGACCCATGACGCAATTTGCAGCGCATACGACCTCTCGACGCGAGGCCTCGCAGTCCCTGCCGCGGCTGTCGGAGATATTCGCCCCGTGTTTTTCGCTCATCGTTCGCCTCAAGGACTCCGATCAGTTCGGCGACCACGATCTGCTGAGAAGCCGCATCATGGAGCTGCTCAAACAGGCGGAGCAAAAGGCGCTGATGGCTGCCGTTCCGTCGTCCGACATCTCCGATGCCCGGTTTGCCATCGTCGCCTTCCTCGACGAGGTCATCCTGGGGTCCAACTGGACGGACCGCGGGTTCTGGGTGACGAGGCCGCTGCAGGTTGAGCTGTATGGAAATGCCGTTGCCGGCAAGGAATTCTTCGATCGCCTCGAACGGCTGAAGGCCGACGCTGCGTTCCGGGCCCCCGTGCTCGAGGTGTATTACCTGTGCCTGGCGCTCGGATTCAAAGGAAAATTCCAGGTCGATGGCGGAGGGGAGCACCAGCTGCGTATGTTGATCGATGAGACGTACGCGCGGTTGCGCAGCGTGTCGGACGGGCACGGCCAGGCCCTGGCCCCTCACGGGCTGCCGAACGACCAGACCGTCACCGAGATCAAGAGGAACGTACCCCCCTGGGTCATCATGGTGGCGGCTGCCTTTACGGGGCTCGTCTTCTACATCGTGTTGAAGATTTCGATCGGCAACTCATTGGAAAACACGTGCGAAGAACTCGCGCTGTACAGTGAACTCAATCAAATTATCCGCGACGGGTGCAGGTGACGCGCCATTTTCCGGAGACGCTCATGAATTTCTTCAAAAGCAGGCTTTTTCTGACCATCGTAGGCGTATTGCTGCTGAGCATCCTGTTCTGGTTGCTGGGGGACATTTTCGGCATCCCACCCGAGATTCGCATGGCGGCGATCATCGTGTTGCTCGTCATCTGCCTGGTCGTTATGGCCTACAGCATCTCGAAGGCCAACCGGTTTTCGTCGGCCATCGAGGAGTCCATGAAGATGCAGGCCGAACAGCAAATGATGGGTGTGCGTCCGGACCGGAGGGAAAAGATCGAAGAGCTCCATCAAAAGCTGGAAGACGCCATCGATTTTCTCAAGCGGTCCAAGCTGGGCGATGGCCGGCGCAGCAAGGCGGCGCTGTATGCCCTGCCCTGGTACGTGTTCATCGGGCCTCCCGCTTCGGGCAAAACGACGGCGCTCGAGAATTCGGGCCTTAATATCCTGGAAGGCCTCGAACGCATCCGAGGCGTCGGCGGAACGCGCAATTGCGACTGGGTATTCTCCGACTCGGCGATCTTCCTCGACACCGCAGGGCGGTACGTGACCGAGCACGAAGACCGGGACGAATGGCTGTCTTTTCTGGACACGCTCAAAAAGAACCGCCCCGAAATGCCCATCAACGGGGTGCTCGTCGGCATCAGCCTGACGGATCTCGTGGGTAAAAGCGTCGATGAAATCGAATACCATGCCGGCAAAATTCGCCGTCGCATCGACGAGCTGGTCACCCAGCTCGAGATCCAGTTTCCGGTATATATCGTGTTTACGAAGTGCGACCTCGTTAAAGGGTTCGTCGAGTTCTTCGGGGATCTCGACAGCCACGAGCGCGAGCAGATCTGGGGTTGCACCTTCGACAAGAGCGACACCGACGGCGTAGACATCGCCAACATCTTCAACCAGGAATTCGACCTGCTCGTGGACAACCTGTTGTCCCGCCGCGTCGAAAACCTGAGCCGGGCGCGAAAGCGGGAAGAGCGCCACAACATCTACGTCTTCCCCCTGGAGTTTGCCGAGATCAAGAAAAACCTGTCCCGGTTCGTTACGAGCGCCTTCAAGCCCAACCCGTATCAGGAGACGCCCATCTTCAGAGGGTTTTATTTCACCAGCGGTACGCAGGAGGGGGTGCCCATCGACCAGGTTATCCGGAAGGTCGCTGCCAGCTTCGGGCTGAATACCTCACACGTGGGATCCGGACAGCCGGTGCAGACGGAGAAAAAGACGTACTTCATCAAGAGCCTGTTCACGGATGTGGTCATTCCGGATCAGTACCTGGTGTCCCAAACGGCGAGGTCGCGGTTCAAAGGGGTGATCAAGAAAGCCGCGTTGTCGACGGGGGCCGCCGTGGCGCTGGGGTTGTTCATCGTGTTCACTTCGCTCGCGTTCGTTCGCGGTAAACAGAACCTGAACCGGGCCCGCACCGTGATGGCGTCGACGGCAAACGTGGACTGGTCGCAGCCCCAGAATCTCGGGGAGAACCTGTCCAGCATGATTTCGCTGAGCCGCGAGCTGAGCGCGCTCCAACGCTGGGACAAGGCGCTTTTCGTCGGCCTGGATCCCAGCGGCCGGCTCGAGGAGCCGGCTGAGGCGCTCTACACCACGAAGGTGCGGCATTTCGTGCAGGCGTATTCGTACGGGCCGTTGACCGACCGCATCAGCCGGCTCAGCGGAAACGCACGGCTCGACGCCGCCCAGAAGGAGCAGCTGTACGAGGATATCAAGACGGTGCTCCTGCTCTCTTCAGAGGCGGCTCGCCTGGAGGAGGATGAATATCAGAGCTACCTCGTCGGCCGGCTCAAGAGCCTTTCGGAGCAGGAGCTGCAGCGGATGCTCGCTGCGGGCGGGACGCTCGACCTGCGCAATCAGGCCGAGCAGCAGTACGGCCGCTTCGTGGCGGCGTTGAGCGAAAATCCGTCGCTGGCCCTGCCGGAGCCGGACCCGCGCGTGCTGCGCCGGGCGAGGCTCCTCGTCTCCGAAGTGCAGGGGGCTGCCACGGTATATAACCGGATCGTTTTTGCCGAGGAGGCGCAACAGCTCCCCCCCGTCGCTCTGTCCGACCTGGTCGATGCGACCTACAGCCACATGTTCCGGCCGGCTCCGGAAGTGCCCGGGGTATACACGCAACGAGGCTGGCAGACCGTTGTACAGGATCAGATCGAGCGGGAAAGCGAAGATCCGAATCGAGAAGAATGGGTGCTGGGCGATGCCGGCAACGCGGGCCGGTTCACCGCGTCTACGGAAGATCTGAAGAAGGAGCTCGAGCGCCTCTATTTCGAGAATTACGAACGGGCCTGGTTGCGGTTCTTACAGAGCGTCCGCTATACGCCCGCCGGCAATCTCCAGGCTGCGGCGACCCGTCTTGCGGACCTGAGCGACACCTATACGTCGCCCCTGGTCCTCATCCTCGCCCGGGCCACCGAAGAGACGACGTTCGAGGCGGGGGGGCAGCAGCAGGCCCTGGAGGCGCTGGAAGGCGCCCGGGGTAGAGCCGCCGACCGGGCGGCCGACGTAGCCGGCAACTTCATCAACGACGATCCCCATCCCCTGTCCGTCAGGTTCAAGTGGCTGCACGACCTCCAGGCCGTGCAGGGCGTGCCCTCCGGGCCGCTCGTGAATGTGTTCAACGAGTTGAACGAGCTGAGCCTGCGCCTCGAAAGCATCAGCCAGGATAGAGCCCTCGCCGCAGACTATACGCGAACGGCCCTGATCCAGGGCGGAGGTGAGTTGAATGCGGCCATCTCCAACGTCAACCGGCTGAGGTCGCTGCTGCGGGATCAGATGCGGCGGCAGCTGCTCGAAGAACCCATCGACGAGATCTGGACCCTGTTGCTCCGGCAGACCCGCCTCCACCTCAACGACGTATGGAATCGGGAGGTCTACAGCGTGTACGAGTCGCGCCTCGCCGGCCGTTTCCCGTTCGAGAGCGAAAGCCAGGAGGACGCCGACCTCAATGACGTCAACGACTTTTTTCATCCCGCCGAGGGGCTCCTGGCGCAGTTCGAAGAGACGTACCTGCGCGAATACGAGAACCGGCAGTGGCGCAATCGGGGGGTGCGCGTTTCCGAAAACGTACGGCAGATGTTCGACCAGGCCGCCGACATTGCCGACCACCTCTTCATCGGGGATGAGATCGGCCTGGAGTTCCAGCTCCAGCCCGACCAGACCGATATGTTGAGCACGAGCACGCTCCGGCCGACCCTGGTGCGTCTGGAGGTTCACGGGCAAACGAACGAGTACAACCAGGGCGGGATCCGCCCGTGGCAACGGTTCATCTGGCCGGGCTTCCCCAACGAGGCGCGCGTGAGCGTGACGACGCAGCGCGGCAATGTCCTCGCCAGAAGCGAGTCGCGCGAATGGGCGTGGCTGCGCTTGCTCGACGACGCGGACGTAACGCCGAGGAGCCCCGGCGAATTCAGAGTGACCTGGTCTGTCGACAATCAGTACCTGGTCAAATACAACCTGCAATACGGCAACAAGGCCGATTTATATAGAGACGTGGGGCGTTTCTTCCGATTCTCGTGCCCCCCGTCCTTATTTTGAATTTTGACATCACTGTTTTGACACCGAAATAGCGAACGGGCCGATGAATACGGTTGGGCTTCTGGGTAAAATGCCCTTACACGGTGATTTTGTCCGCCATAACGTCGCTGGCGATGCCTGGCGCACCCTCGACGAATGGGTGCAGCACGGGTTGTATCACGCGCAGCAGGACCCCGCGTACGAGTATTCGACGGAGGCGTGGGGCGGGTATGCCTTTCTATTCACCCCGCATCAGGGGGCGACGGCGCTGGTGGGTTACCTGCATCCCAGCACCGATACCATTGGCCGGCAGTTTCCCCTCATCGTAGCCGTAGAAATGGATCGGGGGGAGCTGTCCTGGGACCGGTTGATCGAGCTGCCGCATCGGTTCGATCTCTTCCTGCGCCGCGCTCATCGCCACGTCGTACAGGCAGCCCACGGGGAGGCCGACCGCGATCAGCTCGTGGCCAGCCTGGGCAGCGCGGAACAGAATACAGCCCCCTACGATGCATCCAGCCCCGCTCCTTTTTGTACGTACGGGGACGAGATCTGGGCGGGCCGCGAGCCGGCCTGGAAGTACCTGCTGTTTTACAACCTGATCGAGCTGATAAAACCCCTCGAGGGCCATGTGCCGGAGGCGTACACGCTCGGCTTCCGATTTCCGGCCCCGAACGGCGAAGAGCGGACCGTCCGGCATACGGGCATGTGGCTCGAGGTGTTGTCGTCGATGCTCGACGGCGCCCAGATTGCTCCGACCTTATTCTGGCGGATTCCATCGGGCAACGACGCGCGGGCTTCGTCGCTCCTCGCCTTTTTTCGACCACCGCCGGCGAAAGTATTCATGGATGTCGTGCCTGTGGAAAGGGACAGCGACTTCATCTGCGACATGCATCGGATCAACGACCATAAGCTCGACCAGGTCGCCTCGTCGCTCCCCGCCGAATTGATCGGCGTCCTCGACGCGGAGGAATCGACGCTCGCAGATGTTATATCCCATTTGTGAAGCCATGATGTGAAACTATGACTGTCTCAACGACCCCAGAACGCGTTCAGGAGCTGCTCGCACCTATCCCGGGCGAGTCGCCCGTAGGATCGGACCTGGATCCCCAGGTCGCCCCGTATACGAGTTTCAGAAAGGGGCTGAGTTCGAGTTCGAGAAACCCGAACTACGAGAAACACGCCCAGGAAGCCGTCGAAACCCTGACGGGGGAAAGCAAACATCTCCAGATTATTGCCTGGCTGATTCTCTGCTGGTTGAAGCTCGAGGGCTTGCCCGGCTTACGGGACGGCCTGCGCCTCATGGCGGAAACGGTGAAGCAGTACAAAGACGCCGTTTATCCTCCGGAGATCGAAGAAAAGCGCAACGCGGTACAATACATCGCCTCCGAGAAGCGGATTCAGGCCATACTCAAGCGGGCCGACGTGAGCGCCGGCGCTGAAGACGGGGATGCGCTCCTGGAAGCGAGGGCGTTGCTCGGCGAGCTGCCGGCGTTGTTTAGCGCGCAGATCGGCGGGGAGGCCCCCGACCTCGGCGCGATCACTACCCTCGTCGACGACAAGCTGAACGAAGCAGGTTTGACCTATAGTGGGGCGTCCGGTGCGGGTTCGAACCCTCCAACACCAGATCGAGCCACTTCGGGTGATGCGCCGGTCGCGACGAACGCGGCGCCTTCCGGGTCCACGAATGGCAGTCCGTCCGGGGCGGTTCAAGACGAGCCGGCGCCGCCTCCCGGGGCAGAGGAGCCAGGACCCCCTGAACCTGGGGCCGATGCAGCTGCCCAACGCCCCGGCGATGATGGCGGCGGCCTCGAAGCCGGCGAGACCGAGGAGCCGTCAGCATCGGATACCGATGCGTTCGGCGAAGAGGAGAAAGACGAACCGGCGCCGATGCCGGTCGAAGTCGAAGCCCTGCTGGACCCGCTCGAGAGCAACGACGGGGCCGGCGAGGACATCGAAAACACCGAGGACCCGGAGGACCGGGTGTTGTACCGGAGCCTCAAATCCGAGATGCGAAAACGAAGCGGCAACAACTACCCGCTGTGCGTCAATCAATGCGTCGAGATCCTGACCGAAAAAAGCAAACATCTACGGATTGCGTTCTGGCTCTGCGTCGCCTGGTTTCGCACTGAGTCCCTGCAAGGGCTGCGGAACGGGCTGGTGCTGCTCGATCACATGTTGAAGACATTCGGCGACAGCCTGTACCCGCGCGACGAGAAGCAACTCGTCCACATCGTGCAGCGGCTGAACACGGAGTCGCGTATCCTCCACGTCAAAAAGACGCCGTACGGCAACGAAGAGGCGGTCTACGAAGTCACCAAAGAAAAGCACAGCGCGCTGGACGACCAGCACATGCGGGCCAGGCTGCACGCCCTGATCAACGAGACCTATACGGGCAAGGACGCCTTCGATACCGCGCTGAAGGGTGCATTGAGCAAAGAACTGTACGACTCTGAGGGAAGGAAACTCTTCGTGCATTTCTTGAAAACGAAGCCCGGCTACGAGCAGGTGCCCTACCAGATCAACGCGCGGGCCGTCCGGGACCTGAAGCGGGCGGGCCTGCCCGCTGATATGGCGGATGCATTGATCGAGAAGGATCCGGAGTCCACCTTTTCGAACTGGCTTCGGTATCGGGACGGCGTCCGGGATAGGTGGAGCCAGCGGTTCGACAGGGAACGTGCGGCTTCGCATCTCGAGGAATACGGCCCTCTTCTGGATGTCTTCTTGAACAGGAACCTGCAGCTCATGCTCGACATCAGGCGGGCCTTCGAGGCGCTGAAGACGACGGCGGAGGAGCGGTTTGCGTCGGAACCGCCCCGGCTGAGCGAGATCGCCGGCATCATCGAAGAGCTGGCCCGGCGCGCGCAGGAGATCCGTACGGAGGCGGTCGAGCGATTCACCGCCGAGCGGGCCGAGAGGGAAAGAGAGCAGTCCACTCGTACGGCCGCGCCCCCGCGGGCATCTCAGCCAACGACTCCGTCAGCCCGGGCGAGGCCCGAAGCGGCTTCCTCAACGGCTTCTCCCTCACAGAAGCCCACTTCGTTTTCGGTCCGATATCTCGAGATCGACGACCCCCTGGATGCGATCCGGGCCATCACCAAAGGGCTGCTGTTTCACTTCGAGGAGGACTCGAGCGAAGAGAACAACAGCAACAAGGTCGTCAAGGCGGAAGTCGCGCGCGAATCCCGGATATACGGCATGTCCCGCGCGTTGCGCTGGAGCAACCTGAAGGCCGTGCCCGAAGACCAGACGGCCACCGGGCCGGACGCCCTCCAGAAGAAGCGGTATAAGGAAAACCTGGCAGGGCTCGACCCCAATGGTATGATCGGGGAGATCGAACGGCTCTTCATCAAAAAAGACGAATTTTTATTCTGGCTGGACGGGCAGCAACTGATCGTGGGTGCGCTCGAACAGCTTGGCGCTGCCGAGGCGGCTCACGAGGTCCGGGTCCATCTCGCGGCGTTACTCCACCGATTTCCGGACCTGCCCTCGCGGACGTACCGCGATGGCTCCCCCTTCGCTTCGGAGGAGACGAAGACCTGGCTGGAGGACGACGTCGTGGGTATGATAGGCGGGGGCAAGGGCCAGGAGAAGATCATGCCTCCGCTGCTGGGTGAAGATTACACGCCCATCAACGAAGCCTACGAGCGTGCGTGCGAGGCGCTGCCCGACGGGTTCGAAGAGCACGCGATGGCCATGCATCGCTCTATCGACGGCGAAACACGGCGAAAAGGACGTTTTTTAATCCGTCTGAACCTGGCAAATTACTACTCATTAGGTAAAAAACCCGAAATTGCGCGGGCTACCTTTAATCAACTGATCGATGAGATTGAAGCCGCGCAGATCGCCGAATGGGAGCCGGCGCTTTGCGTTTCCGTGTGGCAATCAGCATATTTGAATAATGCGAAATTGATGGCGGGCGAGTTGAACGAGAGCGAGCTGCGCGAAATCAAACAGCAGCAACGCCGGTTGTTCGAAATGGTCGCCCAGTACGACGGCGTGTTGGCCCTCAAGCTCAACGATTATATCCATGAATAATGTCATTAAATAATAGATGTTACGCGCCGGATGCGCATACGTGGCTGCCAGTGCGGCTTTGCACGGTTG
>CAZGHT010000080.1:0-15987 GCA_964525535.1 uncultured Rhodothermaceae bacterium
AAGCGAAGAGTGCAACGAGGATGAGGGATTTTGCGCGGTTGATCAGGTTTTTCATTGTGGTATTGGATTGGGTTTGTTGGAATGATTGAACAGAGGTATCCCAGCTACACTAGGGCAGGACGCCAGCCGTGTACTGGTAGGTTTTCAGGGTGTGGGTCAGATTGGAACAGGTAGTTCAGTGCTACAGGTTGCGCTTGTTGGTGGGCAACCTTTTTTTGCTTTTTTGCGCGGGTTCCCTGGCGGGATCCGCTCGATGTTTGGAATTCCTCAAAGAGATCCGATTTCGCTCGGTCAGGTTAAAGGCAGGGTGGCGGGTTTTCACACTGCTCTTTTCCGACAGGTGTACCGTGTTTTTGGCACGTTGTGGAAGATCCGGATCAGAAGGAGAAAGAAAGGTGGGCGTAGTCGTCAAGCACAAAACTACCAGAGTGATCGAAATAGTATTTGACGTTTTCATGGCTCTGCCTATTTACTTCGGATGTAAACAAAGAGTGAGAAAGCCAGTACCCAAGCTGATCGACAGGTCGCAGTGTACATCTTTACGATCGGGTGTCGATCTTTATGAAGCCAGTGCTGATGCAATGCTCCGTAATCGCTGTGGATACAGGCAACTGGTTACGGCAATGGAGGACCCTTGCCGGGGGGCGGTGGGGGGGATAGCAAGACGTGCTACTTGACACAGAGGACTGAATACTGCAGTGAGAACACGACGATGAGATCCGGTCAGGGTGTGGAATCGACAGAGCAAGAAGAGAAATGAGTTCCCCACCAGCGTCTCAATAGTTCATGTCAGGCAGTTTCGATCATGGACAATATGTAGGATTATCAGGGTTTAAAACGCGGTGCCCCGCGTCAGGATTCGTCGATCTGAGAAGGCGGTGACATATCTGAAACAACCGTCCAAACAGATAAAGATAAATAATTGCGGCTCGTTAAAAATAATGTAGAAGCTGCCGAATCGTCTCAAAACGGCCTATTTGATGGAAGCCCCTCGCATTCACAGCGCAGAACGGTTTCTATTCAGCGCCCACAGCACGATCGTACGAGGCCTACTCTGATACATGTTCATGCATGTAATTGTAGTGAATTATAAGTTAAGTTGCGCCATTTAGTGGAAGAAATAACCAAAAATAAATCATATACCCCCATTGGTTCGTGGCGTTATTTTTTCTTCCCCGGGGGGCTCTACCGTACGTAAGATGACCTATGGAGCACCTGTTTTTTTGTCAAAAGGACATGTTTTTGATGTTGTCAGGCCTTAAATTAGAAGTTACGTAAAATATAAGTCTGCTAATCCGTTCTTTTTTCAGGGAGTTTAGGGAGTTCGTCGGTTGTAACCGTTCACTTTTCCGTCTATGTGGTGCCCGTAGTAGGTACACCTTGTACAGCCATCGATTCCCCTCTTTACGCTTTCTGGCATCTCACACGATTGGGTGTGTTCAGTTATATGCAAACTGCCACCATATATGTAGCTGTTGTACTGCTGCTTCTGGCGCCTGGCCGGGTGTTCGGTCAGCAGGCACCCATTCATGAAAAAGTGGGAGAGCCTTACACCTTTCAGACCTATGTGGATGAGGAGGTCATCGACCGAAACGAAAACTGGTCTATTGCACAGAGCAGCAATGGGTTGATCTACATTGCCAATCATGGAGGGGTGCTTGAATTCGACGGGCATGTATGGCGTTTAATCAGGCTTCCCAACCACAACAATACGTTTTCCATAGACATCGATGAGCAGGACGTCGTGTACGTAGGCGCACGGGGGGATTTCGGGTATTTATCTGTGGATTCCACCTACTCCATGCGGTTCGTGTCGCTATTGGAGCATGTGCCCGAAGAACATCGAGATTTTCTGGCAGTCTGGGGAACACACGTGACCTCAGACGCCGTTTTTTTTCACACGTGGCGGTATTTGTTCAAGTGGGATGGTACATCGATAACTACCTGGGAGTCAGAGACTCGGCTGCACACGTCTTTTAAGGTCGGTGACCGGGTCTTTGTCAAACAGGATAGTGTGGCCCTTCTGGAAGTGGTTGGTGAGGAGTTGTTACCCATACGGGATGGCGAGCGATTCGCTTTACCCCGGGTATTCATGATGGAGTCGCTCAAGGACGGGGCAATATTGATCGGAGCACAATCCGACATTGACGGTCCGCTCGAGCTTTATCGATACAGCGACCTGGGCATCGAAAGAATGCCCACCGACCCGCACTTGCTGAATGCAACGTACGAGTACACCTTCTATCATGGCGCCAGGTTGGGCGATGACTATTACGCCATCGCTACGCTTTACGATGGGGCCTTTATCGTCGATTACGAAGGAAACCTCGTTGGAGCCCTGGGCCCTCATCGAGGGGTGCCGGGAGACCTGACCCACGTGTTTTCCGACCGAGAGGGCAGCCTCTGGCTGGCCCACTACACGAATGGCATTACCCATGTAGGCACTCCTCTGGCGTTGTCTAAATACATAAGCCCGGGTAAGTCGATAAACGCTGTGCAGCGTCATGAAGGTCGCCTTTATGTGGCAACCGATGAAGGTCTGTACAAGCTGAATAGCGAACTCGCGTATCAAGATGAAGCGGTATGGGATGGATTTGAACTCGTTGAGGTGGAGCCCAATACGCAGGTTCGCTGGGCGATTTTGCCTTATGACGATGAACTTCTGGTAACCACTGAGGTTGGCGTATTCAGCCTGAGAAACGGTACATCAACGCATGTCGCTTTTGATCGCGTCAATAAGCCTAAATACTTGTATGCGTCCCGGTATTTCGAGAACAGGGTATATGTCGGGCTGGAAAATGGGCTAGGGATCATGACGAGGACGTCTTCCGGCTGGGAAGTGGAAAACAAGCCGGGGACTGTCCATCTCCCGGTAACTTCGATGGCAGAAGATGAAGAGGGCGTGTTGTGGGTGGCCACCACATCGGCCAAGAATCAGGTCTGGCGCTTGAAGTTCGACGAAGAGGGGCGTCTCAAAAAAGAAGAATGGATCACCGAGCGCGCAGAATTAGAGGTCAGAGATCTGATGGTAGGTCGCTTTGGTGGAGAGATCGGGATCATCGCTGCGCCGAAAGGTATTTATCGCTTCGAGGCCCAGTCTACGTCGGGGTTGAACGTCGCTTTGGATGAGCGCCTTATTCCACCCGGTTCGTTTGCGGACTCGATCGCTTCCATACATCCAATCAACGATCGTACCTTTTACGTCGAATATGGAGATCAACTGGTCCTCAATACGATCAAGGAAGATGGACGCGTGAAGCAACACGTATCCGAAGCCCTGGGCATCCCCGACTGGAAGGGGGTCGGGGATTTCTGGATAGATCCGGACGGTGTGACCTGGATCGCGCACGGAAACACACTGATCCGGTACAACCCGGCCTACGACCACACAATACCGTCCGTATCCGCCCTGAATCCAATGATTCGTAGTGCCTCTATCGTGTGGACAGATTCGTTGCTCTACGGAGGAGCCGCGCCATCGGGGCTCCTGTCCTCGGAATCAGCGTCTCCGGTTTCGGTCGTTCTCGGCCATGATGATAATGACCTGCAATTCGAGTATGCTTTGCCTGACTTCAATCGGAAGGAGAAAATCCAGTATCAGCACTTCCTGAAGGGGCACGACGAAGGCTGGTCGTCCTGGTCTGCGGAGGGCAGGGTGAACTACCGAAACGTAGCCCCCGGAGATTTGGAGTTTCTGGTGCGAGCGCGCGTCGGCAACAGGGTGCTCGACCACGTGGCTGCCTTTCCTTTCATCATTCGGCCCCCCTGGTATGCCACCTGGTGGATGCGAGTGACGTACGGCTTTTTGCTCATTCTTCCCGGGATTTTGATTGTCCGCTATATCAATGCGCAGCGAAGACTAAAAGAGCTCGAAAAAGAGCGGGAAATTTACGAACGATTGAACCATGCAAACGAACAGTTGCGTGTAGCCAACTCGAGTCTCGAAGAAGCCAACAAAATGAAGGACGAATTCCTTGCCAACGCCTCTCATGAACTGCGCACTCCACTGACGGCGATCCTGGGTTTTACCTCGGTCCTGAAGGAAGAGGTGTCGGGAGAGCACACAGAATTTCTGGGCTTGATCGATGAAAACGGAAAGCGCCTTCTCAAAACGATAAATTCGCTCCTCGATCTGGCCAAGCTCCGGGCCGGCATGGTCGAACTCGACCTGCAGCTGATGGAGATCAACCAGAAGTCCGAAGAGGTGGTAGAGTTGCTGGCGCAACTTGCAAAAAACAGGAACATCAACCTGCTGATGAAAAAATCGCCCCAGAAGGTGTATGTGCCTCTCGACGACCACAGCTTCGAACGGATCATGTACAATCTGGTAGGCAATGCCATCAAGTTTACCCCCCGGGGATCCGTGATTGTAGAAGTGGAACCTGTGGACGATAAAGTGTTTGTGCACGTACACGACACCGGGGTGGGGATCGACGAAAAATTTCTACCCCACCTCTTCGATGAGTTCAAGCAAGAACCGTCCAATTCCGTGCGCTCCGACGGGAGCGGATTGGGCTTGACTATTACAGCAAAGTTGGTTTCTTTGATGCACGGTGAAATCTCCGTCAAAAGCGAAAAAGGGGTGGGGAGCACCTTTACGGTGGTATTTCCTATCGAACAGGTGCGAGAATCGAACGGGCGTGTCGACCAAGAAGTTACTTCGCGGGCTCCCGCTTGATGTATGTCCGCAGGCGTATCTTTTCTGCGGTCGTTCAAGCGTTTTTTGTCTCTTTCAGCCCCGGCTCACTGAGGCCGGTTCGCCCCGAAGAAATGCCCCTGGGAACTTAGGTTGTCGGCCGGTCGTGACCAAAACAGGGAAGACTTTACGTTTTTAGGTATGGTTATAGCATCAGTCAGGCAAGCAGCCTGTGCGCAGTTCTCGCTGCTCTCACAGCACGCAAGATAGGTTTCGAACAGGTTCAACGTTGCATATTCATACACCATCTGTCTAGTTATACCTGAGTTTTAATAGCCCAAAAGGATCTCATGAAGGAATCGAACGCGCCTCTCCCTATTCGTTTTTTTGCTGGCCTGGGTCTCGTACTTGTCGGGCTGATGACGGGCATTCTGATTATGCTATTCGTAATTAACGGCAGCGACCTGGTATTGGACGAACAACCTGTCGTCGAACGGGTCGAGCTTCGGACGCAGCCGGAGCGGGAGGTAGCTCTGTTTTCCGATTCCTCACGCGTCAGTCCGCTGTCTACTGCCCGTGTACTCAGTGAAAGCTTTCAGGATGTCGCTCGTACCGTCACCCCGGCGGTTGTATTCATCAGCGTGTCGGTGACTAAAGACGGCAACGAGCGGGGCTGGCTCCCACGTTTCAGCAACCCTCGACAGAGCGTCGGCAGCGGGGTCATCATCAGTGAATCAGGATATATCGTTACCAACAATCACGTCGTCGAAGGCGCGGAGGATATCCTCGTGACGCTCTACGATAAACGCCAGTATAAAGCCAGGATCGTCGGTACCGACAAATCTACAGATCTGGCCGTCATCAAAGCAGAGTCGGCGGCAGAACTGCCTTACGTGGTTCTGGGCAGCTCGGAAGATGTCGATGTCGGAGAATGGGTCATCGCGATAGGCAATCCGTTCCGGCTTACCTCTACCGTGACCGCCGGCATAGTGAGCGCTCTGGGGCGTCAGGTGGACATCATTAACGACGAATTCGGGATCGAAGATTTCATACAGACTGACGCGGCGATCAATCCGGGTAATTCAGGCGGTGCTCTGGTCAATCTCCAGGGCGAATTGATCGGCATAAATACAGCCATCGCGACCGAGTCGGGGTCCTACGAGGGGTATGGGTTTGCCGTACCTGTCGACCTCGTCGAGCGGGTCGCCCAGGATCTGATCTCCTTCGGTCAGATGAAGCGCGGCTTCCTGGGTGTATCGATCAGCAAGATCGATGCTAAGAATTTCAGGGATTTCGGGCTGGATCGGATTTCCGGCGTCTACCTCTCCGAAGTATATGACGGGGGCCCGGCCCACCAGTCGGGCATGAAAAAAGGAGATGTGGTGTTGTCCATTGATGGGAGGAGCGTTAATGCGCCCAACGAACTGCAGCGTGTCGTAGCGACGCGCCGGCCCGGGGATCTTCTGGCGGTCGAGGTGTGGCGCAGGAAATCGCTCAGGACCTACTACGTCGAACTGTTCGACATGGAAGATCCCAAATACAACGCGGTCCTTGCCGAGATGCAGCATCCGACGCTGCGCGAAAGGCCGATGCGGTCTATGCCGCTTCCTCCCGAACAACTCGAAGCAGAGATGCCGAAGGAAGCTCGTGAATGGGGGATTGGATTACAGGAGCTGACAGCGAGCATGCAATCCGTGTTCGATGTAGAACACGGCGTCTATGTTGCGTTCATCCTGAAAGACAGCCCTGCCTTCAACGCCAGTCTGCCCCGAGACGTAATCCTGACGAAGATCAACGGGCAAGCGGTCGAAAGTGTCGGAGACGCGCTTGCGTTGTTGGACGAGATGAAAAAAGAGGGGCACAGCGTACTGTTCCAGGTCAAGCGTAAAGACCGGCAATTGGCCTTCTACGAAACTGAGTTTTCTAATTCAATAGAATAATTTTGATGATTCGATACCTTACAGCAGGTGAATCGCACGGTGAAGCGCTTGTTGGGATTGTGGAAGGGGTGCCTGCTGGTGTTCCGTTGACGGCGGCCGATGTCAACCACCATCTGGCGCGTCGATGGCTCGGATTCGGTAGAGGAGGACGCGCAAAATTCGAACGGGATCAGGTTTACATCTATTCAGGAGTACGCTTCTCCACGACGATCGGGGGGCCTATTGCACTGCGCCTGGACAATGAAGCGTATCACCGGGACAAATCCGGCTGGCCCGAGATCATGGCCCTGGAAGGAACCGGTGAAGGGGTCGAGCGGATTACACTGCCTCGTCCCGGTCATGCCGATCTCGTCGGTGTCCAAAAGTATGGCTTCTCCGATATTCGGCCGGTAATAGACCGTTCCAGTGCGCGAGAAACTGCGATGCGCGTCGCCTGCTGCACGATCGCTCGACAGTTTTTGAAGCAGTTCGGTATCGAGGTTGGCAGTCACGTCATTCGAATTGGAGAGGTAGGGTACGATACGCCGGCTCACTGGAAAGGGCATGTAGAATCACTGATCGCCGATGGGGCTGAAGCGGTTAACACGCTTGCCGATCAGAGCGAAGTGCGAATGCTGGACCAGTCGTTGTCTGCTCGATGTATCGACCACATCAAAGAGGTGAAGAAGCAAGGCGATTCGCTCGGCGGGCAGTATGAAGTCATCGTGACCGGAGTGCCCCCGGGCTTAGGATCGTACGTTCACTGGGATCGCAAATTGGACGGTCAACTGGCGCAAGCCATCCTCTCCATTCAAGCTCAAAAGGCCGTGGAAATTGGGGATGGCGTCCACAATGCCGCCACGCGTGGATCTGAGGTGCACGATGAAATACTGCGCGAGAACGGTCGTTTTGTCAGGCGTACCAATCGGGCTGGAGGCATCGAAGGAGGGATGTCCAACGGCATGCCGATCATCGTGCGCGGCTATATGAAACCCATTCCTACGCTCATCAAACCCCTGCATACAGTAGACATCGCTTCGGGGGATGCACAGCCGACCCGGTACGAACGGAGCGACGTGACGAGTGTGCCCGCCGCTTCAACGGTGGCAGAAGCTACCGTGGCTCTCACGGTGGCCAATGCCTTCCTCGAGAAGTACGGGGGGGACAGCCTCAAAGAAATCGCCGGCCGCTATACCGCAGATGCCCCGGTTTGAAAAGAATGCAGATGACGCCGTACCCCGGCACCCCGCGGAGCTTCGTCACGAGTGATGAATTATCGATCAGTTCGCCTGGGGAGGTAGGCAACCTGGAGCTTCGCGGCTGACGGGAAGGAACCCCCCTCCTGAGATCGGGTTTTTTCCTCCTTCAAGGCATCCTTTCAATTCATCGCACGCAGTATGGCTGGTAAACACGAACCGTATGATCCCAAGATCATAGAGGAGCGCTGGTATCCTTACTGGGAAGAACAGGGATATTTCGCGGCACACAGAGACCCTGATAAAAAACCGCATGTCATCGTGATGCCGCCACCTAACGTCACCGGCCGGCTGCATATGGGGCACGCCCTCCAGGATACCATCCAGGATTCGTTGACGAGGCTTCGCCGGATGCAGGGGTATTCGGCGCTCTGGATGCCGGGCAAAGATCATGCGGGCATCGCGACCCAAAATGTCGTAGAACGCAATCTCAAGAAAAACGAAGGGAAGACCCGGCACGACCTGGGACGCGAAGCGTTCGTCGAAAAGGTCTGGGAATGGGTCAACGAATATGGGGACATCATCTGGCAGCAAAAAAAGAAGCTGGGTGACTCCTGTGACTGGGACCGGGAGCGATTTACCATGGACGACCGGTACGTCAGAGCCGTTCAAGAAATCTTTGTCACGCTCTACAACGACGGGTTGATCTATCGGGGTGAATACCTGATCAACTGGTGCCCGAGCGACCAAACCGCCCTCTCTGACGAGGAGGTCGACAACGAAGAGCGCAACGGACACCTGTGGTATATCAAATATCCCTTCGAGGACGGATCCGGGTTTGTTACGATTGCTACAACTCGCCCGGAAACCATGCTGGGGGATACCGCAATCGCTGTCCATCCTGACGATGAACGGTACACGGCGCATGTCGGCAAGAAGGTCTTGTTGCCCCTCATAGGGCGGGCCATCCCGATTATCGCCGACGAGTATGTCAAGAGCGACTTTGGCGCCGGCGCCCTGAAGATAACTCCGGCTCACGACAAGAATGACTTCGAAATCGGCAAAAAACACGATCTGGACATCGTCAACGTCATGAACATCGATGCGACGATCAACGAGAATGGAGGGGAGTTTGCCGGCCTCGATCGCTTCGAAGCCCGTAAGAAGATCGTCGATGTGCTCGACGAGCAGGGGTTGCTCGTCAAGGTGGAAGACTATCGCCACGCGGTACCGATCTCCAAACGATCGAAGGCCATCATAGAACCGTTAATTTCGAGGCAGTGGTTCGTTAGCATGGAGCCCCTGGCCAGGCCCGCGCTCGAGGTGGTCAAGGACGGGACCGTAACCTTCCACCCGAAGCGCTGGGAAAACGAATATTACCGATGGCTGGAGAATATCCGGGACTGGGTCATAAGTCGCCAGTTGTGGTGGGGGCATCGTATCCCCGTCTGGTATTATACGAATGAACAGGGCGACATTGATGAAGATCGCCCCTTTGTCGTTGCGGTCGACCAGCCCGAGCCCGGGATGGTTCAGGATGAAGACGTGCTCGACACCTGGTTTTCATCCTGGTTGTGGCCTTTCGCTACGCTCGGATGGCCCGACGAAGACGAGCGCACCCAGCAGGATCTGGCCTACTTTTATCCCGGCGACGTGCTGGTATCCGGGTACGATATTTTGTTCTTCTGGATCGCCCGTATGATCATGGCCGGGCTCTACGTGCGCGGCCAGGTGCCCTATCGCGACATCTTCATCACGGGAATGATCAAAGACAAGCAGGGTCGGTGGATGTCCAAAAGCCTCGGAAACGGGATTGATCCGCTCGATATGGTCGATCAATACGGAGCTGATGCCGTACGGTTCTCCCTGACGATTTTGTGCGCGCAGGGGCAGGATATTAAACTGGACCCCTCCAAGTTCGACATGGGCCGTAACTTCGCCAATAAAATCTGGAATGCGTTTAACGTATTCGGACAATTTATGGATGAAGGCCGGTCCTATACACGCACACGTTCCTTCGAAGAGCTCGAACTGGTCGAGAAATGGATGGTCACCCGCCTCAACCAGACCCTCCTCGACATCGATGACGATTTTCAGCGGTACCGGCTCAATGAAGCGTTGGGGCGGATTTATACCCTGTTCTGGGGAGATTATTGCGATTGGTATCTGGAGCTCATTAAACCCACCAACAATGCGCCGATGGGGGACGATACCATCGCACTGGCTGCAGAACTCTTCGAAAAAATGCTTCTCATGCTGCATCCCTTCATGCCCTTTATTACAGAAGAGCTCTGGTGGAAGGTGCGTCCCCGAGAGCATGGAGCTTCGTGCATGATGCAGAGCTGGCCGGAGAGCGTTCCTCAGGAGATCGATGCCGAAGCGGTCCGTATTCTCGGGCTCATGCAAGAGTTGATCTCGGGCATCCGGAATGTGAAGAGCCGGTATGGTGTCTCCCCGGGCAAGGAGATCCGGGCGATTCTGAATCTCCCCGCCGATTCGAATGGCCTGATGGACGCGGTCAAGGCAAATGAGTACTACTTTGCCAGGCTGGCCAGGGTGACTGAACTCCAGGTTGGCACGGGGCAGAGCAAACCGAAAGCGAGCGCCTCGGTCATTGCCGGTGAACACGAGGTGTTTATCCCGTTGGCCGGTATGATCGATCTCGCCGTTGAACGAGAGCGACTGCAAAAAGCGATCGACGAAAAGTCGAAGTACCTGGAGTCCGTTCGACGAAAGCTTCGCAACGAGCAATTCGTGACCAACGCTCCCGAAGCGGTCGTCGCCAAAGAGCGCGAGAAAGCTAAACAAACGGAAAGCGAGCTGGACCTGCTCGTGTCTAATCTAGAGGACTTGAAGGATTGATCGCGGGCCGTGCCCTGTCTGGCCGCCGATGCGGAACTTTCGTGTAGCGAGCTAATCATGTACATAACGCCCAGATGTTACGCGCCGGATGCGCATCCGTGCTGCCAGAGCGGCTTTGCACGGTTGCAAAGCCGCGTAAACCAGGCTGCTGTGCACAGTTCGCGTAACATCACTAACGCCGTCTCTTCATGCATCGTTTGCGTACGATGCGGGTCGGCCGGGTAATACATGAAACGCAGGCCCGGGTGTACACCGGCGCCTGTAATGCGCCCGGCCGGTGCAGGCGAGTACCGAATCATCTGTTTAATAGATCGTTTTGAAGCTCTATCTCTTCGTATTCACCCATAGTAAGTACATTCATTTTGAAATATTTGACCGCTTATTTGATGGTATGTCTCATTTGCATGACGACGCTGGCGGCCTGCCAGGGCAATCGTACAGATACAGAGCGCATTCCTCTGGAAGTCGAAGATTTGAAATACTCGCTGCTCCCCGGAGGAGCGCGTGTAGTTACAGGAACGCTCTATAATCCTTCAGGGCGCCTGGTACGGCACGCACAGGTGCAGATATCCCTGTTCGACGGCAATAACCGGCGCGTTTCGAGTATGAGCGTTACAATCAGCGACCTGTCTGCCGGCGAGCGGAAACCCTTTCGGCAACCGGTAGATCTGGACGAAGATGTGCGCGGGGCAAAGGTGAAAAACGTACTGGTTCTCTAGGGCGTGTGGACATTCATCTGCATCCGCTCTTTTTCGCCAATGTTGTGCATCGCTGCGTACCATTCCCCGCGAGATACCCCGCATCGCGTCTCGGAATGCGCCTTGATCTGCTCAACATCCCTCAAAAAAGCGCTGGCCGCCGCTAAATGTCCACACGCCCTAGCTTCCAACGAGCAAACGCATCAGTGCATCATGCAACCAGCCACGAAGATATCCGCGGTGTCTTGCATTACGACAGATGTTCTGGTCATTCTTAGCGTCGTCCTTCTCGGAATCAGCCTGTTCGGGTGTGTCGAAGACGCGCCGAGAGACAACCCCTTTGACCCTGAGTCGGAAGGTTTCGTAGCCCGGGGCGCCGTTTCGGGGGCCGTCACCGATAGAGCTCGTGCTCCGGTACGTGGGGCCCGGGTGGATATTCTAAGCGAAGAGTCATCGGCAGGGCTTTCGTTCCTGACAGAGACGGACGTAGCCGGACGGTACGCACTGGAAGGGATACAGCCAGGAACCTACTGGATCCGGGTTTCCAAAGAAGGGTACGTTTCCTCGGACGATACAATAAGCGTGTCCGTGTTCGAGACGACAACGAAAGACGTAGTGTTGAACGGGGTCCCTTTCTTTGAGCGGATATCCGCGACATCGGCTCATATCAGTCGAGTCTGGCCGCCGCCGACCGAGTTTTTCCTGCTGGATTTCGCGGTACAAGCCAATGATATCGATGGACTCCTCGACCTGAGCCGGATCTGGTTTGAAATTCCTTCGTGGGGGTTGGTCGATACGTTGCATTTCTCAGGGGCTACTGGCGAGTATAGTGCGTTGCTTCAGGAAGAAGATTTGTCAGGGCGGTCTATCCATGACGTGATAGGCCGGCAGATCCTCTTTTTTGCCCGAGATCGCTTTTCAGACGTAGTTGCGTCTGCCCCCGTGCAGGTGTCGCGAATCATCGAGGAAACGCCAGTTGTCATTGAGCCCAAGGCCGGCACTGTCGATTCATTGGCGCAACCTGTGCTTGTCTGGCGCTGCGAAGAAGTCCCTTATGACTTTTCGTATTCGATAGAGGTAGTCAGAACAGATGACATCGTCCGCAACACGATCACGACCATGGAAGGCCGGGATCCACAGGATGTATGCAGCGACACCCGGGAAGGGAGCATCCGCGTAGATGTGCCGCTCCCCGAAGGAAATTACCTGTGGACGGTATCCCTGGTCGATCGATTCGGCAACTCGAGTCGTTCGAGAGAGGCCGGCTTCGCCATTCGTTTCGACCTGTAAACAGAGGTTACGCGCCGTATGCGCACAGGTCCTGACAGAGCGGCTCTGCACTCAGGCAAAGCCGTGAGAACCAGGCTGTTGTGTACAGTTCGCGCAATGTAACTCATAAAACCCGATGCCCTGTGGCAGCACCGAACAAGCAGCAAAAGCAAACGCCGCTGGAGGCTCTCTCCGAGATATCGCTTACCATCAACTCGATCCAGGATCCCTCGTTACTTCTGGAACAGATTCTCGAGATTGCGATGGATACGCTCGAGGCAGAACGAGGGTTTGTACTCATACAGGATGAGGAGGAGCCGCTCGGTTTTTCCGTTCGTGCGAGTCGGAACGTTTCCGAACGCCACATGCCTGATCTCGTGGAATTTTCGACGAGCATTGTGACAGACGTATTGGAACGCGGCAAACCGGTATTGCTTTTCGAAGCCCTGGATGATCAGCAGTTCGGCACGTCCGAAAGCATCGTCATACAAAACATCCAGTCCATCGCCTGTATGCCTTTACGGATTCGGGATCGCCAGATCGGCGCCATTTATCTTGACAGCCTGCAGCATCGCGGCCGGTTCACGAGCGAGAATCTGCCCTTTCTTACGGCATTTGCCAACCAGGCAGCCATCGCCATCGAAAACAGGAGGCTCCATCAGTCTCTCCGTGACGAAAACAGACGCCTCAAACGAGAGATCAAACGCATCCATGGTTTCGAGGAGATAGTAGGCCAGAGCCCGAAGATGCAGCAAGTATTTCACACAATGTCTCGCGTACTCGATACGGATGCTACGATGCTGATCGAGGGAGAAAGTGGCACGGGTAAAGAACTCGTGGCTCGGGCGATGCACTACAATGGGCTTCGCAAAGACAAACCGCTGATTACGCTGTTCTGTGGATCGCTGCCGGACAGCCTTCTGGAGAGCGAACTGTTCGGCCATAAGAAGGGGGCATTCACGGGCGCTACGTCCGACAAAGTCGGCCTGTTCGAATCGGCGCACGAAGGTACGATCTTCCTGGATGAAGTCGGTGATTTGACGCCTCGCATCCAGACTGCACTATTACGGGTGCTGCAGGAAGGAGAGGTCAAGCGAGTGGGGGAAAACAAAACCCGGCGGGTCGACGTGCGCGTTATCTCTGCCACGAACAAGCCTTTGCGAGAATTGATCAAGGCCGGCGAGTTCAGGGAAGATCTCTACTACCGGCTCAACACCATTTCGCTTACGTTACCTCCCCTGCGGCACCGAAAAGTAGACATCCCCGTACTGGCAAATCACTTTCTGGACCGGTATGCTGTAAACCAGCGTAGTTATGTGAAAGGATTTCAGCCTGAGGCCTTATCCGTGCTGGAACGATATTCGTGGCCGGGTAACGTACGAGAGCTCGAAAATACCATACGAAGAGCCGTCGTGCTGGCTTCAGAGGCGCTCATCAAGGTCGATGACCTTCAATTACCGGCCCGGGACAACCAGAGCGCGGTAGAGCCCGGTATCACCCTCAAGGAGGCAGAACGGAGGCTCACCGAAAAAACCCTCGAAGAGATGGATGGAAATATATCGGAATCGGCCCGTGTCCTGGGCGTTTCTCGCAGTTGGCTTCATTACAAACTGAAAGAATGGGAAGCCCAGAAATCATAGCAGACATACAGCCTTATGCGGAGTTGCATCGAGGCACGACGACTACGGTCTACAAAGGATTTCAGAAGTCGCTGGACCGGTTCGTCTTATTGAAGGTGTTGCATCCAGAGTTTAGCCAGGACGAGGGCATCGCGCGTCGCTTCCAGGAGGAAGCCCGCCTGGCTGCCCGAGTACAGCATCCCAATATCGTGTCTATCTATTCCTACGGAATTGAGGGGCAGACTACGTACATCGCCACCGAATTTGTCGAAGGAGTATCACTCGATGCCCTGATCGAGGATCGAGCACTTCCGATACATCTGGCGACCTATGTGTTGTTCGAAGCCGTAAAAGGGCTCAAGGCCGCTCACGACCAGAAGGTGCTTCATCGAGATATCAAACCCTCAAACCTGTTGATCGCCCGGTCCGGCGAAGTCAAATTGACGGACTTCGGAATGGCGTCGTTTGTCAACGACAGGGACGAGTCGAACCAGGTCAGGGGAACGCTGGCCTATCTCGCCCCCGAATTGATCCTCGGCGATCCTCCGGGTCCTGCGTCCGATCTGTTCTCCCTCGGAGCCACCTTCTTCGAGATGCTCACGGGGAAACAAGCCTTCAAAGGCCGGTCATCCAGCGAATTGTTCGATGCGGTGCTGAATCACGACCCATCCCCCTTATTACAGGAGGACGAATCAATTTTCCCGCAGTTGCGAAGGATTTGCCTGCAATTGCTCAGGAAAAAAAGCCAGCAAAGGTACCAGGATTGCAGGGTGCTCCTCGCCGATCTGGCAGCAACCCGGAAAGTGCTCGGTAGCGATATCATCGGCAAGGCCAGCGAGATGCAAAAATACCTGCAAAACCCGGACGAATACAAAAGTACTATCAGACGGTCGAGCCTATCCGTCAGAGCAACGACACCCAGCCGGGCCAAGACGCGTCCCCCAGCTCGAAAAGCCGCGAACAAATCTACCGGGGCCGGCAAACCAGGAACGTCGATCATAAACCGGTCTCGAGTTGTGTCTTTTATCGCCCTTGTGTTATTTCTTGGGGTGGGCTTCAGCGTCACGGGCAGTTTTTTCTTCGGTAAAGACGGGCAATTTGGGGGGCGTGGCGTCTCGACAGTCCCCTCCGGCTCTTCGTCAGAGGGAGAGGAAGCCCGGACCGCACCGGCCGAAGGGGCAGGTGAAGCTGCGGCGCCAAAAAGGGGTGAGGAGGTCGATCAAAGGATGCCTCCGCGCGATGACAGCAGGGCAGGCACTGCGAAGATTGAGGAAGCGGCGAGCGACTCGGTGGAACACCTCTCCCCGGCCTCGCCAAATCCTCCGATGGACAGCGTGGTTGTATTATCCGAAGATATCTCTCAGCAGGCTGGAAGGGTGCATGTCGACGCAGTACCGTGGGCGGTTGTATATTTTGAGGGAGACTCGGTGGGCGTAACACCCTTACCCATGGTTGTTGGGGCTGGGAGTTATCGGATAACGCTCGTCAACCCGGATTTTCCGCCTTTCGAGACGCTCGTCGACGTGATGCCGGGAGGGGATACTCCGCTAGAGGTTTCCTTGTGGTCTCTCGTGGGCAGGCTTCAAGTAGAGGTCTACCCCTTCGCAAAGGTATATGTAAACGAAGAGTATCACGACGAGACGCCGCTGAGTCGTCCGTTGATCGTGGCTCCGGGAAAACATACGCTCACTATGGTGCACCCAACGCTGGGCTCGTTTTCAGCTGAGGTAGAGATAACAGCGGGTGAACAGAAAACGGTCCGCTTCAATTTGACCGAAATGTCATAAG
>CAZGHT010000080.1:16087-27958 GCA_964525535.1 uncultured Rhodothermaceae bacterium
GACCGAAATGTCATAAGTCGCATGCCTGAACCTGAATGGGTCGATATATGGCGTTCTCTCCTGTATCACGTTTCTCGTGCTACGGGAGGCGTTTTTCTGCTGTGTGCAGCGTTGGCTTTAATGCCAGACGCATCCGTCCACGGTCAGCCGGTTGATAAGGGCATCGTTAGCGATATCCGGCAGGCCTATCAGGCGTTGAACTACGATCGTGTCGAAGCCCTGGCCGGCGATGTAATGTCCTCTTTCGATCGATATTCCGTGGAAGAGCTGGTCGAAGTGCATATACTGCTTGCGTTGGTGAAGTATGCTCGAAACGAGCAGGCAGCCTCGAAAGACCAGTTTCGTGCGGCCCTCTCCCTTCAACCTTCCCTGGAACTCGACCCGGTCCTCGTGTCTCCCAAGGTGCGCGATTTTTTCGAAGGGGTCAAAGCGACAGCAGACCAGGAGGACGCCCCTGGAGCCGAAGTGGATGAGTCCGTCCGGTATATTTTTGTGGAAGATTCGAGGCCGAAGGCTGCCATCCGCTCCTTGTTGCTTCCCGGCTGGGGGCAATTCTACAGAGGCGATCGTAAGAAAGGATGGGCATTGACCGGTCTATGGACGAGCACCGTTACTGCCGCAGCCGTTGTGCACGTGTACCGACTCGATGCGCGGGCTGAGTATCGAGAGGCTCGTTTGCCTGAAGATATTTCGGCTCGATACGATCGGTACAACCGGTTGCATAAAACGCGAACTGTGTTGCTGTGGGCAGCGGCCGGCGTGTGGGTGTTTAGCTATTTAGATGCGCTCCTGATTCAGGAGCAGACTGGTTTGGCCCTGACCGCCAGTGCCGCACCTGTGGAGCAAAAGCTCGCTGTCTTTCCGCTGCAGTTCAGCGTGACGTGGACGTTTTAGCGCTATTAACGGCAGATGGTTGATCGCAGATGGATAATTGTAGATGGATTGCGCCGGATGTACCTTCGAATTGCCGTAGCCCCCTTGCAAAGCGTGCAACGTAGAAACAGATGTTACGCGCCGGATGCGCATAGGTCCTGCCAGAGCGGCTTTGCACATGTACAAAGCCGCGTAAACCAGGCTGCTGTGCACAACCTGCGTAACATCACTTAGAAACGGATGTTACGCATCTGTGCGTAATCGTTTTGCCCGGACGGCTTTGAAAGCGCGCATATAGGTAAAAACCGGCTGCAAGGCAGTCATTCAAAGCCGGCAAACCAGGCTGCTATGCACAACCTGCGTAACATCACTTAGAAAGTGTCTATGAATTTTACATCGGTGTTATAGAAATGGTTGTCTTTCTGGATCGTACTCTGATTAACGCCGGCTGGCGCAAGGCCCTCCGGCCCTTTCAAAGGGGCGAATAGGAGTGGGATATGTTGCATCACGAGGGCATGGGACGAGGTATAAGGTCGTCTCGCCGCGAGCGCGGCATTTACTTTGCGCATACCTGCGAATTACACCCTGAACTGAAGGCTGTCTCCTCCCTACGTCTCTATGAATTTCATAAGACCCTCATGTTAAGGCTCGTTATAAAGTCTCCGGTCAATGTTCTCATGATCGCGATCCTCTTTTCTACCGTGGATGCGATACATGGGCAGAGCTTATCCTCGAGTGATCAGGCAGGGACGTTTGTGCTTTCTCGAAGTTCGGACTTTTCATCTCAGGATCGTTCCTTCGAAAGAAGCGATGTCCTGCATATCAAGATCGAAACACAGGCCGTGGATTTCGCTCGCCTGTCGCGTAACGAGTTCAGTCTTGCACCGGTCGGTGCCGATCCTGCTGATCCACGCCGGCTCAGCGCAACCCTGACAAACACGTTCGATGGTACATACCTGGCCGAGGTCGATCTGAACAGCTTCCCTGAGGACAACGTATGGGTGTGGCAAGGGCGAGTAGAAGACGAATTTGGCAACCGGTTTGGCGGAAAAACCGTGATCTCAGTCGGTGAACCGGCAGGCGGCACTTCCCAATACGACGTGATAGGCGTCATCGAGTCGATAAATGTGGATCGCCTCGTAGTAGCCGGCTTACCCATATTGATTACCGATAACACAGAGTTCGAGAACTTCGAAGGAGAACCCATAGAGCTTGAAAACCTCGCGATAGGAGATCTGATTGAAATCGGAATCGAGTTTTTCAATGATACTATAACCTCGGCCGTTGCCTTGCACATCGGTTTGAAAAGGCCTGTTTCTTTCGAATCGTTGACAGTCACAGGAAGAATTGACGAACTGTCTGAAGCCCTCGTCGAAGTAGAGGATTTGGAGATCGATATTACAGCTGATACACGGATCGTGGGCCTGGAAGAAGATGCCATCGACTTCAGCGATTTGAGTGCCGGTGACCTCGTTCGCGTATTCTCTGCTTCATCCGTACCAGACTCGCAAACAGCGCTTTTGATTGTCCAGTTGGACGAAGACCGTCCTGAACTGGTCTTGAGGGGTGCCGTTTCTTCGACGAATGGAAACGCTCTCGTAGTCCAGGGTACTTTATTTGACGTGTCTGAGCAAACGGTCGTCTACGATTCGATCGGGCTAGAGAGGCCCTTTTCACAGGTGCAGGCCGGGGAATTCGTAGAGATCAGGGCGTTCCTGGGGGCCACAGCACTGCCCCTCGCCAGTACAATCCAGCAACAATCGGGGGCGGAGGAATCCATATGGGTGCAGAGTACGATCGATCAGGTTCTCGACGGCGTCGTCGTGGTTCAGGGGCGTACCTTTTTGGTTCAGGAAGAAACGCGGGTGGTAGACGAGAATGGGCAGCGCATTCCCGCGAGCTTCCTGAGTGAGGGCCGCGATGTGACGGTATACGGGATTCGCAACCCTTCGACCAACGAACTCAGTGCTGTATTGATACAGCTGACCATGGACGGTCGGGGCAAAATAGAAGCTTCAGGTCGTATTTTGGAGTACGAAACGGAAACGATATATCTCGGTGGAGTTGATTTCGACGTGGGCGAAGCAACACTTTTCCGGAGCAGCATTGGTAGCCTTCTGGATGTGTCGGAGCTCACAACTGGAATGTATGCCCGGGTCAGAGGGACGGACATCGGTGCCAATGCCCTGAACGCATCAGTGGTTCAGCTTGAGCCTTTCGAGGCGTCGGTGGCGGGTCCTGCCGAGTTTGTGGGTGAGGAGCTGATTCGCATAGGGAGGGTCCCGTTCATCGTCGACGAAGACACCGATATTGTGGGATTTGCAGGTTCCCCCATAACCCTGGACCAGTTGCCTGCGGGCACTATGCTGGCGGTCGATGGAGACTTCTGGGGAGTAGACGAAGCCCAACAGGGCGCGTCCCTCGAACGTTTTTACCTCGCCTCGAAAGTCGCCGTTCTCGACGATGTGGACAATCAGATTGAGGCAGCCGGCATTGTAGAAGGCCGGTCTGCGGACCGTTTCGAACTCAACGGCTCTTTCTTCTTCGTCGACGAAGAAACACGGATTCAAAACAATAAAGGTGAGCTTCTGCCGTTCGAATCGTTGCGGGTCAACGATCGGGTCACGGTCGAGGCCTTATACAGGGACGGTCCTTCGTTCACTGCCAGATCGGTAGTTGTAGGAGATCGTTTTCCTGAAGCGGTCTCGGGTACGATCCGGGCACTCGATGGTGAAGTCGTACGCGTCGCTGAGATCAACGTCCTCGTCACGGCCCAGACCAGGATTCTGGATTCCAGCGGGATACCGATTTCGCGTTCGGACCTGGAGGTGGGCGACATCGTACATATGGGTCTGACGGATAACGACGGTGCGTCCCCGACTGCGTTCGAAGTGCGTCTGCGTTCGCAAATCGAAGACGAAGTGTTTCTCTCAGGCAGCCTGGAGCAGGTCGAAGCGGAATCGATTACTGTAGCCGGACGGAAACTGGTCGTTACTTCCAACACCCGTGTCGTAGGGGAGAGCGGTAACGAGATCGATCCGGAGGACCTTGCCGTTAACGCCGGCGTGTTCGTTCGGGCTGATCTCTTGCCGGGCGACGTGCTGCTGGCTCTCGAGATAACATCCAGCGCTACCTTCCTGACAAACGTGCTGGTCAGCGGGCCGATTAACCGGGTTCAGGCGGATTCGCTTGAAGTGGTGGGCGTATCTCACCCGGTGGATGTTGACGTGGAGATTCTCGATCGCAACGGAGAGTCGCTCGATCTGAGTGCCCTATCAGTGGGAGTGACCGTTGATCTCTACGCTGAAGTAGATCTCGCAGGAGAGCGAATAGCGCGAAGAGTACGAGTCAGGGATGTAGCCCTGCTAAGCGCTGCAATCGCTGATGTATCGGAGACCCAGATAACCCTTCTGGGAAAAACCTATGCGCTCGACGCAGCCGGCCTGATCGTCGTGGGCGAACGAAACGAAGTACTCGGCGCTAGCGTTCTTCGATCCGGATTATATGTACAGGCTCGTGCTATGGAATTCGGAGAACCCGGCCAGGAGCCCGATCTGCGGATCACGAGTGTAAAAATACTCGGGGAAGCGGTCGTCTCTACGGCGCTCGAAGACCTCCCCCGACTGACCCGGAAGAAAGCTCCCTTTTCGATAGATCGTAATTATCCGAATCCGTTCTCCGATTTCACGAAATTCAGCATCGACGTTCACGAAGCAGGTCACGTGCAGCTGTCCATCTACTCTCTGTTGGGGCAAGAAGTGCGTCGGATAACTGATCGTTTTCTCTCGCCCGGCCGGCATGTCTTCGAGTGGAACGGCCAAAGCGAAACCGGACGGCCTCTCGCTTCGGGTATATATCTCTATTCTGCGCAGATGGGGAACGTGTTGGAAACCCGACACCTGGTGCTCGTCAGATAACGGGTTCCCCTCTACTACATCACATCTCTTACCCCATGATGTCGCTACATGGGGGGTACTGGCATGCAAAGTTCGCCTCCAGGGGTTCTCTGGACGGTTTAAGATGGCCGCGTTTAGGTCGATCCTCAAACTAGCATTTATGCCGCCCTGCGAACTTAATTTTGCAAGCCAATACAATGAAATACAACACCCATTCATCTTATTTCAGGTGGATTGTGATGCTCCTCGCATGCTTTACCATGGGCATTTCGAGTACGCAAGCACAAGACGGCCTGATATTATCCAAGAATCCAGATTTTGCTACGGAGGATCGCGAATTTGACATTACCGATACAGTCTACTTGCAGGTAGCGTCGAGTGACGTTGAATTCTCCAGTGTTCGCATCAGCGAGTTTCAGCTGATCTCACGGTCTGATGAGGTCGGATACGAGGGAACCTTCGAGAATCACTTCAATGGGACCTATTCGGCCGAGTTTGCTGTATCCGAACTGGATCTCAAAGACCACCTGTGGACGTTGATAGGACTGATCGAGGACGATGCCGGCAACCGGTTCGAAACGAAGGTGCTCGTCAATATCGGCCAGGCCGATGATTTTGTCGGTTTCGAAGTGCGTGCTGTCGTCGAATCGAAAACCCCGGGGGCTTTTGTGCTGAAAGGGTATGCGTTTAACGTATCAGAAGAGACGGCCTACTATTTTCAGCCTCATCACCACGTTGAACACGCTGATAACGGTGCTCCTCCCCCTCCCCCTGATCATGGAGAGCCCATCCCGGCCAGCTACGAAGACGTACAGGTCGATTTCCTCGTACGTGCTCGCGTCGAACAAACAGAAAGCGGTGATTTTTTCGCTCGTGAGGTCGAGATCATCGGGCCGGCTGAAGTGCCCAGCCATGTTACCCTCACCGGCCGTGTCGAAAGCGTGGATACAGGTGAGAATGCGTTTGTCGTGCTGGGCCGAAAAGTCGTGGTAAACGAATCGACGTTCATCGAGAACTCGCAGGAGCCGGCAGGGCAGGCCACGGTACCAGAGTGGTTGACAGGTCGATTGATTCGTGTGTACGGGGCTTTTCTTGATGACGAAAGCATTGAAGCGCACTTCGTGCAATTAAAACAAGGGGTGCGTGACGAGCTCGAAGTAAGGGGGCGCGTTGAAGACGTCAAAGAAGATCACATCACGGTGCAAGGGTTCAGATTTGTGATCGAACCCTCGACGTCCATCGAATACCCTGAGGATCGGGCCCCGAAGCCGGTTGATGCCGGTACGGAACCCCGTAAAGCGTCACTCAATGAGATCGACCCGGGGCTGGTGGTGCGAGTCTTTAGTGTAGTACGACCCACCGGAGGGCATTTTGCCGAGCGCATTGTGATCGAGAGCGCTGTAGACAACGGCGTACGACTGGGGGGCGCCGTGGAGGAGATCACAGAGGAGGGCTTCACCCTGCTGGGCTGGTCGGTTCTGGTTACCGATTATACACATCTGTTCAACGAGAACTTCGAAGAGATTCCTTTCGATGAACTCGTCGAGGGGCAGACGATACTCGTATTTGGAGAATTTCTGGACGAAGGCGTCGTCCAGGCTCATCACGTCGAGTATCGACGCGATGAGCGCGATGAGTACGTGCTCTTTGGTCCTATTACGGCACTCGGTGGGACCACCCTCAGTGTCTGGGACGTCGACTTCACGATTGGCGAACATTCGCGCATCGAAAAAGGCCCCGGCGAACAGGGATCTTTCGATGAGCTATCTGTCGGCCAGCTGGTTGAGGTAATCAGTGTGCCTGATGAAGCCGGCGAGCGTGTGATCGACTTTGTCCATATCCCGCAAGGGTTCGACCAGGCAGTACGCCTGAGGGGCCTTGCAGAGAACATCACGAATGAGTCGATGACGGTGTTCGGGCAGACGGTCAAAATCAAGACAGAAACGCAGTTTCGTGATCACTTTTTCCAGCCTATCGATCGTAGCGAACTGACCGACGGCACAGCGGTCGAGGTGTATGGCAACTTCTACGACGACGGAACGATCGGGGCCTTTGATATCATGTTGTCGAACGCGTCGCGCGAAGAGTTCGAAGTCTGGGGAGTCATCGAAGAACTCAACGGCGATCTGGTGCAGGTGGGCGGCGTGACCTTCACGCTGGGGTCCCACGTAAAGGTGTTTAATGAAGGCGAAGATCGCGCCGAAGAAGGGTCGCCGGCTGATCTCGCGCCCGGCCTGCTGGTTTCAATCTCCGGTGTTCTCGACGAGTCTGGCGCTTTGATGGCTGACTGGGTATTCGTGCCTCGCCAGCCGGGCAGTCAAGTTCGAATAAGCGGCACCGTGGAAAATGCCAGCTCTACAGGCATGACCCTCTGGGGAAAACAAATCGTCTTTACAGAGACGACGGAATTTTTCAATGCTGAATACATGAGGGTTGGTCCGGAGGAACTCGTTGACGGGCTCAATGTGGACATTTTCGGTGAGTACGTCGAGACCGACCTCATTCGTGCCGATTTTGTCGAGTTCAAAGGGACGGATCGTGAAGAGATTCAGCTTTCTGGGCGGGTAGAGTCGTTCGACGGCTCCTACCTGACCATCGGCGGCGTCTCTCTGTCTATTGAAGCCTTCACCCAGGTGATGGTCGATGGAGAAGAACCGGCAATGACGGAAGAGCCCGGTTCTCCGGCCAAAACATTCAAGTACGAAGGGGCGATGCTGCGTCGAGCGGCTGCCGGCAAGTTCGCGGGGGTAGCCTCTGATTTCAGCAGCCTGGAAGCAGGTGTACCCGTTGATGTGTTTGGCGTTCTGGGCGAGGACGGGGAGTACAAAGCTACTGTGATCCACGTACACCAGAACCAGGGGTGGGTTCGATTGGGCGGCAGCATCGAGGCCGTAAATGGTGAATCGCTGACCATCGATGGCCGTCTGGTGCAAGTTACGCCTGAGACGTCGCTGCAGAACGAAAGCTTCGAATCCATTGAGTTGCTCGCGCTGGCGGTCGGGCAGGGGGTTGAAGTCCAGGGCGACCTGCTGGTAGACGGTTCTGTTCAGGCTCATCAGATCGAGTTGCGGTCTGAAGTCCGGACGTTCATTGAGTTCTGGGCTACAATAGAATCGATTCAATCGGGTGTCGTCGTCGTCGGGGGAACCGTATTTGCCGTCGATGAGGTCACCGGAATCGAAAACGAAGACGGTGAAGAGCTGGCCTTGAGCGATCTCTCCGTCGGGCAAGAAGTGTTCGTGAACGGCGAAAAAACCGACGAAGGAGTACTCCGCGCCACGCACCTGTTCGTGCCCGGAAATCACGTCTGGGCATGGTTGTACGGCAAAGTCAATGCTGTTGAAGGCGCTGAACTGCACGTGCAGCAACTCGTCGTGACCACAACCGAGGCTACGAGCTTCCTCGACGAAGCCTATCAGCCTATTGCTCTGGCAGAAATCGAAGTCGGCCAGACCGTAGTGGTATCCGGGGAACTGCTGGCCGAGGGGCCGCTGGAGGCCCAGTCGGTCGAAGTTCGGGGCACCGATTTCAGCGAAATCGAAGTTCGGGGCCCGATCGGGGCGATTAATGGCGACCTTCTGGAAATCAATGGGCGTGAATACGTCATCACAGAAGGGACGTACATCTTTGGCTCCGAAGGAAGCGAAGTTCTTCCGGCCGATCTCGAAGCCGGCATGTTTGTCGGCCTCGTCGCCAAGCCAGACGAGAACGGCGTATTGCTCATCGCGAAAATATACGTCGACAATCAGGAAGACTACGAAAACGTCCGCATGAGAGGAGCTATCCAGGAGCTGTTGACGGACAGCTTTGTCATGCAGGATCGCACGGTCGTGCTCACAGAAGAAACCATGATCGTCGGGCCTGGTTATGAGCCCATCCCATTCGACGTGCTGGAGGTCGGCCAGATTGTATCCGTATTCGGCGGTTTGGACGATGCGGGCAACCTCAACGCGCACCAGGTCGAAGCCGAAAAATCGCAGCTCGAAGAGATCGAGTTCCGGGGGGCCATTGCGGCCCTCGAAGGTGATGTGATCACGGTGCGCGATTTTGATTTTCACATCGTTGGTGATGCGGAAATTCAAGATCAGAACGGGTATCCGGTCGAGAAGAGCGAACTCGAAGTAGGGACGCTGGTGAATGTCATCGGTTCGCCGACGCCGGACGGGCTCCTGGCAGCACGCTTCATTCATGTGGGAGTTAGCACCCAGGATCGTCATATTAACATCAGCGGCAAGATTGAAGCGATCGATTATTCCGGCCGCACCCTGATGGTACAGGGCCACTCGGTGTACGTCGAAGACTGGGTCGAAGTAGTCGGCGCGAACTTCGAATTGATCCGGTTTGGCGATCTGGGCGAAGGGCTCAACGTCCGCGTGTTTGGCGGTTACGAGCTCGAAAGCACCATCCAGGCGCACCGCGTCGAAGTGCGTTCCAGCGCTGGGGGTACTGAACTCGAGATCAGCGGCCGGATCGAGGCCAGGACAGAAAACGAAATCGTCGTACGTGGCTTTACGTTCAAGAAAACGAATCAGACGCATCTCGACGATGGTCAGGGTGGATTCCTTTCCTTCAAGGATCTCGCCGTTGGACAGGTGGTCCGTGTTGGCGGTGTGCCTGACGGCTCGGGCGATTATTCGGCGTTCTGGATCTCAGTAGCGACGGGCAATGAAGACCGCAGCATCCGGATCTCAGGCCGCATTGCAGGGCTGGAATCTGGAGCACGTATTCTCGTCGTTCGTCAGCATGAGATCGAGCTGAGCGATCACGCCGAAATCGTAGGAGACAATTACGAGCCCATTCGCTTCGATGCGTTGAAGGAAGGGCGGCAGGTCTCGGTCTGGGGGTGGCTGCATGAGGACGGCCGGATCGAGGGCTTCCGTGTAGAACTCAGGATTCCTGAGAAACTCGAGCTCAAAGTCTTCGGCACGATCACGGAGACGGACTCGGAAGGCATAACCGTTCAAGGTATCCACTTTGACGTCACAGAAGAGACCTTTGTGGGCGCCCCCGACATCGGTCGGATCCAGCTGGAGGATCTGTTTCCCGGCGTTCTCGTCGAAATCGTCGGTGAAACGAGTGCCGAGGGTGAACTGATGGCGCGCAATGTCAAACTTTTCGGCATCGACGAGTCGCGATCCATCGAAGTGATCGGTGCGGTAGCTAATGTGCAGGCGAATACATTCGAGATCGGCGGCATTCCGTTCGCCGTTGGAGACGACACGTTCGTTCTGGACGGAAACAATCAGCGCATCGAAGCTTCGTCTGTCCAGGAGGGTAACAACGTGGAGCTGGTGGCTCTCGAACCCGTGAATGGTTCGCTCCCGGTCGGTTTCATGCGCATCTTCGACATCATCCTCGACGAGCGCAGCCTGGTAGGTCGTATTGATGCGATCACCGATAACGGCTTTGTGCTGAAAGGCTTCCCAGTTGAAGTGGATGAAAAGACCGTACTCCTGGATCCGCTCGGGAACGAGATGGGCTTCGAAGATCTTGCGGTGCGTATGCGCGTTGCCGTGCGAGCTGTTGCGTTGCCTGACGGCACCTTGATCGCTCGTGAGGTCGAAGCCAAACCTCGTGATCGTAAGCTGACCGGTACGGTCTCGGAATTGAGCAGCACAGGCATGGTCGTGGCCGGTATATCGCTCAGCTTCGATGCGAGCACCGTATTTCTCAACAGCGAAGATCAGGAGATCACGGCGTCCGATATCGTCGAAGGGCAAACCGTTAATCTGACGATGGTCCTGGGCCCGGGCGGCCAGCCGATCGTGACCAGCGTGAAAGTGCTGGCTCGGATCGAGGACGAAGTCGTGCTCAATGGCACCGTTGAGGCCGTCCTCGAAGATATGATCGTGGTCATGGGGCGCCGGTTCCAGGTAATCCCCAATACCCAGATGCTGGATGCGTCTGAGAATACAACCGATCTCAGCGGGTACAACGTCGGCGAACCGGTTCGTATTCGCGCCCTTCTGGTCGCCGGCGACAACCTCGTGGCTTTACGGATTCGCGCCCTGGATGGCGAAGCAGCAAATATCCGTGTAGAGGGCCCCATTGTGTCCATAAGCCAATCCACGCTCGAAGTCATGGGGATCTTCCTCTTCCTCAGCGGCGACTCGCAGTTTTTTGACCTGGAGCGCAATGAGGTCGCCGTGACAGACCTCGCTGTGGGGCAGACGGTAGCTGTCATCGCAGAAGGTCAGGCTAACGGTACCATCGTCGCACAGCGCGTACAGGTGCAAAACGTATCGCTGACCTCAGGCGAGGTGACTGAGCTTTCCGGCGATGAGTTCACGATGTTCGGTAATTCCTACCGGGTAGACGAGAACACCATGGTGCTGAGCAGCGATAACGCACAGCTCGAGCTATCGAACATAGAAGGAGGCCAGTACCTCGAAGTACGCGGCGTCGCGGAGGCCGAGGGCAGTGTGGCCGGTAAACAAGGCTCGGCCTCGATCCTCGTGTCGAAGATCAAGATCATCGATGCTGAAGGATCGGGCGAGTACGAACTGGAGGTTGAAGAGGAGCCCGAGCCCGAGCCGGAACCTGAACCCGAGCCGACAACCGTCGAAAGCGAGCAGATTCCGGATGAGTTTGAGCTTGCTCAGAATTACCCGAATCCGTTCAATCCAAGTACGACGATTCGCTTTGGTTTACCGGTCAACAGCCACGTCGTTCTGAAAGTGTACGACGTAACGGGACGGGAGGTGCAGACGCTCGTCGCCGGGCCGATGAATGCAGGGCGCCACGCAGTCACCTGGAATGGCCGTAGCCGCTCCGGCATGGCTGTCGCTTCCGGACTGTATCTCTACAGATTGGAAGCTGGCGGTGAGGTCATGACGCGGAGGATGATTCTCCTCAAGTAAGTGATGTTACGCGAACTGTGCACAGCAGCCTGGTTTACGCGGCTTTGCAACCATGCAAAGCCGCTCTGGCAGCACGTATGCGCATCCGGCGCGTTAACACCTGTCAAGTAAGACCCTCCGCCTGTGGACGGAAAGCCGGCGCTCCTGATCGAATCAGGGGCGCCGGCATTTTTTATGCGAGATAGTTTTAGGGCGTGTGGACATTCATCGGCATCCGCTCTTTTTCGCCGATGTTGCGCATC
>CAZGHT010000081.1:0-1858 GCA_964525535.1 uncultured Rhodothermaceae bacterium
ACAACCTGCGTATCATCACTTATTAACGGATGGTACGCATCTGTGCGTTATCGTTTTGCCCGTACGGCTTTGAATGCGCTCAGGTAGGTAAAAACCGGCTGCAAGGCAGTCATTCAAAGCCGGCAAAACAGGGTGCTGTGCACAACCTGCGTATCATCACTTATTAACCCCGAGAACGGCAAAATTATCCCGTATTCGACCCGTTTTTTGCCTGGGAGACGGCCACTACACTAAATGGGTAGGCCCCATTCACTCTCCGATCAGGATGAAGCCGGCCCAGTAATACGGGGAGGCCAGCAGGTAGTGCTCGTTTTGAAGCCTCAGCTTAGCCTTCCGGAGCGCTTCTGCCGGGGTGGTTTCAGCGAGAATCTCCCGGTAATAGTGCTCCATGATTTCACGCGTTGACCGGTCTTCCACCTGCCAGAGACTGGCCAGCAGCGCGTCCGTGCCGGCGTACATGAATCCTCTCGTCAGCCCCATTAAACCTTCTCCTCTCGCCACTTTGCCGAGCCCCGTCTGGCACGCGCTCAACACGACCAGGTCGGCATCCAGCTCCAGATTATAAATTTCCCCCAGATGGAGAACGCCGTCCTCCCCTCCTACGGTGTCCTGAGCCAGTACGATGCCGGACAATTCGGGTACGTCTTTGTTGACGACACCGTGCGTTGCGAAATGGACGTACCGGTAATCTCTCAGGTTCACCGATTTGACCGAATGTTCAGAGGCATTCTGGTTCAAAAAGACGCTGGTCCGGTCCCCAAACCAGCGCTCGGAAAGGGAATACTGCTTTTTGAACAGCGAGGCGATCGTTTTCACCTCGTATCTACTCTGCGGCAAATGCCCATGGATGCCGCTCTCGTCCACGAGGAACGGGGCTACGTGTTCCAGAACACGCGTCCCCCTGACATGGTGCTCCACCCCATCTTGAAACACCGGAGCAAAGGCGATAAAATCTTTTCGCGTGGCCGATGAATCGGCGCCACGACGAGCTGATTCGCCCCCTCGCTTCTTGCCGATCTCTATTGTCGCTGAATAGGTATACCGAATCGTGTGGTCCTTCACCAGGAACGGCATCTCGTCATAGTCGGCTCGCGCGGCAACCGTATCCTTGAGCAGGGCCTCAAACGGGACTGCATTCAACGGGCCGTCGGGCACGATGACCCAGTCGGACTTGTGCACAATGGTTTCTTCGACAGGCCCCAGAAGCATCCGATACAGCTTATTTGCATTGGCGACATATTTATGCCGGTCCTGCAAGACTATGCCGTCCCGAAAGTCCTCGATCATCCGTTCCAGGGTCGAATCTCTCGGTGTTACCGTAAGCGCCTGATAGTCATCGGTGATGGTGTACACCATGAGCGAATCTTCACCCACCACGTATTCTATGAATATTTCGTTTTCGTCCAGCACGAAGCGCCTGACATCCTCCACTGTGGCTGTAAAATCGGAGTATTTCAGTTCGTAATATTTCGGGTAGGCCTGTTCAAGCGTATCCAGCAGGGTCTCGTATTCGTTTTTCAGCAGAAACGCCTCGTTTTTCCACCCGGCGATCCGGTTATGGTCGGCTTCGTTGCCTCTGGTTTCTTCGGCCTTGATACTCCTGTCATGAAAAGCCAGAAACGTGCGCAACTCCTTTTCTCGTCCCAGCAATGAATCGGGGATTCCGGCAAACTGACGGGCGTCGGCCTCGTTCATTGCATCGATCAGAATGGAGACTTTCCCTTTTTCTGCGAAATAGAAGGCCTTTTCCCAGTACTGGATATCCCCCGTCAAAAGATACAGTCGATGAGCCGTAGCGATGGCTTCTTCGTAAACCGCGGAAGCTTCCTCTGCCAGAAGCAATTTAGAGCCGTCCGAA
>CAZGHT010000081.1:1958-27402 GCA_964525535.1 uncultured Rhodothermaceae bacterium
ATGCAATCAGCGGATGTCCTTCCGGGAAGGCTTCCTGCCATATGTTCAGCGACGTCTCATGATTCGCCAGGGCAGACTCGTAGTCGCCTTTCATGCTATTGGTTATGCCAATATTGTAGTAGCTGGCGCCCACGGCGGGATGCCGCTCTCCCAGTCCCTGTTCCCTCAACGACAACGCCTGCTCGTGGTATTCCAGCGACCGGTCGTAATCTCCCACATTTTTCAACGCCACTCCGATGTTGTTGTAGAGCAAGGCGAGCTCCAGGTCGTTTTCCCCGAGCTCCTTTTTCATAACCGACAGAGCGTCTTCGTAATAGGTAATGGCCCGGTCGAAGTCGCCCAGACCCGCGTATAACACACCAACGTTACTCAGGCTTTTGCCAACGAGAACATGTGAGTCCCCGAGTTTCTTTTTGCGGATCTCGAGCGCTTTAAAACTGAAATCTAATCCCTCGAAATAATTACCCTGTCCTTCGTGGATGGCAGCGAGGCGGTTGTACGTTTCGGCAACGGCCAGATGCTCCTCTCCCAGCCAGGTCAGGGCCTGATCCAGGGTTTGCAACTGATTATCTAGCGCCTCACCCAGCCGGCCCGACCTTTCCAGAACGAGCCCCCGGGCAATCGCACTGCGAATCTGACCCTCGTTATGCCCTAACTCCTCGTAGGCCTCGCCGGCAAGCGTTGCGAATACCAGGGCGCTGTCGTACCGGGCTTGCCCGGTAAATTCCTCGGACAGGGCCAGAAGGGAATCTGCAACATGGGTAGGACTGACGGAGTCCTCGATCACGGGTTCGGACCGTGCGCTCCCCGGCAAGGCATCCGAAACGGGATCTTCCGAGCGGCAACCTGCAAGGTGACCAACGACTATGCAACAAAAGATTAAGTAACAAAAAACTATGTAACTGAAGGCTGAGAGCAGCTGGATCGGAGGCGCAGTTTTCAGGCTAGGTGGCATAACAGTGCTAGATATCGACGTGAAGGCTCCGGGCTTATATCATCATAGACACATCCGAAATCGAAAACATACCCTCTGACCTATTTTTTTAACACTCCCTTTCGGGGATTACCCCAGCGGTGCAAACACTTCCCGCAGCTGTTGCTGGGACACGCGGTGGGCCTCCAGGGGGCTCATGGTGCGCGGCGTCCCTTCTTCGGCCGCCTGCTCCAGGACGAGCAGCGGCTGTACGCCTTTCTGCTTCAGCGCGTTTACCACGCGCGCATAGTCGATATCGCCCTCGCCGAAGGTCTCGGTCCAGATGTGGTCGCTGGATTGCCGGATATGTAATTCGGTGATGCGGTCGTGGTACATGTCGATGACGTCGTACAGGGCGACGTTGGAGTTGAGCGCGCCGCGGTACACCCAGTGGACGTCCAGGCAGAAGGTCACGTTCTGGGGGTCCGTTGCCAGCATCATGTGATGGAACTCGCGGGCGCCGGCCCGAAACTCGCTGTCGTGCGTGTGATACGCCAGGGTGAGCCCCATTTCGCGCACTGCGGCGCCGAGGCGATCCAGCGCGTCGGCCTGCACGCGCAGCTGCGCGTCGGTCTTGATTTCGCCGCTGCCCCAGGCGATGGGGTTTGGGTTGGTCACGAGAAGCGTCGTGCCGAGGGGTTTGCAGCGTTCCGCGATAGCGAGCACGGTGTCGATGCTGGCCTGTACTTCGTCCCGCTCGTGTAACTGGGTGCCCACGTATATAGAGCGCATCGCCAGGCCGTATTTCTCGAGGAGGGGGGCGATCCCATCGACCTGCGCTGTCGCGCTCAGGGAGGGTTCGATGCCGTCGACGCCGCTGGCCGACACGGCGGCGAGGCCGGCGTCCATGTCGGCATAAAAATCGTTTCCTTCGCGGTTGTAATAGGAGTACCAGGTATACAGATTGCACGAAACGTGGAGGTCGGCGTTCCGCCATGGAATGCTGGATACGGCGGGAAGGAACGGGAGAGCGAGTGTCGTGTGCGCCAGCTGTTGCGCGAATTGTCGGCGTTTCATTGGATACGGAGTCCGGCAGTCATTAAGGAAAGGAAAGCAGTAATAAGTTACAGATGTTACGCGCCGGATGCGCATACGTCCTGCCAGTGCGGCTTGCACGTGTGCAAAGCCCCGTAAACAAGCCTGCTGTGCACAGTTCGCGTAACATCACTAAGTTAATGCGTGCCGCCCAATTCTGCATCCCCTCTGAACGCCGGTTCTCTGATCAGAGTACTCAGAGCCTTCGCGTCGCCGTGCACGGAGGAAAGATCTCGACCGGCTGGTACGTTTGTTCGTTGATGATGAGATTGGCGCCGTTGCGCTGCACCATGGACGTGTCCCGGTTGCCGTCGCGGTCGATGACCACGATTTCGTCATCGATGGAGTCGTACGATTCGATGGCGATGGACACGCAGAGGTTGCCGTTGATCTCTTCGCCGGTCAGCACAACGGTGAATAAATCATCGGCCAGGCGGACGAACTCGTTGAGGGCCGGGTCGTCTTCGACGAGCTGCCAGTCGCCCTCTACGGCGCCGAGGTCGACCCGGGTTTCGGACCCGCTATCGCAGGCGGCCAGGGACAACAACAGGGTGAGGCATAGAGGGACGACGTACCGGGAGGAGGTTTGCATGAGGGTTCGCGCTGATGGATCACGTGGAACGCATTGATTAACATGTTACGCGCCGGATGCGCGTACGTGCTGCCAGAGCGGCTTTGCAACCGTGCAAAGCCGCGTAAACCGGCCTGCTGTGCACAGTTCGCGTAACATCACTGAGTAAAAAGATGTTACGCGCCGGATGCGCGTACGTGCTGCCAGAGCAGCTTTGCAACCGTGCAAAGCCGCGTAAACCGGCCTGCTGTGCACAGTTCGCGTAACATCACTGAGTAACAAAGCCGTGCTTAGTCGATGAATGCCAGGGAACGTAGAAACGCGACGGCGGCCTGCACCGTTTCGTCGTAGTAGGGATTTTCTCCCTTTCTGTAGTTAAAAAAGCCGTGGGGCTGGCCTCCGTAGAGGTGCAGGTCGCAACGGACGCCGGCATCCTGCAGGGCCTTCTGGAACGCCACTGCGGTTTCGACCGGGATCAGGTCGTCGTTTGCGCCGAGGAAAACCGTCATCGGGGGCGCTTCGGCGTCGACATTGTGCAAGGGTGAAAAAGCCCTGTAGCGTTCCCCGATGCGATTGTAGCCGTACCCGTCCGGGCTGTTGTCTACTACAGGATTGAAGAGCACCAGGGCATCGGGGCGGCGGCTGACCGACAGGTCCTCACCGGGGGCGTCGAGGGAGTCGAGCAGGGCGGTCGCCGCAGCGAGGTGACCGCCGGCCGACCCGCCGGCAGCCGCGATGCGGCCGGGATCCACAGCCAGCGCTTCGGCATGCGACCGGATCCACCGCATGGACGACATGGCGTCTTCGACGCTCTCGAACGGCGTGGTTCCGTGTGAATTGCGCGTCCGGTACTCGGCCACGAATGCGGCCATGCCGAGTCTGGAAAAATAGTTGGCGTGGGGATAAAACTGTCGCACAGAGCCGCTATTCCAGCCACCTCCGAAATAAAAGACGATAGCCGGCAGAGGCGAAAAGTGCTGCCCGTCCGGGTAAAACGCGTGCAGCACGAGGTCGTCCCCTTCCACCTGTTTGTACACCATCAGCGTGTCGGCCGGCCCACCCTGGCCAAACGCTGCGCCGGCCGGCAGGAAAGAAACGAGAAGTACGAACAAAAGACGAGCGATCTGCTTCGGATGCATGGCATGCATAAACGGTTGGATGATAAATCAGCGAATTTCGCCGGGGGTGTCGGGCTGCGGCGTCGCGCCGTCGTTCACGTCGGCTTCCCAGGCCTGGAGCATCTCCTGAAGGGCACTGACACGGCGTGGGTGCTGCTCGGCGAGGTCGTGCTGCTCGCCGGCATCGTCGGCGAGGTTGAACAGCCGCGGGCCGGCCTGATCGCCGCCGGGGTCGACGAGCTTCCAGTCGCCGTCCCGGACGGCGCGTCGATCTCGATAGGCCCAGAAGAGCGTGCGGTCTCCGAGCGGCTGCCGGTCAAACAAGACCGGGCTGAGGTCGACGCCGTCGAGGGCGAGCCCTTCGGGCATGTTGACGCCGGCGACCGAGAGCAGCGTCGGCATGACGTCGATGGTCATTGCCGGCTCGTCGGAAGTCGTTCCGGCGGGGATGCGCTCCGGCCAGTGGGCGATGGCCGGCACCCGTATGCCCCCCTCCCAGAGACCGCCCTTGTACCCCCTGAGTGCGCCGTTCGAGCCATCGTCGGTAGCTCCGTTATCCGAAAAAAACAGCACGAGCGTGCGGCTGTCGAGTTCGAGGCGTTCGAGCACATCCAGAATTTCGCCGATACCCCGGTCCATCTCCTGCACCATTTCGATGTAGGCCTGGCGGACCTGCTCGGGCTCGCGTACTTCGGGCGTCCGCTGGCCGATCAACCGGAAGGGCGGGTCGCCAGGCCCCTGAAAGGGGTAATGGGGCGCTTCGTGCGGCACGTAAAGCACAAACGGGCGATCTCGATGCGACTCGATAAACTCGACCGCGTGTTTTGTGATGAGGTGCGTCACGTAGCCGTGTTCGTTGACCAGCTGGTTGCCGTCCCACCAGTCGTAATACCCTACGCCGTCGACGTGGGCGATGTAATCTACGTTGCCGCTCACGTAGCCGCGGAATTCGTCGAATCCCTGGTAGACCGGGTTGTACTGCCGTTCGTACCCCTGATGCCACTTGCCGAAGATGCCGGTGGCGTAGCCGGCGCCCTTCAACACTTCAGCGAAGGTGATCTCCTGCCGCTGGAGGCCGTGGTGCCGGTTGCGCTCCGGAGGGGCATAGATGACCTCCGGGACTCCGGCACGCTGCTGGTAACGCCCGGTCAACAGGCCGGCCCGGGTAGGGCTGCAAACCGGACCGCTGGCGTAGAAGTGCGTGAGACGCATGCCCTCCGCGGCCATACGTTCCAGATGGGGCGTCTCGATCCATCCGTCGAACGGGCTGATGTCGCCATAACCGAGATCGTCGGCCATGATGACGACGAAGTTGGGCGGGGCCGGCTGGGCGTAAACGAACGAGACTGCAAGTAGAGATAGAACACAGGAGATCAGGACACGCATGGGTTTATACTTGAATTCTGGGAGCGGTTGAATATTACGCAAAACCGAATGCAGTATAAAGCCTCATGCGTTGCCAGGTCGCTTCGACAGGCGCTCTGGATGGATCATCAGCGATCCCTTTTTAATCCATTCCACCGAAACACAAATATTTGATTTCTACGTATTCGTCGATGCCATACCTCGACCCCTCCCGCCCGATACCGCTTTCTTTGACGCCGCCGAAAGGGGCCACGGGCGTTGAGATCATGCCTGTGTTTATGCCCACCATACCGTACTCCAGCGCCTCGGCCACGCGCCAGACGCGATGGATGTCCCTGCCGTAAAAGTAGGATGCAAGACCGTACGGCGTATCGTTCGCCATGGCGATCACCTCCTCGTCGGTATCGAACCGATACACCGGAGCTACGGGGCCGAAAATCTCATCTTTGCTGATGGCCATGTCCGGCGAGACATCCCGAAGCACCGTAGGCTGAAAGAAATGACCGGAAGCGTCAACATCGGCGCGTTCTCCTCCCACGCGGGCAGTCGCTCCGTGGGCGACTGCGTCGGAGACGAGGGTTTCCACTTTCTCGAAGGCAGCCTCATTGATGAGCGGACCGATGGTGGTGCCCTGAGCGATGCCTGAGCCGAGCTTCAGCGAGGACACTGCCTCGGCAAGTCGCTCTACGAAGGCGTCATAGACGGGCGCCTGTGCGTATAGCCGGTTCGCGCACACGCAGGTTTGCCCGGCGTTGCGATACTTGGAAGCGATGGCTCCTTCCACAGCCGCATCCAGGTCGGCGTCGTCGAAGACGATGAACGGGGCATTGCCGCCGAGCTCCAGAGACACCTTTTTCACCGTACCCGCGCATTGTTCCATGAGCATCTTTCCCACCTGCGTCGACCCGGTGAAGGAGAGTTTTCGGACGAGTGGGTGCTGGGTGAGCACCCGGCCTACGTCGGCAGGGTCCCTCGTTGTGACTACGTTGAACACCCCCGGGGGCAGGCCGGCTTCTTCGGCGAGATGGGCCAGCGCCAGGGCAGACAGGGGAGTATCTTCCGCCGGTTTAACGACCATCGTGCAGCCGGCAGCGAGCGCCGGCCCCACTTTGCGGCCGATCATCGCGTTCGGGAAATTCCACGGCGTAATCGCGGCGGTCACACCAACGGGCTGCTTCAGGGTGACGATACGCTTGTCGCGTGTATGGCCCGGGATGACGTCGCCGTACACGCGCCGGCCTTCTTCGGCAAACCACTCGATGAAGGAAGCACCGTATCGGACCTCACCCCGCGCCTCGGCCAGCGGTTTACCCTGCTCGAGCGTAAGCAGCAGAGCGAGATCGTCCTGGTATTCCAGTTGCAGCTTTGCCCACCGGCGAAGCATGGCAGCCCGCTCCCCCGCTGTGCAGGCGCGCCAGGAAAGAAAAGCCTGATGAGCCGCCTCTACGGCCCGGGTGGCGTCAGCGGCGCCCATGTCCGGCACCGTGGCAATCTGAGCCCCGTCGTAGGGGTTAAAGACCCCGAACGTTCGCCCGGTATCGGCAGGCGTCCAGACTCCGTTGATGTAAGCGCGTTCACGTACCAATTCGGGGCGTTGTATTTCCATGATTTCTCGTAGTTACAGGTTGTATACCGAAGCGGAGCGAAAATCCAGTCGGTCCTTGTGGGCTTTTAAGAAGGACTCGCTCGTCGTCGTCTTCAGGGAGACGGCGCCTTCGAGTTCGATGAGTTCCGCGTCGTTCGTCGACGTGTCATACAGTGCCAGCGTTGACGTACCGGTCTTCTGGGCGGCGATCTCACCGGGATTAACGACCAGGCATTCTCCAACTCGGGTGTGCTCTGCAAGGTGGGTGTGCCCGTAAAAAACGGCGTCGTATTCCCCGGAGAGCGCCATCGGCCGGGCCAGGTCGTCGTAGTGGGTTAAAAAGACGTCTCGACCGTCCACGCGCAAAAAATCGTAGGTATTGGCGCTTACCGTGAGATTGCTTCCCTCCCGTTCGGCCGTCTTGACTACGCCAACGACTTCACCGTCGTTATTACCCCAGATCATGAATACAGGGATTTCCGAGATCGCCAGCACCTTAGCGACGCCTTCGTTAATCAAGTCGCCGAGGCAAAGGATGTGATCGACCTCCCGCTGTTTCAATACATCCAGCGCAAGGATCAGGTTATGGAAGTTTTCGTGGATGTCGGAAATAATGCCCAGGGTCATATCTCGGTTCTGAGTTCAGCGTTTGGCAGTCAACGTCCATAGATCGTACCGCCCTTCAGACCTTGACCCGTACGCCCCTATAACCCACGTACTCTGGGCAAACTTTTCAGCCTGTCGGTGGAGGGCCAGTCGTTGCTGACGGGGATCTCGACGAGCGTCGGCAGGGAAGCGTGCATGGCGTCTTTGAGGGCGGACCGGAATGCGTCGAAGCCCGTCACGCGAACACCGTTTGCGCCGAACGCATGGGCGAGCTTCACGAAATCCGGATTGTGCAGGTCGGTCGCAATCACCCGGTTGTCGTACAGTTCCTCCTGCATGTTACGGACGTTGCCGTACATGTCGTTATTAAAGAGCAGAACGACAACACCAATGCGATGCTGAACGGCCGTAGCGAGTTCCTGTATGCCGAACATAAATCCACCATCGCCTGCGATGGACACGACCGGTACGTCCGGCTGGCCCACTTTGGCCCCCAGGGCTGTGGGGAAGCCCCAGCCGAGGGTGCCCATGTACCCGGTCGACAGGTAGGTGCGGGGCTGGTAGGCGTCCCACAGGATGCGGCTGGCGAAGCCCACCTGCGTGAGTTCGTCGACGAGAATCCCGTCATCGGGCAGTTCTTCGCGGAGAATGCGAAGGTACGTTGCCTGGGGTTCCAGATAGCTCACTTCGTCGTTCCATCGTTGCTTCAACGCCTCCATTTCAGCGGCCCGGCTCTCCCGGGGCGCTCCGAAATGCGGCAGCTTCTCAAGGAGGGCCGTTACCGCCGCCGCGGCGTCACACGTGATGCGTACCGCCGGAGGGGCCATGCAGTCGTGGTCGTTCGAGTCGATATTGATGCTGACGACCTTCAGCTTCTCGTCCCACCCCCACTTCAGGAGCGGCATGCGCATGCGGCTGCCGATGCCGACGGCGACGTCGGCGTCCTTCCAGAGGGCATGCGCTGCGGGCACGGGAAAGCTCAGCGGATGCCGGCTCGACACGATGCCTTTCCCCGTGCGGTACGAAAAGACCGGCGCCTGCAGCCACTCGGCGAGCCGGGTCACCGGCTCGCTCGCCTCGATCGCCCCGCTGCTCACGAAGAGCAGGGGCCGGCGGGCGTTGGCCAGCAGGCGGGCCGCCTCCTCGACGGCGTCTTCGTCGACAGCGAAGGCCTCAGAGGGCCTGGAGGGTTCGGCCGGAACGGATACCTCCTCTCGCTGCTTGAGCACATCCATCGCGACCTCCAGGCCGACGGGGCGCGGCCGGCAGCTGTGCAGCTGCCGGAACGCCTCGGCAACTTTTGCCGGAGCGCTCGGCGGAGACTCGACGGCATCGGCCCACTTGGTCAGGGACTTCAAGATGCCCATCTGATCCGGGATCTCGTGCAACACCCCCCACCCTTTACCCTGCGTCGAGGTGGGAATCTGGCCGGCGAGGCAAAAGACACGCGCATTGAGCCCATAGGCCGTTGCCAGCGCTGCGCTGCTATTCAGAAAACCGGGGCCGGGCACCACGTTGTAAACCGCGTCCCTTCCCGAGGCAAGGTGATACCCCAACGCCAGGTATCCGGCGCCCTGTTCGTGCCGGGTGTGGATCACCCGGATGTCGTCGCGATGGTCGTAGAGGGCGTTGTACAGCCAGTCGTTCTGCACCCCCGGCAAGCCGAATAAGGTATCGACGCCGTGCGCGATCAAGGATTGTACGACGGCTTCGCCGCCTGTGAGTAAGGGCATGAGAGTTCGGGGTTCTGAGTTCTCGGTAATGGGCCCGCCGCTTAGTGCTTCAAGACACGATTCAATACACGATATTGACGGATTTTGTCGTCGTAAACTGGTACAGGCCCTGACGGCCGAGTTCGCGGCCGATGCCGGATTGTTTATATCCTCCGATCGGCAAATTCGGGTCGGACCGGGCCGGCGCGTTGACGAAGACCCAGCCGGCCTCGAGGGCATCGATCATCCGATGGGCCCGGCCGACATCCTGCGTCCAGACACTCGACGACAGCCCGTACGTGGAGTCGTTCGCCTTCTGGATGGCATCGTCGATGTCGTCGAAGGGCATCCCAACCAGAACCGGGCCGAAAATTTCTTCTCGAACGATCACCTGGTTGTTGTCCGTAGCGCTGAATACGGTCGGGGAAAGGAAAAAGCCGCGTTCGCCGGTGCGTCGTCCTCCGCTGAGTAAGACGGCGCCCTCTTCTACACCGCGATCGACGTATCCGCAGACGCGGTCCAGGTGAGGCCTGGAGACGAGCGGCCCCAGCTCGGCGTCCGGGTCGAAGCCGTGTGAGAGTTTCATCTGTTGGCCGAGATCGCTCACGTCCTGCAGTACACGATCGAAATGTTTTTTCTGGATGTAGACCCTGGAGCCGGCCACACAGACCTGACCTTGATTCCGAAAGATGCCGGCCGCGATGCCTTTCGCCGCCCGCTCGAAGTCGGCATCGTCGAAGACGATGACGGGCGATTTTCCGCCGAGCTCCAGCGACAATTCCGTCAGGTTGCCGATCGCCGCCCGGCCGATCCGCTTGCCGGTTTCCGTCGACCCGGTGAACGTAATTTTATCGATGCCGGGGTGGGCAACGAGAGCGGCCCCTGTCCGGGCGCCGTCGCCGGTCAACACGTTGAGCACCCCGGGAGGCAGCCCCGCCTCGTGCGCCAGCTCGCCCAGCATCAGGGCCGACAGCGGTGTTTCTTCTGAGGGCTTGAGGACCACCGTGCAGCCGGCCGCCAGCGCCGGCGCCACTTTCCAGGCCGCGATAGACAGCGGGAAATTCCAGGGCACAATAGCCGCCACGACGCCGACGGGCTCCGTGCGGGTGTAGGCAAAGTTCTGCCGGCCGTCTCTGTGCTGGATGGACACATCGAGCGTGCTCCCCTCGATTTTTGTCGCCCAGCCGGCGTAGTATCGGAACGTCTTTGCCGCACCCAGCACATCCGACGAACGCGCCTGCGCGACGAGTTTGCCGTTTTCGAGCGTAATGAGCTGGGCCAGCGTATCGGCCCGCTCCTCGATCAGATCGGCAAGCCGGTACAACACGCGTTCACGCTCCCCCGGAGCCATCGCAGTCCAGCCTCCCCGCTCGAACGCCTCCCGGGACGACCGTACCGCCCTGTCGACGTCCTCATCCGAAGCGACTCGCACCCTGGCAATGACCGTTTCATCGGCCGGGTTGACCACTGGCAAGACGTGTTCGGTGGTCGCCGTTATCCAGGATCCATGGATCCACATCCGGTGCTCCGGCTGGTCCAGAAACCGGCGCAGGGTATCGGTCAGTGGGTATGCCTGCAAGCGTTCCGTAGTCACAACAAGTCGCCTCCGTCATTCATATATCGTTTCATTTTCAGCGCTTTTCGCGTCAACCCTCCCTGCCCTTATACCGTGCAACGAGGTCACTGGTCGCCCTGACCAGCAACGCGGCGTCGAGCCCGACACCGACCATATTGGCCCCCGCTTCGACGTAGTGACTGACGCGATCCGGCGATGTCGACAGGACCCCGGCAATTTTGCCTTCGCCCCGGATGTAGCCCAGCGCCTTCGCGATCGCCTCGATCACCTCCGGGTGATACGGCTGGCCGAGATACCCCATGGAGGCGCTCAGGTCGGCCGGCCCGATAAAGACGCCGTCCACCCCATCCACGTCGACAATCGCGTCGAGGTTATCCAGTCCCGTGACGGTCTCGACCTGCACGAGGAGGCATATCTCTTCGTTGGCCTTGTGGACGTATCCTTCGACGCGGCCCCAGCGAGAAGCACGGGACAGCGTCAACGCCACACCGCGCACACCTTCGGGCGGGTATCGAGTGGCCGCCACGTGCCTGGCTGCTTCTTTACCTGTCTCGACCAGAGGTACGATGAGGCTTTGCACCCCGGCATCGAGCAGTTTTTTGATCCGGGCCGGATCCCCATCGGGCACCCGCACAATCGGCTCGGCGTCGAAGGGCGCCATGCACTGCACGTGATGCAGGACGGTCCGGACGTCAAACGGCGAATGCTCGCTGTCGATGACGATCCAGTCGAAGCCGGCCTCTGCACATATTTCGGCCACATACGAGTCGGCCAGGCCATGAAATATCCCGTAGAGCGTGTCACCTGCACCCGCAGCCTGTTTGAATCTGTTTTTCCGTATATCCATCTAGACAGTATCCGAGATTTTATATTTAGGTCTTCAGCAAGCCCCGATCCATAGTGCATCGGGTCCTGCACCTGGTTCAGGATACGGTTCTGTCTGGATATTTTCAGTGATAGAACCAGGGCGTGTGGGCATTTAACGGCAGCCAGCGCTTTGTTGATGGATGTTGAGCAGATCAAGGCGCATTCCAGACGCGATGCGGGGTATCTCGCGAGGAATGGTACGCAGCGATGCACAACATCGGTGAAAAAGAGCGGATGCAGATGAATGTCCACACGCCCTAGGAAAACTGGCAGGAGATGCTGCCCAAATGACCGAAGTCAACGTGAATGTTGTCCCCGGCCGCGACCTTAACCGGACGGGTGAAGGATCCGGCGAGGATGATCTTGCCGGGTTCGAGCACCACGCCATGGGCGGCAAACGTATTTGCCAGCCAGGCCACTCCTTTCGCCGGGTGGTTCAATACCGCAGCCGAGACGCCGGTCTCTTCGATCACCCCGTTGCAGAAAAGCAAAGCGCCGATCCAGCGAGGATCGACGGCGTCCGGCTTGACCGGCCGGCCGCCCAGGATGACGCCGCCGTTGGCTGCGTTGTCGGAGATCGTATCCCTGACGGTCCGCTTGTATCCGGTTTCGGGGTGCACCCGGTAGGTCCGCGCCGCGATGATCTCGAGGGCGGGCACGATGAATTCGGTAGCTCGCAAGACATCGAAAAGGGTGATGGTATCCCCCACGAGCGGGGTTCCCAGCATGAAGGCGAGTTCGACTTCGATACGGGGATCCAGGAATCGATCGGCCTCGATGGTAGCGCCCTCTTCAAAGACCATGTCGTCGAGCAAGGTTCCGTAATCGGGTTCATCGATATGCATCGACCGCTGCATGGTCCGGGAAGTCAGCCCGATCTTATAGCCGGCCACGGTGCGCCCGGCTTCTTTCTTGATACCCATCCAGGCCGATTGGATGGCATAGGCATTTTCGATCGACAGATCCGGATGGCGCACTGTCGTCGCTTCGATCTGCTCCCGATCCCGCTCAGCCTGGTCCAGCCGCTTTGCTTCCGCTTTGATGTCTTTTTCTTTCATGGGAGTACGTACAGAGTATGGAGTACGAAAGTAAATGAATGGGGCCCGCGAGAAAAGTCAGGAGTCCTTTTTTGTTGGTACCCTGTACATCGTACTTCGAACTCGATTATTCGGCGACGATGGGCCGGGCCTCGAGGCGCGATTCACGCACCGGGGTCCCGGCAAAGACGCTGCCTTCTTCGAACCAGGACCGGGGGGCGGGTGCGCCCCAGAGGGTTTGTCTCTGGGGGTCGCGGAGATCCCAACCCCGCGGTTCCAGGTCGGGATCCACGGTCAGGTAGTCGCAGGTGTAGATTTCGATACGGTGCCCGTCCGGGTCCCGCACGTAGAGAAAGAATGCGTTCGATATGCCATGCCGCCCCGGCCCCCTCTCGATATGATCCACATAGCCGGTGGTGGACATCACATCGAGCAGGTGGATGACGTTCATTGCCGAGGGCACCCATATCGCGGCGTGGTGCAGCCGCGGGCCGGCCCCGTTGGTCAGGGCCATGTCGTGCACGTTGCCTTTGCGGTGAATCCAGGCGGCCCACATGCTGCCCTCTTCGGTCAGGGTATATTCGGTGAGCCGAAACCCCAGTTCGCGCACAAAAAACTCATAGGTTACCTGCGCGTCCGGCGTAAAACAATTAAAATGGTCGAGGCGCTGTGGATGACATCCCTGATACGCGCCGTAGCTGCGCAGCATATCCGGCACGTGGTCCATGTGCGCGTAAAAAGTCAGCGGAATCCCCTGAGGAGACGCCGTCATCAGGGTTCGCGCCTCGGCGTGACGCTCTATCCACTCGGTATCGAGCCCCAGCCCGTCGAGATGTTCGTGCAGGGCATCCAGCTCTTCTTCGAAAGCCACCTTGAACCCCAGGGCGTACACGCGCGGCGCGTCGGACTGCCGTAGTACGAAGCTATGGTGATTCTGCTCCTCGAGTCCTCGGAGGTACAGGGTATTGTGGGTTCGTTCTGTTTCGATGAGCCCGAGTGTGTCTACGTAAAAACGGCGCGATGCGTCGAGATCCGTAACTCCGAGTTCGACGTGGCTGCACCGCAGGATATTAAACGGCAGGCTAAAGTTGTGAGGAATCAGTGCGTTGTTATTCATGATGACGTACGGTTTATAGGGCCAGGGGCGATCGAACCATCAGGCATCAGCCCCGAGATCTCCCAGCCGGGTGATCGGGTGGTCACCGAGTGCTATCGATATATTTTTGGTTTCCATATAGAAGTCGAAGCTGTAATCGCCCCCGTCGCGGCCGATGCCGCTGTACTTGACGCCTCCGAAGGGGGTCGGCAGGTGGCGAACGTTCTGGGAGTTCACCCAGACCATGCCGGCTTCGACGGACTGAGCAACCCGATGGGCGCGGCCGACGTCTTTCGTCCAGATGTATGCCGTCAGGCCGTACTTGACGCCATTGGCGATTTCGACGGCTTCTGCTTCGGTATCGAACGGTATGACGGACAGGAACGGGCCGAAAATTTCTTCCTGGGCGATACGCATGGAGGCCTCAACGCCGGCAAAGAGAGTGGGTGTCACATACGGCCGGCCGGGCTCTCGGTCGAGGGCGGTCCCGCCGGCCATCAACCGGGCTCCTTCCTGGCGGCCTGCTTCGACGTAATCGAGCACTTTTTCCTGATGGCTCGCATGGATGAGAGGTCCTACTTCAGTGGCCGGATCCAGGGGGTGGCCTACCCGGATATGCGCCACCCGGCGTTGCAGCGCCTCCACAAAAGTCGGGTAGACGGACGTGTGGAGCAGAAGGCGGCTGCTCGAAGTGCAACGTTCGCCGTTGAGGCTGTACTTCATGAAAACGACGGCGTCGAGCGCCCGATCGAGGTCGGCATCGTCGAAGACGATCACCGGGTTTTTTCCGCCCAGCTCGAGATGCACGCGCTTGAGCGTAGGCGCTCCCTGCTGCATGATGAGCGACCCCGTTGTGCTCTCCCCGATGAAAGCGATCGCCTTGATGTCGGGGTGTTCGGTGAGGGCCTTTCCCGCGGTTTCGCCGAAGCCGTGGACCACGTTCCATACGCCGGCCGGCAGCCCTGCGTCGTGGGCCAGTTCGGCAAGGCGATTCGCCGTCACCGGACTGAGTTCGGCGGGTTTGTGGACCACCGTGCAACCTGCGGCCAGGGCCGGGGCAATCTTCCAGGTGCTGAGCATGAACGGCGTATTCCACGGGGTGATGATTCCGACCGGACCGATGGGCTGCCGCATGGTGTAATTGACGTGCGCGGCGTCGGGGGTCGACAGGCCGTTCCGCGCGTCGATCACGCGGTCAGCGAAGAATCGAAAGTTGGCGGCTCCACGGGTGGCCGCCTTCCTCATGAACCGGATGGGCTGCCCCGTGTCGTAACTTTCCAGCAGCGCGATCTCTTCGGCGTGCCGGTCTATCTCGTCAGCGATAGCGTGCAACAGATCGCGCCGGTCCTTGTGGTGCAGGGAGCCCCAACTTACAAACGCTTCCCTCGCGGCGGTTGCGGCCCGGTCGATGTCCGGCCTCTGCCCGGCGGCCACATCGCATATCTTTGCCCCATCGGCCGGTGAATGATTTTCGAAGGCGGACTTCGAATCGAGAGGCACGTGCGCCCCATGGATGATGTGGCGAACACCCTCCTTTCGGATTGCAGGCAGCAACGCGTTCAACTCGCTCAGATTCTCTTCTAACATGCGAATGGTTCGGATTGAGGTTCAGCTCTTTTTCTGCGTCTCATATTCAGCGACCAGCGTGTTCTCGAGGGCTCCGATGCCTTCGACTTCGCAACGGACGACGTCTCCCGGATGAATGGGCGAGATGCCCTCAGGGGTGCCGGTCCAGAGCATGTCGCCCGGTTGCAACGTCATGAACTCGGTCACGTATTCGATCAGCTCGGCGACGCTGTGGCGCAGGCCGCTCGTGTTGCCGTGCTGCCGCAACTCACCGTTGACGTACGTTTTTAGTTCGACGTTCGTCGGATCGATCTCGTCCGGCGTCACGAGCCAGGGGCCGCACGGCCCGAACGTATCGAACCCTTTCGCCTTTACCGGCGGCCGGTAGTAGTTGGTGACGAAGTCGCGCACGGTGCACTCGTTGCCGATGGTATATCCTTTTATATAATCCAGGGCGTCGCTGGCCTTCACACGCCGGCAGCTCCGCCCGATAACGGCCACCAGTTCGCATTCGTAATGCATATAGTCGAGGCCGGGGGGCACGAGGATGTGGGCCCGGTGGCCGATCATCGTATGCGGCATCTTGTGGAACAGAATCGGGTAGTCCGGCACGTCCAGGCCGAGCTCTTTTGCGTGCTTCGCAAAACCCAGGGCAACCCCGATCGCCTTGCCGACCGGGTCGACCGGGGGCAAAAACATCACATCGTCCGGATCGTACAGGACCGTTCCTTTCTTTATCTGTCCGTCTTCATAGATGCCTTCGTGAACGGCTCCATTCCAGGCGAATCGTACGTGCTTCATGATCGGGTGTTAGTTATCAGGTGACGTTACGAGAACCGTGCTGCTTTGCACAGTTTGCGTAAGATCATTCTCTAAGACTCGGGGTCTGTGAACCTGGGGGTTGGAATGTTGGACAGAGAACCATCCCCCTCCGGCTCTCCCTGGCTTCGGCGCTCGAGCACTCTGAGCCGGTTTTGTTTGAATTTCTCGATCATCTCGCCGGCCGATTTCTGGGCGTTTTCGCCCATGAGCAGGCTCGGCTCGTCCCCTTCGAATCGTTCACAGACGAACTTGTGCGAATCGTACATGATGGCGAAGACCTTTCTAAAATTCTGTATGGCCGGCAGCAACTCGTCGGGAGGGTCCTGGAACAGCGGCTTCAAGCGGTTCAGTACTTTTTTGACCAGAACGTCGTGGTCGTGCGCCCACATGCCGCTGAACCCCTCTGCCGCTTCGAACATATTCGGACGGACGTAGCCGTCGTACGCAGCCTGAGAGAAGCTGCCCGTATATTTGAATACGACCGATACACCCCAGAGCACGTAGGTGGCCCGCTCGATGGCCTGCCTGGCCGCCGGCAGATTGCCTTCCTCCAGGCGCTTCTCCAGCTGAGAACAAATGACGAGGAGCGACTGGATGTAGGTGAAGAACAGGTGATGTCCTGCCTGCCACCGTTTTCGAGCCTGGTCCAATTCATTCAAGTCAAACATAATCTACCCTCCTCAAAGATCGAACGCGTGCAGGGTCGTCTCCACAGCGATGCGGAGCATGGGTTTTTCTACGACCGTCAGTGCATGCGGCGGCTCTTTCATATCCTGCAAGACGTATTTGTACGAAGCCAGCAGGCCGGCCAGGAACACCGGGCCGGCGTGATCCGCCGTTCTTTTCACGTTGAAATACCCGTCGTAGACGTTGAATTTCTGCGTGTCGGATTCCACGACGTCGTCCGGGATGCTCACGGCAAGCGCTTCCAGCGCACGATCCACGACCGGGATGATGTCCTCTTCGGATGCATCCAGCGGCAAAGCGAGCAGCTCCTTCAGATGAATCTTCTGCGCATCGGTCAGCGGCGAGCCGTTCTCTTGCAGCTCCAGGAGGTCTTCGGGCATCGGCAGGCGCAACTCGGGACCGGGATCCGGGTGTTCGGGATCTTCCGTGATGATGGCATGCCAGGAAGCGACGGCCTCTTCCAGGGATTCCCGCGTAAAGGCCGTTTCTACTTCATCCATGTATCGCTGCACCTCCTCCTCCGACGCCGCCAGCTCACTTTCTACCAGTCCGGTCTCGTATACCGACCGGGCTGGTTTTAAGACGACATTGACCAGCAGGGACGTGACGTGCCGGTGTTTCAGCAACGCTTCGTACACCCCGCCATAGATGTAGGGATTGTAGGGCGCATCCGGCTTCGCCTTGGTGATCCCGATCCGCCGGGCCAGGACGTTGACCTCCTGCCAGAGCGCGCGCAACACGTGGGGAGGTGCATCCAGCTTCTCTTTTTCGTGCTGCGGATCGGCGATCGTTTTCTCGCGCGATTTCTCAATGACCTCGCGAACTTCCCACGAAGGCACGGGAATGAGATAGCGCACCCGCTCGCTGCTCAGCAACGCCTCGGCTTCGTCTTCGTGGACCTCGGCGAGTTCGATCAGCCGATTTCCTATCAGCGGCAGCTCGCCGATCAGAAGATGTTCGCCTTCCGGGTACCCGGCATCCCATCGAACGACGGCATCGCGCGACCACAACCCCACTGCCTTCCTGATCGCAGGATCGGTGACGCCCTCTATTTCCGGATACCGGGACAGCACCTCTTCCGTCTCGAAGGCTTTCCGCGACACGTCCCACTGAAGCAGGTGCACGCGGCGCCCGGCTTCCCGGGCAATCAAGACCATCTGCTGGATCAGCAGGCTTTTCCCTACCCCGGGCAACCCGGAGATGAAAACGATACGCTGCGACTCAGCCAGTCGCTTGAATGTATCGTACAGGGTCGAGGATATCGGTATTACGAGCATCGGATCGTGGCATTTAGACGCCCGGACGGGCGCCTTTTCGGGTATTGGGACGCCCCGGCGGGACGTCTTTACGGGACGCGTGTTGCTGTAGCTGCACGGGAGAGTACCTTTTCGAGGGCGTGGATGAAGGCTTCGTTGGCTTCGGGCAAACCCACCGTGACGCGCAGCCCGCCCGGCAATCCGTTTCTACGGGTCGGCCTGACCATGATCCCCTGACGCAGCAGCTCTTCTTCGACCCATTCGGCCGGAGCAGCCGGCTTGATCATCACAAAGTTGGTGGACGTCGGCCAGTACCGGATGCCCAAACGGTCGAATGCGGAAGTCAGGTACCGAAGCCCCTCGCGGACGGCAGCGAGTGTTCGTTCGAGGTGTTCGCCGTCGTCGAGCGCTGCAAGGCCTGCGGCCAGCGCAATGCTGTTCAGATGAAATGGGCAGCGAAAATGGCGGACCTGCTTCACGATATCCGGAGGCGCGATGCCGTAGCCGAGCCTCATGCCGGCCATGGCGTACGTCTTCGAAAAGCTGTGTACAATAACCACTCGTTGTTCATCCAGTACCGACTGTATCGAGTCTGGATACCGTGAATCATCCACAAACGGGTAGTACACTTCGTCGGCTACGACGAGCACGTGGTCCGGAACCGCCGCTAGAAGCGCTTCCATGTCCGGCCTCAATAAAAGGGTCCCTGTCGGGTTATTGGGGTTGCAGATATATATCAATCGCGTACGCTCGGTGACGGCGTTGAGGATCCCTGCTACGTCGTACTCGAAGGTATCCGGATCCAGGGGGACGTCGACCAGCTTCAAATCCAGCTTCAGGGCCAGCCGCCTGTACAGGCCGAATGTTGGCGAAGAGACGATGACCTCGTCGCCGGCTTGCACGAACGCGCGGTTGATCCATTCGATCACTTCGCTGCCGCTGTTTCCGGTGAATAAGTGATCTGTCCGCAGGCCCCGTCCGTGATAATCCGCAATTCGTTCTCTCAGGGCATCGTCTTCACGCGGAGGATATATGTGGATCGTTTCGGCTGCTTTCGTGATAGCGGCTACAACGCGCGGAGACGGCCCCAGGGGATTCTCGTTGGAGGATAGTTTGTAGATGCGATCCGTCTCTACCCGCGAACGAACGTCATCGACCGATGCACCTCCTTGATATATCGATTCCGCCATAGGTTCTCCAGTACGCTTGCGTTGTTAGTCCCGGGATACATACCTATGAACCGAAGACACGGAGAACAGTTCGAGCTTACTATTGTGTAAAAGTGTACAAAACACTGCACTTTTCCTCATGCCTTTTGATATCCCCCATTACACCATGAAACCGGAGGAGGCTTCCTCCTTCGTCATTCGCCCCGTCCTGCGCGAAGTGGATCCCGAGCAGTTACAAGAAACGCCGCACAGGCATACCTATCACGAGATCATCTGGATGCGGTCGGGTAGCGGGAAACACCGGATCGATGACGAACTGATCGAAATCACCCCCACCACATTTTACTGGATCAAGCAGGGCCAGGTACACGACTTCCAGAAAGGCACCGATCTGGACGGACTGCTGATTCGTTTTACGAATCATTTTTTACCGTATGACCCGCATACGGCGCTCAGCACGTCGCTCATCAGTCAGTTCCAGAACCAGAACGCCTTTCGGTTGCGCCCGGAAGAAATACCGGCCTATGAACGCATTCTGCAAGCCCTCCTCGTCGAGTACGAAGGGGACAAAAACACCTTCGGAAGAACGGGCGTTCTCCAACATTTGCTCATGGCATTGCTCATCATGCTGGAGCGGAGGAGCCGGGCCTCTTCGATGTCGGCCTTCGACCGCGTCGACGATCCGGATCGACAGATCTTTCAGCGATTTATCCATCTGCTGGAGGAGCATTTTCGAGCCGAGCACCAGGTCGGATTTTACGCCTCCCAGCTGGGTGTAAACAATCGCAAGTTATCCGCGATATGTAAACGATACGCCGGCCTGACGGCCAAGCAGCTTATCCTGGAATGCCTGCTCCGCGAAGCCCGCCGATCGCTCGCATATACCCACCTGACCCTTAACGGGATCAGCTACCGGCTCGGATTCCGGGATACGGCCTACTTCTGCCGGCTGTTCAAACGCCACACCGGAAAAACGCCTCAGCAGTACAAGGATGAGGTGAGGGTGTAGAGTTCGGGGTTCGGGGTGTAGAGTTCGGAGTTCGGAGTTCGTAGTTCGGAGTAAGGGGTGCGGGGTTTGGAGTTCGGAGTAAGGGGTGGGGAGGACCGCGGCGGAAGCCACGGTCCTCCTTATTTGTTCACTTGTTCACTCCTTCACGCCGAAAACGGTCACGCTCAGGATGCTGCTGTCCGATACATTGAACAGAGCCATCTCCTCTTCCGTGAGATGCTCCTGCAATGCCTCCTCCGGTACCGGTACCGGGCGCTGTTTCTTCACTTCGACGCTCTCGAATCCAGCGGCCTCGATGAGATCGAGGTACTCCCCTCGATCCACCGCGCCCGACACACACCCGACGTACAGCTCGGCGGCGTGCTGGATCGAAGCGGGTAACACCCCCTCCGAGACGATGTCCGACACACAAAAGTGGCCCCCCGGCTTCAATACGCGGTAGATCTCAGCGAACGCTTTCGCTTTGTCGGGCACCAGGTTCAAGACGCAGTTACTGATGATAACATCGATCGAGTTCGATTCGATCGGAATGTGTTCGATGTCTCCCTGGATGAATTCCACATTGTCATACCCTAACTTTGCCGCATTGGCGCGCGCCCTGTCGTTCATTTCCGGCGTAAAATCCAACCCGATCACGCGGCCGGTTTCGCCGACGACCTTGCGCGCGGCGAATACGTCCAGGCCGGCCCCCGAGCCGAGGTCGAGCACCGTCTGCCCCGGCTCGATCTGCGCCACTTCGGTAGGGATGCCGCAACCCAGGCCCAGATCGGCCTCGGCCACGTACCCTTCGACCTCGTCGTATTCGTCCCCGATCATTGAGTATTCGACCTGGGCGCCGCATCCACATCCGCAGCCCTCTTTTGACGTACTGGCGGCTATCTCGCCATATTTTTCTCGCACTAGCGATTTTATTGATTCTGAAGTTTCCATAGTTAACAACACGATGTTGGAATGATCGATTCGAAAAGAGCGCCGAACCGGGACTGCATCCGCTGGATATTCTCTTCGTCAAGACAGTAACAGGACCGGGGGCCTTCGATGGTCCCCTTGACGAACCCTGCTTCTTTGAGCGCCTTGAGATGTTGAGAAACCGTGGCCTGAGCGAGAGGAAGTACGTCTACGATCTCTCCACAAATGCACGATTTCTTTTCAGCGAGTACCCGTAAGATGGAAATCCGGGCCGGATGCCCTATTGCTTTTGCCCATTGGGCGAGTTCGACGTCTGCAGCGTCGAACGCCTGGTGTTTCGCGAGTGCCATGGCTTATGAACAGATGTTACGCGCCGGATGCGCATAGGTACTGCCAGAGCGGCTTTGCAGGTCTGCAAAGCCGCGTAATCCAGGCTGCTGTGCACAGTTCGCGTAACATCACTAATGAATTCATTGTACATCGTAAATATACGATAAAGACCGAGAAGTTTCCATCGAGATCGTTTTTTCAGGCTCCTGGATGCTGGTTTCTGGATATGGATCGTGGAAAGCAAACACGTCCTGTACTCTGTAGCCTGCACCCGCTCCCAAAAATCCAGGATATATTTGCAAAACGAACCGCTTCACCGTATCGTTAATTCAACACAACCTGTATCTCAATTCTTTATGGCTTCAGATCCTACAGCATCGGGACACCCGGTTTCCGATACACCGTCAGAACACGAAGAAGCAGCTCCGCCTTCTCCATCCTCGTCCAGTTCAGGGCTCGCCGAACTCGAAAAGGTGAGAAACATTCTTTTCGGTGAGCAGGTGCGCGCCCACGAAGACCGGCTCGCCCGCCTCGAAGAACGGCTGATGGTAGAGATCCGCTCGGTACGATCCAGGCTGGAAACCCGCATCGAAAAGCTGGAAGTCACGTTCGGGCAGAAGCTGAGGACGCTGGAAGCACGGCTCGACAACGAACGCGCCACAAGAAAGGGAGACGTCGAGTTGCTCAGGACTGACCTCGGCGAGCAAAAAGCCGCCTTACTGGACGAGATCCACCAGGTCAACGATACGTTGCGCGAAGCCTTGAACGCCACCGCTGTTTCGCTGACCGAGGAGCTGCATGAAAAGACGAGCTCCCTGGGCCGGAACCTGAACGCCTCGGTGGGTACGCTGCAGGAGAGCAAGGTCAACCGCGCTCAGCTGGCCGATATGTTATCGGAGATCGTCAAAGGTCTCAATGCCGACACCGATTAACCGCAACTCATTGGTCGATCCGACATGGCCGATCCCAAAGATTCTTCTTCTTTCTCCGAGCCCGATCCTTCGGACATCTCCGGCGATGGGTCGAGAGAGCCTCTAGACGACCGGCTCGACCGGGACCCCGTTTCACCTCGCGGCACAGAGGACTCCTATCGGAGCGCGCCGGGGGCTTCCGCCGAAGAGATGGAGGAATTACGCAGGATACTCCTGGGAGGCGAGCTGGACAAAGAGTCGCAGCTGAAGAAGCGCATCGACCAGGTGGCCCGGTTTGGCGAGGCCGGCCAGATCGAGACCATGAGTAAAGCACTTCCAGAGGCGATTCGGCTGCACAACGAAACCGACAGCACGAGCCTGGCGAATGCGTTGATGCCTACCGTCGAGAAAACCCTGGGTACGTCGGTGCGCCGCAACCCCAGGCCGATCGTGGACGCCATCTTTCCCGTGATCGGACCAGCCATCCGGCGGAGCATCCGGGAAACCCTCGCTGCGATGCTCGAGACCGTTAATCGCGTGCTCGAGCACAGCATATCGCTGAAAAGCATCCGCTGGCGCCTGGAAGCCTGGAGGAGCGGCACCTCGTTTGCCGAAGTGATCATGGCCCACACGCTCGAATACAGCGTCGAGCAGCTCTTCCTGATCCATCGAAAGAGTGGATTACTCATCACCCACGTCCACGAAAACACCGCCGTGATCAGAGACGGCGACGTCATCTCGGGTATGCTCAAGGCAGTCCAGGAGTTCGTCCGCGACTCGCTCGGCCTCGACCGGGGCGCCATGCTCGAAGCGCTCGAAATCGACGGCCGGCGCATTTACGTCGTGCCGGGCCCCCACGCGATACTGGCAGCGGTCGTCCGCGGCATTCCGGGAGACGAGGTCAAAGAACAGCTCAGAGAGATCATCGAAGCCTTGCATCTGCAGTATGGCCACGTCCTGGAGTCGTACGATGGAGACAGCAGCGTGGTTGAAGCCATGGCTCCGATTCTGCAAACCGGCATGGTGGCCCGGTACCGATCGGAACATTCGGAGAGGCGCCCGGTGGGGGCCTGGATTCTGGCCGGCCTGATCGGGGCGCTCCTGTTGACCTGGCTGGGATTCCGCGTCACAGAACACCACCGGTGGAATCGTTACCTGGAGGTTCTCAGAGAGGCGCCGGGCATCATGGTCGTCGATGCCGCTCGACAGGGCGGTACGTGGAGGATTCAGGGTATGCACGATCCGTACGCCCCTCACCCGGACTCCCTGCTCGACGGCTTGTTCTCTACGGACCGGGTCCAGAGCACCTGGCAGCCGTACGTAGCGCTGGATGACGTATCGATCCTTCGCCGCGTGGCGAAGCGAACCCGGGCGCCGGAATCGATCTCGTTTACCCTGGAGCGTGATACGGTATTCGCCCGCGGGGAAGCCAGCGCTGCGTGGATTCGGGAAGCCCGCGAGCGCATCCCGTTCTTCGAAGGCATCCAGGGGTATGACGACCGAGACGTAACACCGGCGGGTGCAAGCGTCGCAGAAGAAGCGATCGCCTACATCGAACAGACGTCCATCCGCTTCGCTCTTGGCTCACCGGTCATCAGACCCGACTGGGCGGAAACGCTGCGGCGTGTGTCTGATGCGATCCAGGATCTCACGTCCGACGCCGAGCAGCAGATTACCGTTACGGTGTACGGCTACACAAGCACCGAGGGCACTGAGACCAGGAACCTGCTCCTGAGCCAGCAGCGCGCCGATGCCGTGCGAGAAGCCCTCGTGGCCCATGGCATTCCCCGAGACGTGCTGCAGGCGGTCGGTACGGGAGGCACCCGTCTGCCGGGCATCGAACGCACCGAAGCCGAGCGCACGGCCAACCGCAGCGTAACGTTCAGCGTGACGCGGTCTTGAGCCCATATCTGCACCCGCAACGTTCGTTGCGCGGCCTGTTGCAAAATCGAACGAAGTTCGAATAGCGTTCACTAAAATAGGACCGCTCCTTCGGACCCCACTTTTCAGACCGCCCCAAACGCGTCATCCGCGGCGATTTTCGAAAAAATCGCCGCATTCAACCCTCACATTTTAGTCTGGCATGGCATTCGTATATCCAGGATATACAATGCCGAAAGGAAACTATTTCAGCGATTCGTTTTCAGGGCTTTTTTCCCATCCTGCCCGGCGAACGCTGGCACAGGTGACAGATTTGGGGTAGCAATACTCCAAGCGGGATAGGTGCGCGTGTTTCTGTGGGTCGGGCGCGTGCACCTTTTCTCGTACTCTTTTCATGGCCTCTCTTTTCTGCGACGCATCGGTCCTTATGGCATCATCGTCCATCGGTCGCCCAGCCTGTCATCAAGGCAGCCAGAATCAATACCTCACAGCATGACTTGCACAGAACTTCTTGATTGAGAGGCTGCATGTTGAGTTGGGGGGTAAATTTGAAGCGGCCGCCCAAAGGGCGGTCCTGTTCCCCCGCTCTCTTCCCAGAGGGCAGAGCCTGACCGCCGCGCCATTCTCACCGGTTCCTATCGTTGTAATCCCCGCGCCTGGCCTCATCCTTCTTTAAGGGAGAGCAACCAAGCGAAAACCCCAGTGGTCGAGCGGGAAGCCCGGGTAGTACCAGTCGCGGACCGCGCAACGCACGTAGTCATCGTCGTCGCCAAACGAGCCGCCGCGGAGAACACGGGTTTTTCCACCTTGTGGTCCTTCAGGGTCCTCTCTTGGGCTTTTACTGTAATAGTCTGCCATGTACCAATCCTGGCACCACTCCCACACATTGCCCAGCATATCGTGAAGGCCCCATCCGTTTGACTCCTTTTCCCCCACTGGGTGCGTGGCGCCTCCCGCATTCTTGCTGTACCAGGCGTACCGCCCCAGCTGGGACGCGTCGTCCCCATGATAGTACTCACTCGTAGTCCCGGCCCGGCAGCCGTATTCCCACTCTGCCTCTGTAGGCAGCCGGTACGTCCGGTCTCCCTTGCTTAGCTTACGGATAAACTCCTGGGCCATATCCCAGGATACGCGCTCTACGGGGTGATTCGAACTTTTCTTGAAATCGCTCGGATTACCGCCCATCACTGCTTTCCACTCGCCCTGCGTTACCGCGTACTTACCCAGGTAGAACGGCTTCGTGATTTCGACCTCGTGTACAGGCCTTTCATCTTCATCGCCGTTATTCGAGCCCATCATGAACGTACCCGGCTGGATGAGCACGAACTCCATACCGAACTCATTGGTAAAGGTTGGAGGAAGA
>CAZGHT010000082.1:0-1155 GCA_964525535.1 uncultured Rhodothermaceae bacterium
ATGAGCGCTTTCAAAGCCGTCCGGGCAAAACGATAACGCACAGATGCGTAACATCCATTATTTATTGAAACCCAGTCAGAATATCTGAAAAGGCGAGTTCTAAACAGATTCCTCCGCAAGGTCGGAATGACAGGCTGGTACGTTTTATTTACATCGAATAGCACACAGCCTGGGTTAAGTAAAGGGATTCTCTTGTAATTGGGAGGGAATTTTCTTCGCTTGATTCGTTTGTTTCTTGAGATGGAGCGTCTGGGGCGGATCGGTTCGATGATCCGCCCTTCGGTAGGAAGTATTGCTGCCTTATCGTGCATCATCAAACATTAAGATAATTATTCCGGCAATTCCAGAAATTCATCTTATTCACAAGTTCAGGTCGAACTCGCCGGTAACAGTAGTGGTGCCAAAATTATCATTGTTCCCGGCCGTGAATTCGAAGGTACCAGATACACGTTCTGAACTAAATACCTCCAGGACGATAGTGCCACTCCCCTCTTCCGCATTGTAAACTGCGTTCGTGTTGTTTCCAACATCATTAACAACTGATCCGCCGGCGACAATTTGAGTTGATTCGTCTGCACCGATCTCGTAAGTACTCTCCGTGAGCGGTTCGCCCTTCAGGGATTGGACAGAGACAAGAATAGTAACATCGCCGTCCACAGCCGTAAACCCGAAACTAAAATCCCCTACTATGTTGGTGGCTACTTCATTGGATTTAAAATCTCTTGACCCGAGTGCGACCCCGCTCAACGATGCGAGCACTGCGTAACCTTCGTTCTCGTTCTGATCCTCGCCCCCTGAATCGCAGCCGATGTTGATCAGCATTAATAGCAAACACAAGGGGGATGCCCTCGATTTGAGGAGTTATGACATAGGAGAGAACTCACCGGGACAGGTTTTCGCCACTGGATCTGTCGTTGAAGATCTTGATGGCACAGACCTCGTCCACAATGCCGTTGAGGGGAGCGGCTTCATCAATCTACAAGTCTTTAATGCAGAACGGTTAGCCCGGACCCTCGAGTTCACGGGCACGACCATCACCGCTAATTCCATCATTATGGCTTCAGGGGGATTCAACATACCGTTTTAGATTCTCGCAGAAGGCAGGCCCGCTCAGTGAAGTCATGAAGCCGGCTGACTCTAAGAGGCCCGTTTGCA
>CAZGHT010000082.1:1255-3893 GCA_964525535.1 uncultured Rhodothermaceae bacterium
GCAGAGGAGGAAATTGCGACTCTAGTGAATAACAGATATTACGCGCCGGATGCGCATAGGTCCTGCTTGAAGCAGCTGCGGGTCAGCAACGGGCGGACGCAGACGGGCGCAGCAACTGCCGGATCACGTTGAGAACGCCGTCCATGAAATCACATTTCTGGATGTACCCTATCGCTCCTGCGCGCATCACCTGTTGCCCGTACAATTCCCGCTCGTAACAACAGGAGACCAGAATAGGTAAGCCCGGGTGCTTCTTGTGAAGGCATTGGATCAGTTCTACGCCGCGCACTATCGACGAGGTTAAATCAGCGATGATCAGATCAGGATCCAGCCCTGGAATACGCTCCATCGCTTCTGCGATAGAGGGTGCGTCCCCGCACACGCGGAAATCCGCTTCTTGCTCCACCAGCGCTCGGAATCCTTTCCGAATCAAGGGATGGCTGTCGACGATAAAAATGTTATGCGAAAGGAGACCTTGCTCCTCGTTTCGCGGGACGTGTAAGTCGAACATAACGCATAAGGGTTTGGACCATACTGCCAGGACCGTGCAACATAGCCAGGGCTTTGCAGTGCCGCCCCGACTACGAAGATGTGGTAAGTATACTCCTCCCTCTACGGCCCCCTTGTGAGATGCAGCAAGGCGGCAGCGGTGATATAAAAGCGATCTAACCCGTAAGGCCATCCCTTACAACAACCCGTAACACGATGGGAGCGCGCCTGTTCGAAGGGACGAGAAGGGCCTCAACTGAAACTTTTGAACGCGTTCAGTTCTCGGCTGTTCATTTTGCACTCGATGGTGGTTCCGATCCCCTTTTTACTCTGCCAGGCCAGAGAAGCGCCCAGCATGCCCGCCCGGTACCGCATCGTTCGCATTCCAATACCTGCCGCCTCTCCGTCGTGTTCGTCCATGCCGATCCCGTCGTCCGTAACGGCCAGCCTGATATCTCCCGCGTCGTTGAGCCCAAGCATCTCGATGGTGATCCTGGAGGCTTCGCTGTGTTTGATCGCATTGGCGACGGCCTCTTGAGCGATGCGGTACAGGTGGGTAGCCACCGTAGAATCTTCGATATGCAGATCCGCTTCGACGGCCACCTGGCACTCGATGCCTGAGCTCTCCACGTAGGTCTTGAGCTTGTTCAAGGCGGTCAACAACCCGTTCGGTTCGGCAGCGACCGGCACCAGCACACGGGCGAGATTTCGGGCCTGGTAATCGGCCTCCTTGATCTGCTCAGCGATCTCGTGCAGGTCTGTCGCACAGGGCGCCCCACGTTTCTCCATCTGCCTGGCCAGGCTCTGACAGATCATACCTATACCCGTAAGTTGAGAGCCGAGCCCGTCGTGCAGCTCCTGGCCGATGCGTTGCCGTTCGAATTCTCCTACATGTAAGATTTCCCGCTGCATCTCACGGCGCGCCGTGATGTCTCTCACGATACCGGTGAATATGCGGCCTTTGTCTCGGGTCTCACTCACGGCCAGCTCCATCGGGAAGGTGGTTCCATCTTTGCGGAGCCCCGTCACTTCGCGCCCGATGCCGATGATCCTCGCTCGCCCGGTACGCAAATACGACTGAATATACCCGTCATGCTGTTCCCGATAAGGCGAAGGCATGAGCATGCTGACGTTTTCCCCGATAACCTCATCGGCCGAATACCCGAAGAGGCGTTCGGCAGCTTTATTGAACGTGTGGATGCACCCGTCTTCATTGATGGTGATGATGCCATCTACGGTGGTATCGAGAATGGCAGCGGTCAGATTGTGGCTGTTCCGCAGTTCGTGCTCGATGTGCTTTCGGGCCGTGATATCCAGCAGGGTGCCGATGTGGCGCACCACTTTGCCGTCCGATTCGCAAATCGGTTCAGCATTGCACAGAACGTGGTGTATGGTGCCGTTGACATGGATGAGGCGAAACTCTTCCTGGACGGGACCCCCGTGTTCGATGGACGACACGAATGCCTCGTACACCTTCCGCCGGTCGTTTTCATGGACGACGTTCCGGAGCACGTCCACATGAGAAAGCCTGGACGTTTTGCCGGGGAGCCCGAGAATCTTCAGCGTCTGCTCCGACCATTCATTGTTGGCCGGGTGGACCAGATCGAGCACAAAATTGCCGATGCCGGCCACCTCCTGGGCTCGGCGGAGTGCATATTCAACCCCCTCGACGTGGTTCTCCATCATACCTACCAAGCCGTCGCGCTTGTTGGACTCACTCCCGAGGAGGTAGACGAGCGAGGATGCGCCATCGACCTGGCAGGACCAGTGGATCACCCGGTAACTGTCTTTGTTTACCGAAAAACGGGAGAGAAAGCTGACGGGGGTGCTCCGCTCAGCGGCCTGTTCCAATATCTCCAGCACCCGGTCCCGGTCTTCACTATGGATCAACTTCAAGAAATAGAGGGCCTGCAAACCGGTCAGGTTACGGTCTGCGAGGCGGCAAAACGCGCGGTTGGCGTGAACGATCTGCCGGTCTTCATCGAGGATGGCGTATGCTTCCGGGCACAAATCGAAGGCCAGCCCAAAGTCGACCTTCGGCCGGCCGGTCGCGAGCGGATTCGAAATTGAGCGGTTATGGGCAGGTTCATGCATGGATCCTTCGAATACACTATTCCATTCCGGAGGTTGAAGGCGTGGTTGAAGGCGT
>CAZGHT010000082.1:3993-27287 GCA_964525535.1 uncultured Rhodothermaceae bacterium
GGATCCTTCGAATACACTATTCCATTCCGGAGGTTGAAGGCGTGGTTGAAGGCGTAGGTGAGTGCCAAATATACGAATTCTTTACGATTATCAGGTCCAGCCCGGGCGTTTCTGCGAAAGAGCGGCGCCCGTAACCCTGTTTCAAGGGTTACGGGAGGAAGGTATCCAGGACCCAGTCGACCATTCTGGGTTTCCCGAAGACCCAATCGTACCGTTTGTAGGCCCCGTCCTGGCGTTCCTCGAGGCAGACGGCCTTTCCCCCGGCTTCCTCGACCAGCAGGATGCTGCCGGCGCAATCCCATAATCGGATGTTGAAATCGAGCATGACTCCTATCGTGCCTTCTGCAGCGAGGGTGTGTCCGAAACAATCGCAGTACGTCCTGACATGGGCGTGGTCGAGCATGAGCCGGTCAAACAGGGTCTCTTTGCCGCATGAAAGAAAGGCCCTCCTTTCCCCCGTCCCGATCACTTCTTCGTCGATCTGCTCGTCCGACATCAGGTCGGAAATATGGATGGACGTCCCGTTGAGCGAGGTGCCCAGGCCGCGAGCAGCGCTGTACCGGCGGTCCAGGGCCGGCAAGTCGATAACACTCAGCACGCGGTCATCTCCTTCCATCAGGCAGAGGATGATACCGTACAGGGGAATATTGTGCTTGAAGCTGTGCGTGCCGTCGATGGGATCGATCACCCAGGTGTAGGACGAGTCGGTACGTTTATCCGGGAATTCTTCACCCAGGATGCCATGATCGGGAAAGTGCGCTTCGAGCTGTTCGCGGATAAAGGTTTCCGTCTCTGTGTCGGCGCGTGTTACAAAGCTGTTGTCCTCTTTTTTTTGAACCTGTAGCTCGGTCCGGGGAATGGAGAGCAGGTGTTGCCTCGCTTCTGCAACAATCGAACAAGCAACGGAGAGGCTATCTCGTAAATTCACGGTTTCGGTTAATTGGGATTAGGGATCATAAAGGGCTGTCCTGGAGCCTATCCGAATACGTCATTCGGGTTTCGCTCGCGCCTGCCGTGAAATATCTCGGTGCGAACCGTTTCAGTGCAGGTCCTCAGACAGGCTTTTATACGGAGATCGGGAACGGGATCGCAATGGGGATCCGCATGGCGTCTCGGATGAACGCAATTTGGAAAATAACGTTTTCTTATCAAAGATCTACCATATTAACAAATGATGTTACGCGAACTGTGCACAGCAGCCTGGTTTACTCGGCTTTGCATACCTGCAAAGCCGCTATGGCTGCACGTCGGCGCATCCGGCGCGTAACATCTGTCAAATACGCGATGTTACGCGAACTGTGCACAGCAGCCTGGTTTACTCGGCTTTGCATACCTGCAAAGCCGCTATGGCTGCACGTCGGCGCATCCGGCGCGTAACATCTGTCAAATACGCGATGTTACGCGAACTGTGCACAGCAGCCTGGTTTACTCGGCTTTGCATACCTGCAAAGCCGCTATGGCTGCACGTCGGCGCATCCGGCGCGTAACATCTGTCAAATACGCGATGTTACGCGAACTGTGCACAGCAGCTTGCTGTACCAGACGGCTGTACAGGGCCTCTTGCCGGATCGATCCGCGGATTGCGTCGTTTTTAGCAGGCCCCTACGCGTGTAATGAAAGAGCATATAGACGTTTTACAACCCGTGAACCCGTGATCCATCGGGGAACGAAAGCACTTCTTTTAGTATGACGCCAGGATGAAAATCTCGCCAATCATCACGAGTACACTCATCAGCGCGCTGGTTCTCTGGATCCTCGCCCTGTATGAGACCGGGCCCTTCGCCGGATGTTCGATGGGTATTATGCGGCTCCCCTTTATGCTCGGCATCGTCCCCCCCGTTACCGGCGTCTCGAGCCTGCCGGCGTACCTCGTCATGGCCCTCTCAGCCAAACGAGGAATTACCAATAAACTTCTTCAGACGCTGATCGGCGTTTCCATCCAGCTGCCCCTTGCTTTTGTCGCTTCTATTTTCGTAACTCCTCTAGAAAACGAGCTCCTCTGGAGATGCATCTTCAATGCATGATCGCATTGATCCCCCCTCCCGCTTATGCCCAGGTTAACCACCGGTTTGTTGCTCGTCCTGCTTTTCGAAGGCGCCGCGTGCTCGAAGCCCCCCTCCGGCAGCGACCAGTTTGCCCGAGGAGCGAGGTTGTATGACGCCTATTGCGCGAGTTGCCACGAAACCGACACCGGCATCGGCCCGAAACTGACCCGGCACGTCCTGGCGACGCGAAACAGCGCCCTTTCCCTGTATGCCTACAACAAGAGAAACATGCCCTATGAAGCGGGCAACTCCCTGCCCGATGAGGAGTACTGGTCTATTACAGCGTACTTGCTGAAGCGCCATGGATTTCTCGATCCATCGGTGTATCTCACCACCGAACAAGCCGACACCCTGACGCTGCTGCGTTGATTCCACCCTCCGGCCCCTGCGTCACAACTCGTTATGACATGTATTGCTTGTCCTGAAAGGATTACGTATACTACTCCAAATCTAGCGGCGAAGAGTTTTTATGCTTAAATCGGGTAAACCTAGGCATCAGCAGATCAGTGACTGGATCCGGGAGCGCATTGCGAATGGGACCTTTGCGCCGAACGATCGGCTCCTTTCCGAAAACCAGCTCGGCGAAGAATTCAAGGTGAGTCGCATCACCATCCGGCGGGCGCTGCAAACGCTCGAGAACGAAGGGCTCATCTACAGGCGCCAGGGGCTGGGCGCTTTTGTGTCCGATCAACGCGTGGCCCAGAGCATGATCCGCCTGAACGACTTCGTGGAGGACATGGCGCTGGCCGGCCTCAAAGCGTCGTCGCGCATCATCACGTTCGAAACCATCACCTGCCCGGAACACGTAGCGGCGGAGCTCGGGCTGGACGCCGGGAAGCCGGTCTTCCGCCTGGATCGGCTACGCCTCGGCGACGACGCCCCCATCGCGTTCGACATCACGTGGCTCCCTCCCTTTTACGCCCAGCTACTCGACGGGTACGACCTGGAAAACGATACGATCTACCGGATCCTGGAGGAAGAATACGACATCTCCATCCTGCTGGGCCGGTACCGCCTCGATGCCGTCAATGCCGAGGAGCCCATCGCCGATCATTTGCACGTGCCTCCGGGCAAAGCGCTGTTCCTGATCGAACGTACTTCGATCGCCGCGAAAGAGAAAGTGGTCTATTTTCAGCACCGGTATTACAGGACGGACCGCGTCAAGTACGAAGTCGAGGTGGCCCGAACCCGGAACCAGTCCGGCCCCAACGCTACGCCGCTGCGCGAATTCGTGCCGGTCTTCAAAAGAGCGTCCTAACTGCCTTCGGACAACGCCTCGATTTCTTTACGGATGTCCTCCGAACGGGCCGTCAACCGGGCGTATTCTTTGATATCTCCCGAGCGCTGGGCCTGCATGGCTTTTTCGAGCAGCGCTTCGTACTCTTTCTGTAATTTCTTTACCGGATCCTTTTTGAAAAAACCGAACATACATTTACCTACTGGATACTGAATAAATAAGTGATGTTACGCGCCGGATGCGCATGCGTCCTGCCAGAGCGGCTTTGCATACCTGCAAAGCCGAGTAAACCAGGCTGCTGTGCACAGTTCGCGTAACATCCATAAATAACAGATGTTACGCGCCGGATGCGCATGCGTCCTGCCAGAGCGGCTTTGCATACCTGCAAAGCCGAGTAAACCAGGCTGCTGTGCACAGTTCGCGTAACATCATTGAATAAAATCAGTTCTATAGGAATCGAAAGCCCTGAATCCAGAACCTGCGACCTTGTACCCACCTATACACGCGCGCGCTCGGTGGGGACCAGTGATAGGGCCAAAGGAACGGCAGCCCAGTTCACGGGATCGAGGAATCAGGAACGAAGACGCTGTACACCCCCCTCACGTCTCCGGCTGAGAACCCATACGCGCGGTCTTCGGGATAGGCGTCGACGACGAATGAGGGCCGGGCGTCCCGGTCTCCGTGACACGCGAGGCAGGAAGGTTCGACCTGGATCTTCTGGAAGTACCTCCAGCCAGGTTCTTCGTCTCTGTAACCACGTTCCCATACATTCTGCAATTCAGGGGCTTCCTCGAATCGTTCGATGAGTTGCGCGGCCAGTTCGTCGGCTTTGTTGTCCGGGTTTCTGTATTTGACGGCCAGTTGACGTACGGTCCAACCCGTTTCTTCCGATAATTGCCTGGCTCTCTCGCCTACCGGTTTGCAGACGGCCTGGAAGGTCGCCCTGTCAGGCTGCGCGTCGCCGATGGTTTGAGCCAGCCCGGACCGCATCGCATCGAGCTCGTCGACGTAGTCCATCACCTGGAGGTGTTGGGCGGACAAATCTTCGTCCTTGAGCTCGCCATCGCCCGGTTTCGTTCCGCAGGCGGCCAGCAGCAGGCCCGTCAGAATGAGGGTGTATGGATTTTGAAGGAAGGCTAACATGGTGGATGGATCCTGTGCCGGATCGGTTTTCTATCGCGCGCGATGCAGGCATTGGGGCCGCTCAAACGAGCGCCTTGTCCAGCCAGGTGCGCACCTGGTGTTCGGGAAGCGCCCCTACGAATTCGTCCACGACGCGCCCATCGCGAAACAGCTTTACGGCGGGAATCCCTTTGATGCCGTAGTGCTGGGACAGGTCGTTGTGCGTATCCGTATTCACTTTGACCAGACGCCAGACGCCTTTACTCTCCCGAGCCAGTTTCTCCAGCACCGGTCCCAGCACTTTGCAGGGTCCGCACCAGGGCGCCCAGAAATCGACGACGACGGGTTTTCGATGACTGACATCGATGACGTGTTCCTGAAAAAAAGGAGGTAATGTCTTCATATATGAGCGTAATCGATCAAAGCGTTTGCTTGTATGCAGGATCCAACGCGAGTTACGTGCCTTTCGAGTTGACAACGAGACTTCTCATAACGCCTCACGAGCGCCGGCGCCGATCTCTTAACTATTTCTTTACAGTACAATAACCCGCTTTTGAGATATTGTGCGTCTGCCCATTGTCCCACTTTTTACGCATTCCGCATGCAGATCAGCCGAATTCTCGTACCCGTTGACCCCGCCAAAGAACCGGGGCCGTCTCTTCACCAGGCCGCCCACCTCGCCGAGACCTGCGAGGCTACTCTGGTATGCCTGGTAATCGGAAAGAACGAGGCTTTGTACGACAGGATCGTCCAGGGGGTTGATGAACTCCCCGCAACCATTCAGTCATACCTGCGAAACAACCTGCCGGATCCAGACCACGCGGAGTATCGCTTTGCCAGCGGGCAGGATCTGTCGGACGACGTTCTGGACCACTCTCAGGCAGGCGACGTCGACATGATTGTGGTCGACAGTCATCTTCGCCGTAAACTGGGCTGGATGCTGCTGGACAGCCTCTCCCAGGAAGTCATCAGAGCGGCTCACCGCCCCGTGCTGAGCGTCAGGCCCCATGCCCGAAAAGAGACCAAAAAAATTCTGGCGCCTGTCGACTTCTCGGATGCGAACGAAGCGGCACTGGCCTATGCCGCACTCATGGCTCAATCCACAGGCGCTGCTCTGGACGTCCTGCACGTTGTGGAGGATATCAAAGTACCCGGGCTCTATGTGAGCATGACCAACCCCATGCTGGAGTTTTCGGCCGAACTTCGCGATCACATCCAGAACGGCATGACGGAATTGATGACCCATCTGCCCGAAGACATCTCGACCGACCTGCACATCCGGCGAGGGAATGCGGCCAGCGAGATCGTCGACTATGCGAAGGAGCACGACGTAGATCTCATCGTCCTGAGTTCACACGGCCTGACCGCCGTCGAACGATTCTTCCTTGGCAGCGTCGCAGACCGGATCCTCCAGCTCGCCGAGTGCCCGGTCCTGCTGATCCCGTCGATCAATCCTCCGGTCGACTGACACGTCCGGCCTTCCTGCGGCAATCTCTCGGTGCCGGCCGCCGTGTGTATGGCCGTGTGCAATAGCAGTTTTAACCAATTTTTAACCCGGCGAACCGGGCAAAATCCTACATTGGGCCCGCGGGGTGTAGCACGCATGCCCCCCGAAAGATCACTACCCAAGAAATGTAACGCGATCGTATCGATGAGAACGAACCTCTTATCCACACTCCTCCTGGCTTTGTTTATCTTCAGCGGATGCGCCGGCAGCAAAGAGGCCGCCAAACACCCGCTCGAAGGGATGTGGGACTACTCCATCAACACGCCTGAGGGAGAGTACACGGGTGTCATCAGTATCAACCAGACGGAAAGCAACTTACAGGGGTACATCATGGGGGACGGGCTGAACGAAGAAGTGGATCTGACGAATCTACAATTCATGGACGAAACCCTCTCCTTCAGCTTCGATAGCGGTGAATACGGCATCATCGACCTCACTGTCGACGTCGACGGCGATGCGTTCGATGGTTCGCTCGTCGTACCCGGCGTGGGTGAGATGCCGGTATCCGGTACCCGCCAGATGGAGTCGATGTAGCCGCTGGCTCGCTCCAGCCTTACCACCAGCCGGGACCCGACCATGAAACTCGACTCGATCGTCGTGTGTGTCCTATTGAGCGTGGGCAGCTGCCTTCTGCTCCAGCCCCGGTGCGCACAATCACAATCCCGGACAGAATCCCAGAAGCAACCGGAGAGCGCCATGCTCGAAGACATCCAGGCATACCTGGAGATCTCGGAAACCCTTTCGACTTCCGGGCAGGTGGGCTACGACGAGATCGGGTCGATCAAAGAGGCTGGTTTCGAGGTAGTCGTCAACCTCGCGCCTGCCGACGAGGAACGAAATAGCCGGGAAGGGTTCCTGGTCACCCAGCAGGGCATGTCGTACATCCACATTCCGGTGTCCTGGGAAAACCCGAGCCAGCGCGACCTCCGGCTTTTCTTTGACGTCATGGAGGCCAATGAGGATCGTAAGGTGTTCGTCCATTGCTTCGCCAATATGCGCGTATCCGCCTTCGTGTACCTGTACAGAACCCTGCAAATGGGTACGTCCGAAGAAGACGCTCTTACGGACCTCCATGAGATCTGGGATCCGCACGAGCTGGAACAATGGAGCGCATTCATCAAAACGGCGAGGCAAAAGGCCTCGGATTCCTAAAGGCCCCTCCCTATCGCCCTTCAAACAGATCCCGGCCGGCAACCAGCGCTCTAATCTTGCCGTCCGCTACCGACCGCGGCAACATCCAGAAGCCGCAGTCGGGATGCACGTATCGTATGCGGTCAACACCGATGTGCACAGCAGCCTGATCGATGCGCCGGGCGACCTGTTCGGGAGACTCGATGACGGTCGTTTTTACATCGATTACGCCGACGCCCAGGCCGATATCTTCGCGGAGTTCGTTGAAGTGGGCCATCTCCGCGTAGCCGCGGCGGGCGAATTCGAGGACCAGGTGGTCCACGTGCAACGCGTTCATGTAGGCGATCAAGGACTCCCAGCTGCCTTCCTGAATGGTTTGCCCGCCGTAGTTTCCGAAGCACAGGTGCACGGCAGCCGTGTGGGGCACGGCGTCGAGCATGATGTTGATGGCCTCCGCCGCCCAGCCGGCTTCGTGGGGGGAGCCGGGCAGGTTGGCTTCGTCGAGCTGCACGACGTCCGCCCGGATGCTCCTGATCTGTTCGGCCAGCACCTCGGCCAGTTTGAAGGCGCGCAGGGGCAACTCCGTGTAGTGCGTGTCGTACAGCGTTTTCGACAGCATGTGAGGCCCCGTCAGGGTAAACTTGAGGGGGGCTTTCGTGAGGGCGCGCACGCGTTCGTAGTCGCTCACGAGATCGAGCGTACCTTCAGTCAACGGCCCTTCGATGACGCCGGCCGGCTTGCGGCGGAACCCCATGCCACGCAGCTGCAGGAAGTCTGCCACGTCCTGCCGCCCGATCGATGAACGGACGCCGCCGAGCCGGCGGATGAAGTAATCGATCATCCCATTCGTTTCCGGGTGATCGACGTCGAAGCGGTACAATTCGCCGTCCGCCACCAGGTCCAGCCCGGCCAGCTCCTGGGTTTTCAACACGACGGCGGTGGCATCCTGCACGGCCTGCTCACCGGGATACGCGGCCAGCCAGCTGAACATCGGGTAGCTGCCCACTACGGTAGTTTTTATCATGGCTCTCGAAACGTTGTAAAATGCTCACTCTCAAACAATTGCACCGCGTGGGGCTGTCGGGTCAAATATGACAACTGCATCGCCTCGACCACGGCGAGCGCCTGCAGGCCAATCCATCCGTCGATGGCCGGGGCCGCCGGCCTGAGCACCGACTCACCAAAGGCGATCAATTCCTCGACGTATCCCTCGAACTCGAGCCCCGCCAGGTCGTCCACCACGCGACCGTCGCCCGTACGGGGGGTGTACACGAAGGATTCGGGCGTGCATTGGAGCGCTCCCTCCGTTCCCGAGATTCGATATTCGAAGAGGGTGGGCGAGCAATAGTTGCTCACCATCGTGCCCAGGATGCCATGTTCCATACTGAAAAAGGCAACTACGTTATCGACCACGCCTTCGGGGGTCGTCACGGCCCGCGCCTGTGTATTCACCTCGACGATACGGCCTACCAGATAATGAACGAGGTCGAAAGCATGCACGCCCAGCTGCATGACGGGCAACAAGGGACACAGCTCCGGATGAAGGCGCCATACATCCGGCTCTAGATGAAACGCCCGGTCCGACGAAAAATGGATTTCGACGCTCACGATTTCGCCCAGCCGGCCGTCCTCGATGTACTGCAACGCTTTCCGCGACGAGCGCAGAAAACGCATGTGATGCCCGATCATCATGACCAGCCCTTTTGCTTCTGCGCGTTCGACCATGGACAGCCCGTCCGCCACCGTAGGGGCGATCGGCTTTTCAACAAAAATGTGTTTACCCACTTCGAGCGCGGACTCGGTCTGGCCTCGATGCAGGTGATTGGGCGTGACGAGGACGACGGCGTCGACGTCGTTTTCTCGAATTAATGCTTCATAACTCAATGCGGCGTGGCAGCCGAATCGTTCTGCCGCCTCTTCGGCTTCTCGGGCTACCGGGTCGAAGACCGAGGTGACCTTCAAGTTCGGCGCCTGGGCGCAGGCATCCTGCATGATACGGCCGTGACCGCCCAGGCCGACGAGGCCGATGCGCGCGACGCCTCGGGGGGATGTTTCAGACATGTTCTGGTTTCTGGTTTCTGGATACTGGTTTCTGACTACTAATTACTGCCCCACGAGGTCGCGCAAATAGGCCAGGCTCATCTCGCTATGGGTCACCCGCGGTTCGCACTGCGTGTCCAGGGTCCCGTAGTTGACTCCCGCCACGTCGACCAGGGCCGGCAGGAGGTCCTTCCAGGGCACAATGCCCCGGCCGAGCGGCCTCCAGGGCGCGTCGTCGTCGTCCGGCGTAAAATCCTTCACGTGCAGGTTCACGATCCAGGGAGCCAATCGCTCGGCGATTTCGGGCGTCGGCGCCAGGCCGCCCCGGTGCAGATTGGCTGGATCCCAGTTGAGCTTGATGGCCGGGTGGCCGATCTCTTCGAGCAGACCGATCGTATCGTCCGGCCGGTCGACCCAGAATCCGGGCTCGTTCTCCAGGGCCAGCACCATGGCGGCGTCGGCGACCAGATTGGCCGCCTGCTCGAACGCTTTCAGGACCTGCAGACGGCCGGCCCGCGTCGCGTCGCACGCCGAAAACCCGAATCCGATCATCACACCGCACGCGAAACGCCTGGCCAGCTCTATCGCATCGGGCACGGTGCGTTCGACTTCCGGCCTCCATCGCTCCCGGTCTTCGACGTGCCCCCTGAAAATACCGGGAGAAACGGCCGTAATGCAACCGCCTTCCTGCACGAGGTCGTCGATGCGCCGGACGTCCTCCGGGGACAACAGCGGGAAGCGCCCGGAGGCCCCTTCCCTCAGTTCGAAGCGGGACAGGCCCCACTGCGCGCCAAACTGCAACGCCTCCGAAAGATTGCCGGACACGGCGTCGGTTACGATGCCTATCTGGAATCGGTCGTCATTCATAAGTTGCGGAGGGCGTCCTGCACCCCTTCGATGACCCGGTCGCATTCCAGCTTGTTGTTGAAGATGTGCGTCGATATGCGAATGGCATCGATCGTCCTCTCCGTGACGATGCGGCATCGAAGCTTCCAGTCGTTGGAAAGGAACCGGTAGAGGCTGGCATTATCGAGGGCCTCCGCCTTGAAGGTCGTCATGGCGGCGGACAGCCCGGCGTCGTCGGGGGTGAGCACCGTCACGCCCGGGATGGCGCGCAGCGCATCCTGGAGGTAACGGGCGAGTTCCTGCCCATACGCAGCGACTCGATCCATGCCGATGGCCTCCAGAAACTGGACCGCGGCAGCGAGGCCTCGGACGGTAGCCGCGTCCCGGGTGCCGCTTTCGTATCGCTGGGCCGTCGGGGCATACTCGAACAGGTCGGGGATGTCGAACCGGCCATCGTCCGAGTAGGCGCCCACCTCGGTCGGCTGCACTTCGTCCAGCCGCTCTTCTCGGACGAACAGCACACCGGTGCCATGCGGGCCGCACATCCACTTATGGCCGCTCGTCCCGTACGAATCGCACCCGATCTCCGACAGGTTGAAAGGAAATGCGCCGGCCGACTGGGCGCCATCGACATGAAACCAGATGCCGCGGTCTCGGGCCAGGCGGGCGATTTCGGCGACGGGCATTCTGATGCCGGTGGGGGCGGTCAGATGGCTGACCTGGATGACGCGGGTACGCGGCGTCAACAGCGCTTCTATACGGTTCAAATTATCCGAGGCGCGGGTGGACGCCGGCTCGAAAGCCCGCACCCGGATACCCTGTTGCTTCTGGCGGTTCAGCCAGGGGATAGCGCCGCCAGGGTGCGCGTGTGTCTCCAGGATGACCTCGTCGCCGGGCTCCAGAAACACGAGCCCCGAGGCTACGGTCGCATTGGCTTCCGTCGCGTTCCGCATGAAAGCGATCTCTGAAGGACGGGCTCCCAGGAAGCGCGCCACGGGTGCTTTGGCCTCGACCAGATGCGAATGGCCGTGTTCGGAGATGCGCTGCAGATCCATCAGGGTTTTTTGCACGACGTCGAGCACGGGATACGGGGCCGGCCCGAGGCCGCCCGTATTCAAGTAGTACCTGTTGTAGGTCACCGGAAACTGGCTGCGCACCCTGTCCCAGTACGCATCGCCGGCTACATCGGTCGATGGAGGCCAGGGCGGGTGGGCCTCTTTCGGAGCGCCGGCCAGAAACCCCAGCCCCAAGCCGGCCGCCCCGCGACCGGTACGCTGTAAAAACTGTCTGCGACTATCCATGGGGAGTATCCATTTCGACGATCCAGGGAATGTCTTTTCCGTCCTGCACTCACCTGTATATACGTCATATCCGACCCGATTAGCAAGCGATTTGCAGCGCCCGGACCTGGTTACAGATGTTACTCAGGGTACGCAACTGCGCGCATACGAACCGCCGATTCACCGTTGGGTCGCGCGTACAGCACCGTACGGGGTTATAGCGCATAATAGGCGGTGACTTCGGCCTCACCGGACACCTCCCCTTCTACTTCGACGTACAAACTCTGCTCGATCGTCCGTATGCCGGGTGTCTTCTCCGCCCCGCCCCAGTGGATGGCCGTAAACTGAGCGCCCTCCGGCAATAACAGCTGCAGCGTGACTTCAGATTCTGCCGCGAGCAGACGCACGTGAATCGCCTTTGCGGACGCATCGTGGTCGTATTCGTATCGAAAGGAAGCGCCCGAAGCCGGGTAAGCCAGTTCAACGCGTGCTTCCGATTCTCCGGCAGAGAGCCACCGGGGAGCGCAACGGACTTTGCCGAACGAATTGTCCTCGTCCTTTACGCCGCACAACCCCTCCACCAGGGCATACAACATCGCGGAGGACCCCCACGCATCCGTGGAAGACGCTTCCGGGCTCGTGCTGTGTTCTACGGACGCCGGCGTGCCGTCGGGAAAATACCAGAGGTACGACGCCTTTTTCTCCTCGATCATGGACCGATACTGGTCGAGAATGGCATACCCGTACTGTTCCATCCCATATTCGAAGGCAGCATGCGCGAGTTCACCTCCCACGAGCGGCATGATCCCCCCGTTGCAATAATACCCTTCGGCCAGCTTCTCCTCGCCGAAAAAGTCGGCCGGAAAGGGCGGGTCGATGCTGAACCATTCGGCAAACGCTTCGGTCTGCGCCTTCCGGGCCTGATACTCGTTCAGGATGGAGCGGGCAATGTCGGGGGTTGCCATGCCCCGGTTGATGGCCATGGGGTTGCTCAAACTCAGCTGCCGGGAGTCGTCGAAGCCGTTCATGTTGATCTTCGAGAGCTTGTGAAAATGCTCATAGAAGGCGCCGTTGTACAGGAGCGCATTGGCCCGGTCCTGAATCTCTATAGCGAGGTGGCGGCACCGGGCGGCTTTCTGGAACTGGCCGGCGACCTTGAACATCTGGCCGATCAGATTTAACGCTTCGTAGAACCCGCTGTTGTCGCCGTGCATGATCCCCCAGAACGTGGCGTCATCGATCTGGAAGTTGAGGGAGGCGCACCGGCCGGCCGTGTAATCGAAATCCCAGGTGTCGATCGTGAAAGGGCGTTTGATGAGCTGGCGCTCTTGATCCCACCGGAGGGGGCTCTTCAACACGTACAGGAGCGCCCGCTCGAAGGCAGGCAAGAGCTGCAGCATCCACTCGTCGTCGCCGGAAGCCTGCCAGGCCAGGTATCCGGCCTTGACAAACCGGTACTCTACGTCGGCTTCGACCGGGATACGGACCCAGGTCTCCCAGTTTTCGCCCGCCCCGCCGGGCGCCATCGGGTACGTCGTCACAAAGTCGTAGATGCGGCCGTTTGCCGCCTGTGCGTCGGCAAAACACTGAACGGCAGACTTGACGTCGTCGATCACGTATTTGCCTCCGCGCAAGATGTCCGAGTGGTCTCGGATCCAGAGGGCTTTGCTGTCCGGGCTGCGAAACCCTTTGACGGGATAACCATTGATGTTCATCGAGAGCTGGTCGGTACGAAGAAAGGCCACGATCTGGTCGCAGAACGCCTGCCATATACCGGAGGGAGTATCAACCTGTATCAATGTTCGCTGGGTCTGATGAGGGGGCTCTGTTGCGGGTCAAAAGGACTCCATGTATGTTAACGTTTTGTGTTTAAAAAAGAAAACCGCTTTTCTGGCCGGATCAGTAGGCAGTGGGCAGTTGTCAGAAACCAGCATCCAGAAACCAGCATCCAGCCACCTATATGAAATTATCCGGTATAGCCGACGAAGCCGGCTCCTCCATCGAGACCCAGATTAACGCCCACCGCGAACTGGGGTGGGGCTACATCGATCTCCGCACGATCGACGGGACGCAGTGCACGGATCTGCCCGAAGACCTCTTCGAATCGGTGCGCCGGAAGCTGGACGAGGCCGGGCTTCAGGTGGCCTGCCTGGCCTCCGGCATCGCCAACTGGGCCTGCAGGATCACTGATCCGTTCGAGCGATCGCTGGAAACGCTGGACCGCGCCCTGCCCCGGATGGAGGCACTCGGCACGTCGTATCTGCGCGTCATGAGTTATCCCAACGATCGGTTGTCCGAGGAGGACTGGGGCAACGAAGCCGTCCGCCGCATGCAGGCGATGGGCCGCCGCGCTGAGGACGCCGGCATCGTCCTCGTCGTCGAAAACTGCGACGGCTGGGCCAGTCTGTCCGCCGACCACTATGCCCGCTTCTTCGAACGCGTCGACTCACCGGCCGTCAAAGCTGTCTACGACACGGGCAATCCGGCGTCACACGGGCATACGAATACGTGGGATTGGTATCGGCTGGCCAAACCGCACATCGCTTTTGTCCACATCAAAGACCATACAGGCCCCGGCGAAAACGGTTCAGGGCGGCACACCTGGCTTACGGAAGGGATTGGCCGGGTCGAAGAAACGCTTGAGGACCTGCAGGCGGATGGATACGACGGCTTTGTCTCCATTGAGCCGCATCTCGAGAAAATTATTCACGAAGGCAAAACTATCGACCGGGAAGCCGCTGCGTACGACGCCTACGTGGAATACGGACGGCGCCTGACCGCATTGCTCCGTCTGGCCTGAAATTCGGCGTAAGGCATCGCTTATTATTGCTGTGATACGGCCGAAACTAGGCGCAGAGTTTGTCAGGTTCAGCGCTTCCCAGCCATGCACAGTCTTCCACACCTATCGATACACGTAGCAACGGCCGTAGAACAGCCCTCCATCGAGGCGGCGTCTGTCGACCTCGTTCAATACAAATCCAATTACCGGAAGCAGCTGCCTGCCCGCGTTGAAGAGATCGAAGCGCTCCTGGGCGCCTCCGATCGGCAAAAGCCGGCATATCTCACACGATTGTACGACCGGTTTTATGCCCTGGCGGGAACGTCCGGCACCTTCGGGGCCATGTCGGTGTCAGAGGAAGCCGGCAAACTGGTCGACCTCCTCTCTCCAGTAATCGACCAGAACCTCGCTCCCTCGCCGGAACTCCTCATGGATATCGAGCAAGGCATCCAGCAGCTTCGCCAGGCGGCGCTTGTCGACAGCGAGCATGCGCTTCCGTTCGAACCCGAGGAATCCATAGAGGAGCTCGCCGTTCATTTTCCGATCGGTCAGAACAAGAAGTCTGAGATCTTTCTGCTCGAGAGCGACGAAGCCCTCGCTACGTACCTGACCCTTTTTCTCGAAAAGCTGGGGCACCGGGTGTATGCCTACCGGAACCCAGAAGCATTCCTGACGGTGGCTCGCGGTATAACGCCAAAAGCCATCCTGATCGACCTCGTCTTTCGCAACGGGGCTATCGAAGGGGACCGGATCGTAACGGAGATACAGTCTTACCACACTCGCCCAATCCCCGTGATTTTCCTGTCCTGCCGGGGTGATTTGAGCGCCCGCATGTTGGCTGCCGGCGCGCAAGGGTCATATTATTTCAAAAAACCGATTGACGAACACCGGCTGCTCATGGTGCTCGATCACATTGCGCTCACTCCTGCAACCCGGAGATACAGGGTGTTGATGGCCCAAAACGTCCCGAATCAAAGCGACGACGCCCTCGAGGCCGTGATGCAAACGGCGGGGATAGAGGTCATCCCGGTAGGCAATCCGCTGCAAACGCTCAACGCCATAGCGCACTTCCAGCCGGATCAACTCGTGCTCGCCCTCCAGTCGCTCGATGCGGCCTTGCTGACCCGGACTATTCGCCAGCACGAAGCCTTCTCGAATCTGCCGATCGCCGTGGTCGCAGAAGACGTCACGGGAGCGCAGATTCTCGAACTCACTGAAGCAGGGGCGGACCTCTGCATTCCTCCCGGCACACCTCCCGCCCTTATGGCCCGCATGCTGAAAGCCCACATGGACCGTTTCGTCGCCGTCAGCCGTACCCCCGAAGCCGCGATCTGGAGCCCAACAGACTGACCGCTGCATTCTCGCACAAAAAAGCCCGAAAACACAATCAATCTCGCACATTGACTGCATGTTCGGGCTACCTCTCACGGAGGAAGGTTCGTTTGTGAATGTGTGCACAGTTCGCGTAACATCACTGAATCATACGCAGAAGTAGAACCCAATCCTGGTTCTTCGAGGAAGGACAGCGTCGTCGAGCCGATAGCGTTAGGAGGGTAAGGCTTGTTCGCAACAGTATCCAGAATGTACTTCGAAACTCCTCGCCAACAAGGTACGGGGGGCGTGTGGGTTGTAGATCCAGGTGGATGGAATTACACGTAGTTTCGGCAGATGGCGCGTAAAGATAAATCGATCCTCCGTGGGCGATACCGCTCAGGCGGCAAGGCGCTCTGCGTACTTCTGCCGCAACTTCATCACTTTGGGCGCAATGACCGCCATGCAGTACGGCTGGTAGGTATGGTTCGCGAAATAGTCCTGATGGTACTCCTCGGCCGGATAGAAGACGTCCAGGGGCTCAACCTGAGTCACGATCGGGGCGTCGAAGACCTCGTCCGCCGTCAGCTGTGCGATCACGCGTTCCGCCGTTTTATGCTGTTGCTCATCGTGATACAGGATGATGGACCGATACTGAGTCCCCCGATCGGCCCCCTGCTGGTTCAGCGTCGTCGGGTCGTGCATGGCGAAGAAAATCTCCAGCAGGTCTTCGAAGGGAATGACTTCAGGATCGTACGTGATCTGCACCACTTCGGCATGGCCGGTGGTTCCGGCACACACTTGTTTGTACGTGGGATTGGGGACGTCGCCTGCCGCATATCCGGAGACGACCGATTGTATGCCTTTCAGGGGCTTAAAAACAGCTTCGATACACCAGAAGCAACCGCCGCCGAGCGTCGTTACATCGAAATGAGGAGTGGCCATAATGGTGTGGCTTTTTCGGTAGGTGTTTGTTTAATGTTGTAGTCTTTAGTACACTTCAGAGTCCTTTTGTTTCGCACCCTCTGGCATGCCCCCGGACCCTATGAACGCCCCCCTCCCGCTTCGTATAGCCCGTCGTCGTTTTCTCAAAACAGCCGGCCTTTCCGGCCTGGCGCTCGGCATCGCCGGCCCGGGGCCGATTTCCCGACCGGGCATCGACCCGTCTCCTGCACCGGCCGGCAAGGCCGCATTCGACACGCCCTTTTTACAAAAAACGGTGGATCGCTTTGCCCTGGACGATCCGGCCGTGCCGGCCGCAGTGAAAGCCGCCGCCAGCTCGCAACCGTGGGACCACTGGGACCGGGGCCCTGTTGCCGGCTTGCAGCTCTTTGCCGAAACGGATAGCGGCGTGAGCTGGCTGGGCGGCGTGAACGGCGCTGCCCGCTTCGACCCCTCTGCAACTCATCTCTGGGAACGGTGGCATTACTTCGGCGCGAACCGCTGGCTGCCGGACAACGAGGTAAGGCACCTGTACGTCGACGCGAGTTATTCGCAGGAAACGGTCTGGATACGGACGGCAACGGGGATCGTCCGCATTGCCTGGCGTCCCAGCTCGTTGCAAGACAAGGCCCGTTATTTCGACGAAACCACCGAGGCCCATCACGTGAGACATGGATTTGTGGCCCGCAGCATCATGACGCGTCCCGGCGATCGCAGCAGCCTGGTCACCAGCGATACGGACAACGACGGGTTGTGGACGGCCATGTACCTGGGCGCCCAGGCGTATCGGTATGCGGTCACCGGCGACGCCGACGCACGCGCGAAGGCCCGTCGCTCCATCGAGGCGATCATGAAGCTGGAGTCTATTACTCCTATCCCCGGCTTTTATGCCCGCACGTATCGGTATCTCGACGAACCCCTGCCGCACCAGGACGACGGGGAATGGCATCCCTCCGGCGACGGGGAAACCGAATGGAAAGGCGATACGAGCTCTGACGAATCGGTGGGCCATTACTTCGCCTACGCGCTGTATTACGATCTCGTCGCCCGGGAGGAGGAAAAGGACACGATCCGGTCGTTCGTCGCCCGTATCACGGACTACCTGATCGATAACAACTACGACCTCATCGACGTCGACGGCAAACCCACACGGTGGGGACGCTGGGGGACCGATTATTATGCCACGCCGGAAGGCGACTACGAAAAAGCCCTGCGGTCCCTCGAGTTGCTCTCCTTCTTAAAAACGGCCCATCACATCACGGGAGCGCCGCGATTCCGCGACGCGTATATGGACCGGGTCCAGCAGGGGTACGCCCACTTCACCCTCGAATATCGCCGGTGGGGCAGCGAAGAATGGGAAATCAACTACTCGGACGACGAGCTGTACTACCTCTCTGTCTACCCGCTGCTCAAATACGAACGGGATCCTGCCCTGCGCGCCCTCTACATGGACGGGTTGCGGTTCACCTGGACGCAGGTCCAGCCCGAAAGCAATGCGCTCTGGAATTACATGTCCGCCGCCCTGGGCGCCGGCCCGCTGACGGAACCGCTCTACGAGGACTCGCGCCGTTCCCTGGAGCGCGCCCCCCTCGACCTCGTCCGGTGGACAACGGAAAACAGCCATCGCATCGACGTGCGCATGAATCGTTCTCCCGACCGGCACGGCAGCGACTTCCTCGTGCGTGTGCTGCCGCCCGACGAACGGCCGCTGCATAAACATAACGGCAATCCGTACGTGGCTGACGGCGGTGGGGACGTCCAGCTCATGGAACCCACCTACTGGCTCCTCCCCTACTGGATGGGGCGCTACTACGGGTTCGTTTGACGCCCCTGAAAGGAAAGCTCCACCATGGATCTACTTGAAATTACCATCATCCTGTCCGCGCTGCTCTGTTCACTGGTTGCGGGGTTCCTGCTTGCGTTCGCTGTTGTAGCGATGCCCGGTATTCAACGCCTCAACGACCACGATTTTCTCCAGGCCTTTAAGGTCATGGATCGCGTTATTCAGAACAATCAGCCCGTCTTCATGCTGGTCTGGGTTGGGTCCGTTCTCGCATTGATCGCTGCTACCGTAATGGGGGTTTGGCGATTGGATGAAACGGGACGCGCACTTATCGTTGCCTCAGCAGCCCTATATGTGCTCGGCGTTCAACTGCCCACGGCCGTCGTCAACGTACCGCTCAACAACCAGCTTCAACGGCAAGATCTGGATACGCTGACCGGGCCGGCTCTCGAAGAAGCGAGGAAGCAGTTCGAGCCTCGCTGGATACGGTGGAATTTAATCAGAACCGTTCTTTCAATACTCGCAACAGTGCTGCTGCTCGTCCTGGTATACCGGCTTTAAAAGGAGTAGGAACCATTCAAAATAGGGCCGTAAATCATTCTCCGGCGAGCCATTAACCATTGCGGGTACATCGAGCGCCCTACCATGATTCTTATCCCTTCGGCCAGCTCGTTGTGCTCCGGCGCCAGCCGGGCATCCGGGGGAACGATTCGCTGGAGGGACCACTCAAAGAAATCCCATTTTCATTCTGTCGAAATCCGTATGTGTGACGACCTCCTAACGTACTAAAATAATAGCCCCTCATCTTTCTGATACCCTGAACGAGTTGGACGTCCGGCAACGCATTGATTCTAGAATTAGAACCTGTTTCCCCTCCGTTATTCCCCCGACGTTCCGACGGTATCGCCCCGCCTCCCCGTAATTAGTCCGGATCGGATGTATCCCTCATAAGTCTGGCTGACTTTACTATCCCATTTACATACCCTATTTAGCTATCATGAAGAAGAAGTTCGACTTTTATTGGACACAGCGTGTAATCGACCTGCTCATGAAGCTTGCCGGTGTCGTCGTTACTTCAGCTGCAACGATCGAGGTTGCAGATCAGGCATTCAGCAACATTGATCAACCCTGGTTGACGGTGATCAAAGTAGGTGCTCTCATTCTGGTTGAAGGGGCTTTTATCGCTTCCTGGCTAGCCATCGACACGCAGCACAGCGCTCCCATGCAGATGAAGATTGCGTGGGCGATCACCCTGTTAGTCATCTATTTTGCGCTGCTCGTGCTCGCGTTGAATCACGGCGAAGGCGCTGCCGGTTGGGCCTTCCGTGCGGTCTTGTTCGTAATGATTTGCCGGAGCATCTACGAGGCTGGCGTCTACGAGGTTTTAAAAAACCAGCGGAAAGCGGAGCGTGATGTCCGGAGCAGTTTTGCTGTGCGACGCGTCGGCCGGCAGCTGGCCAAGAAAGACGCGATCAAGGCGCTCAACATGGAGAGCGCCCAGGCCAACTATGCGCGCGAACTGGGCAGCGAGGTGGCACGGGCCAAGATCGAAGCCGAACACGAAGCCGCGCTCATCGAGGTCAAGCTCATGCGGGAGCGCCTGCTCGCCGGTGTACACGCCAAGGACAACCTCGCGCGGAAGAAATTCCAGGCACAGATGGCGCTTGAAAGCAAACAGGCGCAGTTTCAGCTCGAGTCGGCGGCGAAGAACGGCAAGTCGGGCAACACGGCGAACGGCAAAGGCGCGGCTTCTACCGTCAACGGCCAATTGGACTCCGGCAGCGCGCTGACCAGCGGTTCTCTGGCCAGCGACCGGCCGCAGACGACGCTGTCGGACAAGAAAGAACGCCTCAAGGAAATGTTGCTCTGGGCGTTGATGGAAAATCCGAACCACTCCAAGCAGGCCCTCAGCGCCCACGTCGGCGCCTCACCGGGTACGATTCGCAAATACCTGGACGAGCTCCAGGAGGAAGGCCGGGTGAAACCCACGAATAAGACGCGTTCCGGCTTCCTCGTCGTGGAAGGAAGCGGCACGATCATGAATTGACGCGTTCCTGTGTGTTTTCTGCCAGGTCCCGGGCCTGATACTCAGGGCCCGGGGCTCGGCGACTGGCGCCCCCTCACCGCCCGCTGATCGGCGCTTCGTGTATGCCGAGCGACAGCACATTAGCCAGGATGCGGGCAGGCCCCGGCACAGAGTACGGGGTCTGACGATGAATCGCCAGCGCCAAATAGGTATACCAGCCGTTGCCGTACTGAGCAACCAGCCAGGCGCCTCGCTGAGGGGCCTGCCCGGTATCTGCGGTCTCTATCACAGGATGATACCGGCCGTCCCATGACGCAAAAAACTTGGATCCTCGCTGCTCGACCCACTTCTCGAAATCCTCTTCGGTGATTTCGTTGGGGGTGTTCAACACCGGGTGACGGGCCGCGAGGATTCGCACAGGGGCGTCCTGTTCGGACACTTCCTCAGCAAAACGCGGAAGCGATGCCGGATAGGGGGCCATGCGGTCTGGAACGAACTCGGGCGTCTGGTACAACACGACTAGATTGCCGCCGGCGCGTGTGAAATCCATCAGCCGCTGGTTGTAGGTCAACAGATCCTGGCGTACGGCATAGGCGCGCGTGCCCACCACGATCGCGTCATAGGTACTGAGGTCTCCCTGAGCCAGGTCCTCTTCACCGAGCAAGGTCACCCGAGCGCCCAACTGTTCGATGCCCGCCGGCACTTCGTCACCCACCCCCATGATGTAGCCTACATCCAGATTAGGAGCCAAATACACTTCGACGCCTCTGACCATGACCCGGGCGGGCTTGTACAGGTGGCGGGTCTGCAATTCACGGCGCTGGATGACGTCGTATCCTTCACCGTACCCGCGCCCATCGACTTCAGCCTGTATCTTCACCTCGTACGCTTCGGTAGAGAGTTCGACGGCAGTGATTTCGAAGGTATAGGTACTCCTCTCGCCGGCTTGGTCGAACGAGAACGGAATGCTTGCCGGCGAGGCCGTCCACCCCCCGGGCAGTGAGGCGAGGAGGTTCCCCTGAAGCCCATGCTCGTCGTTGTTGACGACTTCGACGTGCACGTCGAAGCTCGGCCTGCCACCGCGCTCCTGCGCACCGATCGGTACCATGAGCACTTCGGGATGGGTATTGACGACCACCCGCGGCGCAAGGGTGAGCGGTTCCAGCTTATAGCCATACGGCAACATGCTCGCGCGCGCCTGCACCGTTCGCCGCAGCGTCATCGGAACGCCATCGATGCTGTACGTCGCTGCTACGACGAGGGCCGGCTCTTTGTGCGGCACGTGCCGTGGCTCCCCGTCCAGGACCCGATACTGGTCCTCCGTGATGGAGGTCCGATAAAAATAGGGGCGCGAATAGGCTACATCGTCCGGAGTCTGTACGGTCACTTCGAACGTAGACACCTCGTTGTTGACCAGCGTTTGCCGGTCGAGGTTCACCTCCTGGGGTCGAAGGCCGTACGCCGATCTCACGGAAACCGATTCCAGCACCAGGGCCATCGACGACGGGTTTACGATTTCGACCCCCACTTTGAACGATTGCCCGGGCACGACGCTGCCCATCGTCGGCAGCGGAAGCCAGGGGTTGTTCGACGCATGGGCGTCGGCCGGCATAGCGACGGCGTGCATGTGCAGCCCCAACGCCGTCTGGATCGCATCCTCGAACTGGCGGGCTTTGACGTGCATGACGAAGGCGACGTCGGGATTCAGGGCGGGCTCCTGAAGCAGCTCGCGGGTTGCGTTCAGCCCTCGAACCAGCGCCGCCACCACGCGCGCCGGCTCTTCGATGTCGAACTCGGCCAGGGCCTCGTCGACGGCGCCCTGGATCTCGCTGAGTCGAACGGCTGCGTTTGCAGGGGCCTGTCGACCGAATAGCGTGTACACCCCTGCCAGGGAGGTGTCGAGGCCGTCGAAAAAGCCGGCCTCCTCCCTGTTCCCTCCCGGGCCGCGCAGGCGCTCGTAGTACCATATCGACGGCCCGGATACCGTACGCGACCTCCCGCTCGTCTGCGACCGCTGCAGGCTCAGCCCCCGGTATCCGAAATCGTAGTAGGAAGAGCCGATCCAGGGGTTGTACTGGCCGACGTCAACCCGAACGTGGTACGGTTCATTCTCGCGTATGCCTCCTCGATACACTTTGAGCGCCTTCCAGGGGCGAAGCCCTTCTTCCGAGATCTGCTCGGGGAACCGATTGGGGTCGCCGGCGGCGGCGACAGCCTCCGGCGTAATACCTCCGGCCGCCTGATGATGCCCGTGCCCATCGCGAACGCCCCCGTAGAAACGGGAGATAACGACCAGGGGCCGGTTGGTGCGGATGACGCGAACCATCTCGCGCAAGACGTTTTCGCGCCCCCAGCTGCGCATCGCCTCCTGAAGCGTCTTCGAATATCCATAATCGATGAGCGACGTGAAGTACTGGTCGTCGAGCCCGTAATACGCGCCGGATCGGAGCAGCTCCTCCGTACGCACGAGACCGAGCCCGTCAAAGAGCTCCGCCCCGGTGGCATTGGCCCCCGCCTCCCCCCGGTTGAGGGTCAGAAGCGCCGTACGGACGCCTTTACCCCGGCTGAGATAGGTTAACAACCCCGCGTGTTCGTCGTCGGGATGAGCGGTCGTGTGCATGACGCTCGCTGTCGTCTGCAGCTTCTGCAACTTTTGCCAGAGCCCGGTGCTGCCCCGATCGATGGGGAGGCTGTACAGGTCGTGCGTGTGGTCGAGGCTGGTCAGCACCTGATCGAGCGGTTGCGCGTACACTGGAGCGCGATGAACGGAGAAGATCAACAGGACAACGGTAAATAACGAGAGGCGTACCATGGCGGCGGTGGGGAGTGGAGATTCCAAAGGGACTTGACGCCCCGGCGGGACGTGAGTGGGTATTGGAAACTAACGCCTATCCCCCCGTAATTCAAGGGCAATATTCAAGGGGAAAAAGAAATCGATCCCCGTACAACAAAGCCCTCTTCAGGCGAAGAGGGCTTTGGGGAGTACTTCATTATGCCCATCAACAGGAGAAATTTCCCTCAGAGCGTTTATACAATCAAGTACGTAAGCGCATCAGAGAGTGCAATGCCTTCCCTGGTGTCTTCCTGGACTTGCCAGCTAGCAGTAGGCAGCTAACAGTAGGCAGCTAGCAGTAGGCGAATGTTGAAATCTCGACCCCTGATCGCAGTAGATATGGACGGATCAGCGTTCTCGGGTCCCCTCGATCTATACTGAATCTGGTTCAGCACATGGTTCAGCACATGGT
>CAZGHT010000083.1:0-24538 GCA_964525535.1 uncultured Rhodothermaceae bacterium
AATGCCCGACGACATCCCCCCCGTCCTGAACGACTTCGACGGCGAACCCAGACCCGCCAGCGGCGCGGCCGTCGGCGCCGACCAGCCCTTCGACGCCAACGCGGGCGAGGGCAACCCGGGATCCAGCATCATGCCGGTTCAATTTCTGACCCTGCTCGTCCTGCTCGAAGACAATAACGTCGGCATCTTCTGGGAAACAACGGGGGAACAGGACGCCGAATCGTATGAAATCGAACGCTCTGCAGACAACGCGACGTTCACGACCATCGGGACGATGCCCCGGTCCGATACCAATGCCGCGGTGCGGAGCTATAGCTATAGCGACACTTCCCTGCCGGATCGATCCGGCACGTACTATTATCGGATCAAAACGAAGTACAGGGACGGCAGTGTGTCCTACTCCGGCAGCGTGCCGCTCTCGATCGACGGAGAAGCGCCTCCGCAGGAAGAGCTCACCGGTTTCCGGATCGAGCAGAACTTCCCGAACCCGGCCCACAACAGCACCCGCATCACCTACCACATCGACGAGTCCGCAGGAGTACAACTCGTACTCTACGACGTGCTCGGTCGCGAAGTACGAACGCTGGTCGATATGGGCCAGGGCCCCGGCGCCTACGAGGTCTTTCTGGATACCCGTGCCTTGAAGAGCGGCCTGTACTATTACCGGTTCACGGCGGGGGACGTCCAGCACGTCCGCAAAATGACCGTAATCCATTAAGCGCTGGATTTCGGTGTGCCCCGCTGTAACTATTTTCGCAGTTCCTGCACTAATGAGATAGCTGCTCCGGGGGCGATTGTGAGCCTAGCGCCTTCGGCAGCCAGCTGACGAACTGGAATAGAGGTCTTGCCTTGGTGGCTGGTAGGGCCTCTATTTCTTGTTTTGAGGTAAAGGGGTAAAGGGGTAAAGGGGTAAAGGGGTAAAGGGGTAATTTAAGTGCTGAACATAGCATCCTATATAACTATACTATAATCCTATACCCCTTTAATCCTTTCAATCCTATACCCCTAAAAACCCGATGAAAGAAAAGCTCGTTGAAATGGCGGGTTGGGTGCCGGCTGTCATCATCCCCCTGGCCACGCTCCTCCAGTGCATCGAAGTACTGAGAGCGGAGAACGTAGAAGGCGTGAGCTGGATCACGTGGACCCTGTTCGGGATCGCTAATCTGGGCTTTTACATATACACGGAAAAATACACGTCGTATCAGGCCATCCTGGGTTTCCTCGGGACGGCAGTCATCGATTTCATCATCGTTTTCTACGTGCTCCTGTATTGACCTCAGCTTACGCCCACCGCATCCAACGCATCCAGCACGCGGTCGTGCAGGAGACCGTTGGTCACGATAATCCCTCTGTTGGATTTCAAGAGGGCGCCGTGCGAAAAATCGAGCGGTTTGCCCGCGATATCGGTAACGCGGCCGCCGGCCTCGGTCACGACGAGGGCGCCGGCAGCATGGTCCCAGATCTTCTCGACGTACCCGGGGCGAGTGGGCAGGCGAAGATAGATATCCGCCTCTCCACGCGCCACGATGGCGTATTTGGCCTGGCTATCCAGCCGAACCGGTTCAGCCTGAATGCCCAGCACCTCGCTGACGCTGGCTGAATCGCTGTGGCTCGTATGACCCGACTCCACGGATTCACAGAATCGCGCTGCAGACGAATCGGCCGTCTCACTGACGGATACTGGGGCTGGATCAATCCCCCCATCGATCGAAATAGCGGCGGCGCCGCCGCCGCGGATCGCTGTGTAGATCACCCCGCTCTCTCCCGGCCCATCGGCCGACGGCGGCAGGTTCGGGCACGCCAGGGCGGCTACGGTAATTTCGCCGTCGACGATCAAAGCAAGCGCTATCGCGTATTGCTGTCCGCGTAAAAACCCTTTGGTCCCGTCGATCGGGTCGAGCGTCCAGTACCGGTCGCTGTACTCTTGCGCCCCTCCATAGTCGATCCAGTTACTCACGGTCTCGGCATCTGTGCCTGGCCTCAGCATGTGCACCTCGGCAGCCACCTGCTCCAACAAATGCACGTTTCCAGGCTGCCTGAGTGCTTCGCTGTCTTCTTCCGCAATGATCGGATCGTTCGGAAAAGCTTCCCGGATCGCGCGGCACACGAGCGCCTGGCTGCCGAAATCGGCCACCGTAACAGGGCTCTTGTCTTTCTTCTCGAGAACGCCGTCCGAGATCTTGGCCTGCACGGCGCGGCACAGAAGAGCGGCTTCTCGGACACATTGGATCGCGATCTCGCGTTCACGCTGATACGTTGTATTCATGCGATTGGCTATATGGTGTTACTGTTCGATGTAGATCGAGGATTGATTTGCGGACAACTCGGAAAAGGCCGCTCAGAGCGTGCGAAAGTCAGGGACCTCGTCGATGAACTCGTAGCGGCGCTGCACCCAGTCGATTTTGGAACAATAGTGCGTTAAACCATTCGTCACAAACAGATAGCGGGCACGAATAACCTGGTTATAAAGGGCGACCTGGTCGAACACGGATTGATCGATAGGAACGTCAGGAGCTTTGCATTCTACGAGCAAAACGGGCCTGCCGTCTCGGCCGTGGGCCACCAGGTCTGCACGCCGAGGCATCCCCTGGTAGTCGAACCCTTGCTCGATGGTAATCAGACCGTCGGGGAAATGTTTTTCCGCTCTCAAGAAGTGCACGACGTGCTGGCGCACCCATTCCTCGGGCTGCAGGGCGACCCATTTTTTTCGAACCGGATCGAAGATCAGGGGATCGCCTTCGTCCAACCTCGTCTCGAGGGAATAATCGGGAAAATTGAGGCCCTGCACGATAACGGAATGGTTTATGCTTTTCGTGATCGATACGTCGTATTTATGGGACGGTCTCTGCCGGGGCATTACTCGCGTTTATGCGCATCCGGCGCGTAATATCTGCTATATTGTCGTACGGTAAACCCGCAGCGGAGTGTACAATTCCCGAACGACCTGTTCCGTTTTCTGTACACCGGTGATCTTGTCACGAATACATGCTAAATTTCAATGAATTCCCCCGATTATCATCGTTAAACATCGTTATTATGTCTGCACCCGACTTTTCTACCCGCCAGTTCATCTTCTCAATCGTGCCGGCATGGCTTCTGCTCCTCTTGATGGCAGGGTCTATCGGCGCTTCGACCTCTCTCGCACAGAAGCCGCTGATTCGAATCAACGCCGGCTCGTCCGATGAAGTCACGAGCAATGGAGTGACCTTCGTCGGAGACACCTATTTCTCGGCCAGTACGATCGGCCTGCCGTCAACGAGTCCCATCGCAGGAACACAAAACGACGTCCTTTATCAAACAGAGCGCCTCAGCAACGACGAGCTGGAGCCGTTCAGCTACAATATCCCCGTACCTCAGAACGGCTCGTACACGGTACTGCTCCATTTCGCGGAAACCGCCTTCGACGAAGCAGGCGATCGCGTCTTCGACATCATCGTTGAGGGCATCACCGCTTTCGACGACTACGACATCATCGCGCGCGCGACCGCAAGCAACACGGCATGGGTCGAAAGTATTTCCAATATCCCGGTGTCCGACGGGATTCTCAACATCGAATTTGTCGCGGTCGTGGAACGCGCCAAGATCAGCGGTATCGAAGTCTTCGGCGCCGCTTCAGACATCGACGTCCCCTATCTGTACAACGTAGGAGGCGCCGCTTATACCAATCCCCTGGGCACCTGGCTGGCGGATGACGGGTCGCGCTTCCTGGAAGGGACCTCCTTCAGCGTCGACGCACCCATCGCGGGGACAACCGACGACGAGTTGTACGAGTCCGAGCGCTTCGGAAACGACGTAGATGCACTGCGCTTTGTACTCCCCGGCCTGACGGAAGGCACGTACACCATCGACCTGCACTTCTCGGAGAACTTCCACACCGAAGCCGCCGCTCGGATTTTCGACGTGGCCATCGAAGGCCAGACTGTGCTGGACGACTTCGATATCTTCGCTACAGCCGGGGGAGGCAATATTGCCCTGGTCGAATCGTTTCCCGACGTATCCGTCACGGACGGCATCCTCAATGTCACACTGCTCCCGACAACAGGCAGCACGACCATCAACGCCATCTCCATAACCAGCGCCGTCCGGGTGGCTACCGAAGACGAACGGCAGGTTCCGGGCGAGTACACGCTGACCCCGGCCTACCCGAATCCGTTCAACCCGACTACCCAGTTCTCCCTGTATCTCTCGCGTTCTCAAGACGTCTCTATTTCCGTGTTCAATATACTCGGTCAGGAAGTAATCTCGGTCCATCGCGGTGTACTGCCTGCTGACCGGAAGCATCTCTTCACTGTCGATGCCTCCGATCTTCCGAGCGGTATGTACCTGATCCAGGTGAATGGCGAACAATTTGTCGAATCCAGGAAGGTCGTTTTGTTGAAGTAGGATGGCTCCGGGCGCAAACCCGGCCCCGCCATTCCGGGCACAGCGTCGATCAGGGTGAGACCGCAGGAGGGCCATTGCCCCGATCCAGGCGAAACATTTCAAACGGCCCCGGGTTAACGCGATTGTTAAACATTTTGTTTAACCCGTACCAATAATTACCGACATCCTTCGAATACGTGCCGCTGCCTTTGCACACACGGTCCGACCATGGCTCCCGAATACGGAAAAGAATCACAGCAGACTGAGGAACGGATCCTGGAAGCCGCTCAGCGGGTCTTCGTGCGCCGGGGAATGGCCGGCGCTCGTACGCAGGATATCGCCGAAGAGGCCGGTGTAAACCGGGCGCTCATCAATTATTACTTCCGATCGAAGGACAAACTGGCAGAAGCCGTATTCCTACGCATCGCCAGATCCCTGTTTCCTGACCTGATTCAGGCGTTGGGTTCCGATCTGCCGTTGCGAGAAAAACTTCAGAAGGCCATCGACATCGAATTTGACGTACTGATGGCCAACCCGTTCATGCCGTCCTATATTCTAGCGGAACTGCAATACCATCCCGATCGATTGAGAGCGTTCATCACGAAGGCCATCCCGATCGAACGAGTCCGGGAGACTATTTTCACTCACCTGCAGCAGCAGCTAGACGAAGAAGCCGCTGCCGGCCGCATCCGGCCTACACGGGCTGACGATCTCATGGTCATGCTTATATCCCAGTTGATCTTCCCATTTGCCGCTGCCGGCATGCTCGAACACTTACTGGGGCTCAGCGAAGAGGATCGCGCCGCCCTGGTCCAACGGCGCAGAGCGGATCTGGCCGATTTCATCCTCCGGGGCTTGACCCCCTGAGACCCCCCTTTTTACCTCAATGTTAACAAAAATGTTAAACCAAAAAGACAACGCAATGAAACAGCCCGGGGCCGCTGCAATCTCAGCGCCGATCCGGAGCCCTGACCTGAAGCAGAACAGGCCTCGTAATTTCTTCCCGTTCGCCCGTCATGTTGTTTTTTGTATGGTTCATTGCCTGTTGCCGGGCCTTTTGTACGCGCAGACGCCGGCCAGTCCGGACACGCTGGGGCTCACGGAAGTCCGAGCACGGGCCAGCGCGTTGGACCCTCGCTCGGTACAACCCGGGCTTCTCCGGGAGGCTTCTCGGATGCGGCTGGCCAATATTGGCGCGCAGCGGTTGCCTCAGGTCTCGTTGAGCGGCCAGGCGACCTACCAGAACGAAGTGCCCAACCTCCCCGGTCAGTTCTCCGGCCCAACGCCTCCGTTGGATCAATACCGCGTACAGGCGGACATGGACTGGCTTATCTACGACGGAGGGCGTCTCAACCGCGAAGTCGAGGTCGAACACGCCAGGCTCTCCGAGTCGCTGGCTGGCATCGAAGCCACGCTGAAGGCCCTTCGAGAGGGCGCTACGGAGACCTTTTTCGCGGCGTTGCTCTTCCAGTCTCGGCAGGAGACCCTCGCGTTGGCTGCGGAGGACGTCGAAGCCCGGCTTTCGCTCGTCCAGGCCAGGGTCCGGGATGGAGCGGCCCTCGAGGCCGACGCCGCTGCGCTGGAAGCCGAATTAATCCGCTTGCGCCAGCAGGCTGACAAAGCGCACAGCGACAAGCGCGCTGCCCTGGCCGTGTTGTCGCAGCTCCTCGACACCGAGATCGCGGAGGAAACAGTATTCACGCTCCCCGGGCTCGAAGGCGATATCCCAGCTTTGATCCCTTCGTTGCAGACGGGGCCCGGTAAGATCGAGACGCCCGAGACGCAGCTCCTCAGGGGCCAGCAGAATCGCCTGGAGGCTGAAGCGCGCGTTGCCAGAGCGGTACGACGCCCCCAGCTCAGCCTGTTCGGGCAGGCCGGCGTAGGTCGTCCCGGCCCATTCAACTTTCTGAGCCAGGACCTCAATGAATTCGGGCTGATCGGCATTCGCATGCGCTGGTCCCTGATCGACTGGGGCCGGTCGAGGCGCCAATCCGAGATCCTGGGGCATCAGGCGGCGATGACACGCCTCGACCGCGCGTCGACCCAGCGACGCATCCTTCGCGACGTCCAGGATGACCGGGCCGAAATTGTGCGGTTGCAGGCTGCCCTCGTCGACGACCGGCGCGCCGTAACGTTGCGCCAACAGGTTCTGGACGCCGCAGGACGGCAACTCGAAGAAGGCGTGCTGCTCGCCGCCGATTTCGCCGATCGCGTCACCGACCTCGCCGAGGCGCGTCTCATCGAGCAGCAGCACCGCATCGAACTCGAACGGGCCCGCGTACGGCTCCTCGCCGCGCTCGGGCTGTATCCCGAAGAATCCCTCTAATGCTACATCCCCCGCCTGAGACCATCATGAAATCCAATCTATTGTTTCCCCTGATTTACCCTGTTCTGGGGCTCGCCCTCGCCCTGGTAGGCTGCCAGGACGGACCGGAATCCGACGCGTACGGAAATTTCGAAGCGACTGAGATCACCGTGTCGTCGGAAGCTGACGGACGGCTACTGGCATTAACCGTCACGGAGGGCGACGTCCTCGATGAACAGGCCGCCATAGGACTCGTCGATACGACCCAGCTGGCCGCGCAAAAGGATAACCTGCGCGCGCAGCAAACCAATGCGCGGGCCCAGCAGGTGTCGTTGCATGCCCAGGAGCGGGCGGCACGTGCGCAGATCGAGGAAGCCCGGGCCCAGGTAGACGTATGGGCCGCTCAACTGAACACGGCCACCGAAGAGCACGAGCGAACCGTCCGGCTTGCCTCGGCACGGGCCGCGACCGAACGAGAACTCAACGAGCGGGAAGGCGCGGTCGAGCAACTGACTGCGAGGATGAAGCAGGCGCTCGCTCGCGTCCAATCCATGGAGGCACAGGCCGACGTGTACGCCGCCCAGGCCGAGGCACTCGACGCTCAGATCGCCTCCATCGGTGCGCAGCTGAGGCAGATCGAAGACCGCATCGACCGCGCCAGGCTCACCAACCCTCGCCCCGGCACGGTTCTCACCGTACTGGCGCGAGCCGGCGAGGTGGTGCGCGTCGGCTCGCCGCTCTACACCGTGGCCGACACGGACCCGCTGATCCTGCGCGCCTACGCCACGGGCCGCCAGCTTCCGGCCCTCACGATCGGGATGGACGTCGACGTGCTCATCGACCATAGTTCGGGAGGCCTCGAAAGCCGCCGGGGCACGATCACGTTCATCGCCCGCGAGGCCGAATTTACGCCGACGCCGATTCAGACTCGCGACAAACGGGCTGAGCTCGTCTACGCGTTCGAAGTCGAGACGCCGAATCCTGACGGCCGGCTCAAAATAGGAATGCCCGGAGAAGTTCGGTTTCGCGAGTAACTGCGTGCGCCTCCTTCATCCGCTCCATACTTCATCCGTTCCATACACAGCCCGTTGCACTCATGGAAAAACAGACCTTCCAACCGGCCTCGATTTCGGTCAGAGACCTCGCCAGGCATTATGGCACGACGAGGGCGCTCGGCGGCATCTCGCTCGATGTTGAGCCGGGCGAACTGTTCGGTCTCATCGGGCCGGATGGCGCCGGCAAGTCGACCCTCTTCCGGATCCTGGTGACGGTAATCACCCCGGATGCCGGCACGGCGACGGTCGACGGCTTCGATGTCGTGCAGGACTACAAAGAGATACGACGCCGTATCGGCTACATGCCCGGTCGATTTTCGCTCTATCCCGACCTGACCGTGCGGGAAAACCTGGAATTCTTTGCATCGGTATTCGGCACGACCGTCGAGGCGGAATACGACCTCGTCGCGCCGATCTATTCGCAGATCGAGCCGTTTGCCGGCCGGCGCGCCGGCGCGCTCTCCGGGGGGATGAAACAAAAGCTGGCGCTTTCCTGCGCGCTCATTCACAGGCCCCGCGTCCTGATCCTGGACGAACCCACGACCGGTGTAGACGCCGTCTCCCGGACGGAATTCTGGGACATGCTCTCGGAGCTGAAAGAAGGCGGCATCACGACCCTGGTTTCCACGCCCTATATGGACGAGGCCGCCCGCTGCGATCGCATCGCCATGATGCAGGACGGCCGGCTGCTCGGCGCCCCAGACACCCCGGACGCCGTCGCCGGCAGCCTGGGCGCCCCCTTGATTCGCCTTCAGGCGCCGGGGAAAAAAATTGTCGTGCTCCGAGCGTTGCGCGGGATGAGCGAGGTAGGCCGGGCCGAGGTATTCGGCACCTGGATCCACGTGACCTGTGCATCGGCCTCGATGGATCACGATGCCTTCTCGACCCTCGTCGAGGAGGGCCTGGCCCATCAAGGCCTGGAAGTAACCCATGTCGAACCGGCCACCCCGTCCGTTGAGGACGTCTTCATGAACCGTATGAGCACCCAGAAAGACGACACGCAGGAGGTCCGATCGTGATACAGCCCCGAACCCACGAAGGAGAAGCGGTCTGGGCCGAGGCCCTGACGCGCAAATTCGGCTCGTTTACCGCCGTCGACCGGATCTCGTTCTCCGTGGCTCCGGGCGAAGTATTCGGCTTCCTCGGCGCCAACGGAGCCGGCAAAACCACGGCCATAAAAATGCTCACCGGCCTGCTTTCCCCGACGAGCGGCACGGCCGAAGTGGCCGGCTACGACATCGAGCAATATCCCGACCGGGTCAAGAAAAACATCGGCTATATGAGCCAGCGGTTTGCCCTTTACGACGACCTGTCGGTGTCCGAAAACGTCCGATTTTACGGGGGGGTGTATGGCCTGACCGGCAAGGAGCTCGCCGGGCGGAGGCAGGAGATGCTCGAACGCCTGGGCTTCGAGCGCCTGGCCGGCGAACGGGTCGGGCGGCTTCCGCTGGGCTGGAAGCAGAAACTCGCCTTCTCGGTCGCCTTGCTGCACGAGCCGCAGGTCGTCTTTCTCGACGAGCCCACAGGAGGCGTTGACCCGGTTACGCGCAGGCAGTTCTGGGAGCTGATCTACGAAGCAGCTGCCTCGGGCACAACGGTCTTCGTGACCACGCACTATATGGACGAGGCCGAATATTGCGACCGGGTTTCGATCATGGTTTCCGGCAACATTGCCGCCCTCGGCGCCCCGAAAGAACTGAAAGAGGAGTTTCAAGCTGCATCGATCGACGAGGTCTTCATCCGCCTTGCCCGTCCAACGTCCTGAACCCCATGAATACATTCCACAGCTTCGTTCTCAAAGAAACCCGCCACATATTGAGGGACCGGCAGACGCTGACCGTGCTGCTCATGCTGCCGGTTGTGATGGTCCTCCTGTTCGGCTACGCCATCCGCACCGACGTCGAGGACGTCCGCATCGTCATCGTAGATGGCTCGCAGGATGCCCGCAGCGCAGAACTCATCCGAAATCTGCACGCCACTACGTCATTGAAGCCCGTTGCGGTGCAAACCACTACGACCGGAGTCGAGGACCTGCTTCGCCGGGGCGAGGTGGACGCAGCGTTGCTCATACCCCACGATTTTGCCTTTCGGTTTTCGCGCGGCCGGGCCGAGGTCATGGTCCTGACGGACGGCACCAATGCCAACTATGCCCAGACGGTAGAATCCTACGTTTCGGGGGTCATCCGGGCCTGGCAGGCGGATCGGGCGAGCTTCTCACCCCCGATCCGCATAGCGACCCGCATGCGGTTCAACCCGACTCTGGAGAGTGAAAACCTCTTCGTACCCGGGTTGCTGGCCTTTGTGCTCACGCTCATCTCTGCCTTGATGACGGCCATCTCCATCGCTCGTGAAAAGGAAACGGGTACGCTGGAATTGCTCCTCGTATCTCCCCTGAAGCCGCTCCAGATCGTTGTAGGGAAAGTGGCCCCTTATCTGATTCTGGCCTTTATCAATGCCGTGACTACGCTGGTCGTGGCCTGGATCGCCTTTCGTGTGCCGGTCCGCGGCAGCCTGTTCTTTTTGCTCGTGTGCTCGCTCATCTACGTACTCGTTTCGCTCGCTCTCGGCGTGTTGATCTCGACGAGGGCGCCTGATCAGCGGTCTGCCATGCTCGTCACCCTGCTCGGGTTGCTGCTCCCGACTCTGGCGCTGTCCGGATTCATCTTCCCCATTTCGAGTATGCCCGGCTGGCTGCAGCCCGTCACACAGGTCGTGCCGGCCACCTGGTTCATCATCATCGTCCGGGGCATCATGCTCAAAGGGGCAGGGGTTCCGGCGCTCTGGCAGGAGCTGCTCGTACTGGCCGTTATGGCCCTGGTGCTGCTCGCTGTCAGCGCCCGAAATTTCCCCAACCGCATCGAAAACTGAGTCCATCACCATTCCATCGCTACCATGTCGACTGTATTGCTGATCGTTCAAAAAGAAACTTTGCAGGTTCTTCGGGATAAGCGGATGCTCATTCAGATCTTCCTGCCGCCCATCATCCAGCTGCTCGTGCTGGCGCAGGCGATGACCTATGAGGTCAAACACGTCGACCTGTTCCTGGTGGATGCAGACCGCACCCAGGCCGCAGAGGCCCTGGTCGAGTCGTTCACCGCTTCCCGGCGCTTCTCGATCGTCCGGTACACGGCTACGAGCGATGCGGCCGACGAGGCCTTGCTCAAGCGGGAGGCCAATGCGATATTAAGCATACCAGAAGGCTTCGAACGCAACCTGCGGCGCGGAACGGGCGCCGAGGTACAGCTCATTCTCAACGCAGAAGACGGCGCGGCTGCCGGCGTCATCCAGGCGTACGCAAACCAGATCATCAATGATTTTGCCCGGAGGACGGGCGCCCGGTTGCGTGCGGCATCCACGGCGCCCCTCCCTGGCGTCACCATCGAGACGCGCAAGCTGTACAATCCCGAAGGGCGCTACATCGCCTATATGGCGATCGGGCTGCTCGCATCGCTGGTTACCCTGATAGGCATCCTTCTGACGTCACAAAACATCGCCCGGGAAAAGGAAATCGGCACCCTCGAGCAGATCAACGTGACGCCGATCACCCGGGGGCAATTCATCCTGGGCAAACTGATTCCCTTCTGGATTCTGGGGTTGCTGGAACTGGCGATTGGGCTTTTGGTGATCCGTTTCGGCTTCGGGATTCCTTTTGCCGGCAGCGTACCGCTCGTTTTCGGAGCTGCTGCCGTATACCTGCTCGCTGCGCTGGGGCTGGGCTTGCTGGTGTCTACCGTGGCCAACACGCAGCAGCAAGCGCAGTTCGTCACCTTCTTCGTCATCGTCACGTTCATCTTTCTGGGGGGGATCTTCACGCCCGTGCAATCGATGCCGGGTTGGGCTCAGGTGTTGGCCGAATTCAATCCGATCAAACACTTCGTGATTGTACTCCGGGGGGTGCTCATGAAAGGCGCCGGCCTCCGGGATGTGGTCTGGCCCCTGACCGCCATGGCTCTGTTTGCGACGGCTGCGCTGAGTTTCGCCGTAGCCCGATACCGAAAAACGTCCTGACCTCATTGCTCAGGCTCGACCGCGCCGGCCCGCAACCGGTCTAAAAAGGCGGCATGTCTGAATACGACCATTTCATCCAGCGCTCGACGTTTCCGTGGCGCCTGCCGGCAAACACGTGCGTGCCGACACTGGAAACCCGCCCCTTTATGTGGAATTTCCCCTCCCGCCATTTGAGGCCCATGTTATTCCCTCCGGGCAGGAGCAAGTAGACATCGGGGTATCCCCGAGACGCCCTTTCCAGGTCGGAGGCTTCACATCCGCACTTCTTCGGACAGGAGTGCACGTCGTGAGTCAGTCTCTAATCGCGTCGTATTTATCGACGTTCCCCTCGAAGAACCCGCGCACCTCGTGGCTGGCCAGTGGACTATTTCCAGTCGTAAAAGCCGCAACGCAGGCCGGCTCATTCCGGCTTCGTTAACGCCGTAAGCCAGGCGCCGGTGGATTGGGGGCGGTGGACGAGGACCAGAAACGTCATTCCCGGAGGGATCTCGGAGTAGACCCTCATGAAATCGGTTCGGTTGCGGATGCGTTTATCGGCCATCTCCACGATGATCATCCCGCCACGCAAATCGCCCTGCCTGTACGACACGCTCGACGGGTTGACGTAGAGGACGACGACGCCGTCGCGGACGGGAACTTCGAGGTCACGGATGACCGCTTCGTTGAGGTTGTCTACAGTAAACCCCATTTCGCGCATGAGACGCTGTTGCGGGTCTTCGTCGTCCGTCACGTTCCGGGGCTCGACGCGTTCTTCCTGGACTTCGATTTCGAGTTCGACGTCGACACTGTCGCGTTGGATCGTGAGGGTGACGAAATCGCCCGGCCGGCTGGCCGCGATGCGTTCCGAGAACTCGAAATCTTCCATCAACGGGGCTCCGTCCACGGAGAGGATGACGTCGCCGCTTTTGATGCCCGCCCGTTCGGCCGCAGAGCCGGGTTCGACGCGGATGATGTAGGCCGCTCCCTCCGGCAGGCCGTTCGCTACGGCCAGCGGCCTGTACCGCACCCCGATCCGGCCCCGGTCCGCTTCCCCGCGGGCGATGATCGCCTCGGCCGAATTCTGGAGGCGTTGCACCGGGATTGCGAACGCGAAGCCATTAAACGGATCCGCCGCTGCATAAGGGACGTTGGCCATTCCGATCAACTGCCCTCGTATGTCGATCAGGGGTCCGCCGCTGTTGCCATAACTCATCGCTACATCCGTTGCAAATTGCAATCCCGGCGACACATCGCTCTCAAAGGGAGACACCGAGCTGACGATTCCCAGGGTGACGGTATTGTTGAACCTATCCCCCATGGGCGTCCCGATCGACATCACCCATTGGCCCTGCTTCAACTGCGGCGATTCGGCCAGTGGCATCACGGGCAAGTCGAACGCATCGACCTTCAACACGGCAACATCGGTCACCGGGTCCATGCCGACGACCTCGGCGATCATCCGCGTCTCGTCGGACAGGATGACGTGTACCTCGTCCATGTAGTTCATCATGTGCCCGGTAGTAACGATATAACCGTCTTCACGGATAATAAACCCGGTGCCGACAACCTTACCGTTTTCCTCCAGGGGGTGACGCGAGTGTGTCTCGTCCGGAAGAAAGAAATCTTCCAGCACATCCGGTCCAAAGGGACGGTCGTCATGCCGGATGAATTGCAGCTGCACCACTGCCGGCATCCGATCCCTGGCGATGTCTTCGAACAGCACGTGGACGTCCTCTTTCGAAATGAAGGGCCGCCCGGCAAGCGACGCCCGGCTCGATGGTGGAAAACGCAATCCTGAAAATTCACCCACGCCGCTCGTTATCGCCACGAACACACCGAGCAGGCATGAAAGAATACCTGCAATACAGAGAAAAACCTTCCTATTATTCGATATCATGAGCCCCTGATCATTAAATTGAGCCGCTCGGCAGCAAATTGCAAAAAGCGTGCAAGTGCTTATTTTTCTTTGGAAAAAGACCAAATTTTGCTGTAGTATGAGCGCGGACGTATGTAGACAGGAGACAGATCGAGCCATCCACATACCACCAGGGATGACTCACCAAGGGGCCCACAGAGAGGTCACCTGCCATTTATCACCGTTCGCTTGAATTTATTCTCTCGCGATCGATTCTTATACTGCGTCCGTCAGAACGATTACACAAAGTGCACAAAGAGTACTCTTGAATTATGGATAAGGCGAAACTCACATTTAACGGTAACGATTACGAATTCCCCGTTGTCGTCGGCTCCGAAGGCGAAACAGGGCTGAACGTCTCGACGCTGCGGGGCGAGTCCGGCACGATCACACTGGATGTAGGATTTGGAAACACCGGCTCCTGCCAGAGTGCGATCACCTTCATCGACGGCGAAAAAGGGATCCTGCGGTACCGGGGCTACTCGATAGAGGATTTATGCGAGCATTCGTCGTTCGTCGAAGTCGCCTTTCTATTGATCCATGGGGAACTCCCCACCGAGAAGGAGCTCGAACAATTCGAGCACGACTTGAAGTACCACAGCCTGGTCCACGAAGACATGAAGAAGTTCTTCGAGAATTACCCCAGGAAAGCCCACCCCATGAGCGTACTTTCGGCCATGGTCACGACGCTCTCGACCTTCTATCCCGAATCGATGGAACAGGATCAGGTCGACCTCAACATTGCCCGGCTCATGGCCAAAGTGGACACCCTCGCCGCCTTTTCATACAAGAAATCTGCCGGGCAACCCTACATCTATCCGCAAAACCATCTCAGCTTTCCGGCCAACTTCCTCAACATGATGTTTGCGCTGCCGACGGAGAAGTACACCGTTTCGCCGACGCTCGAGCGCGCGCTCGACCTGCTCCTGATCCTGCATGCCGAACACGAGCAAAACTGCAGCACATCGACGGTGCGCATGGTAGGCAGCAGCGGGGCCAATCTGTTCGCCTGCATATCGGCCGCCATCAGCGCCCTCTCGGGGCCGCTCCACGGAGGAGCCAACCAGGCGGTCATCAACATGCTGGAGATGATCGTAGCGGACGGAGGCGACCACAACAAATACATGGAAAAGGCCAGAGACAAGGACGACCCCTTCCGCCTGATGGGCTTCGGCCATCGCGTGTATAAGAACTTCGATCCGCGCGCACGCATCATCAAAAAGGCAGCCGACGACGTGCTGGATGAACTCGGCATCGACGACCCTCTGCTCGACGTGGCCAAACAGCTCGAACGCATCGCGCTGGAGGACGATTATTTTGTGGAGCGCAAGCTGTATCCCAACGTCGACTTCTACAGCGGCATCCTGTACCGGGCGATGGGCATCCCGACCAACATGTTTACGGTGATGTTCGCGATGGGCCGCCTACCGGGCTGGATTGCCCAGTGGAAGGAGCTGCGGGCCGACCCCGCGACGCGTATCTTCCGCCCCCGTCAGATCTATGTAGGGCCCCGGGAACGACCGTACGTCCCCATCGGCGACCGATAAAGCCGGCATCGAGAAAAAGGGCTCATTCAGGGTGATGGAAGGTCGGGCTCAGCAGATACAGCACCGCCATACGCACGGCAACGCCGTTCGTAACCTGGCTGAGGATAATGGCTCGTTCGTGGTCCACCACTTCGCTGGCCAGTTCGACGCCCCGGTTCACCGGTCCCGGATGCATGACAAGCAGATCCGGATGCCTTTCCAGATGGTCGAGCGTCAAACCGAACTGGTTGTGATATTCCCGTAAACTGGGAAACAGGCTGTCACCCTGCCGTTCGAGCTGGATGCGGAGCGCCATCGCAACGTCGCACCCTTCGAGCGCCTCCTCCAGGCGGTGCGTCACCCGAACGCCGAGGTGGTCGATATCCCGGGGCAACAGGGTCCGGGGCCCGCACACCGTAACCCGGGCTCCCATCGTTCTGAGCCCGAAGATATTGGACCGGGCGACTCGGCTGTGCGTGATGTCGCCCAGGATGGTCACGTGGAGCCCTTCGAAAGAGGGGAAGTGTTCGGCGATCGTCATCATATCCAGCAGGGCCTGCGTGGGATGCTCGCGGGCGCCATCGCCGGCATTGATGACGACCGAGTCGATACATCGCGTCAGGAAGTGAGCGGCGCCTGGAGATTTGTGCCTGATCACCGCCATGTCGATCTTCATCGCTTCGAGGTTCTGAGCAGTATCCTTCAAGGTTTCTCCCTTGGCTACCGATGAGCCGACCGCCGAAAAGTTGACGGTTTCTGCCGAAAGCCGCTTTTCGGCCAGTTCGAAGGAAATGCGGGTCCGCGTTGACGACTCGAAAAAGAGGTTAACTACGGTAACTCCTCGCAGGGGGGGTACTTTCCGAATGGGTCGATCCAGGACGTCTTTAAACTGGCGGGCGGTGTCCAATATGAATTGGATCTCTTGAGCGCTGTAGGTGGATAACCCGAGTAAATGGCGATGTTGTAAGGATGTAATCGGGGTTACATTCTCTTGGTCTACCTTGACGGCCATCGAGCCTCTCTTCGATGTTTGCTTACGGTTTCAACACACGCGGCGGCAACCCACTGCTCGGGTATGAGACGCGGCTTCGCAGGCGTCAGTCCGAGGCGGTTCGTCGCACTCAGGCGGCCATACCTCTCGATCGGGCACGAGGGTTCTCTACGAGCCAGACACCTTCCCTATCGTCGATCTCGTAGAGGCGAACGCGGACTTCTTCCCCCGGGAACGTAGGCACCTGCAGCCCTACGAAATCAGCAAAAACAGGCACTTCCCGGAGGCCGCGATCGACGATCACGAGAAATTTGATGGACGCTGGCCGACCCATGTCCATTAACGCATCCATCGCGGCGCGCGCCGTCCGTCCGGTGTACAACACGTCGTCGACGAGAACCAGGTGGCGTTCTGTAATATCGAACGGGATATCGGTTCTACGGACGGCCGGTTGTTTGAGCCTCAGCCTGAAGTCATCGCGATACATGGTGGCATCCAATACACCGGTAGGCACGTCCGATCCTTCGATGTTTCGAATTTTTTCGCTCAGACGGCGAGCCAGGAATACGCCTCTGGTCTGCATGCCGATCAGGGCATAATCGCTCACCTCGTTCACGTCCGGGTCGATCATCTCGTCGATCTGCCGGGCCATGCGTTCGAGGGTGCGATCCAGATCCTCCTCGGTCATCAATTGTGCTTTTATGCGGTCTTGCGGCTCCATGGCTGAAAGGTACGCATTTTTTCGATTAGAATTGATAGATAGTACAAAGCGCTCTCCTTCTGAACGCCGGCGCTCCCCTGGCCTGGAACGCGGTATCTGCGGTAGCGTACGTTATTTCCCTCATACACTCACAAATCCGGCTAGCGCCCCTTTGGCTACTCAAGATACAGCCCGCAAATATCTGGACCCTGTCGTGGTCTCCCGGTTGAATAACATGGAGCTACGCGCTCGCCTCATCGTGGAAGGTTTCATCACAGGGTTGCACAAAAGTCCTTACCACGGATTTTCCGTGGAGTTTGCCGAGCATCGCCCCTACAACCCGGGCGACGAGATCCGGCACGTGGACTGGAAAGTATTCGCAAAAACGGACCGCTATTATCTGAAGCAATACGAGGAAGAGACCAACCTGCGCCATTACGTCGTTCTGGACACGTCTCCTTCGATGCGGTATCGACACGCAATCGAACTTTCCAAGCTGGCCTACGGCTCTCATCTGGCAGCCGCCCTCCATTTTTTGATGGTGAAGCAACGCGACGCAACAGGGCTCATCGCCTTCGACGACAAAGTGCATACGCTGATCAGGCCGAAAAGCACGCAGGGATTTCTGCGCCAGCTGCTGGCTACCCTCGAGCAATTAAATAGCCTCCCCACCGGGGACACGCGCACGAGCGCGGCGGCCGTCCTCAACGAAATAGCCGAGCGCATCGCACGCCGGTCGCTCGTGGTTGTGATAACGGATTTGTTCGAAAACATTACCGAACACGATGCTTTGCTGAAGGCCCTGCGCCACCTGAGGTACCGAGGGCACGAGGTGCTCGTATTCCACGTGCTGGAAAGCGCAACAGAGCGCCGGTTTCAATTTCCGGATGTGCCCATGGTCTTTCGCGACATGGAAACGGGCGAGGAGATATCGCTGCAGCCGGCACAGTTGAAAGAGAATTACGAAGAAGCGGTTCAGGCTTTCAGCGAACGATTCCGGAGGCAATGCCGGGCCTACAACGTCGATTTTGTCGAACTGGATACGGCAGAGCCTTACGATACCGCGTTGCTCGCCTACCTGAACAAGAGAAAAAAGCTGCTCTGAGCCTCGGCGATCCGGTGGATCGCACGAGTGCCTGAGCGCTGAACCATGAATCCGCATGACCAACGAAGTCCGCGCCTGCGCTGAAGAAATCTTTCCCGACGTCGTCCTGTTACGTCGAACAATCCACGAAAACCCCGAACTGGCTTTCGAAGAATACGAAACGGCGGAACTCGTTCAGCAAACGCTGCAGCCACTGGGCCTGGATATCGAGCCCGCCGTGGGGAAGACGGGGATCGTAGCGACCTTGCAGGGCGAATTGCCGGGCCCGGTGCTGGCCTTGCGGGCCGATATGGATGCGTTGCCCATCCATGAGAAAAACGACCTCCCATTCCGGTCGAAGAACCCGGGTAAGATGCATGCTTGCGGTCATGACGTACACACCTCCTCCCTCCTCGGCACGGCCATGATCCTGAGCAGGTTGAAGGACAAACTCAACGGCTCCGTCCGATTTATCTTCCAGCCCAGTGAGGAACGACTACCTGGCGGAGCCCTGGTGATGATCGAAGAAGGGGTCCTGGAGCAAAGAGGGCCTCATAAAAAGCCGGAGGCCATCTTCGGTCAACACGTCCAGCCGGACCTGCCTGTCGGCAAGATCGGCGTCCGCAACGGGATGTACATGGCCTCTGCCGACGAAATCTACATCACGGTACACGGCCAGGGGGGCCACGCCGCCGCCCCGTATCTGCTCGATCACGACACCGTGCTTACGGCTTCACACATCGTAGTCGCCCTGCAGGCGGTGATCAGCCGCAACTGCCCTCCCGACGTACCCGCTGTCCTCTCCATGGGCAAATTCATCGGCCACGGTGCAACGAATGTGATCCCGACTGCGGTGGAGCTCGAAGGTACGCTGCGCGCGATGGACGAGACCTTTCGTTACAAAGCGCACGACCTGATCCGGCGCACGGTAGAGCATACGGCCGCTGCCTTCGGAGCCACCGCCGACGTTATCATCAAAGTCGGTTACCCTGCCCTCTTCAATCATGACGGACCCACGGATTTCGTGAGAACGGCTGCTCGGTCGTATGTGGGAAAAGAGAACACCGTGGAACTGGAAAAGTGGTTCGCCAGCGAAGATTTCGCCTATTACCTGAATAAGCTCCCGGGATCGTTCTACCGAATCGGAGTGCATAACGCGGCGCTATCGGCGCCGCGCGCCCTCCACACGCCCCACTTCGACATCGACGAAGAAGCCCTGCGCATCTCGACCGGGTTTATGGCGTATCTAACGTTGATCTATCCGGACGCCTCCCGCGCGATACCCCGCATCGCGTCTCGGAATGCGCCTTGATCTGCTCAAAATCCATCAAAAAAGCGCTGGCCGCCGCTAAATGTCCACACGCCCTAAGACCAGAAAACGCGGGTACGCCATCGTATAGAGGGATATTGATATTTTCTTTGCAGGGTTTCGGCTCTGTAGTGTACACTATCCAGCCGTACAGCGAAACAAAAACCTCGGCGATTTCATTGCACCTGATCCATATACTGTGTATAATATGTGCAGCACATTCGTCTACACCGAAACGGTCCCATTCACACTCGCCAGTACTTGACGAACCGGCAGGCTCATGATAGAAGAATATCCCCCTTTTCCCGGGTTTCGCCGCGAAGCGTTCGACTTTTTGAAGCAGCTCGCGGCAAACAACGAACGCGAATGGTTCAAGCCGCGCAAGTCAACCTATGACGACGAAATCGTCTGGCCCATGCGGTGCCTGCTTGCAGAAGCCTCCCGCGAGGCTTTTCGCCGCGAGCTCAACCTGACTGCCGACCCGAAAAAAGGCATCTTTCGCATTTACCGAGACACCCGTTTTTCGAAGAACAAAGCTCCGTACAAGACGTCTTGCGGCGCGGTATTGTCGCGAGACGGCACCACAAAGAGCTTTGGGGGCGTCTATATCCATCTCCAACCCGATCAGTGTTTCCTCGGCGCCGGATTCTGGCACCCTCCCAACGACCAGCTCCGTGTATGGCGCACATACATGGTGAATCACCCTACTGATTTCATGGAGGTGCTTCATGCCCTCGACGGAAAAGAGCTCACCATCCAATCGGACGAAACCCTCAAACGAATGCCCCGAGGTTTCGAAGATTTTTCTGATTCTGAACTCGCACCCTATCTGAAATACAAGTCGTTTACGACGGGCCGGTCGCTCTCCGATGCGCAATTCGAATCCCGAGATCTCATCCAGGACCTCATCGCTATGATGGAGGATGTTTACCCTTTGCTCGAGTTCGGATGGAGCGTGGAAAAGGAGATGGCCCGTTAGGGTGGAATGGCCCGGTTGTGTTGCCGGCAGGGCATTCCTGGTGAGGTGCGCGGGGAGGCGGGTGTCTCGGGGAACGAGACCCGAAAGCCCGATCGTTTGCATCATGATTGCAGAAAGAAAAAGCCACTCTCCGACCAATCAGAAAGTGGCTGTATTCCCTGAGCAAAGGGGTCTCATTCTATATAGAAACGACGGTATCGGATTAATAATGCCGGTACGTCCGTCGTGGTGTTTTCAGCATAGTCATCATTGCAACCAGGCCGATGAAAACGATAATAGCAACAGCAGCAAGTTCTGTAGCAAACATATCTCTACCTCTCAAAGTTTACGATCCCTATGTAGTGGGTTATATCATCATTTCTGGAGTGTATTACGTATGACCCAAAGAGTTGAACTAATACACCCGACCCAATTTCGATGGTACCCCAGTAGTATTATCGCTTTTCCGTCACCGACTTAACTTCATCATCCTATCTTCACAATCAAGACTCGGTCCTTAGCCGGGTGAACTGCGTCGGCGATCCGCATTGCTCGGCACAATCGCCTGATTCAGCGGAGCATGAGCCAGCTTGTTTGCTCGAGGGGCTGCACGGAGGGGCTCGGGGGCATTGCTCTCGGCCATGCTTATTTCTCGATCCCAATGTACGAAACGAGAAGGCCCGGCAATATCCCTAAGACACGCTTTATTGTGTGGGGGAAAACAAAACAAGTTACCCGGGAAATAGCCCCTATTCGTTCCCGAGTGTCGACAGGTCGATAGGGGCGGGATCCGTGAATACGCTGCGCGGCAGTGTTTCGTACACGCCGATGTTAGGCAGCTCGAAGGTCCCCCCGTTCTGCATCTCGCCCCGGTTGTCCGACAGCATGATGTTTCCATATTGCTGCCAGTTTTTCCAGGGCCGCACAAAACGAGGCTCCGTATCTCCCGCATCCGGGAAGTATGCCCACTGATCGACGAGCATGGTCTCTTTGTTCACATAGACGTGGTATTTGTTCTGCGGGGTCAAGCCGACCTCTTCGAATGCGAGCTGCAGCATTTCCGCCGGCTCTCCTTCCTCCGTTTCGCCTTCGCCCAGATAGGTCAGGGTTACCCCGCTGTCTTTGAGCTTATAAGGCATCAACAGCCAGTACCCGCTGTTGACCCACGCACGGTAAGCCGCCTTCCGATGCTCTTCCCGTTCAGCCTCGTCGGTGACTTCCTCACCGCCCTGCCACGCGCGCCCTTCCTGCGTATGGACGTTCATCAAAACGACAAGGTCTTCCTTCTGGTAACGAAAGTCGCCGGTGAACTTGTCCCATACCTGATCGTCCTGAAAAAACGTCCACGACAGGTACCGTGTATTGTCCCAGTTCTCCCGGCCGCCGAGACGTTCCATGACTGCATCAGCGATCTCCATGGCCCTGGCATCAGAATCTGCTGCATTAAACCCTTCTGCCGGGGGATTAGCCGGCTGGGCATAAACGAACGGTACGGCAAAAAAGAGGAGCGCGAAAACAACGAGCGAGCGGTACATCATCGGGTTATCGGGGTGTAGGGTGAGTTTTGACACAAGATACTCGAAAGAGCGCAGTGGATGCAAGTAGTCGGGCGCCTCATGCCCGGCATGAATGCGATGCGACGATCCATCCTATGAGGGTACATATTTACAGCGTTCCGGGCAGGTTGCCGACTGAAGCGGAGAGGATGTGTCCACAGGGGACAAAGCCGGCTTTTTGAAGAGTCTGTCGGGAAGCGATGTTATTCGGATCGCAACGAGCTGCGGGCACCCGGCCCTGCTCGTAGCAGATGCGCTTGAGCTCCTGTACCAGAAAGCTGCCGTACCCTCTACGGCGAAAAGGCTTCCCGACGGCCATATACAGATCCCCGTAAGGCGGGTTGTAATGATGCATGACGCCACCCGAACCGGCGATAGCCCCCTCTGACTCTATCACCCATCCAGCTTCGGCATCCAGGTCGAGCGCCGACATTTCAGCCGCATCCGCCGGCGTCACCGCTCGCACTGAGACCCCTTCCAGAGACAAGTCGGTGGTTATCCCGTCACAAAAAAGAATCCGCTCGCTGGTCGTGAATTTCCCGAAGGAAAAAAGCATGACCGACATGAACGGATCGTTGCTCTGCGCACGCAGCATACCCGCACCGCTGGCCTTTAAGAAAACGGTAAACAAATCGAAGACACACACCCGGTATTCCGGCGACACAAAAAATTCGAAGGCCGTAGGCTTCCCCGACCAGGGCCCTCCGATGAGTACCGACGCATACCCCACCATGTGACCGCCGATACTCAAACGGTACGGTTGGGTCCACCCCAGGCGAGCATGCATAGAGTCATGCACGATCTGCGTATCCATTTCCTTTCGGTAACGATCGCGCCAGGGTAAGATCTCGTCGATATTGGTCGGCTCGGCGCAGGCTTTCATCCTTGGTGTCGATTCATGTATACTCTTCATGTATACTCTTCATGTATACGGTCGATGGCAAACGCGTATCACAATTCAGTGGCTGCAATAGCCAGGGTACATGCAGCCCGGTAGACGTAGCAAGATAAAAATCGACCCGGGACCGGAGCAACGACAAAATGCCGGCAGCTTTTCCTAAACAAACACCCTCTACGAAGCGTATAGTCGGACCGCCTTCTCGAACGATGCCGTAGATACATGATATGAGCGCTCACGGGTCCTCGCCAAGAACCATCCATTTCGTCATCAACCCCACTTCAGGATCCGGAGCCCTTACGCCTGAAGACCTTGAACGTCACCTGTCTGCATCGGATTGCGGGTGGAAGATTCACGTGACGCAAGACGGAGGCGACCTGGGTAAAGCAACGAAGGATGCGGTACAGTCCGGCGCTGACGTGGTCGTAGCGTGCGGTGGAGATGGCACGGTTTCGGAAGTAGCCCAGAACCTCGTAGGCACGGAGGTCGCACTGGGTATCTTGCCGGCGGGCACAGCGAATGTCCTCGCTCTGGAGCTGGGCCTTCCCCTCGACATGAATGAAGCCCTGTCGCTCATCACAGGCGATGAAAATATCATTCGATCCATCGATGTAGGCCGGATAGACGACACCTTTTTTTTGCTGCGCGTAGGTTTTGGCCTCGAAGCTGCCATGACGCTGACGGCCGACGAAAAACTCAAACAGCGTTTTGGCCGCTGGGCTTACCTCCTCAATGCGCTCCGTCTTCGCAGCGAGTTCAAACGCGTCCGGTACAGGGTCCGTATCGACGGGCGAACCATTTCGAAAAAGGGTGTGACCTGCATGATCTGCAACTCGGCGAATGTAGGTATCCAGGGAGCCCGTTTCATTGAGGATATCGACATTGCCGACGGGTTACTCCACGTGATTCTCGTTCGCAACGCCGGATTTAAAACCATCTACACCTTGCTGAGACAAATCGTCACCAGCCTGTTCTCGCTCGGCAAGTCCAAAAGGAGTGAAAATATCCTCTACTGGACCGGCGAAGAAATTACCATTAGCGCCAGTCCTTCTCAAATGGTTGCCCGCGATGGTGAACCCCTGGTGCTTTCCCACGCCCTTACCGCACGTATATGCCCCTCATCCCTGCATGTATTGACCCCCTCACCTGAACCCACTGGAGATAAGGGTTTTGCCCTCTAAACCAGTTGTATGGGCCTTACACCCTCTTTTTCAGGGCGTTTTATCTCGATCTGAGAAGTTTCGATTCAAGATTCTCAGAAACAATCCGATACTTAATACGTATCACATAGCAACTTGAATAATATTTAATTATCAAAAAGCGCATTATACTCGTCAAGCTACTACTCATCATCTAGCATGATTCGTTCACAACGATTGAGAACTACTTTCGAAAATAGACTCTTACAACAAATCAAGGTCTGGGAGCAGGAGCTAACGCGGTACTCTCAGTACATCGAAGGGGAGCAGCGTCTCTCCGACTCTGACCGCGCAGAACACATCCAGGAGCTGCGCGATAACCTCGCAGCAGTAAAAGATTCCCTGAAGGAATTGAGGGATAACTTCTCCCTTCCTGCAGGGACTGAAGGCATTGGAGATCGCGAAGCACTCATCCGATCCCAGGGTCAACCTGGTTTTGAGCGTATCTACATCACTTTATCTTCGTCATAATCTATCACACGATCATTGAGGTATCATGGCCAATCAACGCATGAAAGACAGCTGGGCGCGAATGAAAAACGAAATTCGATCCGTATGGGGAGAAGACCTCGACGATTCTACCTTGGAGAAAGGACGTCGTGACCTGAACAAGATGGTAGAAGTCATCCATGACAACACAGGCAATCCACGCGCTCAGATTCGCTCACGAATGTCTGCATTGTTATAGCCAAC
>CAZGHT010000083.1:24638-27197 GCA_964525535.1 uncultured Rhodothermaceae bacterium
TTGTCGCCCCTGTATCACCTCTCGTGATATACATGCAGGATGCAGGTTGCCGATATCAACGACCGTATCGAGGATATTTAGCATCCTGTGTCTTGCATGCTGACAAACCCCCTGGCGCACGGTACACAGCGTATGCGGCACGTGCTTTCGTAACGGCTTTGGAAGATGACGACTTCCGTCTAACGATCGTATTTCGAGGACGTAATGAAGGGACGTATCGCGTAACACCACTTATAAAAACGCTTGAATTACCTTGGACCATTCAGAACCTTCAACACGCACAACGCTCCCGGTTGACGACAAACTGGAAATGTGGAAGAATGAACTGAATATACTCAGGTCAATGGTAGAGCGTGTCCCGGCAGACACGCGTCTCAGGTACAAAGTATTGCTTCGTTGCCTCGATGACGAGTTTCAAACATTGACGCAGCGTCATGCAGCGCAACGCCGTTCCAGCAGGCACCGTTCAGACCCGCACCGAACCGAGAAGCGTGTAAAAAAAGAGAAAGCTAACCCATCATCTCAGCCGGCGCCTGCAAGTTTCTCGTCCTTCGAAAGGTTGCTTCGGGCGGTGAAGTCCCAGGTATATTAACGTTCTATTTTCTCTTTTTTTACTGGCTTTCGCCCGTGGATTAAAATCCAGGCAAAACGGCAGCCAGTATTCCAGCGCGGCATCGGTGGCGATCCCCTCCGGCGAAACATAAATATATCCTTTCATCTGCCTGCCCGTGAAATCCACAGGCAGGCTTCGTTTTTCTCGATTTCGCGCGAATACGTCTCTTCGCCGATGCACGCCATCAGCAAACTATCCCCGTACGTTTTGGCGATGTGTGTGCTGCACAACATCTTATCGTCGACCGAGAAGAGACGGCCATCCATCCTATCTTTCAGTGTACGTTCGGCCCGGATAGCTACCTACCCCCTTTGCTGGATCGGATATCTCTCGCAAGGGCGGTTGCATTGACGAGCACGAAAGCGGCGGAGAGGGCGAACACAGAGGGAGAAGCAGTCCAGACAGCCAGAAAGACGGCTACAACAATAATGGCTATATGTATCAAAACAGAAAGGGTGTTTTTGGCGGCAGGCCCTGGTACTCTGGCAAGCTTCTACGGTCGCGTTCTGGGCGCCCTTTTCGTCCTGGGCTGGGTTGCGCTACCTTGCCAGACCTCCAGTATGACTGCGTTAGTGCGCCTTGCCCGGAACAAAAAGGACATCCCATCGACACGGCATTACAAACGGGTCAGAGTACTCGAAAGTGCATGCGCGATGTGACAGGAAAAAAGACCAAAGGTACGTGCATCCGGCCGGCTTCGCCATGGGACACCGGCTGAATTCTGTGTAAGGCAATTACAGGAACCCGCGTGCTCTTTTTTCGGGACGAGCGGGCTTGCGCGACCCCCTTCCCTTCCTCGCGAGGGTACTGCTACATTCACCTTCTTTGCCAGCACTTTTCTGACAACACTTTCTCGTTGCACTATCTCGGATTCACAGTGCCGATCCTTTGAGTTTGGCCAGCAACGAATTGAAGTCCGTAGACCGGGCGCTGGCCTCCACATCGGGTTTATGGACGGCGTACAGGGCTTTCCCCTGCTCGACCTGTTCGAGGAAGCGCTGTTTGAGAGCGGCCGGCTCGAGCTTGCGGCCGCCGGCATAATACGATTTGGCCACCTGCCCCAGCGCATACGTAGAAGCAAACGACATAGCCGCCCCTGTGGCCGTTTTGGCTACTTTTGCCATGCCTTTCCCCATCGCTTTTTTGACGAACTTTCCGATCAGCTTCCGGGCGTAGGTTTCCAGCACCTGGGAAGTCATACCCAGGCCAACTGCAGCCAGCAGCTCTCGTATGTGCCCCTGATCCAGCGTATACCCAAAGCTCGCTCCGATGCGGTACACCATTTTCATCTGCAGGGGGATGATGGCCATTGAGGCCAGCGATTGAGGCAGGAGTTCGAGCCCGCCGTTAAGGACGGCATACTTCAGGATCATCGGATCGAGGCTCGGATCGGAATTCAAACTCTGCTTTGCCGGCGAATCGGCGGGCGGTTCGAGTTCGTCTACGTCAAATAAAGACACCGTCAGCGGGTCGGCAGCGTCGAGGGGCATAGCTGCCAGGGCATCCCCATCCTCGTTGACTGCCCGGGTATCTTGCTCTTCGAGCGCGAGGGCTTCGCGCAGCTGGTCGAGGAAATTTTTCTCCTGGGTGTCCGTGCGTCCATCCGCGTCGCAAATCCCGACCGCCATCTCGTAAGCGAGCCGGCGCTGTTCGGGTGAACCGAGCGCCCCGGCTGCGTCCTCCAGTTGAACCTTGCCGAAGAGGACCTGGCTGTAAAGGTCGGCCGAAAAGCCGGCGCCGAGGCTGTCAAAGATATCTTTCAGCCGGTCTCGTTCATCATCGTCTTTTTTACCGTCGGCAAAAGCGGCCATCAAACAGATGATAGCGATCGCATTCCGCTCTTCGTCAGTCAGGGTCATGGCGTTTTTTCTCAAAGAGTGATGTTCTCATTAGTTAACCCAAGCTGTGTGCTATTCAATGTAAATAACAGATGTTACGCGCTGGAT
>CAZGHT010000084.1:0-24842 GCA_964525535.1 uncultured Rhodothermaceae bacterium
GTGCACAGCAGCCTGGTTTACTCGGCTTTGCAGGTATGCAAAGCCGCTCTGGCAGCACGTATGCGCATTCGACGCGTAACATCTGTTATTGAGTGCAAACAAAAAGTCACATGAGTAATTCGGGTACCACCGATAGGGTTGTTCACAAAGAAGATATCCTGGAAAGCATCGTCCATAGCCAGGATAGCGCCCTGCGCAAATACCAGCACTTCTTTGTCGGCACGTCCAATCTCTGGTCTTTGTTCAGATACGAGCTGGCGCAGTGTTTAGCCAGCCCGGTGCCAGGCGCCCTCGGGTTCGTCCTTCGAAAGATGCTGCAAATCCCTCTGCTGGGGCAGACCGGGCGGGGGGTACAAATCGGACGAAACGTCAGCGTACGGCACCCCGGAAAGATCCACATCGGCGACCGTTCGGCCATCGACGACCTGTGCCTGCTGGATGCGCGAGGCATTCGAGGTGGGGAGTTCCGCATCGGGGCCGACGTGCTCATTGCTCGCGGCACCGTGGTGGCCTCCAAAACAGACAAAGGAACGGTGGATATCGGCGACCACTGTGTCATAGGAAAAAATTGCGGCTTGATCTCCAGCGGCGGGATCCGCATCGGGAAATGGGTCGGCCTGGCCGACACGTGTTACATCGGCGGAGGACGGTACCGGACGGACAGGCTGGATCTTCCGATGATCAAGCAAGAACCCTATACGAAGGGCCTCATAGAGATCGGGGACGATTGCTGGATCGGTACCGGTGTTACGGTACTGGACGGGGTGAAGATCGGGCGGGGCTCGATCATTGGAGCAGGAGCCGTCATCCGCGAAGATGTGCCGGAATATACGATGGTGGCCCCGCACCAGCGCCTCGTCATGTTGCCGAGGATTACCGAAGAGAAAGAGGAAGCTTCACAAAACCATGTGGAATAAACGCGTTCATAAGACCCAATATCATGCAAACAGATAACTCATCCATCATCTACAGCGTGTACCGCGCTATCGACGCGCTGAATCAAACGCTGCCGACCGAAAAACGCCTCGAGAAATCGCCCGACACCGCTCTACTGGGCCAGCAGGGAGCACTCGACTCGCTGGGTATGGTCAACCTCGTCGTCGAAACCGAAATGGCCATCGAAGAAGACTTTGGCCGCTCTATCAACCTGGCCGATCAGAATGCAGCTGCTCAGGGCGCGCAGGTGTACGAGACGGTGGCCACGTTCACGTCGTATATCGAAACGCTATTGAACAACAACTGAACATGGGGGCTACATCCTTTCATTGCGTTACCCTGTCGGATTTCAACCTCGACAATTTTAATGCGCTCCTGGCCAACGACGATGCCGGGCCCTGCGTGCATGTCACCGGGACCGGTTTCGGCCAGCTTCACCAGGCCTTGCTCGACCCGGGAGCGCCCTGCTGGCAAAAAGAAGCCAACACGGCGATCGTCTGGACGCGGCCGGAATCGGTCAGCCCTACCTTCAAGAACCTGAAGAATTTTCAGGCCGTCTCGCTGGATCAGGTGCTCGAAGAAGTCGATGAGTTCGCTCGCCTGCTGGCGTCGATACACGACCGGGTGAGCACCGTCCTGGTGCCTGCCTGGACAACCCCTCCGGCAGAGCACGGTCTAGGCCTGCTGGAGATGCAGGAAGGCGTCGGCATTGCCGGCACCCTGATGCATATGAATATGCGGCTCTCGTCCCGCTTGTCCGGCCACGCCGGGTATTACGTGCTCGACGCGCAGCGATGGATCCACAAAGGAGGCAGCACCGCCTGTAATCCGAAGCTGTGGAGCCGCGCCAAGATTCCCTTCTCGAACCAGGTGTTCAAGGCGGCTGTCGGAGACGTGAAGGCGGCGCTGCGAGCCGTCGGTGGAGGCGCCCGGAAGCTCGTCGTTGTGGATCTGGACAATACCCTCTGGGGAGGGGTCGTGGGAGACGAGGGGTGGGAAAATGTACGCCTCGGAGGGCACGACCCCATCGGGGAAGCGTTCGTCGATTTTCAGCATGCATTAAAAGCGCTCACACACCGGGGGATCGCCCTCGGCATGGTCAGCAAGAATACGGAGGAAGTCGCTCTGGAAGCCATCGAGAAACACCCGGAGATGGTCCTGGCGCTCGACGATTTTGCCGGCTGGCGGATCAACTGGGAAGACAAAGCCCGGAACGTCGCCGAACTGGTCAAAGAACTCAACCTGGGGCTCCAATCCGTGGTCTTCATCGACGACAACCCCTTCGAGCGAGCCCGGGTGGCCGAAGCCTTGTCCGAAGTCCTGGTGCCGGAATGGCCGGAAGACCCCCTGCTCTATACGCGTACGCTCCGTTCGATGAACTGCTTCGATGCGCCCAGCCTGACCAGCGAAGACCGAAAGCGCGCCTCCATGTACGTCGCTGAGCGGAAGCGAACCTCGCTGAAAAGCGAGGTCCAGTCGATGGAACAGTGGCTCCACACGCTCGACATGACCGTCCAGGTCGAATCGCCGAACGATTCGAATTTTGCCCGGATCGCCCAGCTCCTCAATAAAACCAACCAGATGAACCTCCGCACCCGGCGTATGAGCGAGAAGGAGCTCCAGGATTGGCTGAAGGGTGACAACCGGGGCCTGTTCGCTTTCAAGGTGTCCGACCGGTTCGGCGAGGCCGGGCTTACAGGCATCTTATCCCTCGAACAACGAGACGACACGGCCTTCCTCACCGACTTTATTCTCAGCTGCAGGGTCATGGGCCGCCAGGTGGAAGAAACGATGGTGGCCGTAGCGGCCCGTCAGGCAACGCAGATGGGGCTGTCCAGGCTCGTTGCAGAATACCTCCCGACCCCTAAGAACAAACCCTGTCTCGAATTCTGGCAACGATCCGGCTTCGATTCCGGCGAAGAAAGCGGCATTTTTACCTGGACCCTTCAAAACGAATATCCCGTTCCCGGTCACATCCGTCTGGCTTATGACCCTTCTTAATTCCTCGCCTCAAACGGCGGTGTCGCTCCGCTTCTGTCTTACGCAGGCGCTCGTCGACCGCTTTGCCGCGCTGACGGGTGATCGAAGCGCACTGCACGTCGATGCCGCCTTCGCCCGGCGATCGCCGTACCGGCGGCGTGTCGTGCACGGCATGTTGCCCGTCATGTATCTGGCCCGGCTGTACCCGGCGTTCGAAGCGTCGGAACCGCATTACATGGCCGCCCTGACGGCGCAATTCGTAAAACCTTCCTTTGTCGGGATGCCGCTCGAACTGGTCTGCAAGCCCCGTTCGTCGGCCTCGGATAACGCAGAGACCGCAGGCGCCCTGGAATACGAATATCAATTGATCGAACGCGGGACGGGTGAGCCGCTGACCTCAGGCTCGGTTGTTTTCAAGCCTGGCGCAGCGGACGAACCGGCTGCCTGCCGCTCTGATGCTTCTGCGGACCCTTCCAACGAGTCCTCTTCGCTCGTTGTCGGCGAGCTTCAGGAGCGGATCGCTCTGTTCGAAGACGTCACGAAGGGGGAAGAAGCGACCCTGGCCCTCAACCTGTCTTCTCGACATGTAAAAGGTCTGGCGGACATCCTCCTGGAGGGGCTCGACGGAGATCAGGCGCAGGAACACGACCGGCTTCCCGACCCCGCATTCCTCCTGGCGGCCTGCTCCTCGACGTATGTGGGCATGCGTATGCCCGGCCGGTATGCAACCTACACGGATTTTACCTCGAACTGGAATCGCCCCGTTTCTTTGGATGAAGAGGTCGTATTTAAAGGGGCCGTTCGATTCCTGTCGCCATCGACCCGGTTCGTCGTTTCGGCGATTACCCTGGAAACGCCTTCGTCGAATGAACCGATCGCTCAGGGAAAAGTCAAAGTACGCGTGAGCCAGCCGCCGGCCTCGATGCCGTCTATGGCAGAAGTCAATCAGCGCAGCATGACGCTGGGATTGGAGGACCGGGTCGTGCTGGTGACCGGGGCGAGCAGGGGCATCGGCGAAACCGTGGCCAAACTGTTTGCGGCACAGGGGGCTCGCGTCGCGATCAATTATTTTCGAGGCAGCAGTGACGCGAGCCGGATTGCTCGCGAAATCGAAGCTGCCGGAGGCCACGCCATGGCCGTGCAGGCCGATGTGACGAGCCGGGACGAGGTGTCGGCCATGGTCGAGCAGGTGGCTGCCCGGCTCGGGGGGGTGGAGGTCCTGGTCAATAACGCCGCCGGCGACTATGCCTCGAAGCATTTCGAGCACCTCCAGTGGAGCGACGTCCAGAAAGACCTGGACATCATCGTAAAAGGCGCCTTCCAGTGTTGTCAGGCCGTGCTGCCGTCCATGATAGACCAACGATACGGCCGCATCGTTAACGTGTCGACCCTGGCACTCGAGAATCCTCCCGAAGGGCACGCGGCCTACACGATGGCCAAAAGTGCGCTGCTCGGCCTTACCCGGAGCCTGGCGGTGGAATACGCGTCCTTCGGGGTCTGCGTGAATGCCGTCATGCCCGGCATGGTGCAAACCGACCTGACGTCCAATATTTCCTCTATGGTGAAAGAATCTGTCCGGCAATCGATTCCCATGAAACGACACGCATCGCCGCTGGACGTCGCGCGAGCGGTTGTGTATCTGGCTTCGGAATGGGCCGCATATACGACCGGACAGCAACTCCCCGTTACCGGAGGGCTCCCTCCATTCTTTTGATACATCGTTAAATAAAAAGTCATCGGTCTAAATACAAACACATGAGTGATGTCCAGTGAGCATGGTCAGATCCCTCGACTACGCTCGGCATACGTGCATGTAGCGGATTGCTTACCCGACAAAATTCATGTGACTGCACTTGGCTCACCGGTCGACGCATTTCTTTTCGCCTGCCCTGAAAGCGGTTCCAGATAGCCTGAAGGCACGGCTTTCATCTAGTTAATCTCAAGGGGACGCAGTGGATAAAAGACTTCTAACCCTTCTTCGAATCGCAGTCAGTTTAGGGTTGCTGTTTTTTCTATTTGTAAAGCTGGACGTCGAGGATGCTATCGGAATTCTGGCGATGGCGAATCCCATGTTTGCGCTGCTCCCGGTGGCGATTATGGTGGTGGACCGGATATGGATGGCCTGGAAGTGGAGAATGCTCCTCAATACGCTGAAGCCGGTCCTTTCGCTGCTCGATGCGATCAAGGTATACTACACGAGCAGCTTTCAGGGCTCGCTTCTCCCGTTCGGCGGCATCGGGCCGGATATCATTCGTTATACGTACCTGCGATCTCGCGACGTGTCGCCCCCTGCCGTGGCTGCATCCATCTTCATGGAGCGTATCCTGGGGCTGCTCGCCACGATGTCGGTCATCATCATGTCGACGTTGCTGCTGCTGTCCGAGCTCGAGCACGAATTGTTCAACACGTTTCTGGGTATTGCGTGGGGAGCCGGCGCTTTTGCGATCGTGTGCGCAGCGATCCTGTTTCATCCGCTCCCGCAGAAGTGGCTGTACAATGGCGTCACCCGAACGTGGATCTTCAAGAAGTTCAAAGGCGTCAACCAGTTCGTCGAGCTGTTGAGAAAATACCAGAACCACCACGACGTCCTGCTCTATAATTATCTGTTGTGCGTTATCGAGCAATTCTTTCCCGTCCTGCAATTCTATCTGGGCTTTCGCATGTTCGACATTTCGGTGGGTATCCTCGACTGCATGATCGCCATCCCGATCGGGATGGTCATGGAGCGGCTGCCGATCAGTTACTCCGGCGCCGGCGTCCGGGAAGGGACTCTCATTCTCGTGTTCGGTTTGTTGGGGTACGCCTACGACGACGTACTCGTCGTCAGCTCGGTCATGTTTATCCTGTACCTGCTCTCTCTGCTGCCCGGAGCCGCCTGGAGCCTGACCGGCATTCGCCCCAAATCGAGTTGAGATTCGTCTCAACCGTCCCTCAGACTGCCTGACCGAAGCACATCTTCAGGCGATTCTTCCCCTTTTCTCATCTTGGTATTCGTTTTAATAATCGTCTTGCAGCGACGGGGGTGAATTCTGTTCGGCCCGCATCGCGTTGCGATTCTTACGACCTGCCAGCCGAAAGGCCGGATTTAAATGCCTCTGGTAGCGCTTTTCACAGATTGGCATATTTATTGAAAAATCGGTCGACGTATCTGAGCCCCTCGGAATGGTGTCGATATCAATTCTAAGAGGGTTTACGACCAGCAGGGCTATGCGATATACGCATAGGCGGTCTGGACTCAAGGGGCCGGGTGCGATTATGATGTATGAAAAGCCCCCCTTTACGATTTCAGGCTCGAAGTATTCATCATAGATTTCGGTTTCCTCATCGGAGCGAGGTCGAATCTCAGAATTGAAAACAAACCATGTCTTATCATATACTGGTATTTTGTCTGCTGATCAGCTGGATTCCGGGCGACGCGGCCAGCGGCAGCGCTCCTTCTCACCGTGAAGCCCCCCGTGCGTTTCTATCCGACGAACACGACGCTCCTACCCCGAATCGAAAGTCGCTCAACGAAGTCGGCACCCTGTGGTACCCCTACATCGAATGGTCCGTCGAAAACGGCTCCCACAGCGGTAACCCGTTCGATGTAGAAGCGACGGTCACCTTTACCCATACAGAATCCGGCGCCGAACATGCCACCCAGATGTTCTATGACGGCGGTGATACCTGGAAGTGGCGGTTCACCGGCACGCTCGTGGGGGATTGGACCTTTGCGTCTTCCAGCGGCGATTCCGACCTGGACGGCCTTTCGGGCACAGTGACGATAGAGCCCAACCCGGACGAATCGGCCTACGGGTTCACGACCCACTATGAGTCCGAAACGCACACCAAATGGGCGCGCTATACAGGCAACGAAGGGGACATCGAGACCTTCATTCCCCAGTTCGTCATGTATTACGACAACTTTCCGCTGTTTTTCGACAACCCGGACCAGATTGCCGGCGACATCGACGTCTTTTTCGACGAACACGGTTTTAATGGCTTTCACCTTCAGGCCATCGGCAAGTGGTGGTTCGATATGGACGCTCCGAATCAAGATCTGGATGGGAGCGAGAAAAACCCGGACATCCGGACCTTCGAAGCGCTCGAATTGCTTATCACGATGGTGCACGAGGCCGGCGGCGTCGTGCACATCTGGCCCTGGGGCGACCAGTCCCGCGACTGGTCTTCCACCCGGCTCTCCGGAGGCGCCAACGGCGACGTCGATCGACGCCTGCAGCGCTACATCGCTGCCCGGCTGGGCCCTCTGCCGGGATGGTCTATGGGGTATGGGTTCGACCTGTTCGAGTGGGCGGACGAAAACATGCTCAAGGAATGGCAGGACTACATGCAAGCGCATATGGGCTGGATGCATTACCTGGGGGGACGGTCGAACAAAAACCGGCTCAACCAGATCTACGAAGGACTCGATTACTCGTCCTACGAATGGCATCGCCCCGGGTACAACGACTATATCGATCACATCCAGAAACGCCCCGGTAAGCCCGCATTTTCCGAGGACCGCTTCCGCATCCGAAACGCAGGGCGCGATAAAGATTATTCCATGGAGGACACCCGCAAAGGGTTGTGGCACTCTGCGATGGCCGGCGGCGTCGCGAACATCTGGGGCAACCTCGTCGATTCGGATAGCCGCGAATCCCAGCCATACCCCAAGCCCGAGCAGATCAAAACCTATTCGACGTTCTGGGAAGGCCGGCTGCTCAGGGATATGGAGCCCTGCAACGACCTCTCGAACGGCTATTGCCTGGCGGATCCAGAAGCAAAAGCCTTCATCTTCTACAAAGAGGAGACGGATCGCATTGATGTCAACCTGGAAGGGGTAGGGGGCGTCTTGCCGGCCGTGCTGGTCGATACGAAAAAGAAATACGACGCCCTCACGTCGTGCCAGGATGCCCAGGGTACGTATACGATCAAAGCACCCTACAAGTCAGACTGGGCGCTCGCCATCGGAGATTTCGGCGACGGTAGCAAGGTCGACTGCAAAACCTTGCCCGTCGAACTGAATCATTTTGATGCCGCCTCGGACGGTGACGACGTGTTGTTGACGTGGTCGACGGCTTCGGAGCTCAACAACGCCGGCTTCGAAGTCCAGTTGAAATCGGACCAGGATCCCGCGTTCCGCACCGTCCTCTTTGTCGAAGGGCACGGCACGGTCGACTTCGAGCAGACGTACGCGGCACGCCTGCCCGGGCTGTCTCCGGGGACGTACGTCTTTCGACTCAGGCAGATCGACTTCAACGGCGATGCGACCTATTCCGACGAAGTCGAACATGAGCACGACGTCACGCAGAAGTACGTGCTCCGTGAGGCTTTTCCCAGCCCGTTCAAGACGTTGACAACGCTGGGCGTTGCCGTGGCTGAGCCGCAGCACGTCACGGTCATGCTCTACGATGCGCTCGGCCGTCGCATCCAGACGTTATTGGACCGTCAGGTGGCTCCTCATACCATGCACGACATCCAGGTGCAGGCGAACAACCTGCCCAGCGGCATTTATTTCGTTCATATAAAAGGCGCCTTCTTCGAAACCTCCAAGCGGATCTTGCTCCGTCGCTAGATAGCTTCTTTCGCTAATTGTACTATGAAGAATTCCCGGCGGTTGACGATACTGCTCGAAACAGCTTCCGTTGCCTGGAATCATTTTTGTAGTGCGATTGCCTCAGCCCCTCCCTGTACTACGTCCCCCCGATCTTGAGAACTACGGACCCTCCCGCATCGCCAGAATTCGGTGCATCGGAAGGATCGTACACCTGCATTACATCCACGATGAATGCAAACAAGCTCAACGCAATCAAACTCGGAAGTCAGTCATGATTGGTTCAACCCTCGGACGTATGCTCGCCATACTACACTATGCTGCGTCAGCTTTATATATAACCATAGTATTTAAGCCAGCATGGTATAAGTCAGCATTAACGAACACCAACCGCATATTTTCTTCATTAACTTGTTCCATTCCCTTGTTTCGCATCAACCCTGTACATGTATTGCTCCTCGTAGGACTCGTCGCGTTCAACGCATATTCGGTGGCTTATGCCGGGCACGACGGTGAGGGCCCGATAGCAACACGCGCGGGTTCAGACGTTCTTCTGCACCCGCAGCCGACCGGTTCTGCCGCTTCGCAACTGCTCCTGGACCAGTACGGCGACGCACGGGCCGCGTACAGTCTCCGCCGGCTTTCTTCGAACTTCGACTACGCCGTGCGGGTACAGCGCGGCGAAAACGGCGATACGAAGGATGTCGGATTTGCAGACGACGGCTCGCTGGATACCGAAACGATTACCTCATTCTGCGCAGGTACGGATTGCCGGGCTGTCGTGTGGTACGACCAGAGCGGGCAGGGACGTCATCTGGAGGTCGCTAACAATTCCTCCGGACCGCTCATCGCGGCCGCCGGAAACCTCGTCACCAACAGCGCAGGCAATGCCAGCCTCAGCTTCGACAGCGATGCCCGGCTGAATCGCCTGTTTCCGAACCCCCAGGATGACATCACGATTTTTTCTGTCATCGAATATCTCGTCCCCGGCGCCACTCAGCTGTACGGGCTCGGTTCCGGCTACGACCGCCCCGGAGGGCTCTGGCTGTTCCATAGCGCGGGCAAAATTCGCGTTCGCTACAACACGTCGTCCGGATGGGAAGAGATCGGTTCGGGCAACGTGATCGTCGAAGAGCCCTCTCTGTATGCGTTGCGTATGAACGGGACGCATCTCGATCTGTTCAGGCAAGGCGATCCTCTGATCCAGGAAGAAAACCACGGCGTTAATGCCAGCACTGAATCGGACCGGGTCACTATCGCTGAAGGCGGGGACCGGCCGCATCTCATGGAATCGCTGCTTATTTACGACTGGGTGGACGATGAGAAGCGGAGAGGCATCGAGGATCTGCTCAACAACGGGTATTTCGCCGACGCCGAAGCCCGTAATACGAGCGCTCTGCTGCCTCAGACGTACAACTGGCAGGTGACCCTCTACGACTGGCTCGCCTCGCTCGATAAATCGGACGTGTCGTCTCCCGGAGGGAAAGTTACCTTTTCACCAGGGAGTGGCAACAAAGACGCCCTCTTTCCGCTCTATGTGACCTTCGAATCCTCCGGTCGATTGCCGCGTGCGGACTTTCTGCGCATGCCGGCCAAAAACTTCGTCCTCGACGACGGCAACGGCAACGGATTCGAAGGCGACGGGAATAAGATCCGCGTATCGAGAGCGTTTACCGGGTCGAGGGAAGAAACGATCGCCTTGATGGAGGCGGCGTGGTGGATGAAGCTGGATGGCCCGGGCATCGATAATCCCTATCTCAATCACACAGGCATCAAGCGACGCCTGCTGGCTCAGGGCGCCGTCGAACTCACGATGCACGTCGATTATTTGCAGAGCAACACGGTAAGCCATCCCGACTTCGGCATGATGAACATGCTCGATGTGGCCGTTGCGTTTTATTACAGCCGGGATGTCCTGGATAATACGACGCGGAGGGCTTTCCTGGACGGCTTCGGCCAGCTCATCGATGTGCTGGCCTCGAATTCCTCCAACTATCCTCGTGATGTGAACACGAACATGGATACCAAAGGGATTGCCGCCACGGTTTACATCGCCAGAGCTGCAGAGGAAGAGGGCAACGCCGGTCTGGCTCAGAAGGCACACGACGCCGTGCGGACCTGGGTGCTTGGTTCGCCCAATACGCCGCCCGATAAGGCGGAGGGGGACACCCCTGGCGTCATTTTCCACAGTGCGGGATACGTAGGCGAAAAGGACGGCCCTGAGACGTCGTACAACGGCATATCCATCTATTACATGGCCAAGGGGGCCGGGCTGGTCAAAGACGACCCGGCGTGGGCCTGGCTGGCCGGCCCCGGGGGCGTGGTAGACCGCATGGCCCGATTTAAACTGTTCCAGCACTTTCCCGAACCGGACGGCCGAGTGACCGGCCCTTCCGGGTATGCGAAACGGTCCGCCTTCAGCTACGTGAGAGACCAGTCAGGCAGCACAGGCCGGGATGCCCTGGTCGCCCTTATCTCCGAACACGGCCTGCCTGTCGTCGACGAGCTCCCGGGTACGGGCGTCAACAAGATGGAACGAGAAATCGAGAAAACGCTGTCGGACATCGAGTTCGGCTCGGAAAATACCGACATGAAAAACTGGCGCTACGGAGAACGTTGGACGGAGCGCCATGGGGGCATTTTCCTCGACCATTATCGCAGCGGCACCTACGGAGACTGGGAGAGCCTGGAAGACGGTAACAGGGACTTATTCAGGATTCCCTGGAAACGCAGCCAGCCCTTCAGCGAGGTGTTCGGCCGCTCCGATCAGGCGCCCGAATTCTGGGCGTACAAAGGGGACGACGGCTCCAGGAAGTGGGGCTTCTTCGCAGAGTCCGTTTCCGATGCCGGCGAGGGCTACGGCTCCTGGCGCGGCGCGGGGTCTATTCAGACCTTCTGGACGCCTGAGACCGGGGTGGTCATCAATACCCGTAACTCGAAGCACAACTACGACGCTGTGGATTGGCCTGCCATCGATACCTGGGCAACCCATCACCTGTGGGGGGTCGACGGCGGCGGAAAAAGGTGGTCCTCGGGAAGGCAGCGCGTTCAGAAGCGCGTCGAATACGACCGTTCGAATAATCCGACGCAGGTTACGGTGGTTAATACGCCGGAACGGCAGGGCGGAAGCTGGTCCGGATCGGTGCAATACGAACGCACGATGGCCGTCACCAGCAACGGCCTGAAAGTGACCAGCACGCTGACGAGCGACCAGTCCGACAAAGCGAAAGAGATCTGGGAAACGATCCCGGTGTACCTCGTCGACAATGGACAGGATGAGTCGACGAAGACGACCATCGAGTACCTCGAAGGATCGAACTGGAAGAAGCTGGGCACGTCCCTGGAGACAACCGACCACATCCGGCTGGGGCGAAACTTCGGCGATGGCAAGAAATACGTGTATATCGTCTTCGAAGATATGGAGTCAGTCAAGCTCTCCAAAAACGAATGGCAATGCGACTACCAGGATAACGACTATTACAGGAATATTCACATCGACCTCCATGGGAATCCCGGGGACGCCAAGCCGATGCCTCGGCGTACGAGCGTGTCGTACGGCATCCTGACGACGTCTACATTCGGAGGGGATCCGCTGCCCATCAATAACGAGGAAACCGGGGCGTCCGCGATACCGGGGGGGTATACGCTGCAGCAGAATTACCCCAACCCCTTCAGCGACTATACAACGCTGACGCTGGAGGTGCCCAGCGTCTCTCACGTCGAGCTCAGCGTGTTCGACATCGCCGGCCGGCTCGTGTCCAGGCTGCTCGACGGCATCCTTCAGGCAGGCAAACACCAGTATATCCTGGACAGCGAGGGCCTGACGAGCGGCGTCTACCTCGTCCGCATGAAGACACCCGAAGGCATTTACTACCGGCGCGCCACACTCATTCAGTGAGTTCGGAGTGCAGCGTGTAGCGTTCGGAGTACATAGTACGCTGCACGCTGCACTCTAACCGCTGTGCGCGTTAATTCTTCGTTGGCGTGAACTGACTTGTTCTGGGAAGTATAACAGGCGTGATGAGGGGAAAAAGTAAGACATCTCGATATCCGGCCCTCGTCTGCCCGGAATGTTACAGACCTTTCCAGTACAGAACAAGCGCACACGTTCATGCTTCAAATCCTGCAGAACATCAAGAACGGTAAGTTAACGCAAGAAACAGTCCCTCCGCCGGCCCTGTCGCCGGGATGCGTACGCGTACGGACGGCGGCGTCGCTCATCAGCGCCGGCACGGAGAAGATGCTCATCGACCTGGCCCAGAAGAATCTCATCGGGAAAGCGCAGGCACGGCCGGACCTGGCCCGGCAAGTCCTCCAGAAAGCAAAAAAGGAGGGCCTCCTCAATACCTTTTACAACGTGATGTCGAAGATGGAAAAGCCCATGCCGTTGGGCTACAGTGCGGCCGGCATCGTCGAAGAAGTAGGCGCCGACGTGCACGGGTTGCAGGTGGGCGACCGCGTAGCGATCGCCGGGGCGGGGTACGCCAACCACGCCGAGATCAACTGCGTACCCAAGAACTTGGTGGCCGTGATGCCCGACTCGGTGGGCTTCAAAGAAGCGTCCTATGCTACGGTAGCCAGCATTGCATTGCAGGGGGTGCGCCTGGCGCGTCCGGAGCTGGGAGACAATGTCGTGGTCGTCGGGCTGGGCCTGATCGGCCTGATTACGGTGCAGCTGCTGCTGGCCAACGGCTGCCGGGTGCTGGGCATCGACCTGGACCCCCGGAAGGTCAAGCTGGGCATGGACCTCGGCATGCAGGCCGGCGTCGTCTCGTCGAACGAGGACCCCGTCCAGGCCGTCGACCGCTTCACGAGAGGCCGGGGGGCCGACCATACCCTGATTACCGCGGCCACGAAAAGCAACGGCCCGGTCGAGCTGGCCGGCGAGGTGACGCGGCGCAAGGGACAGGTCGTGGCCGTAGGGGCGATCGGGATGCAGGTGCCGCGCGACGTCTATTACCGAAAAGAGCTCGAGATCAAAATCTCCATGTCGTATGGGCCGGGCCGTTACGACCTTTCGTACGAAGAAGGCGGGATCGATTATCCCTACGATTATGTGCGATGGACCGAGCAGCGCAACCTCGAAGCTGTCCTCGATCTCATGGATCGGGACCTCCTCGACGTCGAGTCGCTGACGACGCACACCCTTCCGTTCGACAAAGCCATGGACGCGTATGCGCTCATCCAGGAGGGGAACGAGCAGTATGTAGGCATCGTGCTCGAATACGATACCGAGAAGGTGCAGGGGCCCGTGATTCACATCAAATCGGCGCAGCCCCATACGACTCGTTCGACGCTCGGTGTGGGCTTTGTGGGCGCCGGCAATTACGCGGCCCTGCACTTGCTGCCGCACCTCGACAAATCGGCGCAGGTTCGGATGAAAGGCCTCGTGACCGCCACCGGGCTCAATGCGCAACAGAAGGCGAGCAAGTTCGGCTTCGAGTATTGCACGACGGAGCTCAAGCCGCTCCTGGAAGACGACGGCATAGACGCGTTGTTCATCGCTACGCGCCACAGCACCCACGCCGACTTTGCGGTGCAGGCGCTCGACGCCGGCAAACACGTCTTCGTAGAAAAGCCCCTGGCCGTTTCGGAGGAGCAGCTGGATGCCGTACGCAGCGCCTACGAACGCGCTGCCGCCGAAAAACCGACCGCTCTGATGGTGGGCCTCAACCGCAGGTTTGCCCCCATGGTGGATCAGCTCCGGGGAGCGATCCAGCCGGGGACCCCCCTGCAGATGATCTATCGGGTCAATAGCGGCGCGATCCCTACTTCGACCTGGCTGCACGAAGCGGCAGAGGGCGGCGGCATGCTGGTCGGCGAGATGTGCCACTTCATCGACCTGATGCAATTCGTGGCCGGCGAACGCCCCATCGACGTCTACGCCCGATCGATGACGCTCAAGCGCGCCGATCTCGCTGACGCGGATAACCTGTCGATTACCATCGCATTCGAAGGCGGATCGGTCGGGACGCTGAACTACAGCACTGTAGGCGATAAGGCGGCTTCGAAAGAACGCCTCGAGGTGTACGGCGGCGGCGGCGTGGCCGTGCTCGACGACTTCAGGACGCTCGAAATCGTGCGCCAGGGACGCACTACGGTGAAGAAGTCCATGAATCAAAACAAAGGGCAGGCGAGGCAGATCGAAAAGACGGTACAGGCCTTTTGTGAAAACGGTATAGCCCCCATTCCCTTCGACGAGCTCCTGGCCGGCATGCAGGCCGTATTTGCGGTACGGCGTTCCCTCGAAACGGGAGAGCGCGTGGCCCTGCCGGCCTATACGCTCGAAACAGTACCTCAGGCATAATGCCGGGGCTCATCGTTCAATCGTTCATCCCATGCGTATTTTATTTATCAGCAACAACTTCCCCCCGGAAGTGAATGCTCCTGCTACCCGGCTTTACGAACACGCGAAACACTGGGTTCGAGAAGGCCACGACGTCGAAGTGCTGACCAGCAACCCCAACTTCCCCGAAGGAAAAGTGTATGAGGGCTACTCGAATCGATTCAACACGAGCAGGGTCGACGGCATACACGTGACGCGCGTCCCGATGTACATCTCGGCCAACAAAGGCATTCTGAAGCGGACCCTGAGTTTTGTGTCGTTTATGTTATCCGCCCGGTGGTTCATTTCACGTCTCCAGCTCAAGCCGGACGTCGTCGTGGCCACCTCGCCGCAGTTCTTCGCCGGCATTGCCGGCTATCTGGCCGCCCGGTATCTGCGGGTCCCTTTTGTGTTAGAAATCCGCGACCTGTGGCCCGAGTCCATCGTTGCCGTCGGCGCCGTCAAGCGGAATGCCATCATCCGCTTCTTCGAGTGGATCGAGAAGTACCTCTACACCAGGGCCGACCACATCGTCGTCGTCACGCGAGCGTTCAAGCGATTCATCATGAAAAAGGGGATCAGCCCGGACAAGATCTCGGTGCTGAAAAACGGGGCCGACCTCGAAGCCTGGAGTGCGCCCCTGGACGACGCCAGGCTGGAGACCCTGCGGCGTGAAAACGGCCTGGACGGTAAGTTTGTCGCCAGTTATATCGGTACGATCGGCATGGCCCACCGGGCCGACGTCATGCACCGGGCAGCCGAGCAGTGCAGCGACCCTGACATCGTCTTCCTTGTCGTAGGCGCCGGCGCGGAACGAAAACAGATCGAAGAGCGCCAGGCCTCGATGCAGTTGCCCAACTTCGTGCTGCTCGACAAAGTGCCCCGGTCGGAAGTGCCGTACTTACTGGCCATCACCGACGTCAGCGTCGTACACCTGAAGGCGTCGCCGCTGTTCAAAACGGTGATCCCGTCGAAGATCTTCGAAGCCATGGTGACGCGGACGCCCATCGTCCTCGGGGTCGAGGGAGAGTCGAAAGAGATCATCGAAGAGTCGGGCGCCGGCATCCCGATCGAACCCGAAAATGTGGGCCAGCTCGTGGAGGCGGTACAGCGACTCAAGACGGATGCAGCGTCGTATGCCACCATGGCATCGAACGGATTCGACCACGTGCATACCTTCTACGACCGCTCCAGGCTCGCCCATGCCTACGTATCGCTGCTCGAAGACGTAGCCGCACCGGGTCGGGTCGTACAGCCGGTAGAAGATCGGCTGGAAGCCGAGCCGGCTTCTTGATGTTTCATTATCTCAGGTTTGGCCGATAAAAAAAGAGGGATCTGAAGACGGTTCAAGAAATAGTTATGTCGATCAACAGCAATCGAATCGAAAACAAAAGTGGGGTCATCGGGATATACGTTTTCATTCTGAGCAGCGTGTTTCTCGTCACATTATTTACCTTATATCCTTTTCAGTTTCAAAATTTCGACCGGATATCCCGGTTGCATCTCTACTTCGATGGGCTCAAGTTCGGTGGGTATCACCACTGTTGTACGCACCTGGCCTATCTCGAGCCCCTGGCCAATGTGTTATTGTTCACCCCGTTCGGGTTCGGGGTGAGCGGGCTGTTGTGGAGCGCGAGCGGGCCGTGGGCGAGGCGGCTCGGGTTCGTCTTTCTGGTGAGCCTGGGTCTGTCGCTCTGTATAGAAGTGTTGCAGGTCTTTCAGCCTCACCGGGAGCCGTCGCTGACCGACCTCCTGATGAACAGCACGGGAGGATGTCTGGGATACCTGTCTTTCCGCGTGACCAGGGCGATCAGGCAAAAGCTCCGGCGCTGAGGGCGCTGGCCTCTGCGGAGGACATCCGTCGCGGACACTATCAGCTTAGAGTACCAGCATGTTGCACAAAGCTCATCTATATGCCCATACGCTGCGCCATCTGAAACCCTGGCAGGTGGCCGGCCGGATCGCCGCCAGCGCCCGCCGGGGGCTTGGACTCTCCAGACTTCCGCGCGTGCCGGCCCCGCTCGAGAGCGCCTTACAGATCAGCACGCCTTTCCCTCAGCACGACCCGTGGAATACGCGAAAACGGGTGCTGCGGGGCGAGTTTTGCTTCCTCAACCAGCGAGAGCACCTGGGCCGGCCCATCAAATGGGCCGCCCGAGACATGCCGCTGCTCTGGCGCTTCAACCTGCATTACTTTCATTACCTGCACCTGCTCGAGGAAAAAGAACAGGCTGCCCTGTGCCAGGACTGGCGCGCCAAAAACCCTCCGGGTACGCCTGTGGCCTGGCATCCTTACCCGACCGCCCTGCGCATCGTCAACTGGTGCAGAGCCGGACTGGACCATGAGGCGCTCCTCGAGAGCCTGTACCTGCAGGCCGCTCACCTGTATCGCAACCTGGAAACGTACATTTACGGCAATCATCTGCTGGAGAACGCACGGGCACTCGTGGTCGCCGGCTGTTATTTCGGCGACGCCGGCGAAGCGCCCCGGTGGCTCCGGAAGGGGCTCGCGATCTACCGAAAAGAATCGCGCGAGCAGATCTTACCCGACGGCGGCCATTACGAGCGCAGCCCCATGTATCACGCACTCATGCTGGAAGGCTTTCTGGACGTGATCAACTGCCTGCCCGAGGATCACGAAGCTCGCCCTGAGCTCGTAGAAACGGCCGACCGGATGTGGTCGTTCTACGTGTCCATGCTGCGCCCCGATGGACAGCTGCCGCTGTTCAACGATGCCACGCACGAAATTGCGCTGCCCCCGAAGGAGCTGTGCGCGTATGCCGGCGCGTTCCTTGCCGGCGCGCCAGCTCGTCGCGCGGCCTTCCCCGATACCGGGTATTACATCTTTAGGGACGATCACGTCTACCTCGCGATCGACGGCGGACCCGCCGGCCCCGATCATCTGATGGCGCACGCCCATGCCGACATCTTCAGCTATGAACTGGTCGTGGGCGGAATGCCCTTTATCGTCGATGCCGGCGTGTACGAATACCAGGCAGGCGTCATGAGGGACTACGTTCGCAGCACGGCCGCTCACAATACGCTCACGGTCGACGAAACCGACCAGGTCGAATGCTGGAGCAGCTTCCGCGTAGCGCGGCGTTTTGCGCCAAAGCTCGTATCGTTTACGGGCGCGGCGCCCGAGTTGAAGTTCGCCGGCGCCTTCTCCGGGTATGCAGCGCTGATCGGCGACGACATCACCCACCGGCGCGTCGTGACGATCCGGCCGGACCTGCGCGCCGTGACCGTCGAAGACGAAGTCTCCGGAACCGGCGAACACCGCGTCGAAAGCCGGATTCACCTCCACCCGGAGGTGTCTATCGAAGGCAACGAACGGGATCTCCGGTTGCAACGAGGCGACGCGGTTTGCCGGCTCGAGGTCGAATCTGCGCCCATCCGCAGAGAAGAAGGATGGTATTGCCCGCAATTCGGGGTTCGTGAGAAAAATACGGTGCTCGTTCTGGGCGGTCTGATCCCCCTGCCGACGCGGCTGACGTACGTCATCCGCTATTAAGAGGTGATGTTACGCGAACTGTGCACAGCAGGCCGGTTCACGCGGCTTTGCAAGTATGCAAAGCCGCCCTGGCAGGACGTATGCGCATCCGGCGCGTACCATCTGTTAAGAGAATGTTTTGAATATCGGCAGACGGGATTCGGGCGGAACGCACCTCAACGCACCGGGTTAAGGGGACTGCTCATGTCCCCCATGTGGTGTCTCTCCCGATGAACCTGAACGTCGACCCCCGAATCCCGGTTCGTACGCTTTTTTCCAGTGCGATACGAGGGTACTTTGCCCTGATGGCTGCAAGCACCTTCGTCATCGCCATGCTGACGCTGTTCCCCTTTCGTTTCGAGCAGTTCGACCGTATCGGATCCTTCTATATCTATTATGACGGGTTGTTGTTCGGCGGTTATTCGCCGTGCTGCCTCTACCTCTCGGTCCTTGAACCCCTGGCCAACGTATTGTTGTTCGTGCCTTTCGGATTTGCACTCACCGGGATCTTTCGCGTTTATGGATGGGCGTGGACTGCCGTGCTGCCGGCGGTGCTGGTCCTGTCGACCCTTCTTACCTGCTCGGTGGAATTTTTACAGGTCTTCCAGCCGGCTCGTTCACCGTCGCTGACCGATATCGTCATGAATACTATAGGGGGAGGGCTGGGTATCGCGGCGTATCGCCTGTCAGCCCGCCTGCTGCATGAACGATTCTCAACAACCGGGGCATCCCCGCTGAACGCCAGCTAAGCGTGTACCATTCCTTAGTAGTGCGAGGGGTGCTCGACTTCAAGTCGAAGAGCCATGAACCAGGGTACGACGTACATTTTAAGCGCTGACGCGGAAACCACCATCCAATCGGTGCTGGACACCATGCAACCGGGCGATGTGCTGCAACTCCGGGCCGGTACCTATCACCAGCAGATTGACCTCTCCGGCAAAAGGGAGGTGCGCATCGAGGCGTACCCCGGCGACGAAGGCCTCGTCGTAATCAGCGGGTTGACCGCGGTCGACTGGGACTGGGCGCGGGATCCTTCAACCGGTCTGTATACGGCCGAGTACCCCGGGTTCAAAGGGCTCTTTCACTGGCGAGGGGACCATGAGGGGGACGCGTTCAACAACCGGCTGATGTATCCAGTCCTGGCTATGCTCGGAGAGGAACCGCTGCTCTGGCAGCCCGACGGCGCCGGCGCCCTGCGCGAAGGGCAATTCTACATCGACGCCGCCCCCGATCAGCCCGGCCGCATTTACGTCAACCCCCCGGATGGGGGGGCCATGCAAAAGTTCGAGATATCACCCTTCGACCGGCTCCTCTGGGGCGACGAGTCCTGTGAAGGCCTCGCCCTTCGGTCCCTGCACTTCAAGGGATGCTCGAACACCGGAAAAACCGGCGCTGTCTGCACGCCGGGCAAACACTGGTACCTCGAGGACGTGACCGTCGAGCTGGCCAATACCATCGGCATCGAGCTCGGGCAGGGTGGGACCCACATGGACATGCGCAGCACGACCGAGAACGCGATGTTCGTCCAGGTACAGGCCCTGCGGTGCGGCCAGATGGGGTGGTGGGGGTCAGCCAGCCATTCGACGCTCGAAGACTGTGGCCACGAAGGCAGCAACTGGAAAGGATTCGATCACTGGTGGGAGGCATCCCATAAGTTCGAGAACTGCTCCAACTCCATCTTCATTCGGTGGTCGGCTCGAGCGTGCCGGGGCCCTGGCTTCTGGTTCGACATCGGCAACCGCGACAACACGATCGTGTCGCCTCGCATCACGCGCTGCGTTCGGACCGGGCTGGAGCTGGAGCTGGATGCGCAGAACAACCGGGTGTACGACGTCCGGATCGAGGATATTTATGCCGAAGTGATCAATCCGGACAAGCCCTGGAAGGTGGCGGCCGGCGTCGTGGTCAAGGCCCGGTCGAACGGGAATGAGATCCTGGGCGGCACGATCTCCGGCTGCAAAGAAGGCATCCGGGTAGAAAACCAGGATCCGCGCGGTACGAGCGACCAGAACGTATTTCGCAGCATTACCTTCGAGAACAATCGCAGAGACGTGCACGTCATTGGAGAAACCCTGAGCAACAGGATGATCAACCTGTGAGTCGACCGTGATTCTTTAGAAATGGTGTAATTCAGGTATAGAATTCATTCTACGATCCTCTTATTCTGATGGATCGTATGAATTATAATTCTATGTCAAATGATGGATACGCTGATTCGAAAGCGCTCGACCTGCGGGGTCCCTATTTCTGTTGTTTTCGTTTTATGTATTGCTCCTCAGTTCATCCCGCGATCCGCGTACGCTCAACGGCAGTCCCCCCTGGATGAATTCCACGTCGTTCTGGAGGGAGGCGCTGAGCTGAAACACCGATGGGGAGAAGCCGATATAGCGCAACCTTATGGCATTACGTTGCGCGGTACTCCCTTCCTCCAGTTTTTTTCCTTTCGCATAGGCGGTACGGTGGCCGCTACCTACAATCCTACCCTGGAGCCGTTATTCGGCGGTATCGTGCAATATCGCAGAGAATTGCCTGACCTGGAGGGCTCGCGATTCGGCGACTTTTATCTTGGCGTCGAGTTCTCAGGCAACAGTGACACGAACCGGATGTTGGGGGCTGCCGTCTCGGTTACCGTCCCCAAAGTCCTGGATCTGACCGGGCGTGCCGGATGGGACTTCAAACAAGAAGTGGTATACGCCGGCGTGTCCATTGGCACAAACGTCATCCGCCGAAAGCCGGCCTCCGAGCGTTTTTCCGTCCCTGCCGTGCCAGCCGGGGACGCGTGCCTGGCGGCCATCTACAATTACACACAAGAACCTGTACAAAAACTCTTCTTCGTCGCGAACGAAGACTACCTGATTGCCTTCTCCGAGCTCCGGCAGACGAATATGCGGCGCCAGGTCGATGAGCGGAAAGAAAAATTCCGCAACTTTGTCCGCGCCCGCAATGAAAACGACTTTTTGAACAGCCCGAGCGTGGAACGCGCACTCGATCTCGTCGAAATGAAGGGTCTCCCTCTGGTGTCCGGCGCGCTAGACGATGGGCTTGAAGAAGCCTGGGACACGCAGGCATGTCGCGAGGCGATGACCAGCGAGGAAGACATCGAGCGACAGATCCTTGCCACGCTCTGGCAGCGACTCGAAGACAGCAGAACCCTGATTTTTACCGAATAAGGCCTCTTTCGATGTCGATCCGGTCTTACTCGCTCGTATCACGCAACGCATACCGATGATATCATGAAGAACGCATTAGTCGTTTCCAGTGGAGGGGCGCATGGCGCATTCGCCGTCGGCGCCATCGACTATCTCGTCAACGAATATAACCTGTCATTCAGCATGATATCCGGTACGAGCACCGGCGCGCTGATCGCTCCGCTGGTCGCTACCGGCGATATCCAGGCGTTGCTTCATTTTTACCAGAGCGTCAGAACCGCGAATATTCTCGAACCCCGGCCTGCCTTGCACGCATTGAGTGCTGAAGACGCATTCAACAGCACGGCGCCTCTACGGAGCCTGGTCGAAGAAACCATAACGGCGAAGCGTACTGCGTCGCTGCTTCAAAACGAACAGACCCCGCGTGTGGCGATCGTGACCGTAAATTTGAACCTGGGTCAGACCATCTATTTCCACACCGGGCACGATTTCCAGATTCCTCGGAACGGGTTCAGTAGAGCGATAGAAATCAGAGACCGCGAAGTCCTGATACAGGCCATGATGGCTTCCTCGGCAATCCCCATCTTTTTGCAGCCTTATCAGGTGCGGTCCGACGATTGCCCTCTCATCTGGCCGGGAGGCGTGGACGAACAGGGCGAACCCATCGAAGAATGCGTCGTCAACCCCGACGACTGGTACATCGACGGGGGCGTTCGTGAAATATCTCCGGTCGACGTCATGATCGAGAACGGAGCCACCGACGTATACGTCATCGCGCTGGATCCGCAGCGCTTGCCGGAGGAGGAATACCCTGCCGACCGGGCTCCATCTATTCTCAGTTCCCTCGCGCGCATCATTTCGATCTTTCTCGACGAAGTGCTGGAAGGCGATTTACGGGGGCCTCGAGACTTAGAAAAAATAAGCAGGTATATCGCTGGCCTGAGAGAGGAATTGACGGAGCGATTTGACGAAACGACGGCCGACGACATCCTCTCCAGTGTAGAAAATCCTTTCGGGACGCAGGCCTATAACGTTCACGTCATCCGCCCAAAGATCAAACTCCCGGGTGGCGGCCGTACCTTCGAGCCGGAAGACATGTCTTTCAAAGTTCACCTGGGAAGGGAAGCGGCGAGAGCATACATCGAGAAGCGCGAGCGAGAAGACCGTCCCACGATGCGAATCAACCTGTCCTATTAGGCTTCCTTGGGATCGTCGGGAAAGGGGCTATTCTACCGCGGCAACGGTTCTGTACTGTTTGAGCACGCCCGGTTTGAGAACGAGGAATCCGTGGAAAACGGAACCCACCAGGAGGGTGCTATCTCGGCGCGCCGCAATGCTCACTCCGGGCAGGGTAAGTTCTCGTTTTGAGAGTATACGTTGAGCTTCTAGCTGATCCCCGTCAACGAGCACTCGATATACGGCAGAGGGTGAGTGATTAGACCAGCCTAGCGCAAAGAACAGGAACCGAAATTTACTCGCCTGGTGGCTTCCTAACCAGATCGCCCCATCTTCATCGATGTCGATATTGTCCAGCATCGGCCCGATTCTGAGATCTCTACGGTTCGTGAGGCGTCTATCGGGTTGAATATCATACAGGTAGAGCGTCCTTCCGATCGAGGTAGCTACGTATAAGGTCTTGCCGTCTGCACTTACTCCCACGCCATTCGCATACTTCAACCGATCGGCGGCTATGAAATGGTTCGCCGGCTGCTCCTCTTCCGAGTCGCATCGGCCTTCGACAAAGACGACGTACGATTTCGGGAGATTGAACAGGCTTTCGAAGAACTGCCCGAAGCCAGACTTGCTGCCTAACCAGTTTGACACGTAAAACTGATCAGGCCCTACCGGCGCCAGATCGTTCGCCCTGAATAACGTATCCCGGGGGAGCTCAATCGTGCAATGATGCGTTAAATGGAATCCCTGAACGTCAAAAATCTCAACGGTATTTTCCTCTTTATTTTTGTGGTTGATCACAAACAACCGGTTCTTTCCCTGCGCCCCTTTATACAGCGCGATCCCGTGAGGACTGAATTCGCGGAGTACTCCCTCCGACAGCAATTCGCAGGTAAGATCTTTCAGCTTCAGCTGTAAATTATTTAGATCCAATGCATAAATAACACCGTCAGGGCGCTGTTTAATGCATGTTCTCAGATCGGCTGAGGAGATGTAGGCGATCCCTGATTCGGTATCGATGACAATGTCTTCGGACCCTTCGATGTCGTAGTAGGCGATCGTGCCGGTACTGTCTCTCGGATCCATCGTCTTGCACCCCAACAGAGTTACGAACAGTATCGACGTGATCCAGAAAGAGGCCTTGCAGTACAGGTGGGGGGCGTATTTCATGATTAGAGTGATCGCAAGAACGTTAGGGCGTTGTTATGCAACCCTGGTCTTCCAGACGAGCCTGTATTTCTGTAATAACAAAAGGTACGCGCCGGATGCGCATACGTGCTGCCAGAGCGGCTTTGCACGGTTGCAAAGCCGCGTAAACCAGGCTGCTGTGCACAGTTCGCGTAACATCACTTAATAACGGATGGTACGCATCTGTGCGTTATCGTTCTGCCCGGACGGCTTTGAATGCGCTCAGGTAGGTAAAAAACGGCTGGAAGGCAGTCATTCAAAGCCGGGAAACCAGGCTGCTGTGCACAACCTGCGTAACATCACTTAATAATGGATGTTACGCATCTGTGCGCCATCGTTGAGCCACAACGGCTTTGAAATGGCAAAAACAGGCGGAAACCAACGGCAACGCCCTATTTCAAAGCCGGCTCAACGAGCTGCTGAGCACAACCTGCGTATCATCACTTAATAATAAGCACAAACGAAGAGCCTTTAAATCGGGGAATTACCTGATATTAACCTTGAGGCCCCTTTCGTACCGTTGAGAAAAGATGGCGCTGCACTACATCGATTGATGCGTTATGAAATCGTTCCCCCGGTCGTTCCGTCTGTCCACGCTGAGTGTGCTCATTTTCTCTCGGGTTAGGGCAGCAATAATTTATCTTATTTCTCTGTCTAGATTTTTTGGTACATTATACTTTTTAGGTTTTCTATGGGAGTTGACAATTGGATAATTTGTTTCGATGACCCATATCCCACTCCGATCATCAGAGAAGCTTTTCCCAATAATGACCTTAAATTGATCTGGTATTCGCCAGAGGAAATGAAGTCTTCCAATTCAAAAGATGTCTAGCGTACTTTGAAGCGTTCTACGAAGTGATTGCCAGGTGACTGAAACTTATTCGATTTAGAGGTTATGTTTTGATCGTACATGCGTCTATATAGACATGATACGATCCATCCTCATAACCATATTAGTCTTCGTTGCGTACACCTACGCAGACATGACCATGATCCTGTACAACCAGGCAGAAAAACTGCACTGATTTCGCAATCGGCCCACCGTAACTGTTGGCGAATCCCTTA
>CAZGHT010000085.1:0-10636 GCA_964525535.1 uncultured Rhodothermaceae bacterium
CTGTTCATCCTTTGCCCATAACGCGTTTGTTGATCTTATTCGGCAGCGTGAGGGCGAGGCCGGTGATGATGCCCAGCACAAACGTCACCAGGACGATGACCCCTATGTTTTCGTTTTCGATGGAGTAAGGCCCCAGCCAGGGAATCGTACATTCTACCTGATTGTTGAGGGCAAACTGAACCGCAATCAACACGAGACCGAAGGCCAGAATAGTGCGCATTTTTATGGGTGTAAATTCTTGAAAATTAAGGTTATTCGTTCAAGATATGAAACGCCCTCGGATTGTTGCAAGTTGCGGTGGGGAGTCGATTGGCAGGGCGGAGCGGATCCGCCTCATCAAGGTTTATCGTCCCCGGTGAGCGCTCCCGCTCCGCGACTGATCAGAGAAAGGATCGCGATCAGATAACCGATGCTGAACGTGCTGACGATGACGACGCCTTTGGTCGACCTGATTTCCAGGAACGTGATATTGATCGTCATGGGTTCGGGGTTGTCGTTGACGATCAGGACGGCCAGGAAGCAGAGTACGATGATAAAGATGACTTGAATGAGTAATCGCACGGGTATACCAGTTAGGTCGAGGGAGTGAGGGAGGCCCGGACCTGGCAGAACGGTGCGTACTTCCTGCTACTTTGCCAGCGCCATCACTCTGCTTTCTTTGTACAGGGCGCGCGAGGCGCCGGCAGAGAAGGCCTCTAGCTCGTAAATATACATACCGCTCGGCAAAGTACCAGCATCGAAGTGCACGGTATGGCGGCCTGACGGCAGTAAGCGTCCCTCCAACAGTGTCTGGATTTTTCGCCCGGTCACGTTGTACACCGAAACGTGTACCCGGCTGGCTTCGGCCAGTGTGAAGGAAAGGGTGGTCGACGGGTTGAATGGGTTCGGGTGGTTTTGGTGCAACGCGAAAGCAGAAGGGAGCGGGGAGGGGGCGTCTTCGTTCGCCACGGGGAGCTGGACGTCGCCCACAAACAGGCCTCGACCGTGTGTGGCTACGGCGATGCGTCCATCCGAAGGCCGGGAAGTAACGAATTCGACGATAGTGTTGCCCAGGGTGGGGCGGGCCTCCTGAACCCACTGCGTGCTGTTTCCCGCGAGCACGTCGGTGGAAAATACACCTGTGCTGGCGCCGACGAGGTACAGGGCGCCGGAAGACAGGGGCAGAATGGTGGCCGATCGCAGGGAAGGGCCGGGGGCGTCGGCGTTGCCGGTGAGGTTGCCCTCGACCGCCGTAAAGGAAGCTCCCGCGTCGGTAGAATGGTACAGGCCCGTGATGTTGTAGTTTGACATGATGACGAGCAGTTCGTTGCCGTCGGATGGGTTGACGGCGATCCCGTGAATGTACGCGTCCGAGGGTGCGTTGGGGATCGAGATATCGACCGGGGCCTCGTCCGAGGTCGTTGCTTCGTCGAGCCGGAAGAGGAGGGGAGAGCGGTCGTCTCCGGAGGCCGCCAGGTACAGGGTCGAAGTCAGGGATTGATCGGCGGCGCGCGCTGCCGAGGCGAGCGTCGAATAATTGTATCCGCTGGGCAGGCCGATGTTGAGGAGGCGAGACCATCGGGGCGATTCCGGCACCGCGGCGGCGCGCCAGAGCGAGGCGCCGGCGGGGTAATACAGGACGCTCTCGTCGATGCGGTCCACGGCGAACGGATTGATGAACAACTGGCCGCTGGCGTCCAGGGGCGTGATTTCCCGGACGAGGAGCGGCGTCCCCGCCGCGTTGTAGCGCAGCTGGAGCAGCTGGCCCTGTTGCCGGGAGGCGAGGCTGTAGCCGTCGCCCAGGTAGGCGTAGCCGCCGTCGCCCTGGCCGACGTCGTCGGAGGCCGTAGCGGATGCCGTGTTGATATCGAACCGGAAGAAGGGGCTGCCGTTGTCCTGGGTGCCGCCCAGCAGCCGGTCGTCGTTGGCGTCCGGGGCGAGCGCCACGTGGAAGTACTGGGTGACGTTATATCCCTCGCTTTTGTCCTGCCAGACGATGGCGTTGTTCGTCGCGTTGACATCGGGGGCGAAACTCAGCCCGGAATCGTGGCCGGACCACAGGGCGTCCGGATTTTGTGGGTCGAAGAAGAGGGCGTGCTGGTCCGGGTAGTGATTGAAGTAGGTCGAGATGTTGTTGACGATGGCATAACCGCCCACCCAGTTGCGGGCGATATTGTCTGCCGGGGTTGCGAAGGCGTCCCTGGATCGGTACAGGTTGGTGCCCCCGATGAAGACGTCGTCGGGGTCGTCCGGCTTGACGGCCATGACCATGTCGTAGCCGCCCTGGGTGAAGAGGTGGCCGACCTGGCCGCCGAAGTCGGGCAGGTTCGCCGTCCGGTCTTCGCTGGTGCGGGCGTCGAGATCGAGGGCGTAAAACTGCATGTCTTCCACCTGGCCGAACGCATTGTTGCCAGGCCGGGTCGTCCCGGTGAGCGTCCACAGGTACGCGAGGTCGGGGTCGGAGGGGGCGAAGGCGACGACGGCGCGCCCGGGCGCCTCGGGGAAGCCGGCCGGCGTGATGTCGTCCCACGTCTGGCCGTCGTCGCTGGAGTAAAAGACGCCGGGCGATTCCGTCTGAGACGATTCGAGCCCTTCCGAGGTGACGGCCAGGATGGCGCCGTCGGAGCTGATGTCGAAGTCCGTCCACAGCGGCAGGAAGGTAGCGCCGAGCACGATGCTCGGGTTGGAGTCGGGGGTTTCGAGGCGGTTCAGGCCGAACGGCTGGCTGGCGGTGAAGATCGTCCCCGTCGTGGGGCTCACCAGCACCTTGATCCCGAAGTCGTAGGGGGAGTCGAGGCGGGCCGGGTCCTGGACGACGTTGATGCGGCGCCAGGATTCGCCGTTGTCGGTCGAAACGTAGAGCCCGGGGCCGTACACGAAGGCGCGCACGCCCCGATCCTGATTCGACCCGACGAGCTCGCCCGAGACGGCGAGCCAGGTCTGGTTCTGGCCGGGCCGTGGGTCCTGGGTGATGTAGGTGATGCCGGGCAGTTCGATCGGATCGCTCTTCAGGGCCCAGCTGGCGCCGCCATCGGTAGACTTCCAGACGCCGCCGGCTACGCCGCCGGCCAGCACGACGTTCGAGTTGGTCCGGTCTACGGCCAGCGCGCGGGTGCGGCCCCCGACGTCGGTAGGCCCTGCCTCCTGCCAGTTGATCTGGGCTCGCCCGCTCTTCGAGGCGGTCAGGCGGTCGAAGGAAGGGAGGCCGGCGGCAAAAGCGAGCTCACGCCGGCGAACGTTCGGAGGAATCTGGCCCGTCGCAGGGTCGCGCAGCATCCGGTGATAATACGCCGCCCGCATCCTCCTCTTGACCGCTCGTTCGGCGGCTTTCTCATGGATGTGCGTTCGGGTCGATGTTCCCGTCGTATCCGGTGGCGCAGGGCGTTCCCGGGGGCTGCGCTGGCTCAGGGTCGATACGAGGATCGCGAGCGCGACGACGGCAACGGTAAGGAGAAAAGTGCGGAGAAATAGGGTCTTCATTGTCTATTGAATCACGACGGCGCGCCAGGGTGTCCGGTCCGAGTCGAGCAGCGCCGATGCCGGTTGATGCATGAGCGTAAAGGTCGACACCCTGCCGGGCGTCCGCATCGCGTCGAGGACAGCGGGCTCCAGCTGGTCGATCAGATGCTGAGGGACCTGTACATCGATTTCCGTGCCAACAGCCAGGGGAGGCGTTCCGGCGCCATAACCGGCGACGGTGTCGATGCGGACCGTCAGGACGTCGCCGCGAGGCTCTTTTTGAGACGCGATCGACGTTGCCGAAACCCGGACCTGGTTCGGCGCCATGGGGGGAGGGACTACGGGCGGCGCCGGCTCGGCTTCCATGCGGGCGGCCTCGGGCGGCTCGTCCCGCGAGGAGGCGCACATACTGCACGAACAGACGAGGACTAAAACGCCGATGAATAACGACAGGTACATAGGCTTCGGGTCTTGCTTTGACGGGTAGAGCGGGTCAGAAGGAACGACCCTTCCAGGATACCCTGCCCGTCAGGTGATGCCAGGCAGAGTCCAGTTGTAAAGTCGAACCGAGCAGGAAAGAAAGCGGAGCGCACAGCGAAATCCACAGCGGAAATCGGCTCCGGCGGTCGGTGACGAACTTGTTCAAGAAGACGAGCGCCAATAACCAGACGGACAGGAGGGGGGCGACGACAAAAATGAGGAGGAACATCGAAAACACGAACAGGAAGCTCAGCGGGTGATCTCCCGACAGGAGGTAGGCGTTCTTGCGAAAACCGCGCCAGGCATCCGGCAAACTGTCATACATGAACACATTGATTTCTTCCTGGACGTCGACCAGGGTCGGTATGATCCCCCTGGCCTTCAGGTACCGGCCGATCTGGACGTCCTCCAGGATTTCAGCGGCGACGGCTTCGTGCGGTTCGTGGGTCCGGTACAGCCCGGCGTCGATCATCCAGCACTGGCCGTTGAGGGCGCCGAGCGACGCGACCGGCAGCAACCGGACGAGCGGCCAGGGGATGGCCGTCAGGATGGCGCTGGGCACGAGGCTGACCAGCAGCAGGCCGCGGCCCTGGTAGCGGGGCATGCCGGTCAACACGCTGTGCTCCGGCATACCGAGGTAGCGATCGACGAGCCGGGATAACGCGTCCGGGTCGGCCAGCTCGGTGTCGGCGTCCAGGAAGAGGTAACACGAACCGGCCGCGTGCCGGCTGGCCTGGTACAGGGCGTGTACTTTGCCGGCCCATCCCGGCTGAGGCCCGTCGCCTTTGATCGCCCTCAGCCGCCTGTCGGTGCAAGCCGATAAGATCTCCCAGGTCCGGTCGTCGGAGTCGTCGTCGTAGACGATGACCTCGAAGGAAGGATACCGCTGGTACAGCAAGGAAGGCAGCAAGCGGCTCAGGTTGGATTCTTCGTTGCGCGCCGGGATCAATATCGACACGAACGGGCGTTCTACCGCCCCGGCCTGTCGCCCGCTCCGGCGCAGGTAGAAGAGATTCGCAACATAGATCAACAACAATCCGGCGTGGATCGCAGTTATAAACCAAACCAGCAGGGATATCATCACGTTAATCTGGAAACCATGACCATCGCCGTCCGCCCGCCTGAATACCTGCCTCGACTGGCGTTTATGGCGCTCATGCGGGAAGTCGACGTGTTTGTGCTGGCGGATACGTTTCAGTACAGCCGCCAGTCGTTTCAGAATAGAACCCGAATTCGAACCCCAGACGGCTGGCACTGGATTTCGGTTCCACTCCAGGGGCGGCAACACGGGCGCCCCATCGTCGACACGCGCATCGACAACTCGGTAGCCTGGCAGTCGAAGCACCGGCGAGCATTGACCTACAATTACAGCAAAACGCCGTATTACGCCTTTCTTCAGGATCACCTCCGCCCGGTCTTTACGTCGACCTGGAACGACCTGGCTTCATTGAGCTGTTCGACGGCGGCCATCCTGCACCAGCTGTTCAAGGTCAAGGCGCGCCTCGTGCGCGCCTCGGCGTTGCCGGGCCAGCCGGCCTCGTTGCCGGCCGTCCTGGAGCGCTTCGACGTCACGACCTTCGTTTCGCCGCGCGAAGCCTTCCAGCAAGAGAAATCCTGCTTCTCCGAAACGGCCTGCTTTTCGTTCGAAGAGCCCGCCTACCGGCAACAATTCCCGGGCTTCGAGGCGCAGATCACCGCCTTCGATGCCCTGTGCAACTACGGACCCGAAGCCGCCGGCCTGCTGCACGCAGGTTAAGCTTCTCTGAAATGAGCGGACGAACCTTGCGAGACGGATAGCCGTGGGTTAGTTTCGGTGTTCGAACTCAGGACTCATAGAAAATGGACATACTACAGGGTTTTTTCTCCCAGGACATATTGTGGGGCGTTCCGGCCTGGAAGCTCGCCGCCGCACTGCTCATCATCTTTCTCGGCTTTCTGAGCCGGCGCATCATCAGCGGCCTCTTCAACACCATCGTGAAGCGGCGCGCCGACCAGAGCCGGAATCAGTGGGACGACGACATCGCGGAGTTTATGCCCGGCCCGCTCGCCCTCGTCGCCCAGATCCTGCTCTGGCACGTGGCGGTCGTGTTCCTGCAGCTGCCGACCGAGCCGATCAACATCCGGGACTACGTGATCAACGGACTCGGTGTGGCCGTCGCGGCCAGCCTCGCCTGGGTCGGTTTCGCCCTGATCGAAGTGCTCTCCAGAGGCTTCGAGCGCCGCGCCGACCAGACGGACTCCAGGATTGACGACCTCATCGTGCCGATCCTCCGCAAGTCGCTCAAGTTTTTCGTAGGTGTGGTAGCCGCTGTCTGGATCATCCAGAACCTGGGGTATTCGGTCACGAGCATCGTCGCGAGCCTCGGCATCGGCGGGCTCGCCCTGGCGCTGGCCGCCCAGGATACGGTGTCGAACATCTTCGGCTCGGTCGTGGTGTTTACGGACAAACCCTTTCAGGTAGGCGACTGGGTCGAGCTGGGCGGCATCGAAGGGACGATCGAGGAGGTGGGGCTCCGAACGACGCGCATCCGCCAGTTCGACAAGGCCCTCGTCGTCCTGCCGAACCAGATGTTTACGACCAACCCCATCACGAACTATTCGCAGCGGCCGATCCGCCGCATCAAGATGACGGTCGGGCTCACCTACGAGACCTCCTCGAGCCAGATGCAGGCCTTCCTCGACGGCGCCCGCCAGCTGCTCGTCGACCATCCCGTGATCGACCAGAACTTTCACTTCGTCCACTTCATCGAGTTCGCCGACTCCAGCCTGAACGTCCAGTTCTACTGCTTCACCAAAACCGCGGTCTGGGTCGAGTGGCTCGAGGCCCGCGAAGCGCTGATGCTGCAGATCATGGACCTCGTCGAACAGCTGGGCCTGGAGATGGCCTTCCCCACGCGTACGGTATACCTCAGGGACGAGCAGTGGGCAGAGAGGACCTCGGCGTCCTGAGTACCCGAGCGTCCTGCGGCACGAATCCTGCGCGCCTGGCTAAAGAATGCTGCCTTCAACAGCTACGCGGCGCCCTTTCCAGGGTCCTCATTCTATTGTGAAGTGTGCGTGAACTTCACGGGTTGCGATTAGGAACGAGGCTTTTCCAACCGATACCGGCTAAAACGTACGGGTTATTCGACTGGCCATACCTGCCCTTTTTTGGATACTACCCTGGAAATAGAACTGTACGAAGCGCAGTTCGACCTCTGGATTTCTATGCATCGTGGTGTAGGACGCGTCTACGTGGTGATTGTTGGCGAAGTCAAACGCTACATGAATAGAAAGCGTCATCCCGCACTTGATGCGGGATCCAGAGACCGTTTAGATCAACTGCTGCGTTTTCTGGATTCCCAATCGAGTTGGGAATGACTGTACTAAGGGATTCGCCAACAGTTACTTTTTGTGAATGATTTATGACCACGCAATCCTGCTTTTTTTCGCAAGATCACGTTGTAGAGCTCACCGAAAAAGTTGCTGGCATTGGGCGTTGGCGCATTGATGCCGTTGAGAACAAGGTGTACTGGTCCGATCACGTCTATACGATCCACGGGCTAACGTCGAAAACCCATACCCCGGATCTGGAGTCGTGCATCCATTTTTTTCATCCCGAGGACCGGGACCAGGTAACCCGGTCTGTTCGGGAAGCCATCGAACAAAAAAGCACCTTTGAATTCGAATCACGGCTCCTTCGAGCTGACAGCGCCATTCGCTGGGTGCTCTTAAAGGGGGAGGTCGAATTGGACGACCTCGGCGAGGTCGTAGCGGTCAACGGCGTCGTCCAGGACGTCACCGATCGTCGAGCCGTTGAAGAGGAGCTGCGAGAGAAAACACTCGTGTTCGAAACGATTCTCGAAGGCGCCCTGGCGGGTTACTGGGACTGGCACATTCCCGATAACTATGAATACCTGAGTCCTACGTTTAAAAGCATGTTCGGCTACGAGGACCACGAGTTGCCGAACCGACCCGATTCCTGGCAAAAAATGATCCATCCCGACGATTTGCCGGGCGTCTTGGAGGCCTTCGATCGGCACGTCCAGTCCAGGGGCGACATCCCTTTCGTCAATGAAGTGCGCTATTTTCATAAAGACGGGTCGGTAGTCTGGGTATGCTGTCGGGGCAAGGTGATCGAATGGGACGAAGACGGCAAACCGCTTCGCATGGTGGGTAGTCATGTCAACATAACCTCCCAAAAAGAAGTCGAGCAATCCATATTGGAAAGCGAAGAGCGATTCCGATTGGCTGCAGAGGGACGGAAGAAGATAGACGAAGAGCTGCAAAATCACGCCCTGGAGTTGGAGCGTTATAATGAGGAATTGGAGCAGTTCGCCTACATCGCTTCGCACGACTTGCAGGAACCGCTGCGCAAGATACAGGCCTTCGCAGAACGGCTGGCCGGCAAATATGCCGATAGCCTCGACGATAAAGGGCGCGAGTATCTGGATCGGATGCAGAACGCGGCAAACCGGATGCAAAACCTCATTCGGGATTTGCTCGTCCTCTCCCGCGTCACCAGCCAGGCCAAACCCTTCGAACGGATCGACCTGAGACAAATCGCCCGGGAAGTCGTCAACGATTTCGAAACGCATATTGAAGATTTGCGTGCCGAGGTTGTGATCAAAGACCTGCATTCGATCGTGGCGGATCCGGTACAGATACGGCAGCTTTTCCAGAACCTGATCGGCAATGCCCTCAAGTTCCATAAAGACGACGTACCCCCAAAGGTAATCGTATCCGGCGCGATCGTCGAGCATCCTGGAACCCGCCCGGAGTATCGAATTCAGATCGAGGATAACGGGATCGGCTTCGATGAGAAATATCTCGATCGCATTTTTATGCCTTTTCAGCGCCTGCACGGGCGCATGGCCTTCAACGGTACGGGGATGGGCACTGCGATCGTCAAAAAGATCGTAGATCGTCACGGCGGTTCGATCACCGCTCGGAGCAGCCCAGGAAAAGGCGCTACATTCATCATTACCCTTCCCGTCCATTATGCGAAGAACCTGTATGAAAGGAACAGCTAGACCCATAACGATTCTGCTTGCCGACGACGACGAAGAGGACCGCATGCTTTTTCAAGACGTTTTTGAAGAAAGCGAACTGGCCCATCACGATTTGCGGTTCGTCGAAGACGGCGAAGAGCTGATGGAATACCTGATTCGAACCGGGCGTTATAGCGATCCGAAATCATCGCCCCGGCCCGCTATGATCCTGCTCGATTTGAACATGCCCCGCAAGGATGGCCGGGAAGCGCTCTATGAGATCAAGTCGCACCCCAAACTGCGAAGTATTCCCGTGGTTATTATGACCACCTCATCGGCCGATGAAGACATCCTGGGCAGTTATGATCTTGGCGTAAATACGTATATGTGTAAACCGGTATCCATGTCAGAGCTGAAGAAACTCATGTCTAATTTCGGTGAATTCTGGCTGAAGAGAGCCGAACTCCCGTACAAGATCCGTGCGTACCATGAGTAACTACAATCTGAAAATCCTCCTCGTCGAGGATGATGAGGACGACTATTTTCTCCTGTATGAAGAGCTTTCCTGCATTGAACTCTGGAAGCTGCAGGTCGATTGGGTTTCTACGTTCGAAGAAGCCATTGAGAAAATTGGGTCCTCTACGTATGACGTTTACTTATTCGATTACAATCTGGGTTCGTATAACGGGTTGGAACTGATCGAAACCCTCTCAAAAAAAGGGTTGATCAGCCCTGTGATCATGATTACGGGGCAATATGACAAGAAGATTGACATGCGGGCGATGCAGGCTGGAGTGGACGATTTTCTGGTCAAGGGCCGCTTCGACGCCGAACTGCTGGAGCGCTCGATTCGTTATGCGATCGAGCGCAAGAGGATGGAGAAGCAGAAAGAGGAGTTTATTTCGGTTGTGAGCCATGAGCTGCGTACGCCGCTGACGGCGATAAAAGGTTCGATGGGCCTTATTCTACTGGGCACCACAGGCCCCGTCTCCGAAGAGACAAAAAAGATGGTGGATGTCTCCGAACGGAATTGCGAACGGCTTATACGAATCGTTAACGATTTGCTCGACGCACAAAAAATCGCTGCCGGTAAACTGGATATAGACCAGGCGCCCGTCGAGATCGTCTCCGTACTGATGCAGGCTCTCGAAGCGCATACGGGGTATGCCGAACAGCTTGGTGTAACGCTCCGCTTCCAATCGCAAGCGAGTGATTCTCTCTGGATAGAAGGGGACGAAGCCCGGTTGCTGCAGGTGATGGCCAACTTGCTCTCAAATGCCACGAAATTCTCACCCCAAGGCGGCCAGGTGACCGTCTTGCTGGACCAGCTCGATCATGCTACGATCCGTATCGGTGTAGCAGACGAAGGGCCCGGCATCCCCCATGAACTCCGCGGATCCATCTTCGGCAAATTTACACAGGCCGACGGCTCAACCACACGAAATCACACAGGCACGGGATTGGGACTGAACATTGCACGCTCTATCGTGGAGCTGCATGGGGGACAAATTGGCTTTGACACGGAGATCGGCAAAGGGAGTACCTTCTTCTTTCAACTGCCCCTGGCAAAGGCGGAACTCGCCTGTTGAGCCAAGTGCAATCACATGTATGTTGTGATGAGACGCGAACTGTGTACAGCACCCCGTCGTGTCAGAGTATCGGGGCGTGTGGACATTCATCCGCCTCCGCTCGTTACTGCCATCTTTCCTGCACTCGTAAACCCCGGCTGCCTCGATGTATGGCCGCTC
>CAZGHT010000085.1:10736-23923 GCA_964525535.1 uncultured Rhodothermaceae bacterium
TATTTTGACGGCGCTTATTTTGACGGCGCTTATTTTGTCGGCAACTGAACGATAGCCAGCCAGTAGCTTTCGATAACGCGCAGTACATCGACCAGGCCTTGGAAGGTTACAGGTTTGGTTATGAAAGAATTGATGCCTAGATCGTACGTCTTGAGTATGTCTCGTTCTTCATTCGACGTTGTCAGTGCAACGACAGGTATGTGACGTAAATCGGGGTCGGATTTAATTTCCTTCAGTGCTTCACGCCCGTCTTTACGAGGCATGTTCAGGTCGAGCAGGATCAGGCCGGGCTTCGGGGCTGCTCCCTCTTGTTCGTATTTGCCGCGCTGGTACAGGTAATCCATCAGCTCTATGCCATCGTTGACCGAGATCAACTCGTTTTTCAGATGGATTTCGGCGAACGCTTCTCGAACGAAAGCCTGGTCCTCTTCGTCGTCGTCGGCGAGAAGGATGGGTACAAGCAAATCATGCTTCATAGGTCAATGATAGGTGCAAAGGTGCACGTTGATGAGATGTGGCCTGCTTCATGGGCAGACGAACAATAAAGGTGGTTCCCTGCCCGGGGCTGCTGCGGGCGGTGATGCGCCCGTTATGGCGATCGAGGATCTTCTTGCAGATGGCCATACCAATTCCGGTTCCGGTATACTCGGACCGTCCATGTAGTCGCTTAAAGGGCTTCAATATGCGCTCGAATTGCGCTTCCTCAAAACCGATGCCCTGATCTTCCACGCAGATTTCGAAGAGACCGCCCTCTACCGGCTGGCCGTAGATACGGACGTGCGGGGCTTCCCCTTCTTTATGGAACTTGAACGCATTACCGATCAGGTTTTGAAAGAGTTGATACATCTGGGCGGAGTCAGCCTGTACTACGGCGGTCTCTTCGATCTTTATCTGTGCACCGCTTTCTTCGATACGCACCTCAAGATCGCCGGTTACTTCCCGGGCGATCTCAGAGAGATCTACATGGGTCCAGTTTATTTCGTCGTATGATATGCGAGAAAGAGCCAACAAGTCGTTGATCAGTCTTCGCATTCGTTCGACAGCCTTACCCATCCGATCGAGGTATTCATTCCCCTTCTGATCCAGTTGATCGGAATAAGGCTTGATCCGATCGCAGTACGCCTGAATCTTACGGAGAGGCTCCTGTAAGTCGTGAGAAGCGATAAACGAGAATTCTTCCAGCTCTTTATTGGTTCGCTCCAATTCCCGGGCGTAATCGATCAACGTAATTTCTACTCTTCTTCGTTGCTCGACTTCTCTCATCAGATCGTCGTTGGCCTCTTGGAGCACTCGTTGGCTCGGAATTTTTAGTGCAACGGGCACGAGCGGCCATAACGCGATAGCTGTCCCGATTGAGACAATACCGGTGGCCAGTTTCACGATTCCCGTAAGCCGGTATGTGCCATTCCAAACCGTCCATATCTCAAGGACATGGGTAGTTCCGCATAAAAAAATGAACGCGCCAAACAGCAGGAAAACCCATCTGAATCGAAGGTCTTGCCTTTTTCTTGCAAAGTAGACGAGCACAAAAGGGATCGAAAAGTAAGACAGGGTAGTCATCGAATCGGATACAACGTGCAGCCAGAGGATTTCCGGCTTCCACATGTAACAATGCCCATGCGGCATAAACTCCGAGTCTAATAAGCCGTTGAGGAATTCAAACATTAATTTGGCTTGGTCGACAGAAAGAAATGCTTTTGAAGAACAGGTGCTACGCTCCGGGTGCGTATAGATCCAGAAAGAGCGGCATAACACGCAGGTAAAGCCGTTAAAAGCAACTTGCTGAGCGCCGTTCGCGCAACACCAGTGAAGAAACGCGGAGTAAACCCGGGCATTTGATATAACGCCTGCAGAAATGATGGCCGTTTATCGACGGCCTAACGTGTAGACGCTGTATGCCAGATATTGATCCAGAGGCGAAATTACAGAAGCCCATGGGGCAGGTTGGCGGGCCCCGTTCAGGGAACAGCGTCTACGCGGTATCCAGGATCCGATCCATGCGCCGGGCGATGTCTTCGAGGCGGGCCCTGTCGCCGCCCGGGATCTCCGCCGTGGCCCATCCTTCGTAGCCGATGTCGAGGAGGGCGCGGTCGACGGCCGGCCAGTCGCAATCGCCCTCGCCGAGCTCGACGCGGAAGCCCTGGCGCAGCCCTTCTTCGTCCCGCTTCGTGCGGCTGAACTCCTTGACGTCCAGCTTGAGGATGCGGGGGCCGAGGGTGCGGATCCAGTGTTCGGGCCAGCCGTAGTTGACGATGTTGCCGACGTCGAAATAGGCTCCGATCCAGTCGCTCTCGAACTCGTCGATGTAGCGGGCGAATTCCATCGGGCTCAGCAGGAAGTGGTTCCAGACGTTTTCGAGGGCGATCCGGATGCCGGTTTCTTCGGCGAGCGGCAGGGCCTTGCGGATCTCGGCCTGGGAGCGGCTGTAGGCGTCGGCGTAAGAGACCTCCTTAGTCACGACCGCCGGCACGAGCAGCACCGTGGAGGCGCCGTAGGCCCGGGCCTGCCGGAGGGCGTGTTCGAGGCCGGCGAGGCCTTCCGCACGAACGGCCGGGTCGGGGTCGGACAACGTCTTCCGCCAGTGCACCGAGTCGACTACGCCGTGGATGGGCAGCCCCGACCTCGTCCGGGCGTCGATGACTTCCTCCTCGTCCAGGTTGCTGGGGCTGTCCAGCTCCACGCCGTCGAAGCCGAGCTCGCGGAGGAGCATGAACTTGTCGTAGACCGAGAGCGGCTCGTCGATCATGTTGAACTTGACGGCCTTTTTGATGCGGCCGGCCCGGCGGTGCGCCATCGACGGGAGGGAGGAAGCCGCCAGCGCTGCTGCGGCGGTATGTCTGAGGAAGGATCTACGGTTCATCATTATTTCAGCTCATCGTCATTTCAGCAAAATCATCTGTCGGGTTCTTACGAATGCACCGGCTTCCATGCGGTACACATACACCCCGGACGGCAGGTTCGCCGCGTCGAAAGGCGTTCGGTGAAGGCCGGCGGACACCGGCCGGTCCACGAGCGTCGCAACGAGGCGGCCGAGCAGGTCGAATACGCGAATGCGCACGTGGGCGGTCGCCGGCACTTCGTACTGAATGAGGGTGACGGGATTAAACGGATTCGGGAAGTTGGGGTGTAAGAAGAAGCGCCCCGGGGCATCCGTCAAGGGCAGCTCTCGATCGATCGCCACTTTTGTCGTGCAGGGAGACTGCTCCGACGTGCTTCCGTTCTGGAGGGTCGCCGTTGCCGTGATTACTCCGCCCTCCACGAAAGAGGTGTCGAAGCGGGCGGTAAAGTCGGCCCGCCCCAGGCTGTCGGTCTGAACCGGCCAGAATCCCAGGAGGTCGATGTTTTCAGCGCCGGCGCAGCTCTCGACGTGAAAGAATTCCAGCACGAACGTCGTGTCCGGCCGGCTGGCGAGGGCGCCGGTGACGAAGAGCGAGTCGGCACTCGTCGCGATCCGGGTGAGGAGGGGGAAATTCTGGGCGCCGTCCTCTTCGCCGGCGTCATTGGGGGTGGGCCCGTCCATGCCGACGTCGATAGCTTCCCCCGCGTTGCCGTACACCGCATTGCTCGAAAGGATAAATGAGAGGCCGGAGGCAGCGTGGACCCCGTTTCCGCCGTTTCCTGCGATCGTGTTAACGGTGAGCGCATGGCCTCCATCCCCATCGAGGACGACGCCATGGCCGTCGAATCCGGTGATCGAAAGTCCGGTGACGAACACCCGGCTCCCGTCGATGAGCAGGCCGTCGGCCCCCTCGCCGGCCAGGCTGCCGTCCAGCGTCGTGGTGTTTCCCCCATTGACGACCATGGGACGCGAGAGGGGAGGCAGCGGGCGGGTCGGGCGAATGACAGCAGCTCGTTTGCCCGAGGCAGAGAGCTGCAGTTCCGGCGGGGGTGCGTCATCGGGCAGGGCATTGGCGTCCTCAATCGCCTGGCGCAATGCCTCGCCGTCTCCTGCATCCTCGACAGGTACGGCCACGACCGGTTCGTTCACGAAGTGGACCCCGTCGGCAAAGATGCCGGTACCGTCATCCAGATGGACGGTCCAGAAGGGGTACGTCGGAATCCGCTGGCGGAATCCGGGCATCGATACCTCAGCCACAAAATAGGTGTCGAAAGGCAGGTTGTCGAACCGGTACGCGCCCGGTTCAGGGGTTCCGTCCCCGTCCAGGTCGAGGTCGGCCGTCACCGTCTCCTGCCGTATGCCGCTGTTCAGCCCCTGCAGGCGGATGGTCCAGCCGTTCAGTCCCGTTCCCAGTAGATCGGACGGCCCCGGTTCAAACTTACGGCCGCTGATTCGGCCGACGAATTGTTTGTTGGCGAACACGAGATCTGTCCTTCTTTCGCCGGAGCCTACCGTGACCGTATACGTTTTTTCAGGGGGAAAGGTCAGAACGTCCTCCTCCGGCTCCTGCTCGCGAACGATATACGTTCCGGGAGGTACGTGGAAACGGTAAAAAAGGTCTGGATTCTCGAGCAGGAAGGAATCGAGTACCTCCATAGTGGTCGGGTCCAGGAGTTCAATGACGACCGACCCGAAGTAGTTGCGGAAGTCTTTTTCATCGCCTCGACCGCCGGCATCGGCCCGCTTGGAGCCGGCCAGAAGGGCCTGGGTCGTGATGGCAGCCACGATATTATCGACCCGCTGCCCGTTCTGGACGGAGATCGGTTGCCCGGGGATTTCCCTCTGTCTGTAGCCCTCGGGAATGCTGGATTCGTCCATGACGGCCGTGTAGCCGCCATCTTTGACTCCCTCGAACCAGAACAGGCCTTGCTCCCGGTCCGGGTCGATGATGCCGTCGTTATTGAGGTCCATGCTCATCGTGGTCGCCCTCAACGTGTCTGTGGATAACACCTTTCTCAGAACCATCGTGATGCCGTCCCACCCTGCTTCGCCCGGTTCTTGCTCGCCGTTGGCGTTGTGGTCGTCGAACACCTGCCCGTGTACGGAGCCCGAGGGCCGGCTGGCGAAGTCGACGCCGGCGACATCCCGGTTTTCACTCAGGTCGACGGTCTGGAATCCGGTTGCCGGCACGGTCCACTCCCACGCCTCCGGCAGCAATCCTCCGATAGAAACGGGAGTCTGAGGCGGGTTGACGATCGACAGCGTATACGCGCCTCCGTCATTGCTTTCGGCGCCGGGTTCGTTTCCCGCGTCGTATTGGGCATTGTTATTCAGATCGGCGTAAAAGAATCGCCCTTGCACCCCCCCTTCGCCAGGATCCTGCACGCCGTCTCCATTTCTGTCCAGGAACGCGATTCCGCTCACCGAGCCGGCGGTTGTCTCCGTGGAGCGTACCGCGAAAGGCACGCGGACAGGTGTATTAAAGGCCTCCGATTGAAAGACGATCGTTCCCTCGATCGTCTCGCCGGGGGCTGTCGGGGGAGTAAAGTCGATCGAGGCGAATCCATTTCCGGACGTCGTCGTGGACCCACCCTGGAACAGGACGACGCCATTGCCTCCTTCGATGGAGGCTGTATAATTGACGGGATTTCCGTCAGCATCGGTGACGGATACACTCTTCGAAAGTAAGGAGTCGGTCAGCGAGGCGTTGACCGCAAAAGAGGGAGGGGTCACGTGCATCACGGGTTGATCCCGGTTGCTGGTCCGCGTAACAGTGATGCTCGTGGTCGGATCGACGATCACGTCCTGGGGCGGGTTGGACTTGAGAGCTCCGAGCGTACCGGAATAAAAGGTGTTGCCCTGGGTAGCGAGGGTGACCTGGCTATCGTCCCCATTGCAGCCGAAGACGGTGGTTTCGATGGTAAGCACCGAGGAGGAGGGCTGCCGTATGGCGGGGAGTTGAAGCAGGCACGACCCCGGCAGGTCCGACAGATTGCGCAGGTCGAAGAGGTTGACGACAGCGGCGAGCGAGTTGTTCGGGTCATCGACGATCCAGCCGAACGTGGCGCCGGTTGCATCCGGTCCGTTGAGCGTGACCTGGTCGAACACCTGTTGAGGCCCCGCAAAACCGGCGTCGGGGCCTACGATGACGGTATTAAAGTCCGGGTTTGTCGGAGCCAGGAGATTGCTGCCATGGGTCTCGTCGATGACAACGCCCTGGTCGTCCTTGGCTCGAAACGAGGAGGCATAAACAATAGTCGAGCCGCCGGCTTCGATGTCGGTCCGATAGGTCGTCCCCAAAGACCGGCGCAGCACCTGGTTGTCTACGTAATGGTACCAGTCGAAGTCGAACTCGATGAAGTCGTTGGATTTGCCGGCGCTGCCGTCGAAGATTGTGGCGAGGAACTCAAAATTGCGCCGGTTGCAGGAGCCGGAGGAGCAGGCGCCGTAGCTTTCCGACGCTACGCCGAAGATCTCGATTTCCCCCGGACCGAGGGACAGCGAGCCGGAGAGCTGCCGGGGATCGTCCGACAGGGGGTCTCCCGGGAGCCGGCCGGCCGGCAGGTCGTCCGTAAAGGATGCGGCCGGGAAGATGTCGGCTTCGGTATTGGAGAGCTGGTACACGCCGAGGTCGTTATACGCCTGATCGAGGGTCGCGGCTTCGTCGGGCAGGCCGGCAATCTGGAGGCCTTCGCTCGTCCAGTCGAACGTCGCCGGATACGTCAGGTCGTTGTTTTCCAGGAGGAGGTAGGCCTGTACGCGGTCGCCCTGGTGGGCGGTCGAGATCGGAAGGCCCCCGCTTTCGCCGGGCGTGAGCACTCGAGCGCGAACCCGGGGGTGGCCGGGGCGGTCCGCACTCTCCTCGATGAGGCCGGCGCTCGTCACGCGCGTGCCGGACAGCGTACCTGACCCGAACCCACCGGTAAAGTCAACCGAATACGTGGTCGAAAAAGCGCACCGGTAGGACGTTCTCGGGTTGAGCACGCCTTCAGCGATCTGGATATCCAGCGCGTGCCCGGGCTGCAGACCCGGCGTAGCGGGGGCCGGGACGGCGAAGGACTGAGGACCGATCGGGATCGCGTTCCCTCCGCCGGAGGCCGTACAGGCGGCGGAGACCAACACGCTGGCAGCAGCCTCGCCTGGAACGGCGCAGCCGGGGGCGGTATCCCACAGGACGACCGGGGCGAGGTTCAAAGGGGCGTTGAACGCCTCTCCTGAGGCGGGATTCAGCACCGTTCCGCCCGCCGACGCAATGACGTACAGGCTTCGCGGACACGTCAGCGGCTTCGGGCTGCTGAAACAGGCCTCGATGATTTCTACGGCCCCCAGGCACAACAGAGGAATGAGAACGAGGAGAACGAGCGTTTTTGTTCTGGGCTTCATCGGGGCGCCTCAGACAGGTATTAGCCGATATCTTACGTTGTGTTGGGGTCTTCCCGGGGACGGGCGCCGGGAAGCAAACTCAGGACCGGTCGGTCGCCATCGCGACGTGCCGGTCCACCTGCGTAACGCCGGGAATAGGCACCGGAGCGACGGGCAGGGCGCTGAAGGCGAACTGCTCGGGCAGGAGGTCCTGGGGCGAATCCATGATTGCCTCCCGGGTGATCTCCTGGCCGGTATACGCGGCTTCGCGGCCCATGACGGCGGTCAGCGTGCTGTAGGCCACTTCACGGGCTTCGTTGAGCGGCCGGTTCTCCCGGATGCTGGCGATCAGATCCGTGTGCTCCTGTACGTACGGGTTGTTGCCTTTTTCGGGCACCTCGTAGAGCAGCTGGCCGCTGTGGTCGCGGAGGATGGAGTGGTCAGGGTTGACGTCCGCCACGCCATCCGTGCCGATGATGCGGTTCGCGATGCGCGTCATGCAGTTCTCCATCTGGCGGCACATGGCCGTCACCTGGATGCCGCCCTCGTATTCGTAGACGATGTTGAAGTTGTCGAAGATGTGGCCGTAGTTGGGATCGACCCGCTTGGCGCGCCCGCCCGAGCCGAAGGCGCGCAGGGGCGTACCCCGGAGCGCCCAGTTGATGGCGTCCAGGTTGTGGACGAACTGCTCGACGATCTGGTCGCCCGAGAGCCACGTGAAGTAGTACCAGTTGCGGCACTGCCATTCCATGTCGGACATGCCCGGCTTGCGGGGCCGCAGCCAGATCGGGCCGGTGAGGTAATACGCCTGGGCCGAGACGACCCGGCCGATGCGCCCGTTGTGGATGCGGTCGATCGCCTCCACGTAGCTGGGCTGCCGGCGGTACTGCGTGCCGGCGACGATCGAGAGGCCTTTCTCCCTGGCCATCTCGCCCGATTCGATGACGGAACGGACGCCGGCGGGGTCGACGCCGGCCGGCTTCTCCATAAAGACGTGTTTGCCGGCCTCGACGGCATACCGGAGGTGGATCGGGCGGAAGCCCGGCGGCGTGGCCAGAATGACGAGGTCGACGTCGCTGTCGATGAGTTCCTTGTAGGCGTCGAAGCCGCTGTAGCAGCGGTCGTCGGTGACGTTGTACTGGTCGGGGATCGCCTCCTGGAGGGGGCCTCGGCGCGCCTCGAGGCGGTCGCGGAAGAGGTCGGCCAGGGCGACGATCGAGACGCCTTCCGCCGAGACGGCGCAGTCGCGCGCGGCGCCGGTGCCGCGCCCGCCGCACCCGACGAGCCCGACGCGGATCGTATCCGAGCCGCCCGGGTACGCGAAGTTTTCGGTGCGCATGACGTGGCTCATCGAGAGGCCCGTCGTGGCTGTTGCGGTGGTCTTGAGGAAGTCTCGCCGGGAGAACGCGTTTGTATCAGGCATGGGCGTATCCAGGGGGTGGCGTCGATGAACGGGAATGGGGCGTGTCCATAAAGTACGCAGCCGGCGGGGGTTACGCAACCGCGGAGTGCAGAGTACTATGTACCTGGTACCATAAACAATTCAACGCGCAGCGGCCTACCGGATTTGTTATATTCCCCGAAAGGAATTGCTTAAACAGGCCGTCGGACGTCCGCTCTACAGATATTCAAACCACGCCATGCCGGATCAGGTAGCTCATTATTCCATATTCATCTCTTCACCTGGTGACGTGCAAGAAGAGCGAGACATCGCTCGCAAAGTGATCGAAGATACACTCCCTAAGTTCCGTGCCTTCAAGGGGCAGGTTGCCTTCGAGGCGGTCGCCTGGGACGACCCTCTGTCGACGATTCCCATGCTGGCAAATGAAACGCCTCAAGAATCGGTCAATCGCATGATCAAGCGGCCTGCCGACTGCGATATCGTGGTTGTTATTCTTTGGTCACGAATGGGCACGCCGCTACCCGAATCGATTCAAAAACCGAACGGCGAGGCCTACCAGTCCGGGACAGAGTGGGAATATCTGGATGCACGCTATTCGCCGAAAAAGCCCCACATTCTGATTTACAGGCGTACTGAGGAACTCAGGATCGGCGTGACTGACCCGGACTTTGAGAAGAAGAGGGATCAATTTCTGAAAGTGAATACGTTCTTCGAACCATTCAGGAACGAGGATGGTTCGTTAGCCGGCGGTGTGAATACGTACACCATTCCGGTCTCCTTCGAGAAGATGCTGTATCAGCATCTGGAGGGACTCGTCTGGGAAGATTTAAAAGCGAAAGGCAGAATGCCCCAATCCTCTTTCAAGAAGAAAGGGGGTGATAAGGAACCCTACGACGCTGGATTGGAAACGTACCTGAGCCGCTTACGCCACCATTGCCAGCTGCTGCCTCTGGCGCAGATCGGGGGGCAGGCCGGCCTGGAGAAGAGCATCACGCTGAATGATGTGTACATTGGATTGAGCACCGCGACTCCGGAGAAACCCATGGAGAAAAGGGGGCATAATCCGGGGGAAGACGGAGAACAAAAATACTTGAGCGCCCGGGAAGCTGCCGAGCGGTCTCGCTTTATGGTGCTACTGGGTGATCCGGGCTCAGGGAAAAGTACCTTCGTCAAGCAGATCACCGCGCAGCTGGCGGATCAATCGGGCGATCAGGCGTCCAGGCTCGTTCCGGTTTTTGTCACATTGCGGGATCTGGCGCCGCGGCTAGGACAGCTGGATAGGAGTGCATTAGAGAAGTTATCCCTCGAAAAGCGCCGGAAGAAGCTCGCGAATGAGGTGCTGGAACACGTGATCGCCGACCTGGAATCGATCGATGCATCCGGTGCATCGGGCGCAATTCGGGACGCTTTTCGGCAGGGGCGTGTACACGCTGTATTCGATGGGCTGGATGAAGTGCCCTACGAACTCCAGCACTTTGCCCGCGACGTCGTAGATGCCGCTGTGATGCACTATGAGCCGGAGCAGGTGATTGTGACGTGCCGGATACGGTCCTACACAGACGACAATCGGGTCGAGGGGTTCGATGTGCATACCCTGGCGCCGTTCGACGATGAACAGATCGCCGGATTCATAGAAGGCTGGTACGAGGCCCAGGTGCAGTTCGATGCCCTGGATCAGGCCAGGGCGAGCGCATTAGCAGCAAACCTCAAAGAAGCCGTGCAGCAGGAGCACCTGCGTATCCTGGCGCGAAACCCGATGCTGCTCACGACGATGATCCTGGTGCACCAGCAAGAGACCGAACTGCCCCGGGACCGCGTGGTCCTGTACCAGAAGGCGGTGGACATCCTGCTTCGGAAGTGGCAGCAGACGAAAGGGGCGTTGCAAGACAAAGAACTGGATGCCCTCCTGGGGAGCCCCGAACGTATCCGGCCCGTGATCGAGCGTCTCGCGTTCGAAGCGCACCAGAAAGGCGCGCTCGATACGGCGGCGGACCTGCCTCGGTTAGAAGCCCTCGAAATCCTCGAATCTACGGAGTATCTGGGTTGTCTGGACGTTGCCAATCGGTTTTTGAACTACGTCGATGAGCGTTCCGGGTTGCTGGTCGGGCGGGGCGGTACACCCGGACGGCCGGGCGCCTACAGTTTTCCCCACCGGACCTTTCAGGAATACCTGGCCGGGTGTTACCTGATCAAGCGCCGCTCTGCCGTGCGAGACATCCGTAAATTAGCCGGGGAGGGAAGTGCCTGGACCATTGCAGTACAATTGGGGGCCGAAGAGCTCCTGATCAACCGGCTGAACGACATACAGCTGTTGGACAATGCCAGCCAGCTCCTACCGGCCGAGGAAACCATCACCGACGAGATAACGGCCCGAGAAGCGTTGTGGTCGGCTCATATGGCCGCCGTGGCCGGCCGCGATGCCGTATTGCGCGACGAAGAAACGGGTCAGGGATACCTGAGCCGGGTTGGTGCTGCTCTGGTGAAAGCCCTGGGTACCCATTTGCCGCCGGTCGAGCGGGCCGAAGCCGGTCGCCTGCTGGGGCAATTGGGCGACCCCCGCAAGGAACTGCTCACGCTGGAGGCGATGCCGTTCTGTTACGTGCCGGCAGGTCCGTTTATGATGGGCGATGACACCGTAGAGGTGGATGTGCCCTACGGGTATTGGATCAGCCAGTATCCGGTTACGAATGCTCAGTTTGACAGGTTTGAGAAAGCGGGGGGCTATGAGGAAAAGCAGTGGTGGACAGAGGGGGGATGGGCCTGGCTCAAAAAGGAAGACATGCAAGGTAGGATGCGTTACAGAGAGCCGTACGAACTGCCCAATCACCCGGTTGTTTTAGTGAGCTGGTACGAGGCGTTCGCCTTCACGCAGTGGTTGAGTGCGGAAGCACGAAACAAGACGTGGATCGAAGAAACAACAGAAATAAAGCTGCCTAACGAGCCGGAATGGGAGAAGGGGGCCCGGGGCGGGCTCAAGGTGCCGGAGGACAATCTCATCAGTAGCCTCAGGGATATGTCGGGTGGGCGAAAACCTGCTGGAGGAAAACCTGCGATGAAAGAAAACGTTGAGGCCGGCAGGGCCTATCCCTGGGGCGGGGCCATTACGATGGATCAGTGCAACTACGGAGAAACGGGAATCGGCACAACGTCCACGCCGGGGTGTTTTCCAGAGGGTGTAAGCCCGTATGGGGTTCAAGATCTGAGCGGAAACGTATGGGAGTGGACGCGCTCGAAGTGGGAAAGGACGCCGTATCAGGCGATGGATGAGTCGCACGAAACGCGAGAGGCCGCAGAAGGGGATGATCGCCGTGTTCTCCGCGGCGGCTCGTTTGGCCGTCCCAATTACCGCGTGCGTTGCGCGGCCCGCCTCTGGCTCCACCCGTACTACCAGCTCGTCAACCTCGGTTTTCGGTTGGTTGCGCTCCCTCGATCAGACTAGCACCGATCCCGGTATAGGGAAAGAGAGTAAGGAATGTCACTGGGGATCAGGCGCTGTCCCTCCAGGGGGAAGTGGGGAGGAAAACAGAACCGCCCGCAAGGGCGGACGCACTCGAAAAGACAAAATGAATTATGGTCATATTCACGCGCGCCTTCGATTACCTGAACTGGATCCTTCCGGTAACGAACCACTTCCCGAAGGCCCACCGCCACAGCGCCACGCGGCGGCTGCTGGACGCCTCGTTCGACATGTACGAGTCGCTGATGGAAGCACACCAGGTGCGCGGCGAAAAAAGGAGAGAGGCGCTGGATGCAGCCTCGCTGCATCTGGACAAGGTCCGTGTGTACCTCCGCCTGGCCGAGCGGTGGAAGTGGCTCTCCAGAGGTCAGTACCAGCACGCGGCGCAGATGGTGGCTGAGATCGGCAAACTGCTGGGCGGTTGGCAGCGCGCAACAGGTAATACATAAAAAACCTATATTGATGCGGGAGCGGTTCGTGTGCACCGCGTTCTTCGCGGCGGCTCGTTTGACAACAACAATAACAACGTGCGTTGCGCGAACCGCAACAGGAACAACCCGAACAACCCGAACAACAACAACGGTTTTCGGTTGGTTGCGCTCACTTCGATGAGGGATGGCACTGGAGCAGGGTAGAGTACGGGGTATTGAGTTCGGGGTTCACAGTTCGGGGTTCACAGTTTAAAGACTTCGTACTAATATGAATCAGGGGTTGAAACTATTGTTTTTTATTTCGCAAACATTCCGCTGAACGAGTCGTCCCCGACCCCGATCTGGGATCCAGGTTCGACCTCGCCATCCCTTGAACCGGACAGAGGCCGGGATACTCCAGGATCTACGGGTACCCGCTCGGCCTTTCACGTAGAGCCTATCCGAAAACCTGCTTTGAGGCCCGAGCGCGAGCGAAGTCGCCGCGGCCCAGGCGCGCGAAACAGCCCTATCCGCTGTGATAAGGCGATGCAGCGCAACGCCGGCCCACGGGTGCGAGTCAAGACTTGAATGCCCGGCGGAGCGGGGCCCTGAAAGTGCCCTCTTATTCAGGCGGGGCAACGCCCCGGCGCCGGCACCCCCATCCCTGAAAGGGCGTTCTATGTCGCCCGTTTTGCGGAGGCGAGCCCCCGGGAGCGC
>CAZGHT010000086.1:0-1427 GCA_964525535.1 uncultured Rhodothermaceae bacterium
CTGCAAAGCCGCTCTCGCAGTACCTATGCGCATCCGGCGCGTAACATCTGTTATTTATGCACCTCTTAATTGCCAAACGTATTATATGGCGCGTTACTCACGCAAGACGGTCCGCACGAACACAGTCATCATCGGAGCCGGCGCCGCGGGCCTTGCGACCGCTGCCTGCCTGAGAAGGCATCGCGTTCCCCTGGTCATTTTGGAGAAGGATCGCAGTATAGGTCAGTCGTGGATCAGACGTTACGATCGGCTTCATCTGCACACCCACAGACGATTTTCCTCGCTCCCGTATTTATCTTTTCCCAGGCATTCGCCGGCCTATCCCTCGCGGCTCCAATTTGTAGACTACCTGGAGCGGTATGCGCAGTGCTTCAACCTCGAACCGCTATTTGGCGAGCGTGTGAAGTCTGTCATGCGCATCGGCGACGTATGGTCGACCCGGGCCAAGAGCGCCGACTACCTGTCCAGGCACCTCGTCATCGCGACCGGATATAACCGCACGCCCGTGCTGCCCAGCTGGCCCGGCCAGGATTCTTTTCCCGGTCAGATCCTCCACAGCTACAAATACACCAACGGATCGCCATTCGAAGACCAGCATGTGCTGGTGGTCGGGCTCGGAAATTCCGGTGGCGAGATCGCCCTGGACCTCTTCGAACACAATGCGCGCGTGAGCCTGGCGGTCAGAGGTCCGGTCAATATCGTACCTCGCGATTTGTTCGGCCTGTCCTCACACGCTATTACCGTCGGCCTGAGCTGGCTGCCCCCCCAGGTGATCGATTCGCTCTCTGAACCGCTCGTTCGTATGCAGATGGGAGACCTGTCTCGCTACGGCCTGGAAACGCCTCAGAAGGGACCCATGGCTCAAATCGAAGACCTCAACCGCGTTCCTTTGCTCGATATCGGCACGATTCAGCTCATCAAACAAGGCCACATCGACGTGTTCAAGGGCATCGACCGCGTCGATGGCGATACGGTCCATTTCACCGATGGAGAGAAAAAAGCGTTCGATGCGATCATCCTGGCCACGGGATTCAAGAACAATGTCGGGGCGTTTCTGAGAGACCGGAGCCAGGTCACCGATAAAGACGGCGACGTGATTTCCAGCGGTACAAAGACGGCGTTGCCCAATCTCTATTTCTGCGGTTTTAAGAATGCATCCACGGGCCTGATTCGGGAAATCGGAATCGAAGCGAAACGCATCGCTCGTTACATACAACATGCCGACAAAAGCATTCCTGCAGAGCCTCAAAAAGTGACGACGGACCCGAACCGCTGAGCCTCCGCGAACCAGGAGCCTGCACCGACACCTCAGGATTGAGTCCCTTAAAAAATTTCACTACTATTAGAGCGAAACGTTGAACGTGTCACGAACACACAATCCGGAAGGCTTCTTCACCACACCACTCAACTCTCAGCACAAGTTTTCC